>JBILUC010000059.1:0-39876 GCA_044371205.1 Archangium sp.
CTGGCGGCGGCATGGCGGTGGGAGGAGGCACAGCCACCGGCGGCGGCGCAGCGACTGGCGGCGGCATGGCGGTGGGAGGAGGCACAGCCACCGGCGGCGGCGCAGCGACTGGCGGCGGAATGGCGGTGGGAGGAGGCACAGCCACCGGCGGCGGCGCAGCGACTGGCGGCGGAATGGCGGTGGGTGGAGGAACGGCGACCGGTGGAGGAATTGCGGCCGGCGGCGGCGCGGCGACGGGCGGCGGTACCCCGGTCGGCGGAGGCGCAGCCACGGGCGGCGGCAGCGGATCCACGTGCACCGTCACGTGCCCAAAGGCCGAAGAGTGTCAGCCGACACCGGCAGGCGGCGTGTGCGTGCCGGCGTGGGTGGTGACGTTCAAGCAGCCGCTGAACAACAGCACCTTGAACCTCGCGACGGCCAACCCCTTCACCTTCGGCGTCAGCGTCACCTTGCTCGACGGCGGTACAGCGCCGGCCTCATTGACCTCGGTACCCCTGACGATTCCCAATTGGCGCTCTGTGGTGGGCCCTCTCACGCGCATGGCGGGCAACGACTTCACGGTGGCGCTGCCGTTGCCGGCCGTCGAGGAGAACTTCGTCGCCACCGCCGGGTGGACGACGGTGCGTGCGACGAGCAGCTTCCGGGTCGACCGCGTCGCGCCGACTCTGACCGTGGTGTTGCCGCCCACCCCTGCGCGCGGCAGCTGGCGCCGCGACGAGCTCATCCCCGCGGTGGTGCGCCCGTCTGAGCCGCTCACCCTCGCCGGCGTCATCGTGACGTTGAGTGCGGGCTCAGCGCCCACCAGCGTCCCCACGCAGACCGTCGATCTGTCGGGCGCGAGCTGCACCAGCCGCGGACTGGCTCTGGTGGCCAACGACGTGTGCGTGCTGCTCGACCTCGCCTCGCCCGTGATGAACGCTCTGAGCGACACCTTCGCAGTCACCGCGACCGCGAATGACCTCGCCGGCAACCCCAGCAGCGCACGCACCCAGTTCACCGTGACGCGCGTGAGGTGGTTCAACACCACGTTCGGCAACGGCCAGTTCACCGCAGCCCCGGCGCTCGACTCGGCGGGCAACATCTACGTCGGCAGCGAGGCGCGCACGAACGACGGCAGTGGCTCGCTCTACTCGTTCAGCCCCGAGGGTCAGGCCCGCACCGGCTTCCCGCGGGCGGTCGGAGACGTGCGGAGCCTCTCGGTGGCCACCTCGCGCATCGCCAACAACGGCACCGCCGAGGTCGTCTACGCGGCGGTCAACCTCGGCGGATTCTCCGGCTCGGAGCTGCGCGCCTTCACCACCTCAGGCTCGACGACGGGCCTCTCCACCGTCACCTGCCGTGACCTGCAGCGCCCCACGCACTCAGCCCTCGCGCTCTTCGAGGGAGGAATGAACGAGACGCGCGCGGCGCTCGTCTTCAGCGGCACCATCGCGGGCACCCTCTGCGAGTACGGCCCCGCCGGCGGCGCGTCGACCCCGCTGGCCCCGGCGCGCTCGGAATACGTGCAGGCGGCGGTCTCGCCCGCCGGAGCGCCCTTCTCCGCCACCAACCTCGTCATTCGGCAGAACCGCGTGTGGTTCCAGTCGAACTCGACGAACTCCATCGTGTGGGCCGCCCTCAGCGGCTCCGGGCCGAACGTCGGCGGCAGAACCGGCAGCGTCGCGCTCGCCACCCCAACAGGCCTCTCACTCGCCGGTGACGTCCTGCTCTCCACGTGGGACCGCTTGTCCGGCGGCGTGCTGGGCGTGGTCGACCTGCCGACGCCCGGCGCCTACGAGTTCGCGCCGTCGAACAGCCCCCAGGTCAGCTGGGGCAGCCGGGCGTTTGCGCCAGCCATCATGCTCCGGGGCAGCAGCAGCACGCAGGCGTTTGCGCTCACGCCGAATGGCAGGCCCCTCTCGCTGGCCTCGAACAACCTGTTCACCACGCCCATCAGCCTGACCACGCGCGTGCTCTCAGGGAACTCTACTGCGCTCGGCGCACCCCTGCCCGGCAATGAGGTGGTGACCACGCCGGTCATCGGCACCGGCGCGAAGGTGTACTCCGTGACGAGCGGGGGCACCTTGAACGTGTACCAGGCCCAGGGCTCGACCGGGCTCACCGGCGCGACGCCGCTGTGGAGCACCACCGCTGCCGCTCTCGGCACCTCGTTCTCGGTCGTCGCGCCGCCGACCCTCGACTGCAACCGCGTGGCGGTCAACCGGCCCGGCACCCTCTACGTGCTGGGGCAGACCGGGGCGGGCGCGGGGGTGCTGGCGGCCATCATCGTCGACTCCACGAAGCTCGACCCGACGGCGCCGTGGCCGAAGTGGCAACGCACGGCAGGCAACGCGGGCAACCCCGCCTTCCCGCTCAACCCGGGCTGTCCGTAACGGAGAGAGACGTCAGCTGCCGCTGCCGACGGCCCCGAGTTCGGCGGCGGCGGTGTTCTCGCTCACCACCACCCAGTCGTTGTCGGGCTGAGGCTGCACCACCACCGGCTTGCCGTCGAACGTGACGCGCTTGCCCGGGTAGATGAAGGCCTTGAACATGTAGACCGCGAGCGAGGGCTGCTCGAGCTCGGGGTGAATCGTCGGGTGGTAGCGCTCGGCGTGCGCCTGCGGCGTGAGCGACCAGTGGAGGCCCGGTGTCTCGTGGTGAATGCCGTGGTACCCGTTGTTGAGCGTGAACCAGTTGAAGAGCGCGCCCATGAAGTTCCGGGAATGGTTCACCTTGTGGTCTTTGTCGCACCCGTCGTGCTGCAGGAAGTTGACGGTGGTGATGCCCCACACGGCGAAGAGGTGCGGGAGGACGACGAAGCACAGCGCCTTGCGCCAATCGAGCGCGAGCAGCGCGACCTTCACGCCCCACACCGCGATCAACTCGTACCAGAGCTGCCGGTTCCACTGCGGCAGCTTCTGCGCCATCACCTTCTTGTACTTGTAGTTGCCGGTCGTCACGCCCGGCCCCACCGCGAAGAAGAACATGAGGAAGTTGAGAAGGTTCCAGCGGAAGTTCACCTTGCTGGTGCGCATCACGTCTTCGCGTTCCTGCGTGAACTTGTGGTGCGAGAGGTTGTGGCCCGGCACGTACTCGCTCACCGGGAAGCCGTACGAGAGGCTCAGCCACACCTGGAAGACCTTGTTCATCCACCGCTTCTTGAAGACCGGGCAGTGCACCGTGTTGTGCGCGATGATCGCGCAGATCCACGAACTGATCATCGTCACGAGGATCCACCCCACCTGCAGCGGCCCCGACGGGTCGAGCAGCCACCCTCCGATGGAGAGCGCGGCGAACACACACATGAACATCAAGGTGCGCCAATCAGCAGAGTAACGAAGCATGCGAGCGGCCTTCTGACTCACCGCCGCTGGCGAGTAAAGCCCCTGCCCCTCGCAACCTGCCGAAATGCCTCTGCAACTTCTGCACGCCAAAAGTCAGACGGCTGTTTCGGTGTCGCTGCAGTGGAGGCCTTCTTCTTACCGTTGAGGGTCCACCATGAACGACCCCACACCCACTGGCGTCGAGGCCTCGGCGTTCGGCGGCTGGGCTTCGTTGCGGCGACGCAAGCTCCTCATCTTCGCGTCGATGATCGCGGTGCTCTGCGGGCTGAGTGTGGTGGTGCTGTTGCTCAACCGCGCGCCGTGGCTCCACCTCGCCGGCCCCATCGCCCTCCTGGTGCTCGCGATGTGGGTGCTTCGTTCGGTGAAGCGCGGCGGCTCGGTCGCCCTGACCGCGTCTCTCTTCGTGGGTGCCGGCCTGCTGGCTGCGACTTGCGCCGGTGATGGACGGGTACGAGGCCGCCCACACGCTGCGCACCGCCGGGTTCAGCGCCCCCATCTTCGCCCGCACCGCCGCGGTGACGCAGGAAGACCTCGCGCGTTGCACCGAGGTGGGCATGAACGGCGTCTTGTCGAAGCCGCTGCGGCTCGAGCGCTTGAACGAGGTGCTCGAGGGGCTGGGGCGCCGCTGATCAGTTCGCCGGGGCCGGCGTGGGCTCGACGGGCTTTGCCTCGGGAGCAGGCGTGGTCTCCGCGGCCGGCTTCGTCTCCACCGGCTTCGTCTCGCTCGGCTTCGGGTCGCCCCCGAAGTTGCCGCGCACGCCGATGATGATGCCGTAGCCACCCGAGGTGTAGCGGCCGTTGCCGACGTACGCGTCTGGCAGCTCGGGGTTGGTCTGCCCGCGCTCGACGATGGAGTCGGTCACGTCGGTGGTGTTCGTCGGGCTGAACATCGCGCCAGCGATGAGGTCGATGGGCCCGAGGTGCCCGGTGAGCCCGCCGGTGAAGATGAAGCGGGTCGGGTGGGTCCAGTCCACCGAGTAGGTGGCGCTGGGCGCCGCGCCCGTCTCGAAGAGCACACCGGCCGACGCCGAGAGGTACTGGAAGATGCGGTACGACGCGCCGAGCCGCGCGCTGAAGGTGGGCAGCCAGTTCTTGCGCAGCCCGAACGGCGCGATGGTGCTCGAGTTGCCCATGGCCGTGATGGTGAGGTTCTCGGGCGTGAGCAGCAGTTGGTCGACCGAGTTCCACCCCTGGTAGACGAAGTCCAGGTTGATGCCGAGGCCAGCGATGGGCGTGGCGCGCGCGCCGAAGCGCACCTCGAGCGGCAGCGTCATCGTCAGCGTCGCCGTGTCGCCGTTCACCGTCGCGCCGGCGTTCTTGAAGAAGTCCGAGAGGCCGACGGTGATTTTCCCGCGTGCGCGGAAGGGCACGGGCGGGCGCACCGACGCACCGAAGCTCAGCCACTCGGTGGGCTTGAACATCAGGCCGATGATGCCCGTGAAGCCGACCTGGCCTGGCAGGTCGATGGACACCGTGGCGTCGTAGTCGGGGTTCTCCATCTGCTGGGTCATGGGGTTGAGCCCGAATGCATCACCGCCAAAGAGCGTCTGGGTCTGCTTGAAGTTCGACAGCGTCAGCTGCGCTGAGACGCCAATCTGCAGCATCTTGTGCACGGAGTAGCTGAGCGACAGCGTGGGGTAGGCGATGACGATGTCGTTGCTGATGAGCGCGTAGCGCTGCGGGGCGTACCGAATCGGCGTCTCGACGTACGCCGTGCCCATCTCGTTCTTCGTGTAGTTCGGCGTGGGGTACTTGTACGCCCCCTGCGAAGGCGGCGCGAAGAGCCCAAGGCCGATGGTGAACGGGCGCTCGAACAGCTTGAAGCCATACGAGACCGCGAAGAAGGGCAGCAGGAACGGGTCTTTCTGGCTGCTCACCACGTTGGCAATGGTGCTGGGGCTCGCTGGGTCCCACCCCGGGTTCTGCCGCCAGTAGGTCACGTCGTGGCGAATGAGCTGCAGGTCGGCGAGGAACGAGAAGCCCTGCTGCTGCGCGAGGCCCGCGGGGTTGTGCTGCATCGCCGTGAGGTCATCGGCCTGCGCGGTGAACGCGCCGCCCTGCACCATGGCCTTGGCGCCGTTGTCGCCGAAGTAGAAGCCCGAGGCGAAGGTGGTGGCAGCGGTGAACGACAGGCACAACGCGAGCAGGCGCTTCATCGATTCCCCTTGAGGGCGTGGAAGGCGGCGCACCGTACACAAAAAGCGTACGAAGGGCGTCGTGATGCGCTCTCTGCTCGTTGCTGCGTTCTGCCTCGTGTCGTGTGCCCCGCTCCCGCCTTCACCCGATGGAGGCGGCGAGGTCGACGCGGGGTTCGTGACCATGGACGCGGGCGCTGCCGGTGACGCCGGCAGCGTGGTGGATGCGGGCGTTGCCGGTGACGCCGGCAGCGCGATGGACGCGGGCGTGGTCGATGCCGGCACCCTCGACGACGGAGGCACGCAGCTCGTCGGTGTGGTGGGCGCGAAGAGCGGGCCCTTCACCCGCGCACAGCACGGCGTGGAGCCGGATGGTGGGCTCTACGTCGAGGCGCACTTTGGTGGCGACCCGGCGTGCCCCGACATGAACTCGCCCACGCCCAGCCGCACGTTGATTGTCTCGGGTCTCCAGGCGCTGCGCGATGGCGGCGTGCTCACGTACGCCGACGGGCTGCGCGTCACGCTGCTCGACTTCGATGGCGTGCTCACCTCGGCGCCGGTGCTGCGAAGTACGACGACGCGCGCCACGGCGCTCGACGTGCAGCCGGGCGTCAGCGTCACGTTCACGCTCGAGGCGACCTTCGATGGGGGCTCGTTCGCCGGCCGACTGGTGGCGCCGCACTGCGCGTCACTCGATGGCTGAGGCGAGCGGGCTGAAGCGACGCGCGTTGCGCGAGGTGAGGTCTGCAACGCGTGCGTGCGCAGAGTCCCGAGCTCGTCATCGCGCCCTTGCCGAACACCACGTACGCGGTGTTCCCCAGGGTGAGCACCGGCCTGCGAGGAACGCGGCCAACGCCCACCTCGCAGCGCACCGGCAGCACAGCAAAACGCCGCCCTCCGAAAAGGAGAGCGGCGCGGGTTCGACACCACCTCAGCTGCTTACCGCGGAGGCGGCGGGGGCGCGGGGCGCATGCCACCAGCCGCGGGGGGCGGAGGCGGAGGCGCGGGCTGCATCCGCTTCGCGGGCGGCGGGCCCGGCGGCGGCGCAGCCTGGGTCGGAGGCAACTGCGGGTTCACCGTGTAAGGCAGGTTCCGCTGCGGCGGCGGCGCGTAATACGGGCGCGGGTCGTTCGGCGTACGCATCACCGGCTGCTGCGGAGGCGGCGCAGGCGGGTTGTACGTCTGCGTCTGCATGCCGGGGTTCACGTTCGGGTTCACCCGGGTGGGGGGCGGCGCCGGGGGCGGCTGGTAGGTGTTGCCCATCGTCGGAGGAGGCGCGGCGGGAACGGCAGTCGGCGGACGGTACGTGTTGCTCGGAGGAGGCGCGGCGTTGTTGCCCGTGTTGGGCGGCGGCACCGTGTACCCACCACCTGAAGACGGCGGAGGAGGCGGCGGAGCGCCGTTGCCATAGAGCCCACCACCGGCGTTGCCACCACCATTGCCGTTGCCCGAGGGCGGAGGCGGAGGCGGCGCGCCGTTTCCGTAGAGCCCACCACCGGCGTTGCCACCATTGCCGTTGCCCGAGGGCGGAGGCGGAGGCGGCGCGCCGTTTCCGTAGAGACCGCCACCGTTGCCCGAGGGCGGAGGCGGAGGGGGCGCACCATTTCCGTTGAAGCCGCCCGAGCTGGGGGGCGGAGGCGGAGGCGCACCATTGCCCGTGTTCGGAGGGGGCACCGTGAACCCACCACCCGACGGCGGAGGAGGCGGACGGTAGCCGCCGTTACCCGAGTTCGGAGGAGGCGGCGGCATGTACCCACCACCGGTGTTGGGCGGGGGCGGCGGCACGTACCCACCACCTGTGTTCGGGGGCGGAGGCGGCGGCACGTACCCACCACCTGTGTTCGGGGGCGGAGGCGGACGGTACCCACCGTTGCCGGTGTTGGGCGGAGGCGGGGGCGGGTTGTACGTGTTCGGAGGCGGCGGGTTGCCGAAGTTCCCCGACACGCGCGGCGGCGCCGTGTGCCAGGTCACCGGAATGGCCGTGTGGTAGTTCGATGGAGGACGCTGGTAGCGCGGCGGCGGGAAGAACGTGTTCGGAGGCGGCACGTAATACGACGGCGGCACGTAGCTCTGCGGCGGGTAGGTCACGATGATGTTCTGCGGCGGCAGCGGGTAGGTGCCGGCCGTGCCCAGCGCGTCGTAGTAGCGGTAGCCGTCGTAGAAGACGTAACAGCCGCGCCACTCATCCCAGTAGTACGTGTTCGAGCACGGGAAACGCGGGTCGCAGGTCGTGGTCGTCACGACGCGACTGGTGCGGGGGTAGGTGCGAACCACGCAACCGCTGGCCATCAGGCCCAGCGCAGCAATTCCAACGACGAGTGGCAGGCGCATTGTGTCGTCCTCGGGAGGTGTGAGACGGCGGATCAGACGGAATCACCTGCTCTGTATTCAACCCCATGGCCCCCGGGGTGGCACGCCTTTGTACGCGGCAGGTCGTCCAGATGAGCGGTAGGTTGCCGCGCACATGGCACTTGATCAGCTGACCGAGGTCCTCCATGCCGACATCGCCCGTTTTCCCAGGGCGCGGTTGACAGTCACCAAAGGCCCCGACAAGGGCAAGGAAGTGGTGCTGGAAGGCCAGCCGGTGGTCGTGGGCAGCGACGAATCGTGCCAGCTGGTGCTGTCCGACACCTCGGTGTCCCGCCGCCACTTTGAGCTCACTGGCGGTCCGGGCGGGTACCGGCTGCGTGACCTCCGCAGCACCAACGGCGTGCACCTCGAAGGCGTGCAGGTGATGGACGCGCGCCTGTCGGACAAGGTGCGGTTGATGGTGGGTCGCAACGAGCTTCGCTTCGAGCCCGAGCGTCATGAGATTCAGTGGCCGCTGTCGCCCCACGAGCGCTTCGGCGAGGCGCTGGGCCGCAGCCTGGTGATGCGCCGCATCTTCGCGGTGCTCGAGCGCGCCGCCCCGACCGATTCCCCCGTCGTGCTCGAGGGTGAATCGGGCACCGGCAAGGAAACGCTGGCGCGGTCGATTCACCAGAAGAGCGCGCGCGCCGACGGGCCTTTCGTGGTGGTCGACCTGGGCGCCGCCAACGAGACCCTCGCCGAGAGCGACCTCTTCGGTCACGACGTGTCGAGCGCGCGCCCCACCGCGCGACCGGGGGCCTTCGAAGAGGCCGAGGGCGGCACGTTGTATCTCGATGAAGTCAGCGAGCTCTCCAGCGGCCTGCAGGCGAAGTTGCTGCGCGCGCTCGAGACGAAGGAAATCAAACGGCCCGGCGTGGGCGGCACGGTGAAGGTGAACGTGCGCGTCGTCGCCTCGACCCAGAAAGACCTCGAGGCCGCGGTGAAGGCGGGCCGCTTCCGCGAAGACCTCTTCTTCAAGCTCTCGGTGTTCCGCGTGCGCGTGCCGCCCCTGCGCGAACGCCCTGACGACGTGCCGCAGCTGGTGCGCGCGCTCGAGGCGAAGAACAAAGCGAGCCAGGCGTTGACCCAAGAGCTGGTTGACATGCTCTCGCGGCACGACTGGCCGGGGAACGTGCGCGAGCTGCGCAACGTGCTCGAGCGGCTCGACGCCTTCCCCGACCTGGGGGCTGGAGCCATCGCCCGCGCCCTGGGGAAGAACCTCGAGGCCAGCAACGACGAGTCGTCAGGCGCGAAGCTGCGCGCCGAGATGTCGAGCCAGCTGCTCTCGTTGCCGTACCACGACGCCAAAGACCGGGTGCTCGAGAGCTTCGAGAAGACGTACCTGCTCGAGCACTTGAAGGCCGCCAACGGCGTCGTCACCCGTGCCGCGCAACGTGCCGGGCTCCCGCGCCAGTCGGTGCACCGCATGCTGCGGCGCCTGGGCATCAACACCAGCGACGAATGACGAGGCGCGCCCTCAAGGCGCGAAGCGGCGCAGCAACGCCCGCCCTTCTTCTTCGAGACGGAGGAGGGCAGGTCCGACGGGCCGGCGAGCGGGCTTCTCGGGCGACGGAGGCGAAGGTGCCCCACTCGTGGAGCGTGAAACCAGATGAAGCGAGCAGCGTCGAGACGAGCGCGATAGTGGCGAGGGTCATGCCGCTTCAACGGGGCGACGACGAGGCCGGTGAGTCAGAGGAGCTCGGCGCATTCCGCGAGGAGGTCGACGCAGGCCTTGCCCGAGAGCAACTCTGGGGTGAACTGAGCCTCTGGCAGATATTTGTGAACGACCTCTGCGGTGCCCGCGATGTCGGCGGCGTAGATCCATTTCATCGACCATTTGCCGAACCGGCGACGATCGGTACGCCCCACCTCGATCAGCGTGACGCCGTGGTGCCGCGTGTCGGCGGCGATCCGTTGGTAGCACTCGTTGATCGCCGACAGCCCGCCCTCGAGCACCTGCAGAAAGCGTCCCTCACAGAGGACCAGGCATCCGGTGATGGAGCGGGCGGGGTTGTGCTTTCCAGCGCTTGCGCCGACATCCACAAGGTCCTGCCGGTTGAAACCGGCCCGAGCGTGGCTGGTGTAGACGAGATGATGGATGGCCATGGGACAATGTGTGGACGCTCCTCGGCGCCGGCAACCCATCGTGGCTCGCGTGCGCAAGCGTCATCCCCCTGACAGAGCTGGCGCCTGGAATGCGAGTGCCCTGACCACAGCGACCGCTGACGCAGGGAGAGGGAGAAAAGACTTTCGTTTCCCCGTGGTCGACGCAGTCGGTGTCGTCTCTGCCCGCTTACGCAGGAAGAGGGAGTTTCGGGTCGGGGCTCTTGAACCCGACCCCTTCACTGAGTCGACGGAGCTGCGAGGGTTCGACGCCCGCATCGAGCGCCTGCTGCAGCATGCTTGCGAGCACGGCCTGAAAGTCGGGGAACTCGCGCTGCACGCCGCGCTCAGGGCTGAAGCGCACGAAGCGCGCGCCCTTCGCGTCTTTCACCCAGAGCACGAGGACCTCGTTCTTCCCCTCCGCATAGACGGGTACCGCGCGCTCGACGCCCAGCTTCGAAACGTACGCGCTCACGTCGCGGGCGAAGAGGTCGCGGTTGTCACTGCCGAGCAGCGGCGCCTTGAGCCACGGCCACGGCTCTTCGGGCAACTGACAGCGCTCGAGCACCTCGAGGAACTCGCTGGTCACGCCTGCCTCGGTGAGCGCGTCTTTCCATGGCTGGGTGCGGGCGGCACGGCGGCGGGTGAGCTCGATCATCTGGCGGTACAACAGCCAGAAGACCAGCACCACGATGGCCATGGTGAGCATGCCGAGGTTCTCGCGACCGGGGTTGAAGTCGTGTGACGAGGCCGGCACATCAGCGGCGAGGAGCACCATGGGCCAACCCATACGCCCCTCATCAGCGCTTGCAATGCGCGCCTGGAAGTTCGAAATCTCGCGCCCATGAGCCGCATTCACCGACAGCTTCCACCGAAGGGCACTCGCGTTGGTCTCGCTTTCTCCGGGGGGCTCGACACCCGCGCCGCCGTCGCGTGGATGACGCGCAAAGGCGTCGAGGTCTACGCGTACACCGCCGACCTCGCGCAGCCCGACGAGAAAGACGTCAACGACATTCCCCCCATCGCCATCAAGCACGGCGCGAAGGTGGCCCGCCTCATCGACACCCGCGACTCGCTCGCGCGCGAAGGGTTGACCGCGATTCAGTGCGGCGCGTTTCACCTGCACGTGGGCGGCAAGAAGTACTTCAACACCACGCCGCTGGGCCGCGCGGTCACCGGCACCGCCATCGTGCGCGCCATGAAGCACGACGACGTGCACGTCTTCGGCGACGGCAGCACGCACCGCGGCAACGACATTCAGCGCTTCTACCGCTACGGCATTCTCGTCGACCCCGACCTGCGCATCTACAAGCCGTGGCTCGACCAGCAGTTCGTCAACGAGCTCGGCGGCCGCAAGGAGATGTCCGAGTTCCTCAACTCCATCGGCCTGCCGCACACCATGTCGACCGAGAAGGCGTACTCGACCGACAGCAACATGCTCGGCGCGACGCATGAGGCGAAAGACCTCGAGCACCTCAAGACCTCGATGCAAATCGTCAACCCCATCATGGGCGTGGCGCACTGGAAGCCCGAGACGAAGATTGAGACCGAGAAGGTCACCGTCACCTGGGAACACGGCGTGCCCGTGGCGCTCAACGGCAAGCGCTTCGACTCGCTCGTTTCGCTCTTCCTCGAGGCCAACCAGATTGGCGGCCGACACGGCTTCGGCATGTCCGACCAGATTGAGAACCGCGTCATCGACGCCAAGAGCCGCGGCATCTACGAGGCGCCCGCGATGGCGCTGTTGCACCTCACGTACGAGCGAATCCTGTCGGCGGTGCACAACGAAAACACGACCGACCTCTACTGCACGCTCGGCCGCCGGCTGGGCCGCCTGCTCTACGAAGGCCGCTGGTACGACCCCGAGGCGATGCTGGTGAAGGAATCGCTCGTGCGCTGGGTGGCCACCGCCATCACGGGTGAAGTCACGCTCGAGCTGCGCCGCGGTGACGACCTCACCATCCTCAACACCGAGGCCGCGCAGTCGGCGTATGCGCCCGAGAAGCTCTCGATGGAAAAGACGGTCGGCGCGTTCTCACCCGAAGACCGCATCGGTGCGCTCGAGCTGCAGAACCTGAACGTGAGCGACAACCGCGCGCTGTTGCTGCACTACGCGCAGGCGCTCTCGCTGCCACAGGGTGGTGACGCATTGAAGGGTCTGCTCGAAGACTGAGCGCCCCGGTCTGAAGTTCGCATCCCCTCGCGCGCGGAAGTAAGTTCGAGGCCCATGCGATGTCTCGCTTTTTTCCTCGCGCTCCTGTGTGCGAGCGCAGCGCCCGCCGCCAACAGCAAGGCGACCGCGCTCGCGAAAGACGCCGACCGCCTCTACAAAGACAACAAGTACAAAGACGCCGCCGAGAAGCTGAAGGAAGCGTACGACGCCGAGCCGACCGCGCTGTACCTGTACAACATCGCGCGCGCGTACGACCAGGCGGGCGAGCTCGACCTCTCGCTCGACTACTACCGCAAGTACGTGAGCCAGCCCTCGGGCGACACGCAGCCTGACCTCGTGAAGAAGGCCAACCTCGCCATGGACCGGCTGCGCACTCTGGTGGCGCGCGGTGAGGCCGACAAGAAGGTGCGTAACGCCGAGAAGGAACGGCTCGAGGCCGACGCGCGAAAGGCCGAAGAGCGCGCCGACGCCGAGGCCGCGGAAGCCCGCCGGCAACGCCGCGAGTTCGAAGCGAAGGAAAAGGCGCGGCGCGAAGAAGAGGGCAAGAAGGTGAACAGCTTCAAGCTGGTGTCGTTCATCGTCGGTGGCGTGGGCGCGGCCGGCCTGCTCAGCGCGCTCTCGTTCGGCATCGCGTCGAACGTGAACAAAGACGCCTTCCGCTCCTCCATCACGCTGCAGGACAAGACCCGCCTCGAGATCGAGACGCGCACCACCGCGGCCGTGGCCGATGTCTCGTTGCTCGTGGGGCTCGCCGGCGCGGTGACGGCGGTCATCCTCTTCCCCAGGGGCGGAGAGCCCGAGAAGGCCGTCAACGTCGTCTTCGCGCCGGTGCTCGGCGGGGGCGCGATGGCCGGCGTCGGAGGTCACTTCTAAATGACTCGCCCGCTCGTCTTCCTGCTCGCCCTCGCGCTCGCAGTGTTCGCCTTCGCGTCGTGCAGCTTCACCACCGCCGGCAATTTCAAGGAATGCATCACCGACGTCGACTGCGGCACCGTCGCGGCGTGCAGCAGCGGCTACTGCCTGCCGCTGCCCACCGGGTGTCGCCGCGAAGAGGCGGGCGGCATGCGCAAGGCCTTCGAAGAGACCAACCGCATTCCGCTCGTGGCGCTGCTGCCCATCACCGGCTCCAGCGGGGAAGTCGACGATTCCGAGGTGCAGAGCGTCAACGGCATCAAGCTGGCCCTCTCAGAAGGAAACGACCGGCTCTCGAGCGAGCGCGGCTTCTTCGGCCTCTTCGTCTGCAACACCGGCGCCCCCGATGCGAGCCTCGCGGTGCAGGGGCCGTGGTTCATCAACAACCTCAAGGTGCCGGCGATGTTCGTCTCGAGCAGCGGGCCGACGCAGACCATGGCCCTCGACTCGACGCGCAAAGACGCGGGCACGCTCATCATCTCGCCCAACGCCACCAACCCCGAGCTCACCACCGTCTTCAGCAACGACGGCAACGTGTGGCGCGTCGCGCCGCCAGACAACTTCCAGGCCGAGGTGATGTCGCGGCTGGTGCAGATGGATCTCGACGCCGGCACGCGCGTGGCGATTCTCGCCCCCACCACCGCCTACGGGCAGGGCTTCGGCAACCCGCTCAAGGAACTGCTGACCTCGAAGGGCTACACCGCGCAGCTCTTCCCCTACGTGCGTGACGACGAGCAGACGCCGACGCGCGAGACGGCGGTCAACGGCGTGCTCAACCTCATGCCGCAGGCCACGGTGCTCATCGGTGGCCCCGCCGACGTGGTGTTCCTCATCGAGCGCGCGAAGCTCTTCCCGCAGCTGACGCGCGCGATGGGTCACCGGTGGTACCTCACCGATTCGTCGAAAGACCCCGCGACCATCACCCCCACCACGCGCAGTGAATTCGAGAGCGCGCTCGGCACGGCCCCCGCTCAGGGCGCCGGGCTCGCCTACCCGACCTTCCGCGACGTGTTCCGCACGCGGTACGGCGTCGACCCCGACACCACCAACTACGTCTCGCACAGCTACGACGCGGCGTGGCTGGTGATGCTGTCGGCGCAGTTCGCTGCGGGCACCCCGCCCGACCCGAAGAAAATCACCGGCCCTCGTCTGGCCCAGGGCATGGCAAAGATGTCGCTCGCCTCGGGTCCGCCGACGCAACTGCGCGCCGACAAGTGGGCGGAGTTGGCGAATGGGCTCTCGATGGGCACCACCACCAACATCGAGGGCACCTCGGGCCCGCTCGACCTGAACCTCGACGCGGGCTTCGCGATGTCGCCCTACGAGGTGTGGCAGGTCACCGACGGCGGCATTCGCGTGCTGCGTTTCGTCACGCCGTAGACGTGGGTGCGGCGTCAGCGCGTGCGCGAGCCCATCCACTGCACGAAGGCGCGGGCCACCTGCGCCTCGTGGTCTTCCGAGCGGCCGCGCAGGCTCTCGAGCGAGTACGTGAAACGGCACCCCTGCGGCGTGTCTTCGAACGTCGCGCCCCCCGAGACGCCATCGCGCACCCCGGACGACGGCACCCAGCGCACGCGCTTGTGGGCGTCGTCGTAGGCGTAGACGAGCGCATAGGCGAGCACCTCGCCGAACTCGTAGAACACCTCGAGCGGGCGCCCGTTCGCGTCGGTGCGCACCACCTGCGCGCGCTTCAACCCGGGGAGCCACAGCCGCGCCGTACGGAGGTCGACGAACTCGTCGAAGGCCTTCTGAGCCGAACCCGGCAACACCGCTTCGAACATCGTGACGAGATCGTAACGCGTGCCGTGCACGTTGGCTGTGACGTTGGTGTGACGTATGGGGCGCCGGGTGCGGCGCCTGGACCAGCTGTTGAGCTCCCTCGGCTACTGCAGCCGCAAAGACGCGCGCGCGCTGTGTGCTGCGGGGCGGGTCGAGGTGAACGGTGCGCCGTGTGACGACGCGAGCACCCGGGTCGACGGCACGAAGGTGACGCTCGATGGAGAGCCGCTCGAGTTCCCCGATGGGCTGCTGGTGATGGTCCACAAGCCGGTGGGGGTGGTGTGCACCCACGACTCGCGTGAAGGGCAGCGGCTGTACGACCTGCTCCCTGAGCGGTGGCAGTCGCGCGACCCGAAGGTGACCTCGATTGGCCGGCTCGACCGCGACACCTCGGGGCTGATTCTCGTCACCGACCAGGGGCCGCTGGTGCAGAAGCTCACCTCGCCAAAGCACCACGTCGAGAAGACGTACGTCGCGCTGCTCGACGTCGAGCCGCCCGCCTCGTTGGTGAACGACTTCGCCGCGGGCATCGAGCTGCGGGAAGAAGACGGCGCGCTGGTGGGCACGCTGCCGGCGAAGCTCACGTTGCTCGGTGAAAAGCAGGCCGAGGTGACGGTGCAGGAAGGGCGGTACCACCAGGTGCGCCGCATGTTCGCTGCGCGCGGGGTGCACGTGGTGTCACTGCACCGCACGCGCTTCGGGCCGTGGTCGCTCGACGCGTCGCTCGCGCCGGGGCAGTGGCGGGCCGTGACGTGAGCGACGCGCTCAAGCCGGGGCCCGCGCACGCGCTGATGCACTTCACGGTCTTCGTGTGGGGCTTCACCGCGATTCTGGGGCGGCTCATCAGCATCTCGGCGGTGCCGCTGGTGTTCTACCGGCTGCTGGTCGTCATCTCGGTGATGCCGCTCATCATCAAGTGGCGCGGGCTGTCGTTCGCCGTCTCGCCCTCGACGCTGCGGCGCTTCGCGCTGGTGGGTGTGCTGGTGGCGCTGCACTGGCTGCTCTTCTACGGGTGCATCAAGTACGCGGGCATCGCGGTGGCGGTGCTGTGCCTGTCGACCATCACGTTCTTCACCGCGCTGTTCGAGCCATTGGTGTTCAAACGGAAGCTATCGGTCAGCGAGCTGGTGCTCGGCTTCGGGGTGATGCTCGGGGTGAGCGTGCTGGTGAAGGTCGAGACCAACACCGACGCGGTGGGGCTCGCGATGGGCATGGGCAGCGCGTTGTTCTCGGCGAGCTTCGGGGTGCTGAACGGTCAGCTCGCGCGGGAGACGCGCGGTGAGGTGATGACCTTCTGGGAACTGCTGGCGGCGACGGTGGCGACGAGCGCGTTCTTCGCGTTGTGGCCGGGGGAATTCGTGTCGCCGTGGAAGTTGAGCGCGGTCGACGTGGGGCTGCTGCTGTTGCTCGGCATCGGGTGCACCGTGCTGCCGTGGTTGTGGAACCTGCGGGTGCTCAAGACGCTCTCGCCGTACGCGCTCGCGCTCGCGGTGTCGCTCGAGCCCGTGTACTCGATGGTGCTCGCGTGGTTCATCTTCCCCGACGCGGAGCAGCTCACGTGGCGCTTCTACGTCGGTGGCGGCGTGCTGCTCGCGCTGGTGGCGTTCAACACCTGGCGCAAACGCCCGACGTAACTCTCTCCCTCTCCCTGCGACGCGGGGAGAGGGTGGCGCGCAGCGCCGGGTGAGGGGCTCGTTCGCTGGAGTCGGGCCCCTCACCCCGGCCCTCTCCCCGCTCACGCAGGGAGAGGGAGCTTCAGGTGAGCAACTCGGCGACCACGCGACGGGCGCCCCAGGCGCAGGCCGGGACACTCTGGCCGGGGAAGACGGTGTCACCGACGCGCACCAGCCCGGGCACCGAGGTGCGCCCCGTGGGGAACCCGCGCCGCAACGTCGCGAAGTCGAACGGCAAGCCGCCCACACGCCCGCCCTGGCGACCGGTGAAGCCTTCCCACGTGCGCGGCGTGCCTGGCATCACCACCCGCTTCTCCGCTCCCGCAAGCGCGGGGAAGACGCGCTCGAGCTCGCGCATCAGCTCTTCGGTCGCCTTCGCCTTCTTCTCGGCGTGGGCCTCGTCGCTCAGCCCCTCCCAGGCGCGCGCGGGCGTGTGGCAACTCACCGTCACCGCACGAAAGCCCTCGGGCGCCATGGTGCGGTCGTCTGCCCGCCCGAGCGTCACGAACAATGAGTGCGCCCCGGAGGTCGGCAAGGCCTCACACACCACCTGGTGGTACGGCGCGACGTCGGGGCCGAACACGTCCTGCACGCCGAGGTAGAGGGTGAACGTCGCCCACGCGTCGGGGTGACGCCTCACGGTCCCCGCGAACTCGCGCTTCAGCTCGTCGCTCGCCAGCCGCTGCGCGTCCCAGTGGGTGAGGTTGAGCACGAGCTGCTCGCCCTCGAACGCGCCCGAGCTCGTCTGCACCGAGAAGCCCGAGCCTGCCCGGGCGAACGAGCTCACCGACGTGTCGAGCTTCAGCGTGCCGCCGCGCTTCACGAAGACGTCTCCGAGGTGCTCGACGAGCGAGGCGAGCCCACCGGTCGCCAGCACGAAGGGCCGCTGCAGGTACTCGAGGCCCAGCGCGCCGAAGAGGTACGGCGTGTGTGCGGCGCTCGACTGCGTCGAGACGAGCAGCACCTCGTCGAGCAGCGCGCGGGCGAGCGGCGGCACTTCACCCGACGCGTCGAGCTTCGACTTCGTGGTGGTGAGCAGGGAAGGCAGGAGCTTCCACGCGGCGGCGTTGCCCGCTGCACCGAGCAGGTCGCCCACCCCACGCGGGGGAAAATGGAGCTGGGTGATGAGCTCCCAGCCTCGCCCGCCGAGCCGGGCGGAGTCAGACCAGAAGCGCGCGAAGTCGGCGCCGAAGGCCTCGCGCCACATCGCCTCGTTTGCGGAGGCGTCGCGCGAAAGCGTGAAGGAGCGCCCCGCTTGATGCAGCGTGAGGTTCTTCGTCGCCAACGGGGCGTCGAAGGTGATGTCGAGCTCGCGCAGCACGCGACCGAGCGGCATCTCGGGCTCGAGGCCGATCAAAGTGGTGGCGCCCGAGAGAAACCGAAAGCCCTTCGTGGGGAACGACGAAGCGCACCCGCCGACGCGCGACTTGGCTTCGAGCAGCACCACGTCGCGACCCGCCCGCTGCAGATACAGCGCTGCCACGAGACCACCTGCACCGGCACCGACGACGATGGACTGCGACATGGACGGCGTCTCGTAACGGCGGGGGCTCGCCGCCGCACGCGCTGACACGGCGCTGATGGGTGGCAGTCGAACATCTCGTTTGCGTCCGCGGTCGTCATGAACAGCGCCTCGACACGCGACCCGAGGGGCCCACCTCACTCGGGCTTCGACTGTGCGAGCGACGCGGGTGGGTTTCGCGACTCAGACGTCAGGAGGCGCGACTTCCCGCAAGGGTGAGGCGCACGTTCGCAGGTTGGCCCGGTGCCCCTTCGCGCTCTCGAGGCCTTTCGACGCGCTCTTGAATTTCGTCCGCGCCACGCCGTGCTAGCTGCGCCGTGATGTCCCTGCGCGCTCCCTGGGTGATGCTCTTCGCGTTCGCGGCCTGCGCGCCAGTGCAGCGCGTGACGCTGATCAACACGTCACTCAAGTTGAACGACGGCCGCTTCGCCGGGCCGGTCGAGGTGAAGGTGCCGCGTCACGCGGACCACCAGGGTCATGACTTCGAGGTGAACGTGCGGCTGGTGAGCGCGTGTGAGCCGCTGCTGACGCTCGCGTTCCCCGACGGCGAGCAGCAGAAGTTCGGCGTTACGGACGACAAGTGGCAGGACTTGTTGCGCGTGCGTGCAGGCGCTGCCGTCAGCGTGGACTCGGGCGCCCCCGCGCCACCGCCCCCGTCACGGCCTCCCGAGCCAACCCCGCCGCAGATGCCGCCGCCGCAGATGCCGCCGCCGCAGATGCCGCCGCCGCAGATGCCACCGCCGCAAATGCCGCCGCCGGCGCAGGACTCGACTCGCGTCGAGGGAGGGGCGACCGCCGACGCCGAGCTCCGAATTCCCGCGCCCACCGTCGGCTCGTGGCAACGCACGCGCACCGAGCAGTGGGCCGGTCAGCTCGAGTTCGAAGCTCAGCGCGAGCGCCGGTGTGCCACCTCGCGCACCTTCACCACGAAGTACCGAAACGCGTTCGACGACACGAACACCATTGCGCTGTGGGCTGACGTGCCGCAGGAGCTCGCGGACGCCGAGCTGTTCATCGAGGTCGTCGAGCTGATTCCTCCGAAGGTCGAAGCACCCGCAGTGAAGGCTGCAGTGACGGTGCAAGCGCAACCGAGACCCGCGAAGCCGATTCCTCCGATGCCGGCTCCGCGCACCGAGCGGCCTGCGCCCGCGAAGGACCCCAACGCACGCTGGCACGCTGGCGAGTGGGTCTGGAGCGGCCGTGGCGAATGGGTCTGGTCGCCCGGCTTCTGGCTGCGCCCACAGAAGATGCCCGCGCCGCAGGTCGACGCGCGCGGCGTTCCTCCCCTGCCCGACTGTCTGTGGGTCGAAGGCCACTGGGTCTGGGTGGCGCTCGATGGCTCGTGGTCGTGGGTGCCGGGGCATTGGGGTCCTCCCCCTCCACGCGTCGACGTGCGCGGTGAGTCACCCGACCCGACGTCCCAGTGGGTCGAAGGCATGTGGCTCTCGGTGAACGGTTCGTTCATCTGGCAAGTCGGTCGTTGGGGCCGACCGGAGCCACGCGCCGAAGCGCGACCTCCTGCACCGCGCGCCGACGCCGAGTGGATTCCCGGCGCGTGGATTCTCGTCGGGGGGCGTTGGGTGTGGACGCCCGGGTTCTGGTCGGGCACCGAGAAGCCGCCTCCGCCGCGCCTCGAGGCGATTCCGCCGCGCCCGCACCCCGACGCCGTGTGGCTCGCCGGCTTCTGGCGGTGGAACGTGACGACGCGCGTGCACGTGTGGGTCGACGGCCACTGGGAGCTCCCGCCCGGTGAAGGCTACGTGTGGGTCGAAGAGCAGCTCGGGCCCGATCTGATCATCCGCGGTCACTGGGAGCTGCGAGTTCGATGATTCGCGCGCTCTCACTGTTCGTCACGTTGTGCTTCACCAGCGGGTGCGGGCTCATCATCGACGGCGCGTACCTGCTCTCGAGCAAGCGTTACACGCGCGAAGACAAACAGTCGAAGCGCACCGAGCTTGCACAGGTCTCGTTCGAGCACGACGTGCGCGTCGAGCAGGGCCAGGTGTGGCTCGCGTGCGAAGACATCGAGCGCGGCGTCGACCGCGTGTGGACGGTGAAGAAGACGTACGAGTTCCAGGGTGGCATTCACCAGGCGCACTGGCTGCCGCTGATTCTCGACACCGTCATCGCGGGCGCCCTCACCATCGGCTTCGGCACGTCGTGCGGTCAGACCGGCTCTCCCGACTCGTGCACTGCGCTGTGGGGCGCGGTGCCGCTGTGGACCGACGCGGTGTATTCGGCGATTCGCCTGCTGACCATCGACCCGCCCAAGCTGGTCGGGAAGGAACGCGGCGAGCCTCAGACCGAGCCCAGCCCCACGGCGAACTGGCGACGCACGGTGGCGTGCGAGCCCGACGCGATGATCATCGTCGGCAACAGCGCAGCCGACCCGATGGCGCAGTTCTTCCGCGTCGACGCGTGGGGCGCGATGAGCGCGAGCGAGCAACAGCGGCTGGTGATGGCGCTGCAGCGCGAAGGCACCGCGCTGATGTGGTCGGCAGGCGGGCAGGCCCCTCGCACCGCGAACGTCGCGCGGTGTGACGCGTTGCGCGCGGTGGGGCGCTCGTGCCCCGAAAACACGCGCTGATCAGCATTCGTGGGCGGCACGGCGAATGCTTTGCTGTCCGCGCATGTGGGCGCTCGTACTCGTCGTGGCAGCGAATCTGGATGGGGGCTCGTGGGCCGTGACCCACTCGGTCCAACGGAGCGTGGTCGAGCAGCCGCGTGATGCCGCAGCCCGCGTAGAGCTCGTCACCGAGACCCTCGTCGGGGACACGGAGTACGGCCAGCAGGAGCGCAGCTTCAGCCGCGTCTCGTTCTTCCTCCCCGATGGAGGCGCCAACGCGCAGCTCGCCACCCTCGCCGCAGAGCTGAACGGGAAGCTGACGTTCGAAGACCTCAAAGACGTCGAAGCGACGATGCGTGCGGGCGATTTCCACGGCACCCAGTCGGTGGAGGTGTCGGTGAGCCTGAACCGCATGCCGTGGCTCGGCCTCGAGCACTGCGGGAACTTCGTGGGCGCGTACCCGTCGACCAGCTGTGAGCACTTTCAAGTGCGCGTCGACACGGGCGAACACTGGTCGTGGGCCGATGCGTTCGAGCCCTCGTTCCTCGAGGCGTGCTCGAAGCGCCTCGCGCAGGCCTCGGCCCGAAAGGCGAAGGAGCTCGAAGGTGAGGATGCCGTCGAGAGCTTCGGCTTGACGCCCACGGAGTGCACTTCGTCGATGCTCGCGCGTGCGAACTTCAACGACCGGGGGCTCAGCATGACCATCGGCACCGCACCGCACGTGGCGCAGGCGCTGCTGTGGAACTTCGAGCTGCCGCGCGCGTTCCTGCTCCCGTACGTGCTGCCGGAGGGCCCGCTGGGTCACCTCGTCGCGAAGAAGAAGAAGTAGCTCACTTCGCCAACGACAGCGCGTGCCGCACGATGGCGCCGGCGATGTCCTTCTTCGTCGCTCGCTCGAGGCCTTCGAAGCCGGGGCTCGAGTTGAGCTCCATCACCTTGGGGCCGTCTTTGCCCTCGAGCATGTCGACGCCGCACACCGAGAGCCCGATGCAGCGCGCCGCTTCGACCGCCGTCGCCTGGTAGGCCTTCTCGAGCTTCACCGACTTGCCTTCGCCACCCCGGTGCAGGTTCGAGCGGAACTCGCCGCGCCGTGCCTGACGTCGCATCGCGCCGACCACCTTGTCACCGACCACCAGCGCGCGAATGTCGCGGCCCTTCGACTCGGCGATGAACTCCTGCAGGCAGACTTCCTGCCCCAGCCCCCAGAAGGTGTGGAGAATCGTCTCGGCCTCGGTCTGGGTGTTGGCAATCATCACGCCCACGCCCTGCGTGCCCCGCAGCAGCTTGATGATGCACGGCAGCCCGCCGACCGCGCTCACGAGGCGGCTCACCTTCGCGCCCGAGGTCGCCATCACCGTGCGCGGCACATCGAGCCCCTGCATCGCCAGCAATTGCAGACACCGCAGCTTGTCGCGGCTGCGCGCGATGGCGGGGCCCGGGTTGACGACGGGCACGGACATCGTCTCGAGGTGGTTCACCACCGCCATGCCGTACGCGGTGATGCTCGCGCCGATGCGGGGAATCGCGGCGGCGAGGTCGGTGACGGTGACGCCGCGGTAGAGCAGCGTGTTGCCGCCCGGCGCGACGACCATCGTGCAGCGCAGGGTGTCCATCACCAGCGGGTGGGCGCCCTGCTCGCGCGCGGCCTCGAAGAGGCGTGACGTCGAGTAGAGCGATTTCTTGCGCGAGAGGATGCAGAGACGACGGCGCGCCATGCGGAACTACCCCCTTTTCCCTGCGACGCGGGGAGAGACGACACCGACAGCGTCGACCACGGGGAACGAAAGTCTTCTCTCCCTCTCCCTGCGGAAGCGGGGAGAGGGTCGGGGTGAGGGGCCCGACCGCAGCGCCGACAGCCCCTCACCCGGCGCTTCGCGCCACCCTCTCCCCGCTTCGCAGGGCGAGGGACTCAGGGGCGAGGTGGTCATTTCGCGAAAGCCTCGGCGAAGAACGCGTCCATCGCGGCGTAGGCGCGCGTGGCGACCTGCGCGTTGTACTGCGCCTTGCCCGGCATGTTCGCGTCGACGTCGCTGTAGCTGTGCACCGCGTTTCCGTACGCGACCAGCTGCCAGTCAATCTTCGCGGCGCGCATCTCGGCCTCGAAGCCGGCGACTTCTTCCGCGGGCACGAACGGGTCATCGGCGCCGTGCAGCGCGAGCACCTTCGCGGTGATGTTCTTCGCGTCATCGGGCGTGGGGCTCGACAACCCTCCGTGGAACGAGACGACGCCCGCCACCTTCGCGCCGCTGCGCGCGAGCTCGAGCGCGCCCGTGCCGCCGAAGCAGAAGCCGATGGCGCCCAGCTTCGCCGCCTCGAGCGGAATGCCCTTCTGCGCGAGCAACACCTCGAGCGCCTTCTTCACGCGCGCGCGCATCAAGGCCCGGTTGCCCTTCACCGCGCCCGACGCCTTGCCGGCCTCATCGGCGCTCTTCGGCTTCCCCGCGATGCCGTACATGTCGGCGACGAACACCGTGTACCCGCGCGCGGCAATCAGCTCGGCCTGCTTCACGTTCGCGTCGGTCACGCCGAGCCAGTTCGGTACCAGCACCAGCCCCGGCTTCGGCTTGCCGCCTTCTTCGTAGACGAGCACGCCCTCGAACTTCGTCTTGTCCAACTCGTAGGGGACCTTCTTCGTCGTCGCCATGGCGGAAGTGGACAGCAGCAAGCAAGACAGCAGGAGCGTCTTCATCGGCGGCGATGATGCCCGACTTTCACTTCCCCCGTCTGAATCGCGGGCCCATCTCGAGCATCTCGGCCTCTTCGCGTTCGACGAGCTCGCGCGTCAACGGGTGGGGGAAGCGCCGCGGCATGGTGATGGCGTAGAAGTTTTCGAACAGGCCGGGCACCTCGACCAGCTCCGCGAGGGTGCCTGCGCGCAGCTCGTCGCGCACCACGACAGGTGGCAGCAGCGCGAGCGCGTTGGTGTCCCGGGCGAGCAGACGCAGCGTGGCCATGTCGTCGACCTCGGCCCGCACCTGCACCACGAGGCGGCGGCGCTCGCACAGCGCGTCGAACTCGGCGCGCAGCTCGCTGTCGGGGCCGGGGAGCAGCAGCGATTGACCGACCACGTCGCGCAGATGAAACGGCGCGCGCCGCGGCCGACCGATGAGGCTCACCGGCTGGCGGGCGATGCGCTGGCTGCGAAAGCGCCGGGCCGGGCTGCGGGGCGCGCGGTTGGCGAGCACCACGTCGAGCGCGTGCGCGTCGAGCTGACCCAACAGGTCGTCGAGCCCACCCGAGGTGATGCGCAGCTGCACGTCGAGCTTCTCGAGCAGCGGGCGAATGAACGACTCCTGGAAGTTGCGCGACAGCGTGGCCACCGCGCCGATGCGAAAGGGTTCCGCTTGCGTGCGCCCGCGCGAGAAGGTCGAGAGCAGCTCTTCGCCCGCGCCGAAGATGGTCTTCGCGAACTCCATCGCCATCGCGCCCGCCTCGGTCAGCACCAGCCGACGACCCTCGCGATGAAAGAGGGGCTCACCCAGTTGCGCCTCGAGTTGCCGAATCTGCGCCGACACGGCCGACTGCGAGACCCGCAGCGCCTGCGCAGTGCGCGTGAGATTGCCGCCCGTCGCCACCGCCCAGAAGTACTGCAGGTGGTGGAAGTTGAGGTGCCCCGCCACCACTGCGCCACTCTCGTTCGTTCTCATGGAACGAACGATTCATCACGTTTTATGTCTTTTTCAAGAACAGCCTGATTCCACTATCCAATGGACCCATGAACGCACTCGTTCTGGCCGCCCTTCCCGCCGTGTTTGCCCTCGGTGCGGTGTTCGCCCCGGCCGTTCGACCCTTGAGGTGGGCCCGTTGGGTCTCTCTGGTCGCGGCGGCCCTGCTGGTGGCGCTCGGCGCGCTGGCAGCAGTGAGCGGCGTCGACGTGCAGCCGGGTGTCCTGGTGCGCGCCGACCTCGTGACGTGGGTGATGCTCTCCCTGGTGTCGCTGCTCGGCGTGGTGGTGGTGCGCTACTCCGAGACCTACCTCGACGGAGAGCCCGCGCTGCGCCGCTACACGCGGGCGCTCCTCGGGGCCCTCGCGGCCGTGACGACGCTGGTGCTCGGCAACGACCTCGCGCTCATCGGCGCCGCGTGGATGGTGACGTCCTTCGCGCTGCACCAGTTGCTCACCTTCTACGCCGACCGCCCGGCCGCGCTGTTGGCGGCCCACAAGAAGTTCCTCTTGAGCCGCCTCGCTGACGTGAGCGTGCTGGTCGCGGTGGTGCTGGTGGGCAACACGGTGGGCTCGCTGCGCCTCGACGCGCTCGCTGACTTCTTGAACGCCACGAGCGCACTCCCCTTTGGTCTCGAAGTGGCGGCGGTGTTGCTGGTCATCGCGGTGTGCCTCAAGTCGGCGCAGTTGCCCTTCCACGGCTGGCTCACGCAGGTGATGGAAGCACCGACGCCTGTCTCGGCGCTCCTCCACGCCGGCGTGGTGAACCTGGGCGGCGTGGTGCTGCTGCGAATCGCCGGGCTGGTGTCGCGGGTGCCTGCGGCGCAGTGGCTGCTGGTGGGCATCGGGCTCACGACGGCGGTGGTGGCGGGCCTGGTGATGATGACGCGGGTGAGCGTGAAGCTCTCGCTGGCGTGGTCGACCTGCGCGCAGCTCGGCTTCATGCTCGTTCAGTGCGGCCTGGGCGCGTGGCACCTCGCGCTGCTGCACCTCGTCGCGCACTCGCTCTACAAGGCGCACGCCTTCCTCTCGTCGGGCACGACGGTCGACACGTGGCGACGCCGCGCACTCGCGCCGGAGAGCCGACCCTCGAAGGCGGCGCTCGCCCTCATCGCCGTCGCCGTGGTCTCGACCGCGCTCGGCCTCGCGCTCGCGCAGCAGCACTCGTCGCTGGTGCTCTTCCTCGCGGTGGCGCCGGTGCTCGCCAGCGCGCTCGTCGGCGCAGCCTCGGCCCCCGGCTTCGCGGCCATCGCCGGCGTGGCGCTGCGCGCGCTTGCACTGTGCGCCTTCCTCGTCGGTTGGCACGCGCTCACCGCCGAGCAACTGGCTGCGAGCCCCGCGTCGACCGCGCTGACCGTGCTGGTCGCCCTGGGTCTGCTGGCGCTGGTGACGTTGCAGCTCACCTTCCAGCTCGCGCCCACCAGCGACTTCGCCCGCGCGCTGCAGCCGCGGCTCTTCTCGGGCTTCGCGCTCGATGAGCGCTTCACGCGGTGGCTGTTCAAGCTGTGGCCGCCCACGCGCGCGGCGGTGCCGCCGGCCCCCGAGACCTCACTCGCGCCCGGCCTGGAAGCGCGATGACCCCCTCGCTCGAGACCCGGCGCCCCGTGGGTTCCCTCCAGCCCGAGCCCCTCGTCGACCCCGCCGCCATCGAGCGTGCGTGCGCCAGCATCGCGCCGACGTGGCCGCTCGACCGCTTCATCGCCGTCAACCCGCTGTGGGAGATGACCGACCGCCCGTTCCCCGAGGTCGCCGCTCAGCTCGCTGCGCGCTCGGGCGCGACGATGCTCATGCCGCGTCGCTGGTTCCGCGAGCAGTTCGCGCAGGGTGTCTTCACCGAGGCCCACGTGCGGCGCGCGCTCGAGGCCTCACACCTTGACCTCCCGGTGCAGCGGGTGCTCGCGCTGCTCGAGGCCGACGAGCCGTTGACGACGCGGCGCGCGCGGGTGCTCGACCTCGCCGACGCCGAGCGCGAGGGCCGCGTGCCGTCGTGGCGCAGCTTCGTCACCAGCAACCTGAGCCAGTTCTGCGCCTCGTACTTCGACGAGGGTCAGGCGCTCTTCAGGCCCGCGGCCGGTGACGGCCTCTACGCGACGTGGAGACAGCACGCGCTCGATGACCAGACGCCCCGCCTGGTGATGGGCCTCGCGCTCTTTACCGAAGGCGTTCGACTCCTCCCCAGCCGTGCCGACGAGCTCATCGAGCTGGCGATGAGCGAGCTGTACGTGCCGCGCGCCGACCAGGAAGCGTACGCCTCGAGCCTGCTGCTCGACCTGAACGGCTGGGCGTCGTGGGCGGCCTACCGCCGGTGGACGGCGCGGCTCGCGGGCCGTGACGACGCGACGGTGAAGGACGTGCTCGCGCTCCAGTTGGCGTGGGAATGGTTGGTGTTTCAAGCGGGCGGGCCGACGCGGCTGGCGGCGTGGCAACGCGCGATGGCCCGGTGGCCCGAGTGTGACGCCCGCTCGAGGGAAGCGCACCGCGACGACTGGGTACTGCAGCGCGCGCTCGAACTCGCCTGGCAAGACCGGGTGGCCGAAGGTCTTCGCAGCGGCGCGAGCGCATCCACCGCGACGGCGACGGCACAGGCCGTGTTCTGCATCGACGTGCGGTCGGAGCCCTTCCGCCGCGCGCTCGAGGCCGAGGGCAAGGGCGTGCAGACCCTGGGCTTCGCCGGCTTCTTCGGGCTGCCCGTCGACTACCAGCCGCTGGGCGCCACCAGCGCGACGCCGCAGCTGCCGGGGTTGCTCGCACCCGCGCTGCGCATGACCGACACCGGGGTGAGCGACACCGTCGCGCGCGACCGCTCCGAGCGGCTCTCACGCCTCGGCGCGCTCGACATCTTCAAGGGCGCCGCGTCGTCTGCGTTCTCGTTCGTCGAGAGCACCGGCGCGTCGTACGCGTGGTCGCTGGTGGCCGAGACGCTGGGCCTCGCCGACGACGACTCCAGCAACGCAGGGCTCAGCGCGAAGACGAACGCGCAAAGGAAGCCGCGCGTGACGAGCACCGTCGATGGCGCGCCGGTGACGACCGAGCGCAAGGTGCAGCTCGCGGCGGGCATTCTGCGCGGCATGAGCCTCACCCGGCGCTTCGCGCGGCTGGTGGTGTTGTTCGGCCACGGAGGCCACTCGCGCAACAACGCGCACGCTGCGGGGCTCGACTGCGGCGCGTGCTGTGGTCAGACGGGTGAAGCCAACGCGCGTGCTGCGGCGGCGCTGCTCAACGAGGTCGAGGTGCGCGCGGGGCTCCGCACGCTGGGGCTCGAGGTGCCCGACGAGACCGTCTTCCTCGCGGGGCTGCACCACACCACCACCGACGAGGTGAGCCTCTTCGAGCTCGACGAGCTGCCAGCCTCCCACCGCGCCGACGTCGACGCGCTCACTGCAGCGTTGCAGCGCGCCGGGCATCGCACGCGGCTCGAGCGCGCGCCGAAGCTCGGTGTCGCCGAGACCGACGAGCAGCGTTTGTTGCAGGCCGTGCGCAAGCGGAGCAGCGACTGGGCGCAGGTTCGACCGGAATGGGCGCTCGCCGACAACGCCGGCTTCATCGTGGGCCCGCGCACGCTGAGCGCGTCGCTGCGGCTCGAGGGGCGCTCCTTCCTCCACGAGTACGTGGCGGCCGAAGACGAGGGCTTCAAGGTGCTCGAAGGCATCCTCACCGCGCCGATGGTGGTGACGCATTGGATCAACCTCCAGTACTACGCGTCGACGGTCGACAACCTGCGCTACGGCAGCGGCAACAAGGTGCTGCACAACGTCGTCGGCGGGCACGTGGGCGTCTTCGAAGGCAACGGCGGTGACCTGCGCATCGGGTTGTCGAAGCAGTCGCTGCACGACGGGAAGAAGTGGGTGCACACGCCGCAGCGGCTGAGCGTCTTCGTCGCGGCGCCGCGCGACGCCATCGACGCCATCCTCGCGAAGCACGCGAAGGTGCGCGCGCTGGTCGAGAACGAGTGGCTCTTCCTCCTCCAGGTCGACGAGACGAGCCGCGAGGTGCAGGTGCGCAGCGCGGCAGGCTGGGCGCGACTCCCGCAATGACGTGGCGCCAGGCCCGCTTCGCGCTGCTCACCCAACACGGCAAAGAAGCGCTGCTGGGGCCGCTCTTCTTCGAGCGCTTCGAGGCCACCGTCGAGCGCGCGACGGGGTTCGACACCGACACGCTGGGCACCTTCACCGGCGAGCAGGCGCGCCCCGACACGCAGCTGGCGACCGCGCGACGCAAGGCGACACTCGCCAGTGAGCTGAGCGGGCTGCCCCGCGGGCTGGGCAGCGAGGGCGCCTCGGCCCCCGGCCCGCTCGGCTTCGGCGCGATGGGGCTCGAGTTGGTGACGCTGGTCGACCTCGAGCTCGGGCTCGAAGTGACCGGGCGCGCCAGCGGGGTGGGCCACCACCACCACGGCGTGGTGCGCGAGTGGGCCGAGCTCGAAGCGGGCGCGCGCGCGGCGCTCTTCCCTTCTCACGGGCTGTGTCTGGGCGCTTCGCCGCGAGCTTCGGGTGGCGCCTCGACGCATCTCCGCAAAGGCCTCACCGACTGGGCCGGGCTTCAGGCGGCGTTCGACGAGGTGAAGCACCACGCTGAAGACGGCGCCGTCTTCTACGAGACCGAGCTGCGCGCGCACCTCAACCCCACGCGCCAGACGCTCATCGTCGCCGCGACCAGAGACCTGCTGGAGCGCATGAGCACCGAGTGCCCCGCCTGTCACACGCCCGGCTTCGGGGTGGTGCGCCGGGCACCCGGGCTCCCCTGCAGCGAGTGCGGCACGCCGACCAACGACGTGCGTGGGGACGAGCTTGGGTGCATTCGTTGCGACTTCAAGGAGCTGCGCCCCGTCGCGGCGCCCACGGCCGACCCGCGGTGGTGCCCTGCCTGCAACCCGTGAGGTGCGTCACGACAGCGGACTGGAACGGCGCCTCGCACGCCCCATCGCCAGCAGCAGCATGAAGAGCAGTACCGGCGCAGGCACCGACGTGCACGCGCAGCCCACCTGGCTGACGGCGTTGCAGACGCGCCTCGCCCTGACGCGGACGCGGGCTTCGCCGCCTGCGTTCGACGCCACCACGTCGAAGGCCAACACCTCACGCGGGCCGGGCTCGAGCATGCCCTTCACGGACAAGTCGCGGTCGCCCGCCTCAATCGACAGCCCTTCGGGAGCGCCCTCGAGTCGGTAGGTCACGCCCATTCCCTCGGCGAGGTCGAGCGAGTCGCTCACGGTGCAGCCGAAGTCGAACAGCCGCACTTCGCTGGCCGCGAAGCGCGGTGCAGCCACCGATCCGCTGATGCCGCCATCGGCGAGGGACACTCCGGTGCCCGCGTCGCTTCGCCCGGGAAAGACGAACCCCGCGTCGACGGGGGCGAACACGCAGGTCGCGCCAGGCGGACACTTGATGAAGCGCTCGAACCCCGAGGCGGCAACGAGGCTGCCAGCGGAATTGAACGCGGCCACATGCCAGAAGTACGAGCGACCATCGACGAGCCCTGCGTCAGAGAGGTCGACCACGCCGCTCGAGCTCGCGGGGAAGGTGAGCATCGGGTCGCCCACTCTGTCGATGGCCACGCCGACCTGCCGGCCGAGGTTCAGGTCTTCGTTGAGGTACACCTCGTAGGCGAGCCCCGGCGTCGCCAACGGCTGAAACTGCAGCACGCCCGGGTTGAGCAGCCCCGCGTCAGACACCACTTGCGGCAGGTACACCGGCGCGGCGACGGGGCCAGCGGTGGTGTCCGTGCCCCCTCCGCTGGCGCTCAGCAGCGGTCGCACCATGAGCGGGTCGCCTGATTGGGCGACGACGACTCTCCCTCCGCCGGAATTGCCGAAGGTGCCGGGAGCGCCGTTGGCCGACGCGAAGTTGACGATGGAGACGACCGGAGCGGCGAGCCACACGCTGCCCCCTGCGCCACCACGCCCGTCGTTCTGTCGCCCCGTGAGGCCGGGGTCGCCGCTCACGTCGAGTGAATCGACGACGATGGTCTGGCGCGCGCTGACCGCGACGGCGCCGCCCGGGCTGCCGCTGCAGAAGAAGCTGCTGCCGGCCGTGGTGGGTGCCGACACCGAGCCGTAGGGGGCGCCCGTCGCCGGCATGAGCGAGCTCACCCCGCCGTGGTACCCGTTGGTCTGCCCCACGGGCGATGCCGTGCACCCTTCGGCGCGACTCGCGACGCGCGTCAACGTGACGACGTTGGCCTTGAGGAACAGGCTGACGCGGAAGGCCGCCCTCGCATCGGTCAGCGAGATGACGTCGGCCTCGAGCACCTTGCCGTCGCCGACGTCGAACTGGCAGCCCGAGCCGGAGAAAGAGGTCAGCGTCGCCCCCCACGCAACGGGCGTGATGGGCATCGCGGCGTCTCTCCAGTTGCACACGGCGCGCAGGTGGCGCGCGCCATCGCGCGTGGTGACGCCCAGGGTTCCTCCGGGTGCGCCGCCGGAAGCGCTGCTGGAGGTCAGCTTGACGAGCAGCGACGAAGGCAGCGGCCAGGTCGACACGCCGACCACGCCAATTCGGCCGCCCGAGGAGTTCCCCTCTCCCTTCGCGGCGAGCTCGCCGGTCCCCTCGAGCTGGTCCAGTTGGCGGCGTTTCTCCAATCACCCGTGCCACCCACCCACACGTAGTTGGCGCCGACTGCGCGGCTGGCGACCAGCGTGAGCCCCGCAAGCACCACTGCCGAGGAAAGACGCATGTTCCCTTTCGCGAAGACCGCGGGCTGATCATCGGCCATGGCGCGCGAGACGCAAAAGAGCATCACGCTCCCGCTGCGCAACGCGCACACCGCCTGCCAACTTCTGAACGCCACGCACCAAGTGTGCGTGCTCATTCCACATTCACGCTGGCGCGCCGGTTGCTCAGGGGCGCTGCATGAAAAACAAAATCCTGGGACTGCTGGTCACCGTGTTGAGCGCCGTCGGCTGTGGAACACCGCCCCCGTCGTTGACGTGCGGCGACGGCACCACGCTCGAGGGGAAGACGTGTGTCACCGCGCTGCGCTGTGCACCGGGCACGCATCAGGAGAGCGGAACGTGCGTGGCCGACCCCACGACGCTCATCACCTGCGGCGTGGGCACGCACCTCGAGGGCACCGCGTGCGTGGTTGATGAACCGCCCACCCCGCCTCCTTCTCTGTGGAGCCAGCCCGCGCCGGTCTGCGCCGAAGGCATTGCGTGCACCGACCCCAACCTCGTTCAGACGCCCGCTGGCGCCGTCATCGCGGTGAGTGAGTCGAGCGACTCGGCGCTCACCATCGCGCTCTACCGCCAGGGCACCAGCGGCTTCGAGCTGGCCAAACGCTTCGAGGGCGCATCGTCGGTGGCGACGACGCCGACGCTCGCGATGCGCGGCTCGACGCTCTACCTCGCGTACACCGACTACGAGCCCTCGCAGCAGCAGCGCTACGGCACCGGCGACCTGATGCTCAGCATCTCGGGTGACTTCGGCGCCACGTGGTCGGCCCCGAAGCGCATCAACCCCATGCCCTCCACCACGCTGCTCTACTCACCGCGCCTCACCGTCTCGAGCGCCGGCCTCGACCTGCTCTACATCGACACCGACGGCGTCTCGACGCAGGACACGTACTACCTGCACTCCAGCGACGACGGCGTGACCTTCAGCGCGCCGGTGCGCCTGCCTGCGGGCGGCCAGTACGACTCGTGGCGGCCCGCGGCCGCGGGGGTGCGCATCGGCGACGCGCTCGAGGTGCCGATGCTCCGCAGCGGGTACGACGTCAGCGGCGGAGACCTCTCGAGCGTCGAGGTGCTCTCGCTCACCACCACCGCCCCCACGATGGAGCCCCAGACCACCCGCGTGAAGCGCGTCTTCACCTCGCGCGACTTCCCGCTCGACCCGGTGCCGGTGCTCGACGCGAATGAGGCCGGCGTGCGCTGCCTCGCCTTCGTCGACGCGCCCTCTCGCGACTACACGGTCTACGTGGTGCGCTCGACCGGCCCCATCGACGGTACGGTGCGCCCGGTGCTGGTGCCCGGCGGCCCCGGCTCGGTGCAGACCGCGCCCGCCACCGCGGTGACGCCCAGCGGCGACTGCGCCGTGGCCTGGCTCGACAACCGCAGCGGCGCCTGGGAGCTCTACGAAGCGACGCTGCTCGCCGACGGCACGTGGCGCGCGCCGGTGAAGGTGTCGCCGATGAGCTTCATCGAAGACGGCGTGACGCATTCGCTCTCGACGAAGGTGGCGCTGCGCATCAACGCGAGCGGCCGCACGCTGGCGTGGAGCGACCTGCGCAACGGCGTCGAGAGCGTCTCGTTCTCGTCGGCCCCGCTGGAGGCGCCGTGAGTGCAGCTCCCCTCGCGCTTCAGTCCGGAGAGAGAACGCTGGGCGAGCGACTTGCCCTGGTCGCGCGACCTGTCGTGAACGAGCGGGCTCGACGCCCTCGACACGGAGCGCGCCGGGCTGGCGTGGAAGACGCTGCTCGTCGCCATCGCGACGTCATCCGACCCAGGCTTCAGACCCGTCATGAATGGAACGTGAACTGCCTGCCCAGGTGAGGCCCTCGGCGGGAGCGGGGCGACCCAGGCAACGTGGTTCTCAACCGTCGAGGGCCCGCGCCCCTTGCGTGATCAGACGTGCCCTCCCTCATCGCGGCGCGCGAAAGCGCTCGACCAGGAAGTCCCACGTGGCTGCCACGCGGGGTACCTCTCGTAGCGCGCGGTGACCGACGAGCCACAGCTCTTCCGCGGGGAGCGGCACGCGCGCCAGCAGTGACGCGTGGAGCTTCACCCGGGTCAGCTTCGGGTTGGTGAGCAGGAATTGCTCGGCCACCACGGCGAAGCCCAGGCCCGAGCCCGCCGCGCTCAGGTGTGCGGTGAGCGAGTTCGACGAGAGCACCGGCGCGACCCCCGGCGCGGCCTTCGCGAGCCACCGGGCCGCGGGCACCATCGCCATCTCGTCGGGCCACGTAATCCACGGGAGCGCCTCACAGGACTTCACGACGCCCACCGCTTTGACCCGCTCCGCGCTGCTCACCACCACGAGGCGCGCTTCGGCCACGCGTTGCATCACGAGGTCGCCGCCCGTCGGCCGCACGGTGCGAATCGCGAGGTCGGCCTCGTTGCGCATCAAGTCGGCGACGCTCGAGCGCGCGTCGAGCTGCACCCGCAGGCCGGGGTACCGCTTCACGAGGTCGATGAGCGTGGGGGCGAGGAACTGGTCGGCCACGCCCTGCGGGCAGGTGATTCGCACCACCCCCTCGGCCACCCGCTCCACCGACTCCACGGCGCGCGCCGCCTCGAGGGCCGCCACTTCCGTGCGCTCAGCAGCGGGGCGCAGCCGCTCGGCGACCACCGTCGGCTTCAAGCCATCGGGCGTGCGGTCGAACAACCTCGCGCCCAGCGAGTCTTCGAGCGCGGTGATGCGGCGGCTGACGGTCGACACCTCGACGCCCAGCGTCTTGGCCGCACCACTGAAGGTGCCGCCCCGCAGGGTGGCGAGAAAGATGCGCAGGTCGTCCCACCGGAAATCGAAGGGCCCCTCAGGAGGTCTTTGCGTGTTCGCAAACATGCTTCGCAATTCAACGCATGGCGAGCCTTTGCGCAAACCACCACTCTTCGGTGCATGAGAACCACCCTCGCAGTGCTGCTGGTCTTCACGGCGTGCTCCGGCGCGCCGCCCCTGCTCTCGGCGACAGGGCTCTACGCCGACCTCTCTTCACGCACGCTCGCGCCGGGGGTGCTCGAGTTCGAGCCGCGCTCCGCGTTGTGGACCGACGGCGCCAGCAAACGCCGGTGGGTGTCGTTGCCCGAGGGAACGTCCATCGACGTGAGCAACGTCGACGCGTGGGTCTTCCCCGTCGGCACGAAGCTGTGGAAGGAATTCGCCGTCGACGGCGTGGTGCTCGAGACGCGCTACCTCGAGAAGTCGAGCACCGGCTGGCGCTTCGAATCGTACCTGTGGGACGCAGACGGCCAGGAGGCGCGGGCCGTCACCCTCGGGGCCGCGAACGTGCGAGGCACCCGGCACGACGTGCCCGGGCAGGGCGACTGCCGCTTCTGTCACGGCGACGCCGAGCCGCCGCTGGCCTTCACCGCCGTGCAGCTCGCGGCGCGAAGCGACGAAGCCCGCCCGGTCACGTTGCAGGGCCTCAGCCAGCGTGGCTGGTTGAGCGCGCCGCTGGTCGACGCCGAGGTGGCGCCGCTGGGTGACGACCCCGAGGCTGCGCAGGTGTTGGGCAGCCTCCACGCGAACTGCGGGGGCTGCCACTCGGACACGGGGAATCAGAACGACGAGGCGCTGCGCCTGCGGCTGCGCACCACCGACCGACAGCGCGCCGACACGGGCTTCTTCCGCACCGCGGTCGGCAAGCTCGCGGGGGGCACCATCGACGGGCGCCGCACCTACGTGGTGCCCGGCAACCCCGACGCGAGCCTCGTCTTCCACCGGCTCTCGAGCCGGGGCAACGCCGCGCAGATGCCGCCGCTGGGCACCGAAGCGCGCAACGAGGCGTTGATGAACCAGGTGCGCGCGTTCATCGAGTCGCTCCCCGCGGAGTGAGTCAGAGCTCGAGCCGGCGCGTGGTGACGCGTTCACCGAGTGACTCGTCGTGCGTGACGAGCAGGAGCGCCCCGGGGAAGTCGGCCAGCGCGACCTCGAGCCGCTCGATGGAAGGGAGGTCGAGGTGGTTGGTCGGCTCGTCCAACACGGCGAGCCACACGTGACGCCCGAGCCCAAGCGCGAGCCGCAGCTTGCGCGCCTCACCGGGTGACGGTTGCGCAGAACGAAGCAGCACCTCGGGCTCGACGCCGAGCGCGTGCACGAGCTGCAAGACCCGGCCGCGCGCGTCGGGAGGCAACGCCTCGAGCGTGTCGAGATCTCCTTGCGTGTCGTCGACAGACAGCTCCTGCGGCAGCACGAGGCGCTTCTCGTCAGGCAGCTCGTTGGCCGCAAGCACCGCGTTGAGCAGGGTCGTCTTGCCGGCGCCGTTCTTCCCCCGAATCCACAGGTGCTCGTCGCGCCCGAGCTGCACGTTCACGTCGCGCAGCACCGGTGGCACGTCGCCGCGAAACTGCACCACGGTCGGTTTGGGGCACGGCTCGAAGTGCAGAAAGAGCGCCTGGCCGGCTTCGTCGCGCACGTGTACCTCCGAGAGGGCTTCGCGCACGTGCGAGACCTGCCGCTCGACTCTGCGCAGCGTGGCCGCGTGCGCCAGCTCGGCCATCTCGGCGCGAAAGTTGGCGCCCAGCGTGCGGGCGTCGCTGTCATGCGGGTGCTTCATGCGCGCCCCGGTGCTGCGCTGGCGCGTCGACGCGCTCAAGGTGGCCTTCTTCGCGGTGAGGCGCTGCACGTCGCGCTCGAGCTTCTTCTTGAGCTCGCGCTGTTGCTCGAGCGCGCGCGTGGCTTCAGCCGTCCACGCCTCGCGGGCCTGCGACCACGGCAGCGGCCAGAGTCGACCGCCGCCCTCGGCGAGCCGGAGCGTGCTCGTGGTGACGGCGTCGAGCAGCGCGCGGTCGTGCGAGACGAGCACGCCGACTCCGCGGAACGAAGCCAGCGCGTCGAGCAGCAGCGCGCGGGCCTCGAGGTCGAGGTGGTTGCCCGGCTCGTCGAGGAGGAGCACGTCGGGTTCGCTCCACAGCGCCGCAGCGAGCTGCCACCGTCGGCGTTCCCCGGGCGAGGCCCCGTCGTTCCACCGCTCGAGCACGGCATCGTCGAGCTTCAGCTTCGCGCGCAGCCGCTGCGCGAGCCGGTCGTGCGCCCACACGAAGTCGTCGAGCCCCGCACGGTCATCGACGCGTTGCGCGCACCAGGTGACGCGCGCGCCCCGCGGCTCGACGCGCAGGTGGCCTTCGGTGGGCTTCAGCTCGCCACGAAGCAGGCGCAACAGCGTGGTCTTGCCGACGCCATTGCCGCCGACCAGCCCGGTCCAGCCGGGGGTGAGGTGAAAGGTGAGTTTGGAGAAGACGACGGACGAATCGAAGGAGAAGCCCAGCTCGTGGGCCACGACGGCAGGCGATGACATGCAGGAACCCCTGAAGAGAGTCGGGAAGAAGCGCGACGGTCTGATCAGCGAGTCAGGAGATCATGCGAGCGAGCCCGCGAAGGCCGCGAGGCATTTCCTAGCACGCAGGTAGAGTCCGTGCGCCATGGCGAAACGCGACTGCCCTGACTGCCGCAAGCGACTGCAGCCGTTCTGGATGCCGGCCAGCCGCATCGGCGGTGAGGTCGAGCTCGACCGGTGTCGCGAGTGCGGCGGCGTGTGGTTCGACGCGGGCGAGCTGACCGAGGCGAGCGGCAAGACGGTGCGCGCGCCGGGAGGCCCGAGCGCACGAAGCTGCCCTTCGTGCGGCGCGAAGATGCGGCACGCGCGCCTGTCCGATGGGCCCCCGGTGGACAACTGCCCGAGCTGCCGCGGCACCTTCGTCGAGGCGGCGGCGCTCGAGACGCTGACGATGAAGAAGACCGCGCGCGCGCTCGCGCCACAGGGCACCGGCTTCGTGTGCGACGAGTGCGGGGCGCGCAAGGCGTTCTCCGAGGGCCGCGCCACCACGCTGGGGCTCAAGTGCGCCGACTGCGCCGCCGATGACGAGCCGGTGCCGCGGCGACAGCAGAAGAAGAAGTCGGTGCTCAGTCGCTTCTTCGGTTGGCTCAGCGCCGACTGACTGCGCTACCCGTCGCCGTGCTCGTCGGGGATGTCGAGGTCGGCGTTGGGCGGAGGCGGCGGCCCGTCATCTTCTGGCAGGTCCTCTTCGAGAGAGTACGAGTCCCAGTCGTCGTCGTTCGGTTCGGCGAAGTTCTCGGTCTCGACGATGGGCAGGTCGCGCTGCTCACCCAGCACCACGAAGTCGCCCCGCTTTCGCAGCACGTCGACCTCGTGCTCGTCGGCGGCGTTGGTGAGGTCGAGCCGCTTCAAGTGACGAAACGCGTCGAAGTGCTTCATCAACGCGGACAGCCCCTGTGAGTCGAGGCGGCTGTCGTGCAGGTCGAGCACGTGCAGACGCTTCAACAACGGCGACCCGGCCAGCAGCTGAACGACCCGCTCGACGTTGCGCGAGAAGGGCAACCCGAGGTGCGTCAGCGGCAGCACCGAGAGCGCCTCGAGCAGGGCTGGAAGGTCGACCTCGTCGACGTTCCACAGCTCGAACGAGGTCAGCTTCGGCCAGCGCGCCGCGATGACTTCGCCCACCACGTCGCTCTCCTGCTGGTCGAGCTCGATGGCGACCGACGTGAGCGCGGGGAGGTGGAGCGCGCCGAGCTGCCCTCCCCCGCCGCGCACGCGCAGGCGACGCAGGTGCGGCACGTGGGCCCACAACGCCGAGAGGTCACCCCACCCTTCGAACGGTGGCGGTCCGTCGTACGGGTCGAAGTCGGGGTCGATGTCCTGCAGGCCGAACTCGAGGTGCATCAGCTGCGGGAGCTTCTTTTCTTTCACCAACGCGTCGATGACGGGCGCGTAGTCGTTCTCGCCGGTGAGGCTGGTGAGGCCGAACGAGAGCCGGCGCACGAAGTGGCTCGGCGCGCTCTCGAGCACCCGGTGCGCGACGTCGTGCAGCAGCAGCGCCCGGTCGCGGTTGTGCGCGCCGACGGTGGCGCCGTACACGAAGCCGTGCCGCCACTCGAGCGACACCTCGGGCACGTTGCCGCCGCCGCGCAGCTCGTCGGCGCACGAGGGAAAGAGCGCCTCGAGGTGCTCGTTGACGAAGTCGGTGAAGCCCTCACCCTTCCGGTGGCGGGTGATGAGCTCGCCGCGCAGGTCACCCTCGCCCTGCAGCCAGTCGGCGTAGACGAGCCAGCGCGCGTCGTCGTCCGGGCGGGCGAAGAGCTCGCGCTCGAGCGTGGGGTTGCTCGCGAAGACACCCGGCGTGAAGACCGCGGCCTCGGCGAGCGCTTCGGGGACTGCGGGCGGCGTCACACTGCCAAAGCCCTCCACGGCGGTCTGCTCGACGCTCTCGAAGCCGCGCCCCTCGTCGAAGCGGCAGTCGGCGAACTCGACCTTCTCGAGCGAGGCGCCGTCCCACGTGACGCCGCGAAAGTCGCAGCTCTCGAACTTCGAGCCGTGGAGGTACGCGCCAGCGAGTGACGCTCCGCGGAAATCACACGCACCCACCGTGCAGTCTTCGAACTCGCAGTTCGAGAGGTCGAGCTTCGAGAAGTCGACGCGCGCAATGAAGACCTGAGCGAGCGTCGCGCCCGATTGATCCACCTGAATCGACCCGGCTTTTCGCCGCGCGTTGAAGGCCTCGGGGCCGCGCTGCAGTTCTTTCGCGAGGGTCGTCACGCAATCACTCGCAGGGCACGTCGTGGGGAAGACATGGAGTTTCTGCTCCAGCGGCTGGGTCTGGTGGGGCGCAGCGCAGTCTACCTGTTCCTCGAGCGCTGGTATCCCGCGAGGAAGGTGCCGTTCCTTCGCGCCGGCCCTGGCACCGACGTGCTGCACCTGCTCTTCACCGGGGTGTTCACCAACGCGGTGGTGCCGCGCGGGTACCTCGCGCAGCTCACTTCGCCACTGCCGACTTCTTCTCGACCGAGTCCCACCCGCTCTGCGTCGCCAGAATGAAGCCGCGCGGGCTGCTGCGCACAAAGACGAGGAAACGCTTCGCGGGCGAGGGCGCGCTCGGCGTGTAGCGCGGGGCGCTGAACGACACGCCGCTGCCGTTCTTCTTTCGCGCCATGCAGTCGAAGAGGCCGGTGGGGTTGGTGATGACGGCGAGGCTGCTGCCCACTGCGGGGGCGTCTTTGCTGCCCGAAACCACACCCTTCACCACGACGTGCCACAGCTGCTCCTCGCACCCTTCGGCGTTCTGGCGCGAGCCGGTGAAGGGCGAGGCCTGTTCGACCTCGAGCACGAGCTCACTCGAGGCGGCCAACTCGGCAATCGTCATGTCGTGGAAGACGGGACGGCCCATGAGCACCAATGCCAGCGAGACGGCGAGGGAAGACATGCCGGAAGGATACGGGCCCGCCCCGAGGATGTCAGGGTCGAGCAAGGCGCAGATCTCCACGTGGCCAGTGCTTCCCTGAGGCCCGACCTCACGTCGCCGACACGAGCCCCGCGAGCTGAGCGAGGGCCTTGCGCGCGACCGGATCGCTCGACTGTCCGAGCAACTCCTTCGCCGCACGCTGCAGGGGGGCCGGCCAGCCGTCGAGCACCGACACGTCCTTCACGTCGAGCGACAGCCCGCTGGCGTCCACCTCGCACACCAGCTCTTCGTTCGAAGCGAACTGCGCCAGCTCGCGCTCGAACGCCACGACGTCGGCCAGCGGCACGGCCGCCTTCAGCTCGACCCGCACCACGCGCGACGTGAGATCTCTTCTCCCGACGAGGTGCCGCAGCGACGCGAGCGAGTCGACGCGCACCACTTCCCACGTCAGCGTCGCGACCTCGCGCGGCTCGACCACCACCTGCCCCGCATCATTCACGGACACCAGCGCGACGCGGCCACAGTCGGCGACCTCAAAGTCCATCGGCTCGGGCGAGCCCGCGAAGACGGCGCGCTTGTCTGCCGAGACGAAGCGCAGCGTGTCGCTCCCACCGAGCAGGAGCGCCGTGAAGTCCTCTCGCTTCGGCGCAGCGCTCGCCCGCGCACCAACGTGCGCGACGCCGATGCGACGGCCCGTTCCATCCGGCAGTCGCTCCAGCGGCTCGAGCGCTTCCACGTGCTGGTGACACGGCGCGGCCACCAGCGCGGTGCCATCGCTCAACGTCACCGACTGCCCATCGCCCGTCACCACCGTCACGTTCGACGGAGC
>JBILUC010000175.1:0-3444 GCA_044371205.1 Archangium sp.
GTGGGCGGTGGCTGCTGCACGATTTTCGTGCGACTTTGCGCGGTAGCCGCGTCTCTCAGCAGCGAACTCAGAAAACAGGCTGCGGTCACCAACGTGTTCGTCGAGAGCTTCGCCAGCGCGCCCTGCCCGTAAAGTCTTTCGGAAGTGCCCGCCGACCGGCAGTCCCGAGGCCCGCTCACCTCAGAAGGAAGGGCCACGTCCGGCTCGGTGTTGTCCAACTCGCCGTCCACCAGCCGCAGCGCCTCCATCTGGTACGGCGCAATTCCGGGGAGTCTTCGCGCGAGCATGGTCTTGCACGAGCCCGGTGGGCTGCGCCCGTCGTCGACTCCGACCACGCGGAAGATCTCGTCGCGCAATCGCAGCGGCGTGTGCGGCAGGCTAAACTATCGAAATCACGTTGGCCGTCTGGAGGAGTCCTCAGTTTCGCGGTTCAAAATTCCTCTTCTTCGAAGTACACGCGGCGCGCGCGCGGAGGCGAAGTGAAGAGGCCTCCTGGTGCGTGCAGCGACCAACCGCCTTCGCGTGCCGCGAGTCGTTTGAACTGCGATGAATCGACGAGGCGGCCCGTGAGGTGTTGTGCAGCGGTCGACAGCGCGCTCGCGGCGTCGAGGCGGTCCTGCTTGTACATGGCGCGCATCTGAGAGGTGGGGCCCCGTCACCGAAGTCGTACACCGGACAGATTTTGGCTTCTCGCAACGTGTCCATACGTCAAGCTCGCGCTGTGACCGACGAACGAAGCCCCGCGTTTCAGGCTGCGCTCCGTAAACTGCTCGCGCAACGTGAGGTCGCGCACGCCTGGGACGTCTTTCGCGACTGGGCGCTGGATGAAGGTCATGCGCGTGGCGAGCTCATGGCACTCGATGCCGAACTCGAAGCCACGCGCACGAGCCTGTCCACCAGCGCCCGCGTTGAACGCGAACGCGCTTCGTTCTTCAGCCGACACCGCTCGCACTTCCTGGGTCGCGACCAACTGCTCGGTGACCTGCAGCTCACCTGGCGCCGCGGCTTCATCTCCCGCGCGGTCGTGCCCAACGCCGGCGTACACCTCGATTGCCTGCGAGAGCTGTCGACTCACGTCTCGGGCGCGTTGCTTGAAGCGCTTGAGTGCAGCCCACGTGAACTCCACACGTACCTCGAAGCAGGAAGTCGCGAACTCCGCGCGCTCACGTTGCGCGCACCTGCGCCACAGCCCGGCGAGGTGAACTTCGACGGCGCGAGCGGTCGACGCACGCCGCGAGAGCATCAGGAGCCCATCGACGACGAGCAGAGCCTGAGCGCCGATGCGCTGCCGTTCCTCGAGGAACTCACCATTCAGGGGCCGATTACTCTCGACCTCGGGCGCTTTTCGTCGACTCGTCTGCGCGAGCTGGTCTTCGTCAGGTTGGCGTACACGGATCTCAACATCGCCAACATCACCTCCATTCTCGACCGGTGCTCAGCCGTCGAACGTTTTGTGCCGGACGCCACGGCTCCGGCATCTCTGCGCGTGGTGTTCGAGCGACGTCTGCAGACGCTCGAACTCAACGAGTTTACCGACGAGACGGCCCGCGTGCTGCTGGAGTCGCCGCTTCACGTCGGCACTCTCGACCTCCGTTCCTTTGACGCGTCCGCGCGGCAGTTCGAAGCGCTCTCGGTTTGGCTTCGAACTGAGCCCCGCGTGCGCCGCGTCCTCGTTGCTCGCAGTGCCCCGCCCCTCATTCGTTCGCAGGTCAAAGGGTTCAACACCAGGAAGCTTCCACCTCGCCCCCGTTGAGCACCAACCGCTCTTGTGATTCAGAATGCATAGCCGAGGTTGACCCGCAGCTCAGGCTGGGCGCCGAACTCGCGCTCGGTCTTCGAGGTGATGACGGGCAAAACGGAGCGCCCCGCCGAGACCGCCTTCAGCGCGTAGTTGGTGCTCGAGGTCTGCGTCGAGCGTCCAGGTCAGACCTTCGAAGTGCGAGTGACGCACGTGCAGGTCGAGGAACGGGCCGATGAGCCCCTTCATGGGGCGCGCGCGCACGCCGGCCTGCACCGCATAGCCGGGCGCGAGAATGCCTCAGCTGCGCACCTTGCGCACGGAGTTGCTCATGGCGGGGTGAGACCGGGGGGGAAGTTCAGTTTCGAAAATGCTACGCGGGCCCGATGCGCGTGCCCTTGCCCCAACGGGTTCTCTTCGAGGTGCGTACCGCGCGCATGAAGAAGACCGACGACGAAGGCGAACCCCACTCGGCCTCCGAGCTCATCTCGCAGCGCATCTCCGAGTTGGGCGACTGGAGCGGCGCCACGCTGGCCTACGTGCGAAGGCTCATCCTCTGCACCGGTGAGACCTACAAGAAGGCCGTGACGCTGACCTTCGCGAAGGGCGCCTCGCTCAAGGACCCTGCCACGCTCTTCACCTCGAGCCTCGAGGGCCGCGAAGCAGTACTTCGACGCTCATGACCTGGCTCCTCCCCCTCGCGCTGGCGGCTGCCCAGACGGGCCTCGACCTGAAGTGGGACGCCCCCGCGGGCTGTGCGACGAAGCAGGAGGTCGAGGCGCTGGTGGCGCGGTGGGCGCCCGGCGTCCCCCGGCCACTCGAGGCCTCTGCCTCGATTCGACGTGAGGGCGCGAGCTTCGTGCTGACCCTCGAGACCAGCTCGGGCCACCGGGAGCTCCGCAGCGACCGCTGCGACGAAGTCACGTACGGCGCTGCGCTCGTCCTGGCGATGCTCCTCGACGAAGCAGCGGCGGCGCCGGCCTCACTCGGCCCCGCGCCCACGCCGCGAGCCGTCACGGTGCCCCCGCCCGCCCCGGTGTCCCCGTGGTCGGGGCTCATTCGCGGCGGGGCGATCGTCGATGGAGGCGCGCTCCCGGGGCCGACGCTGGGCTGGCGGCTCACCGTGGGCTTCAGGTTCGACGCACTCCAGGTCGAGCTGTCGGGCGGCACCTTCCTCGCCCAGCGCGTGCCGATTCCCCAGGTGATGGGCGGCCAGGCCCAGCTCGCCCTCGACTTCGACATGCTCCTCAGGGGCTGCTGGGTGCTGGACGAGGTGCGGGTGCGACCCCGCTTCTGTGGAGCCGCCAGCCTGGGCCAGCTCTCGGGAACCGGGCTGGGCTTGAGCGCCCCCCGCACCTCGCGGGCGCTCTTCGCGGCCGCGTTCGCGGGCGCGGGCGCCTCGATCTCGCTGCGCTGGGGCTTCGGTCTCGTGGCGCACCTCGAGCTGGGCGTGCCGCTCGTTCGGACCAGCATCATCACCGGCGGCCAAACCAGTGTCTTCACGACGCTGGTGGTTACGGCCCCGACCTGGCTGACCGACCAGCGCCCAGAGGAAGCGGTGCAATTCTGGCGAGCCTGTGCGCCGGAAATGGCTGACGCCGGTGGCACGCGGAAGCTCGCAGTGGCCGCCGGTTTCGAGGTGCTCGATCACCTCATGCTGCCCCGCCATGGGTGGTTGGAAGACTTCTACGACCCACTCAAGACCA
>JBILUC010000015.1:0-143624 GCA_044371205.1 Archangium sp.
CCTGCTAACGGGCTCTCCGGCGATTACCCGCGCGGGACTCTCACCCGCTGGTGAAGTGCAGCGTGACCCCGCCTCCTGCTCGGCCGGTTGCCCGCCCGTCGGCTCTGAGTCTTCACGACGCACCATGCCACGCTCCATACCACCGAACACCCGACGCGACCGACGGTCAGTGCGTGGTCCGCTTCCACTTGCTCTCTTCGAGCACGTAGACCTCGGAACGACCACAGCCGGTGACCTTCACGCGGGTGGTCATCATCAGCCGCTGAAGTTCTTCGATGGTGAGCTGATCCTCAGGGCACTCGAGATACCGCGACGCCGCGGGCCCACGTCCTTCCGCAGCTGGGCCATGGCCGTCGAACAGCCCGCCAGCACCAGCACTCCACTGAGCACGAGGGTCTTCACGGTGTGGGGATGTCCACTCGGGGCGAGTCAGTCGTGGGCGGCACGGTGTCGTTGATGAACAGGGCCCCGGCGCCGGTGTTGAGGCGTACGTAGACTGCCCGCCGCTGGCAGCCGCTCACCCCGAGATAGATGGGCCCCGCTTCATCGCTCGAGAGTTCCTGCACGGCGAGCTTGTCGGGCGGGCAGGCGAACTCGAAGGCCGCCCGCAACAGCACCCGCTGTTTGGCCTGGTCGAAGCTGACAGGCGTGACGCACCCTGAGAGCAGCAAGGCCGCGCCCATGATGGCGACGCGCGCCATCACTTGCAGCGCTGCAGCACGAGCACCGCGTTGGTGCCGCCGAAGCCGAACCCGTTCGACATCGCCGCGTTGACCCACGCCTCGCGGCCCTTGTGGGGCACGTAGTCGAGATCGCACTCGTCGTCGGGGTTGGCGAGGTTGATGGTCGGGGGGATCACGCCGCGATGAATCGCGAGCGCCGTGATGATTGCCTCGGCGCCGCCAGCCGCGCCGAGCATGTGGCCCGTCATCGACTTGGTCGACGAAACCATGACCTTCTTCGCGTGGTCGCCGAAGACGCGCTTGATGGCCTTCGTCTCGTGCAGATCGTTGAACTGCGTCGAGGTGCCGTGCGCGTTGATGTAGCCGATGTCTTCCGGCTTCAGGCCCGCCGACTTGAGCGCCAGTCGCATGCAGCGCTGTGCACCCTCGTGCTCCGGGGCCGGCGCCGTCTCGTGGTGCGCGTCGGAGTTGGCCGCGTAGCCGGTGATCTCGGCGAGAATCGTCGCGCCGCGGCGCCTGGCGTGCTCGTATTCCTCGAGGCACACGATGCCGGCGCCTTCACCCATCACGAAGCCGTCGCGATCGCGATCGAACGGGCGGCTCGCACCCGCAGGATCATCGGTGCGCTGCGAGAGCGCCTTCATGGCCTCGAAGCCCCCGATGCCCATCTGGGTGACCGCCGCTTCGGCGCCGCCGGCGAGCGCTGCGTCGAGTTCGCCCCACTTGATCTGCCGCCAGGCCTCACCGATCGCGTGCGCCGAGGTGCTGCACGCCGACACCGGGCCCCAGTTCGCGCCCTTGCAGTTGAAGCGCATCGAGATGCGACCGGGCGCCATGTTGGCGATCATCTTCAAGATGAAGAAGGGCGAGAGGCGGTCGAAGCCCTTCTCGAGGCCGACGTGGTAACTCTCTTCGAACGACATCAGGCCGCCGATGCCCGACCCGACGATCACCCCGACGCGATCGGGGTCGAAGCCCTCGGGCTTGTCGAGCCCGATCGGCATCCTGCTGTCTTTCATCGCCAGCTCGGCCGCTGCCAGCGCGTACTGGCAGTACAGGTCCATGCGGCGGGCTTCTTTGCGGTCAATGAAGTCATCGGCGACGAAGTCTTTGACCTCGCCGGCGATGTTGGTCTTCAGCTTTTTGGTCTCGAAGCGCGTGATGCGCGCGATACCCGACTTCCCGTTGATCAGCGCTTGCCAGTTCTTCTCGGTGCCCGTTCCGAGCGCAGTCAACAATCCGGAACCGGTGATCACCACACGGCGTGGAGCAGTCACGACAACCTCCGAAGCTTGAAACGATTCGCCCGGGCGACCCCGGGCGAAGAGCGACCTGGCTGCAGCCGGTACCCTTACTTCTTGTGGGTGTTGATGTAGTTGATCGCGTCGCCGACCGACTTGATGTTCTCGGCCTCTTCGTCGGGGATCTCGATCTCGAACTCTTCTTCCATCGCCATCACCAGCTCGACGATGTCGAGGGAGTCAGCGCCGAGATCCTCGATGAACGAAGACTCCATCTTGATCTCGTCTTCGCTCACGCCGAGCTGGTCGGCGATGATCGACTTGACCTTCGCTTCGATGTTGGTGGCCGTCATGGAATGTGTTCCTTCTTTTTGGGGGACTGCGGGGTGAGAAGTGCGCAGGCGCCTACCACACGGCGTCTGCCTGACCAACGCGGAAAACTACATGTACATGCCGCCGTTCACCTTGACGACCTCGCCCGTGATGTACGAAGCGGAATCCGACGCGAGGAAAGCGACGGCGTGTGCGACTTCCTCTGCGTTCCCGATGCGAGCCAATGGAATGGCGCTCGACATCTTGTCCTTCAACTCCTGCGTCAGCCCGGCGGTCATGTCGGTGGTGATGAACCCCGGGGTGACGCAATTGACGCGAATGTTTCGGCTGGCGAGCTCGCGCGCGACCGACTTGGTGAGGCCGATCAAGCCGGCCTTCGACGCGGAATAGGCGGCCTGACCGGCGTTGCCCATCTCGCCGACGATCGACGAGACGTTCACGATCGCCCCGCCCTTCTGCTTCATCATCGGCCGAGACACGGCGCGCATCAGCGAGAAGGCGCCCTTCAAGTTGGTGTCGAGGGTCTTGTCCCAGTCCTCGTCCTTGAAGCGCATGAGCAGGCCGTCGATGGCGACGCCGGCGTTGTTCACCAGCACGTCGAGGCGACCAAAGTCCTTCATCACGTCGTCGATCGCCGCGCTGCACGCCCCGGAGTCAGCCACATCGAAGCGAATCGACTTCGCCTTCGGGCTGCCTGCGTCGGTGAGCAGCTTGACCGTCTCGATGGCCGCCGCTTCGTTGCCCGCGTAGCTGATCACCACCGACGCGCCCCGCTTGCCCAACTCGAGCGCGATGGCGCGACCGATGCCGCGTGAACCACCCGTGACGAGAGCGACCTTGTTCGCAAAGTCCTTCATGCTGCGCCTCCAGAAAGCGCCGCGAGCGTCTTGTCGAGGCTGGCGGGATCTTCGACGTTGAACGACTCGATGTTCTTGTTGATGCGCTTCACGAGGCCGCACAACACGCGACCAGGGCCGAGTTCGACCACCTTCGTCACGCCGGCCTTTTCCATGGCCTGGATCGTCTCGATCCACCGCACGGAGCCGGTGACCTGCTGGAGCAGGAGTTCCTTCACCCGCGAGCCCGAGGTGTTGGGGCTCGCCTCGACGTTGGAAATCACGGGGACGACGGGATCCTTGAAGCTGCCGAGGACGTCACCCAGGCGCGCCACGACCGGCTGCATCAACGCGCAATGGAACGGGGCGCTCACGGGGAGCGGAAGCACGCGCCTGGCCCCCGCGGCCGTGAGCAGCTCACCCGCGCGCTCGACCGCCTTCGCGTGCCCGGCGATCACCGTTTGACCGGGCTCGTTGAAGTTGGCGCAGCTGACGACCTCCCCTGACGCAGCCTTAGCACACACGTCAGCCACCTTCTCGGGGGGGAGCCCGAGCACCGCCGACATCGCGCCCACGCCTGCGGGCACCGCGTCCTGCATGAAGGTGCCGCGCGCGCGCACGGCCTTCACTGCGTCACCCAGCGACATCGCCTGCGCCGCAACCAGCGCCGAGTACTCACCCAGTGAGTGGCCGGCGACGAAAGCGGGCGCGGTCGCGAACCGCTTGCTGAACACCGCGTGCGCGGCGACCGACGTGGTGAGGATGGCGGGCTGCGTATTGGCGGTGAGCTTGAGCGCGTCTTCGGGCCCCTCGAAGCACAACGTGGACAGCTTCTCGTTCAGCGCCTCGTCGGCCGCGTCGAAGACGGCCCTCGCCTCGGGGAACGCCTCGCACAGGGCCTTGCCCATGCCGACCGACTGACTGCCCTGCCCTGGAAAGATGAACGCGATGCTCATGAGGCCCTCACCACCGAACGACTGCGCTGCCCCATGACATGCCGGCGCCGATCGCCATCATCGCGAGGGTGTCGCCTGCCTTGAGCTTCCCGGCGCGGTTCAATTCGTCGAGTGTCATCGGCAACGACGCCGACGAGGTGTTCCCATAGCGGTCGATGTTGATCCACGCCCTGGCCAGAGGAATCGACAGGCGCTCGAGCACCGCCTCGAGGATGCGCAGGTTCGCCTGGTGCGCGACCACGTGCGTGACCTGCTCGGGGGCCAGCTTGTTGAAGGCCAACGCCTCGCTCGTCGCCTCGGTCAACGAGCGCACCGCGAACTTGTAGACCTCACGCCCCTTCATCGCGATCTTGGTCAGGTGCTGGTCGAGCACCGCCTGCGTGGTGGGCGTTTTGGTGCCGCCCCCCGGAATGCAGAGGATGTCGGTCTGCGAACCATCGGTGTGGAGGTGCGTCGAGAGGATACCCCGGTTCGGGTCGTCGCTCGGCGCCAGCACCATCGCCCCCGCAGCGTCACCGAAGAGCACGCAGGTGTTGCGATCAGTCCAGTTCGTCACGCGGGTGAGCAGCTCGGCGCCGACCACCAGCACCCGCTTCATCAGGCCGCTCTGGATGTATTGAGCGCCCACCGACAGCGCGAACAACGAGCCTGCGCAAGCCGCCGAGACATCGAACGCGAACGCCTTCTTCGCCCCGAGCTTGTGCTGAAGAAAAGCCGCGCACGCCGGCATCGGCATGTCGGGCGAAATGGTGCCGAGGATGATCCCGTCGACCTCTTCAGGCCGGGTGCGCGCCATCTCGAGGGCTCGAATGCACGCCTTGAGCGCCATGTCAGAGGTGACCTCGTGGTCCGCCGCGACGTGCCGCGCCTTGATGCCCGTGCGCTCGACGATCCACTCGTCGGACGTTTCCACGATCTTCATCAGATCCTGGTTGGTCATCACCTTTTCGGGGACGTAACTGCCCGTGCCGATGATTTGCGCTCGAATCACGACGCGCCCCATACCCAGAACACCTCGCCCTGTCACCGCGAACCATTTTTCGCAGACTGGGAAAAGCCTCACGCAGCGGCGATCGACGAATCGGCATAGGGGCTGACGGCAGATCGCCGTCAGTCCCCTGCCACACCACCGGACATGCGGGTCCGCATCCGGCGGTTCGAAGAGTTGAGGTCAGTTCGCAAGCCGAGGGACCCCTTCGGCGTCGAAGTACGTGTTGGGCAGAGCAACGTTCAACATCATGGCTGAGTTGCGCCACCAGCATCGCGAGTGTGTGGCCACCTGTCGGGCGACATCCTCGGCAGTGCCTCGCCGCCTCAGCTCCCGGTAGATGGTCTTCCCTCGCTTCCACTGTTTCAGCTGCACTTGTCGCAGGCGATGGCGGATCCACTCGTCGAGCACTTTGAAGACGCCCGGCGTGTCGGCCAGCTTGAAGTACTGCTTCCACCCTTCAAGGTAGCTGCGCAGTTCGGCCATCACCGCCTTCATGCTGCGGCCGCCGTTCCGCGAGGTGATGTCTCTCACCCGCTCCTTCATCGCCTCAAGGGCCTTCGGCGACACCTTCCGCCTCACCGTCTTCCCCGGCGCCACCCAGAAGCTGTAGCCCAGAAACTTGCGGTCCCACGGACGGCCCACCGCGCTCTTCGCCTCGTTGATTCGCAGCCGGAGTCGCCCGTACAGCCGCCGCAGCGTCTGCATGGCCCGCTCGCCCGCCCGCTTCGACTTGACGTACACGTTCAGGTCATCCGCGTAGCGCACGAAGGAAAGCCCGCGCTTCTCCAGCTCCTTGTCGACTTCATCGAGGAGCACGTTCGCCAACAGCGGTGACAATGGGCCACCTTGCGGCGTCCCCTCGTTCCGCTCCATCACCACCCCGTTCGCCATGATGCCGGCCTCGAGGTAGCGATTAATGAGTCCCAGCATCCGCTTGTCGCTGATGCGCTTCTCCATTCTTCCCATCAGCACGTCGTGGTTCACGCGGTCGAAAAACTGCTCGAGGTCCACGTCCACCACCACCCGCTTCCCGCTCTGGATGTACCGCTGCGCCTCGCACACTGCGTCGTGCGCTCGACGCCCGGGGCGGAAACCGTGGCTGTGCTGCGAGAAGGTCGGGTCCACCATCGGCTGCAGCACCTGCAGGATGCTCTGCTGGATGCACCGGTCGAGCGCCGTCGGAATCCCAAGCTTTCGGACTCCTCCACCGCTCTTCGGTATTTCCACGCCTCGCACTTCCTTCGGCCGGTAGGTGCCTTCGAGCAGCTGCGCTCGAATCTCCTTCCAGTGCTTCGTGAGGTGCTCGGCCAGCTCGTCGACTTTCATTCCGTCGACGCCGGGACTGCCCTTGTTCTGCTTCACCCGCTTCAACGCCTTCTCGACGTTCTTTCGCTCGACGACTCGTTCCATCAAGCCGTCGTTTCCTGAGCGCTCGTCTCCGTGCGCCGCCGGTCGCGATTCACCGCTTGCGCGGTCTTCTGGTGCCTGTCGCTTCCGAGGCCCATAGTCGTCTCGCTCTCCTCTTCGTTCGGCCCTTCGCCCCTCACCGAGCCTTCGGCTTCCAGTAGGCGGGTCGCCATCCCTGCCGGCTTCTGCTCGCGGCTACTACGGCCTCTGCTGACTCCTGACTCCGCTCCTCATCGGCAGCGTCGCCCTTTCAGGCGCAATGCGAGGTCTCCCCAGGTAAGGCGTCGTGGATTTCCCTGCGGAAGCGGCTGAGGCGGAGCAGCCATGGGCGAGCGAACAAACCGTCGCGAAGCTCAATCGACCAAAGAGGCTGAGACGTAGAGCCGCCGATTGCGGTTCGTGTCGGTCGCTTCGACCTGCTCCCGAGAGGACTTCCACCTCCTATCCACGCCCGTGCTGGGCACACAAACACGAACGCCGAACCGCGAACGAGCGCGGTCCGGCGAGAGGGAAGCTTCGTGCGCCGGTCTGCTGCTCCGGCTGCTTCAACCTGTCGTTACAGCAAGCTCAGTCTGCTGAGCCGCCGCTGACCTTCTTGCCCTTGTAGAACCCACACGAAGGGCACACGCGGTGAGGCTGCACTGCCGCGCCGCAGTTCGCGCACGCGTTGAGCTGCACCGCCGACTTCAGCTTGTTGTTGCCCTTGCGGCGCATGTCGCGACGCATCTTCGAGGTCCGCTTCTTGGGAACGCCCATGGAAACTTCCGTCCTTTCAGTTCTTCAACTTGATGTCCTTCAGCTTCGCCAAACGGACATCGACTGCCTTCTCTTTGCCGTGACCACAGTCCTCTTCATTGAGGTCCTGCCCGCAGGTCATGCACAGACCCTTGCAGTCATCGCGGCACACCACTGACACCGGAAGCGCCAGCAATACCTGTTCACGTACGACCGGGTCCAGATCGATCGTCTTTCCGTCGAAGGGCTCAGCGTCGATTTCGTCGAGCTCGAAGCTCGCCGCCATCTCGGCCTCGTCGTCGTCTTCTTTCTTCTGGCTGCGACGCCGTGGCTTCGCGTCGGGCTTGGGAACCCCCGCGTCGTCGTCGACCCGCGGGGCCGTCGGCTCGGGAATCATGCGGAGCGAGAACGCGATGTCGAGCGGCACCGGCACGTCGGTCGTGCAGCGCTTGCAAGGGCACGTCAGCTCGGCCTTGAAGTTCCCCGTGACGAACACCCGACCCGAGACCTTCTTGAAGCTGGCGGCCAGCGGAGACGACGAGACGAATTTGAACCCTTCCGACCCTGAAAGGGCCGAACTCAGCACCTCGGCCCTGATCGGCTCAGTGCGTTTCAGGCCCTGACTTTGAATTTCTTCAATCTTTACCAGCATTTATACGCCGACCTGCGAAAGGGGCCGGAACCTACATGCATCTGACGAGGCGAGTCAAACCCTGTGGTAGACCTCGCGACCGTGCGTCTGCTGACAGCGCTGGGGGTCCTCATCAGTTTGGCCGTGAGCGCCCAGCCATCGGCGCCGCTCGACGCGCCCGTTCGGCTCACCGCCTCGCAGGTGGTCCCGCGCAACGAGGCCGTCGAGAAGGCCCAGCAGCAGGCCGACGAGGGCGACTTCGAAGACGCGATCAAGACCATCAACAAGGGCATCGACGAGCCCGATCTCACTGACGACCAGCTCGCCGAGCTCTACCGGCTGCTGGGGCTCTCCCACCTCTATCTTGGCAACGAGGAGCGGGCGCGCGACGCCTTCGAGAAGCTCCTTCAGGCGCGGCCCGACTATGAGTTGCCCAGAAGCGCGCCGCCGAAGATCCGCACCATCTACGGTCGCATCAAGGACGACATCCGCAAGCGGCGCGTGCGCCCGGTGACGCTGACGCTGGTGCCAGTGAACGAGGTGACCGGTGGCGCGGCGGTGATCGTCGAGGCGCGGATCGAAGATCTCGCCCTCGGCGCCAGGACCAAGCTGTTCTACCGCCGCGCGGGCGGCCAGAGCTTCAGCTCGATCGACTTCGTGCGCAGCAAGAGCAACCGCACCGACTTCAGCGCCACCGTTCCGGCGTTCGAAGTGCCGACGGAAGATCAGCCCTATGAGGTCGAGTACTACGTCGAGGTCGCCGACGCGGCCCAGCGCCGACTCGCAGGCCGCGGTGACTCGTACAACCCGCTCACCTTCAAAGTGCTCGCGAAGCGATCCACCGGTGGTGTGGCGGAAGAGGTGCCGCTCTACAAGAGCCCCTGGTTGTGGATCGCCGTTGGCGGAGTGGTCGCCGCCGGCGCCGCGACTGGCATCGTGTACGCCGCGACCGCCAACCAGACCGCCACCCTGCCCGTGAAGATTCAGATCGAAGGTCAGCCATGAAGCGCCTCATGTGCGGCGTTGCCTTTCTGCTCATCGGGTGCGGCCCCGACTACCAGCGCGGCCCCGTCTTCCCCATCGAACTCTCGGTGACCGCGGGCTTGAATGATCAGCTCAGCGTCTTTCAGGTCTCGCTGGTCACGCGGGGCACCTCGCTCGACTGCGTCACCGTGCAGAAGGCCTGCGTGAAAGATCAGGTCGACGCCACCCGCTTCGCGAAGATCAAAGACTCGATGGGCAAAGAAGTGACCTCGGTCGCCTTCCCCCTCTCACTCGTCGCGGGCACGCCCACCACGCAAGACCTGACGCTCAACGGGCTGCCGACAGGCAAAGACTATGCGCTGGTGATCGAAGCGCTCTCCAAAGACTCGACGCCGAAGCTGGTGGGCAGCTCCTGCAACTACATCAAAGAACTGACCGTCGGCACCAACGCCGCCGTGTTCGCGAAGATCGAAGTGTTGACCCCGCCCGCAAACTGCGACCCGCGACGCTGATCACTTCTTCTTGCGCTTTGCGAGCTGGGCGACCACCCGCTCGATGATGCGGTCGAGCCGGGCCCGATCGGCGTCGGCCATGTTCACGAACGCCACGCCCATGCCCAACTCTTTGGCCGAAACGATGTCGCCTTCGCAGCAGATCTCGTGCTCGTCACCAGGCAGCGTGAACTTCAAGGCCACCCGCGTGCCCACCGGCAGCGGAATCGTCTGTGCGAAGAATGCACCGCCGACCGAGAGGTTCGACGCGCGCTGGTAGTACAGATCCCCTTCGCGCGACGCCTCGATCCACAGATCGACCGGGATTCGCTCTTCTCGTCGCTTGTTCGTTTCGGCAGCCATGGAGACGGGCGGCTTATGCCAGAAGTGCGATTGAGGTAGAAGCCGCGCATGGCGCGCATTCTCGTCATCGAAGACGAACAGGATCTCGGTTCGTTGCTCGAATACAACCTGCGCGCCGATGGCCACGAGGCAGAGGTCGTTCGCACCGGCGCGGCCGGCGTCTCCCGCGCCAGAACGTGGAAGCCCGAGCTCATTCTCCTCGACCTCATGTTGCCCGACATCGCCGGGGCCGAGGTGGCGAGGCTGGTCCGCGAGGGCGAGTCGAAGCGCACGCCGATCATCATGGTCACCGCGCGCGGCGAAGAGACCGACCGCGTGAAGGGCCTCGAGCTGGGCGCTGACGACTACGTGGTGAAGCCCTTCTCGGTGAAGGAGCTGCTGCTGCGGGTGCGCGCCGTGCTCCGCCGGCAGGACGAGGCCCCGAAGTCAGAAGTGAAGCAGCTCGGCAAAGGCGACATCGCGCTCGACGTCGAGCGGCATGAGGTTCGCGTGGCGGGCAAGCCCGTGGTGCTGACCGCGCTTGAGTTCCGGCTGCTGAAGACCTTCCTCGAGCGGCCGGGCCGGGTGCAGACCCGTGAGACGCTCCTGTCAGACGTGTGGGGCATCGACGCGGAAATCACGACTCGCACTGTCGACACCCACATCAAGCGCCTGCGAGAGAAGCTGGGGCCCGCCGGCGAGATCATCGAGACCATTCGCGGCGTCGGTTACAAGTTGATGGCGTCGTGATCGTTTCGACCAGGTTCGGGCTACGGGAGAGCGCATGAACAGGGTGATCACCTGGGTCTGGGGCTCCTTCGTCGGGTTGAGCGCGCTCGCGCTCGCGCTCACCGGTCAGGTGGCCGTCTCGATGCTGCTCGCGGGCGTCGCAGCGCTGTGCGTCTTCCTCGGCATTCAGCGGGTGACCGGGCAGTGGCGCCGCCGCGCCGATGCGTTCGCCGCCGCAGCGCGAGGCCATCAGGTCGACCCCGGCACCTTCCTGGGCGCTGGCGAAAACCCGCTCGTGCTGGCGCGCGAGGTGCAGTCGGCGGCGCTTTCGGCCCGCGAGAACGCCCGCAAGCTCGCCGTGCTGCGCGCCGTCATCGACGGCATGGCCGAAGGCGTGTGGATCACGTCTGAAGACGGCACGGTGCTCGAGCACAACAACGCGCTCAAGGAGTTCCTCTACACCGGCCGGGAGATCGTCGGTCATCGCCCGCGCGACATCGTGAAGAGCCCCGAGCTCGAGACGGCCGTGCAGCGCGCCTGTCGAGAGGGCCAGCAGACCCGCCTCGAACTGACCGTCGAAGGCGTTCGCCCCTATGTGCTGTCGGTGCACGTCGCCCCGCTCGGGCGCGAGCTGGGTGGCTCTTCGGCCGTGTTCTTCGACGTGACCGAGCTGCGGCGGCTCGAGCTGGTCCGCAAAGACTTCGTCGCCAACGTGTCGCATGAGCTGCGCACGCCCATCACGGCGATTCGCGGCTACGCCGAGACCTTGCAGTCGGGCGCGGTGAACGACCCGGTCACAGCGCCGAAGATGGTCGACATCATTCACCGCCAGTCAGAGCGCCTCTCCGAGCTGGTTGAGGATCTCCTCGAGCTCTCGCGGCTCGAATCGAAGCAGATCCAGCTCGCGGAAAAGCCGGTCGATCTCTACGAAGCCACCGCTCGCGCACTCGAGGCTGCGCGCCCCAGGGCCAGGCTGCGCAACACCACCATCGACGTGAAGATGCCCCCGGGGCAGTGGGTGCTCGGCGATCAGCGCGCCATCGAGCAGATCGTGCTCAACCTCGTCGACAACGCCGTCAAGTACTCGCCGCCCCACAGCCGCGTCGAGGTGAGCGTGACGTCACGCCGGCCCGGCCAGCTCGAGCTCAAGATTCGCGATGACGGGCCTGGCATCGAGGCAAAGCATCTGCCGCGCATCTTCGAGCGGTTCTACCGGGTCGACAAAGGCCGATCCCGCGAGATGGGCGGCACTGGGCTGGGGCTTTCGATCGTGAAGCATCTGGTCACGACCATGAAGGGCGACGTGCGCTGCGAGAGCACGCCCGGTCAGGGCTCGACCTTCTGCATCGAGCTGCCCATCCCCGGAGAAGCCACCACGCCGCCCCCCTCGGAGCCGCGCCCCTCTGCGCCTTCGGCTCAGACGTAGGCTCGCTTCGAGGGTGTGCTTGGGTAAGCTGATCGCTGCATGCGCGTTGCAGTTCTGGCGGACATCCACGGCAACCTCCCTGCAGCCGAGGCCGTGATGGAAGACATCCAGCGCCAGTCGCCTGACTACATCGTCGCGGCGGGCGATCTCGCGATGCGCGGCTCGCACCCTGCCGAGACGGTCGATCTCCTCGTCGATCGCTGCGACGCCCTGCTGCTCGGCAACACCGACGCCTACATCGCCGGTCTCTACCTCGCTGGCGCCTACCGCGAGCCCGAGCACTGGAAGACCGAGCTCCTCGCGTGGACGCGCGATCAGATGGGCGCCGAGCGCATCGCGAAGCTTGCGGCGATGCCCTTCTCGGTCCGCTACTCGCCGCGCAAGGGGCAAGACCTCTTCGTGTGTCACGCCAACCCGAAGAACCTCGAGGAGTCGCTCGAGCCCACGCTCGACGAGGGCACGATTCGGAGGCTGTTGCAGCACGTCGACGCGACCGCGATGGCGTTCGGCCACCTTCACTTCCCCTACCGTCGCCGCGTGGGCCGGTTGGTGATCGCCGACGTCGCCTCGGCCGGCATTCCGCGCGACGGAGATCTCCGCCCTGCCTGGGGCCTCTTCACCTGGACCCCTCGCGGCTGGCGCGTGCAGATTCGCCGGGTGCGGTACGCCGTGCGCAAGGCCACCCAGGCGCTCACCGCGCGCAAGGTGCCGGGGGCGCCCCTGCTGATCCACAAGATGATCGAGTGCCGCTACCGCCACCACGGGCTGCTCGCCGAAGCCGCGCGCCGCCATTCAGGCCTGCCGCCGTACTTGAAGCCCCCGCCCGGAGCGACCCGCCTCTCTGCCCCCTTGCTCCCGCCGCCGCCGGGCCTGGTGCCGGGGCCAGGTCAATCGACGCAGCTCGACGACGCCGCCGACGATCTCATCGCCGCTGGAACCTATGAGAGCCAGGCACCCGAAGAGACCGAGGCCAGCGCAGTGACGCACGACCTCATCGAGATCCCTCCCGATCAAGAACCGGCTGGCGAGCTCTGACACACACTTGTCACCGGTGCTTCATTCGCGTGTGGCTCGCGTGGGACACAGTGGTCTCATGGCACACGTGCTCATCGTCGATGACGAAGCAGACCTCGCGTCTCTGGTCGACTTCAACCTGAAGCAGGAAGGCCTCGAGACGACGGTGGTCCACACCGGCGCCGAGGCGATCTCCATGGCAAAGGCGCGCCGCCCCGATCTGGTGGTGCTCGACCTGATGCTCCCCGACATCTCGGGCAAGGAAGTCTGCCGACGCCTGCGCTCCGACGCGACGACGCGTGACCTGGCGATCATCATGCTCACCGCGCGCGGCGAAGAGACCGACCGCGTCGCGGGCTTCGAGGTGGGCGCCGACGACTACGTCACCAAACCCTTCAGCCCGCGCGAGCTGGTGCTGCGGGTGCGCGCCCTGCTCCGCCGCGCGCGGATCAGCGCCGAGGCGTCGTTGCTCAAGGTGGGCCTGCTCTCGGTCGACACTGCCGCACACCGGGCTTGGGTCGGTGACGACGAGCTGGTGCTGACGGCGCTCGAGTTCAAGCTGCTCCTGCAATTCGTGTCGCGGCCCGGCCGCATGCAGTCACGAGAGGCGTTGCTGGCCGACGTGTGGGGTATCACCAGCCCCGTGGAGACCCGCACGGTCGACACACACGTGATGCGGCTGCGCGACAAGCTGGGCGCAGCGCGTGAGCAGATCGAGACGGTGCGCGGTGCGGGCTACCGCTTGAGCGAGCGCGTCGCGCCCGTCGAGCACTCGGCCGTCGGCTAACGCCGCCCCGAGACCGAGACCTGAAGGGTCTTCCCGAACACCTCGCGAAACAGCTCCTGCTCGTGCTCGACGTCCCACAGCTCGAGGTCGACGGAATCGCGCGCCCTGAGCGTGAGCAACACGCTGCGGCCCTTCAATGATGCGCCGACCGACTTCACCGGCTGGCGGTGGCTGCGATCGAGCGAATCGGCGACCCGCAACAGCGCCGCGCACTTGCGCACGGCGCGGAAGTCACCCGGAGAGAGCGGCACCAGCAGCTCGTGCTGCGCGTCGGGCTTCGAGCGACGGTGGAAGCGGGCGATCAACGCGATGATCTGTCTCTCGCGATCGGTCAGCCCTGGCAGATCCGACGAGAGGATCAAGTAGTGCGTGTGCTTGTGGTGCTTCTGCACGTTGACGGCGTGCCCGATGTCGTGAAGCAACGCTGCGATCTCGAGGTACGGGCGCGAGGCTGCAGGCAGCTGGTGCAAGATGGCGAGATCGTCGAACAGGGTCAGGGCGAGCTGCGCCACCTGCTTGCCGTGCGCCTCGCCGAAGCCGAACCGGCGGCCGAGCGCGAGCGCAGCCTCGGTGAGGGAGTGATCGTCTCCATCGACGCGGCGACGCTTGAGGAGATCGTAGAGGATGCCCTCACGCAGCCCGCGATCGACCGAGGTGATGGTCTGCACCCGCAGCCGCCGCATGACGGCCTCGAGCACCACGGCGCCAGCGACGATGATGTCGGCGCGGCGCGGGTCGAAGCGCTTCCGGCGCCGCTCGATGTCCATTTCCGCGAGCTCATCGACGGCCCTCGAGACTTCCTGCGCGGTGGCGTGGCCGACGCCTTCCTTGCGGGCGAAGGCGACGATGGCGCCGATGGTGCCCGACGAGCCGATGGCCGCCCCGGGGAGCCCCTTGATGGTGCCCTTGAGCCGTTCCTCGAGCATCTCGCGCGCGAAGTTGCGCACGAGCGCCAGCTTCTTTTTGGGCACCTCACCCTTGAGGTCGAACAACTCGGTCAGGCGGACTGCGCCGAGATCGACGCTCCACAAGTCCTTCGGCTGATCGCCGTGGGCGTAGATGATCTCCGTGGAGCCCCCGCCGATGTCGATGCACAACGAGCGCTGGGTCGGCGGCTTGCCGTGCAACACCCCAAGACAGATCAGTCGGGCCTCTTCGCGGCCGGACACCACGTCGAGCGAGAGGTCGGCTTCCTTGCGCACGCGGCGCACGATCTCGTCCCGATTGCGCGCCTCCCGCAGCGCGCTCGTTGCAACGGCCCGCACCCGCGCGCCGTAGCGTTTGCAGAGGGCCGAGTAGCGTCGCAGGGTCGCCACCAGCCGCGTCGCGACCTCGCGCGAGATCATGCCGCTCTTGAAGAGCCCTTCGCCGGGGCGCACCGGGTCACGCTCGGTGTGGAGGCCTTCGATCGACCCATCGGGCAGGACCCGCGCCAGTTCGAGCCGCACGGCGTTCGTGCCAACATCGATGGCACCGAGAATGTCTTCGCCCACTTCGTTTCGACCGCGACGCGCCATGACGAGGGCGCTGACCTTACACCTTGCCGTCGCGATCCCATGTGCGAAGAAGGGAACAGGGGGTCGTAACCGTGGTCGACCAGGGCAGCACTGACAAACATCTCTTCTTGAACCGCGAGCTGTCGTGGTTGGCCTTCAACGAGCGCGTGCTCTCCGAGGCCAGGAACAGCTCGCTGCCGCTCCACGAGCGGGTGAAGTTCCTCGCGATCGTCAGCAGCAACCTCGACGAGTTCTTCATGGTGCGCGTCGCGGGCATCAAGCAACAGCTCCAGGGGGGCGTGGCGGATCTCCCGGCCGACGGCATGTTGCCCATCGAGCAGCTCTCGGCGATCTCCGAGCGCGCACACCGCATGGTCGACGAGCAGTACCGGGTGTGGACGCGGGAGGTCCTGCCCCTGCTGGGCGCCAACGGGCTCTCGGTGCTGCACCGTGATCAGCTCACGCCAGAGCAAAAGACGGCGGCGAAGACGTGGTTCCAGTCGAACGTCTTCCCGGCGCTGACGCCGCTGGCGGTCGACCCCGGCCACCCCTTTCCACACCTGCGCAACAAGTCGCTCAACCTCGCGGTCGTGGTGCGTCGCAGCGGCCAACGGCGTCGCAAGGAACTCGGCGAGTCGTCGTTGGCCGTGGTGCAGGTCCCCAGCGTGTTGCCGCGTCTGGTGCCGCTGCCCTCGACCACGGGCAGCGCGTTTCTGTTGCTCGAAGAGCTCATTCTGCTGCACGTCGGTGAGCTGTTCCCCGGCTTCGCGATGGATCAGGCCTGCGCCTTCCGCCTCACCCGCAACTGGGACCTCGACATCGACGAGGAAGAATCGCAGGACCTCCTCGCGTCGATTCAACAAGAGCTTCGTCGGCGCGACCGTGGCGCCGTGGTGCGCCTCGAGCTTGACGCCACCGCCTCTTCGGCCCTCGAGTCGCAGCTCAGCGCGGCCCTCAAGGTCGCCAACACCGACGTGTACCGCGTGACCGGCCCGCTCCAGCTGCAAGACCTCACCGCCATCGCCGACGCCGATCTGCGCCCGGAGAACCGCGTCGAGCCGCTCGTGCCGGCCACGCAGTCAGTGCTCAACAACGCCGACTCGATCCTCCAGCTCATCGGCCAGAGAGATCTGCTGCTCCACCACCCGTACGAATCGTTCGACCCCGTGGTGCGCTTCCTCGACGAGGCGGCCGACGACCCCAACGTGCTGGCGATCAAGCAGACGCTGTACCGCACCACCGGCGACAGCCCCGTCGCGCGCGCGCTGGTGCGTGCCTCTGAGAACGGCAAGCAGGTCGCGGTGCTGGTCGAGCTCAAGGCCCGCCTCGACGAGGCGAACAACATCGCCTGGGCCCGCCGCATGGAAGAGAACGGCGTGCACGTGGTCTACGGCCTCATCGGCCTCAAGACGCACTGCAAGGTCACCCTCGTCGTGCGCCGCGAGGGCAACGGCATTCGCCGCTACGTGCACCTCGGCACGGGCAACTACAACTCGGCCACCGCACGCGCGTACACCGATCTCTCGCTCTTCACCGCGCGCCCTGAGATCGCCGACGACGTGACGGCGCTCTTCAATCTGCTCACCGGCTATTCCACCACCCCCAACTGGAAGCGCCTCGCCGTCGCGCCCACCACGTTGCAGAGCAAGGTGCTCGAGCTCATCGAGCGAGAGACCCAGCGCGCCAAAAGGGGGGAACCCGCGCGAATCGTCGGCAAGATCAACGCACTGGTCGACCCGGTGGTGATTCGAGCGCTCTACGGGGCGAGCCAGGCCGGCGTCGAAATCGATCTGCTCGTGCGCGGCATCTGCTGCCTGCGCCCTGGTGTGCCGGGGGTGTCAGAGCGCATTCGCGTGTTCTCGGTCGTCGATCGCTTCCTCGAGCACACCCGGGCGTTCGCCTTCGGCACGGGCCCACAGACCGACGTGTTCATCTCGTCGGCCGACTGGATGCCCCGCAACTTCCACCGCCGTGTGGAGGTGATGGCGCCTGTCGAAGAGCCGGCGCTCAAGACCCGCATCCTCGACGAGGTGCTGGGCATCGGCCTCAAAGACAACGTGAAGGCCCGCCAGCTCACCGCCGATGGCACCTACGTGCCGGTGCCGCTGCAGCTCGACGGGCAGACGGTGCGCAGCCAGGCGTTGCTGCTCGAGCTGGCCAAACGGAGCGGCACGGGGGGCCCCGAGCCGGTGCTCCGCCACGTGGCGTCTCCTGTGGAAAAGGCGCCAGGGTTGCCGGCCCCCCCTCCGAGCGGCCCGGCCATCAACTGACGGCCCCCATCGCTCGTGTTACGGTGTATGCGTCTGTCCGCCGAGAGGTTCGCGGCGCAAAGGAGCACGAGCCATGGGTCTCAAGTGGACCGAAATTCTGCTGATTCTTTTCGCCCTGATGTTGCTGTTCGGGGCTTCTCGTTTGCCCCAGCTCGGTTCCTCGCTCGGCTCGGCCATTCGCAACTTCAAGAAGGGCTTCACAGGCGAAGCCGGCGACGACAAGCCTGAAGAGAAGAAGCTCGCTGGGAGTGGCAGCGGCACCGTCACCAGCGACGACAAGGCCACCACCAAGCAGAGCTGACGCTTCGTCGCTCGCTGGACACGACAACGCCGCGGCTCCCCAAGCAGGAGCGCGGCGTTTGTGTTTTGCGCAGGCTGTTAGTTCAACTCTTTGTCGATCTGTGCGGCGACGTCTTTCGCCCAGCCCTTCACGCGGCGCGATTCCGGCGGGTCGTAGGCCGCGTCGCCGTTGAGCACCTTGTCGACCTGCACCTTCGCCGCTTTGGCGTCGCCGTCTTTGAGCAGCGTCTCGGCCAGGAAGAGGTAGTTGCGCAGGTGCTCCGGGTGCTTGTCGATCGACTTCTGGAGTTCTTCCTTCGACTTCTTGAGGTCGCGCTTCGGCCAGGGGAGTTCCCAGTGGTAGCGGCCCTTTGCGGTGTGGCCACCGAAGCGATCGAACGTCTCGTTGTTCTTGATCGAGTAATCGAGGTTCTCGACGAACTTGCCCTCGAGCCCCTCACCCAGCGCCTTCAAGATGCCGACGGCCTGGGAGTACGCGCCGATATTGAGCGCCGTGTAGTACTTGCCCTCGGAGCCGGTGGCGTTCACCTTGACCGCCCGCTCGGCGTAATCCCAACCCGCCTTGGCCTTCGCGCGCTTGGGCTTCTCTTCCGTGAGGCCGTCCGCGATCCACCAGCGGTAGCGGGCCGCGCGCCAAAGCAGGTCATAGCTCTCGGGGAAGGCGATGAGGCTGTTCTTGATTGCCTCGTCGGTCGCCTTCATCGAGTCGGCGTTGTCGCGCGTCTTCCACAGCTCATCGAGCGTGCCGACGTACGACGCGGCGTCAGGTGCAGCTGCGGGCGCGGGGGCGGCAGCTTCTTGTGCGACGGCAGCGGTGGAGAGAACGACGAGGGCGAGCCACAACAATCGCATGGGGACCTCCGCAGGGATGAACTCGAGGGACGCGGAGAGCACCATGCCGATTCAGGAAGCGCCACAAACAAAACCGCGGCCCCCAGCGAAGGGAACCGCGGCGGAAAGTTGGACCTGCGCGCGAGGCTCAGGCCGCTTCGTTCATGTCCATCGGCATCTCACCGTCGTCGTTCACCGAGGCGAGGTACCGCGCGAGGAAAGACTTGGTCTTGAGCTCGACCTGGCGAACACGCTCACGAGAGACGCCCCAGCGCGCGCCAAGCTCCTCGAGGGTACGCGGCTTGTCCTGCGTGAGGCGCTCCTGAAGGATGTCCCAACCAAGGTCGCCGAGACGACGGCGTACGCGCTGCAGCGCCACCGAAACCTCTTCGTCGCGCTCGAGCGTCAGGAACGACTGATCAGGCGTGGGCGCCGCGTCTTCGAGGCGATCCATGTAGCTGCTGTCAGACTCGTCATCGAGGGGCGCGTCGAGCGAGAAGTCGCTCATCGAGATGCGCTCGTGCTCGCCACCACGCACGTGGCTGCGGTTGTCCTTCAGGTAGCGCGTGATGTACGCGCGGATCCACCACACGGCGTAGGTCGCGAAGCGCACCTGCTTGCGCGAATCGAAGTGCTCGATGGCCTTCATCAGGCCGACGTTGCCTTCCTGAATCAGGTCGTCGAGACGAGCGCCGCGGCTCGCAAACTTCTTCGCCACCGCCACCACGAAGGGCAGGTTCGAGACCGCCAACGTGCGGCGCGCCGACTCGTCACCCTTGCGGGCGCGACGCGAAAGCTCGTATTCCTCTTCGCGCGTCAGCTGCTTGTGACCACCCATGCCGCGCAGGTACGCCGACAGGCCATCTCGTTCACTCGTTCGCATCGACTTCTCCTCGGACTCACGTTTTTCGGAGTCGAGAAGAAGATGCGCTTCGACAGAAAGCGTTTCGAAGAAGGCCATGTGAAACCTCGCCGGAGGGTCGGGTGAGACGACAGCCCTGGGTGAGCAAGGGAGGTGCCGAAACGACCCAAGCCTCAACCGGCTGGATCAACAGGCTTTTTCATGGGATATCGAAGATCTTCCCTGGGTTCAGAATGACAGAGGGGTCTATCGCAACCTTGATTCGACGGGTCAGTGCGATGACTTCCGCCGACTGTTCCCACGGCAGGTATTTCTTTTTTGCGGTCCCCACGCCGTGTTCGCCAGTGATTGTTCCCCCCAATTCGAGGGTGATTTTCATGATGCCGGCGAGGGCCTGTTCCACCACGGGCCGGTCCGACGGGGCGGCGTAGAGCACGTTGGTGTGGAGATTTCCGTCGCCGGCGTGCCCGTACGTGGCGACGGTGAGACCCAGATCCCGGCCCAGCGCCTTGAAGCGCTCGATGGCCTCGGGGACCTTCGAGCGCGGCACGACGATGTCCTCACTGAACTTGTGCTTCTTCATCTCGCGCAGTGACGGCGAAACGAGGCGCCGCGTTTCCCACAGGCGCTCCCGTTGATCGCGATCGACGGCGAGCTGGGGCGGCCCGCACCCGAACGGCTGGCAGGCGGCGGCGAGGGCGTTGAGTTCGTGAAAGACACCCTCTTCACTCGCGCCGTCGATCTCGGCGATCACCACCGCGCCGGCGGCCTGGGGAAACGGCACACCCTTGCCCTTCACGGCGGCGAGCGCCACGTCGTCGAGCAATTCGAGACAGCGCGGCAACAGCCCCGCTTGCAGCACGGCGTTCACCGCGCGAGCCGCTGCATCGACATCGGGGAAGGGAATGAGCCCCGTCATCACCACACGCGGCAGCGGCAGCAGCTTGAGCGTGATCTCGGTGGCGATGCCCAGCGTGCCTTCCGAACCGACGAAGAGCCCGACCAGGTCGTAGCCAGCCACGCCCTTGATGGTCTGTCGCCCCACGCGAATGAGCTCTCCCGTGGGCAACACCCACTCGAGGCCGAGCACATAGTCTCGCGTCACGCCGTACTTGAGCGCCGAGGGCCCACCTGCGTTCTCGGCGATATTGCCGCCCAGCGTGCAGCCGACGACGGAGTTCGGATCAGGTGGGTAGAACAACCCCTGCGCTTCGACGGCGGCCTTCAAGTCTTTGAGGACCACGCCGGGCTGCACGGTGACGGTGAGATCTTCGGGCCGAATCGCGACGATGCGGTTCATGCGCTCGAGCGAGAGCGCCACCCCGCCCTGCACGGGCAGCGAGCCGCCGCTCTTTCCGGTGCGAGCCCCCACCGGAATGACAGGCACCTGGTGCTTCCCGCAGGCCCTCACCACGCGCACCACGTCTGCGGCGCTCTCGGCGAACACCACGAAGTCGGGTGGAAAAGAGCCCTGGTCGGACTCATCGCGCCCCCACGCCTCGCGCGCTGCCTCGTCGTCACGAATCGCGAGGCCCTCGAGCTCTCGGCGAATCGGAGTCATGGCTTCTGCTTCTTGTTCGGCGACTCGAGGCGTGCCCACAACTCTGCTCGTAACGACTTCTGCTTGAGCACGCCTTCGTAGGCCTCGGAGAACGTCACCGCCGCGTGCTGCTCTTCACCCCGAAGACGGAAGCAGGTCTGCTCGGCGCGAATGAGACACGCGCTGCCCTTGCTGCCGAGCTCGGTCTTGAGCGCCCGCGCGATCTGACGGGCCAGCTCTTCCTGGAGCACGAGTCGGTGCGCGAAGACGTCGACGAGCGCTGCCAGTCTGCCGAAGCCGACGACCTCGCTGCCGGGCACGTAGGCCACGTGGGCCACGCCCGAGTACGGCATGAGGTGATGCGGGCACATCGAACGAAAATGGAGATCGGTCACCACCACCAGCTCGCGATCACTGCCCTTCGAGACGGGGAAGCGATCGGCGAGCGCCTCGGCGGCAGTCTGGCCGTACCCCGCGAGAAACTCGTCGCTCCACGCATCGGTCACGCGCTCGGCGGTCTGCCGGAGGTTCGGATCGCGCAGATCGAGCCCGGCAGCCTCGAGGAACGCCTTCACGGCCGCGCGCATGGCCCGACGATCAACGCTCACTTGCGAAATGTGACGCAGTATTCCGGGGTTTCCCACAGCATCAGCTCTTCGAGCCCCGGAACGAGCGGCTCGAGGCGCTCCCACATCCACACGATGATGTTCTCGGCGGTGGGGTTCTCGACGATGTCGTTCAGGTAATAGTGATCGACCTTCGTCAGCACCTGGTCCCACACCGTCTTCTTCACCTCGTCGAAGTCGCGGATCATGCCGTCCTTCGGTTGGGGGCGACCGGCGAGAGACACGCGCAAGACGTAGTTGTGGCCATGCAGGCGCTTGCATGGGCCGTCGTAGAACGGGAGTTGGTGGGCCGCGCTGAAGTGGAAATCCACCGAGAGCATCATCTTCATGACGCGCTCGGCGTACACCTCTGCGGCGCATGAGTCGAGCACCGGCGTGAAGTACGATCTGCCCATGAAGGGGATTCGGATCATCGCGTTGGCGATCTTCGGCTTGCTGCTCGCCGGCTATGGCTGCTTCGGGCCGGTGGGGACGGCATTCTGACGCGGTTGGCTTCGGCCCTGCCCTCTTCGAGTCGATCGCTGCCTGCCCTGCCGCCGTCGAAAAGCTGGGCTCCCCCGTCCGATTCGGGAGGACGGGGGTTGGCTGCGGCAACTGGGAGAAGGGCGGCGACTCGGGCGAGGGTGTTGCCTCGGGTGGCATGCCGCTGACGGGCCCGCAGGGATCCGCGCGCGTCGACTACACGATGACTCTGGGCGGCGGCGTCTGGCGCGCCGTGGTGCTGGTGCTCACCCTCCCCGACGGGAGCAAGCTCGACGTGAAGGCGTGCAGCGCCGGGCTCGAACAGCAGCGCGGTGTGGAGGGCCTCAACAACCTCCTCACGCAGGCGTGCGACGACGGGCGGGCTGACATGTGCCTGAACCTCTCGTTGACCCTGCAGGCGCAGGGAGACGAGGCAGGCGCAAAGGCCGCCAAGAACAAGGCCTGCAAGCTGGGCCTCGCGTCGGCCTGTGGAAACTAGAAGAAGCGCACGGGCTCGGGGCGCGTCAACTGCGCGACCGGCACATCGACCTCGACCTCATCGGTGGGGATGAAGGCCGGTCGATCGATGCACAGGAAGCTCTGCTCGATGTCGGTGGTGTTCTCGTACCGATGCGGGAAGCCGCGCGGCCAGGTGTGCGCGAGCCCCGCCTCGACCCGCTGGCCCTGCAAGAGGAAGCCCGACCCCAGCACCAGCTCCGACTCGTCGAGGTGCTGGTGAACGTGGGTCGGCAGAATCGTCTTCGGGTGAATGCGCTCGCGGTACACGCCGCATTCCTTCGTCTCGAACACGATGTCGACGAAGCCAAACGACTTGTGCTCGGTCTTCATCGGGAAGTCGTCGCGCAGACGGTGAATCTCGAGCGTGGGCACCGCTGCGCCCGACAGCGCCACCAGCTTCGAGAGGCGCACGTCGACCTCCTCGACCTGGGGGCGGGGCACGTCGGCGCTCGGGGGCGCGAGAATCCACGCGGCGACGGCCTCGGCCGCTGACTCGAGCAGGCGGAACCGACTGGCCGTGAGAATGAAGCGCAGCTCGCCGAGGAGCCGCGCGTAGTCGATGGTCTGCACCAGCTTGCCGTGCTGCGCCGCCTCGCGGGTGTCGAAGTGCAAGGTGACATCGAGTTCGACGGGTTGGGGCGTGTTCCGCTCGAAATCGAACAAGCCGACGATGCAGTCGAAGCGCATACCGCGCAGAGACAATCGATCCAGGGTGCGCTTCGTCATACGACGCTCAAGCCTCCGTCGACCCGCAGGGTCTGGCCAGTGATGTAAGGGGCTTGAGCCAGGAACACCACTGCACGTGCAACGTCTTCGGGCCGGCCCTCGCGGCGCAGCGGTACCCGCATGAGGATGCTCTGGCGCTGCTCGTCGGTGGTCTCGGCCGCCATCGCGACCGGCCCGGGCGCCACGGCGTTCACGCGCACCTTCGGGCCCAGCTCCAGAGCCCACGCGCGCGTCAATTGGTCGAGCGCGGCCTTCGAGGCGAGGTAGTGCGAGAAGAAGTGCGTGTCGGAATAGGCATGGCTGACCGCCATGTCGGTGATGTTGATGACGCACCCTGCCCCGTTCGCGGCCAGCCTGGGCAGCAGCGCCTGGGTCAGACGAAACGGCGCGAACACGTTGACCGCGAACATCTTCTCGAGCTGCGCGGCCGACACGTCGGCGAACGACACGTGCTCGTATGCAGCGGCGCTGTTCACCAGCAGGTCGAGCGCGTCGATCTTCGCGGCGAGCTGCGCCGGCCCGTCGGCGCTCGAGAGGTCTGCCTGCTCGACCCGCGCAACGCGCCCCAGCGCACGCACCTCGGCGGCCGTCTCCTCAGCAGGCGCGATCGAGCGGTTGGCGTGAACGATCACGTCGTAACCGGCATGGGCGAGGGCGAGCGCGATGGCCTTCCCGACGCGAACTCCGGCACCTGTCACCAACGCAATGGGCATGGGTCAGTCACTCGTTCCAAAGAGGCCGCGCACCACGGCGGCGATGGCCAGCGGCGTGCCGACGCGCTCGTCGTAGAGCGGGCCGATCTCGTCAGCGAACTCGCGGGCGGTCTGAAACCGCATCGAGGGGTCGATGTCGAACGCGCGCGCGATGAGGCCTTCGATCTTCGCCGGCACCTCGGGGCGCAGCTCGCGAACGGGTACGAAGCGGGAAGCGCGAATCGACTGAAACACCTCCTGCGAGTTCTTGCCGAGGAAGGGGCGTTGCAGCGTGAGCAGCTCGTACAGGGTCACCGCCACGGCCCAGAGGTCGATGGTGGTGTCGAGGAAGCCGCTCACCGCCTCGGGTGAGAGGTAGTACGGCTTGCCCATCACCTGATCGGGCCCGACCTCGATCAGCGAGCGGGCGACGCCGAAGTCACCGAGCACCAGCTCGCCCGTGCGAGAGACGAAGAAGTTCGAGGGCGACACGTCGCAGTGCACGATGCCCAGCGGCTTGCCGGTCGGGCCCTTTGCATGGTGCGCATAGTCGAGCGCCTCGAGCAGCGCGCGCGCGAGGTAGAGCGCGAAGTCGATGGGCCAGGGCACCTTCTTCTGGCGGCACTTCTTGATGATCTGCGCGACGTCGCGACCGTCGATGAAGTCCATCACGATGTAGATGTCTTCTTCGTCACCGCCGACCTCGAGGGTCTGCACGATGTTGGGGTGGTGCAGGTGGCGCGAGAGCTCGGCTTCCGCGGTGAACAGGCGCACGGCCTCGTCGTCTTTCCGCAGTTCCGGCAGCAGCTTCTTCATCGCCAGCTCCCGCCCCTTGTAGCGGCCACCGACGGCGCGCACGCGGGACACCTCCGCCATGCCGCCTTTGCCGAGCAAGCGGAGAATCTCGTAGTTCCCCATGGCCACCGCTCACCTCACCGGGGCTTCTTCCGCGACTGCATCTGCGTTTCCGCGACGAAGCGACGAAACTCGGATTCTCCACGGAGCTTCTGCAGGTCAGCGTCGCTGGTGAGGGCGTCGAGGTAGTTCTGGGCGCCCCCGAGTTTGATCGCCGTGCGCAGCGACGTCAGCGCCGCCTTGTTGTCACCCAGGGCGACCTCCGCGCAGGCGCGGTTGTAGTGCACCTGCGAGATCTGCGTGCCGCTGGCCTTCGCGTTCTGCGCCACGGTGAGCGCGCGGTCGAGGAAGGCCAGCGATTCCTGCAGGCGGTTCAACTTGATCTCAGCGGTGCCCAGCCCGAGCAGGGCTTCCCACGACTCGTTGGCCTCGACCGATTGCTTGAACTTCTCGCGCGCGGGGCCGAACTTCTGCTCGGAGAGCAACCGGTTGCCGTCAGCGAGGGCCTCGGCCGCCAGCACCGCGAGTTCCTTCTTGTTCATCTTCTGCGCGACCGCCGAAGCCGAGTTCGTGCCCAGCACCTTCTGCTTCTCTTCCAGCGTCGCCGGTCGGAGGAAGAGCGTATTGCGGTCGAGCGCGGGGCTGGTGCAGCCGGGATCGAGGTGAACCCACGCGGCGACCGCTCCTTCGTGGAACACGCCGAGGATTTGGTAGGTGCGGGTGGCAGCGCAGCTCGAGCCGTCCTGGCAGAGGTTGACGGTGCCGACAAACACGTCGCCCTCGAACGCGCCGGTGACGATCGACGTTTCGTGCGCAAAGACGCACTGCTGCGACGACTTCATCTTGCCGATGACCTTGCCGTCGGCGAGCGAGAACTCCACGAGGCCCAGCTCGCCGACCGAATAGAGGCCCGACAAGATCGGAGTGGGCGCGGCGATGGCCGGAACGGAAAGCACCAGCCACGCGAGCGCAAGCGTTCGCTTCATCAGGAAGTGGAGATTAGCACCTTGAAACGTGCGGGCGGCTCCTTATGATCAGCTTTGAAAGGACTTTCAAAGGCTGTTCCCTGCGGGGTGCGTGATGCTCGACTGAGCTCGAACCGATACAAATCCAACGGGAGCCGTCTCGTCCCAACCGGGTGCAAGCTCTCCTCGCAAGAGAGAGAGACGCCGAAGGGAGGGCAGATTGTTCCCACCTGAACCGTGCCGGTTCAGCGAAGGTCGAGACACACGGCTCATGGCGGGGAACGTTTCATCGGACAAGGCGGTGCTGCGGCGAGAGGTCGAGAGCCGACGGCGCGCCCTGAGTCCCGAGGTGGTTCAACGGTGGGGCGGCGAGGTGCAGAGACATCTCGCCGCCCTTCCTCTTTTCAGCGACCGGGTCGTTCGGGCAGTGGCCGTCTACGACGCGCAGCCCTTCGAAGTGCCGCTCTTCGAATTCGTCGACGAGATCAGCGCCCGCGGGGTGCTCTGTCTCTACCCACGCGTCGTGCGTGGCTCGAAGGCGCTGCGCTTTCACGAGGTGAGAGACGGCGCGTGGGTGCAAGGCCCCCTGGGCCTGCGTGAGCCCCAGGCCTCGGCCCCCTCGCGTGGGGTCGCCGAGATCGACGTTTTCCTCGTGCCCGGTGCAGCCTTTACCAGAGACGGCCGAAGGCTCGGGCGCGGAGGCGGCTACTACGACACCACCCTGTCCAGCCGCGGCCCTCAAGCGTGGACCATCGGCGTGGCCTTCGAGTGCAACGTGGTGAGCCACGTGCCGGTCGAGCTGCACGACGTGCGCGTCGATTCTCTGGCGACTGAACGCGGCGTTTCGGACACCGGCGCGCCCCGTTAGCTCTTCGCGTCATGGGCTTCGTAGGCCGACGACAGTTCCCGCGGTTCCCCTGCAAGTACGTGGCGTGGGTCGAGGGCCCCCGCGGGCCGATGAAGGGCACCTGCACCGACCTCTCACTGGGCGGCGCCTTCATCGATGGGGTGGTGTTGACGCGCGACGCGGTGACCTCGGTGACCATCGAATTTCCGCACGCAAAGGCCACCGTGCAGGCGCAGGTGCGCCACGTCGTCACCGAGCCCAGAGGCGTAGGGCTTCAGTTCATGCGGCTCGAGCCCGAAAGCGTGGCCGTGTTGCAGCGCTTCGTGAAGTGACGAGCGCCCAGCTTCAGCGAGCCGCGAACACCCACGTGTAGACGCCATCGCCCGCCTGCGGAGGAAAGCGCACCTGGCGAAGGGTGGACGCGAGACACCGGTCGAGCAGCAGGTCAGACGCCGTTGCCCCCTCACTCATCGTCGCGGTGATCCACGCGTGGGTGACGGCACCGTCATCGGCCACTCGAAAGCGAAACGTGCGGCCGCCACCGATGGTGGTGCGTCGCGTGAGCGCCGAGTCCCAACAGGCGCCCACCTTCGCGCTCGCGAACTGGAGGCGTTCTTTGACCATCGAGGGGTCGAGCGCGGCGCCGGTGCTGGGCCCGGCGGGTGGCGTGTACAGCGAGACGTCACCTTCGGGGGTGGGAGCGCCGCTCGCCGAGGCGAACTCGAAGAAGAGCTCACGGCTCGAGGGCCACGCGGTCGCGCTCAAGGTCGCTTCGATGCAGCGCTCGGCGTCGGCGAGCGCCGAAGGGATCGCACGAACCTCGAAGCCCGGCGTGTGCTTCACCACGAAGCGGGTCGAAGGCCGCAGGGCGCTCTGCTTCACACACGCGGCGATGATCGGGCCGGGGTCCACCAGGCCGCGTTCGGGGCCGAAGCGTGAAGGCGAGAGCAGCTTCACCCACGCGAGCGCGGCCCAGCCGTCGATGGGCTGCGGTGGCGGGGAGAGTTCGAGCTTATCGGGGCGACTGGACCACGTGACGCTGCTGGCGATCTCGCGCATGCAGCGACCGGTGGAGTTCGATGCGCCGTTTCTGCCCTCGAAGATCACGTCATTCGAGCTGAACGTGAGCGTCATCTTTTGATCGGGCAACGCGTCTTGCGGCCAGCAGACCGCGAAGAGCGCTTCGGGTTTGAGCGAGAGCGAGACGGGTGCGACGGGTTCGAACTTCGCGCCGCCCTGCCCGGCCGTCCTCGCAGCGCACCCCGCCAGCACGAAGAGGCTCAAGACGAACCCCCTCCCCCTGCGCGAGCGGGGAGAGGGTCTGGGGGAAGGGCTCACGGGCACCCTCAGAACACCAGGCGCAGCGGGTGCTCGAGCAGGCTGCGGAGTTCCTGGAGGTACTGCGCGCCGACCGCGCCGTCGATGACGCGGTGATCGCCCGACAGGGTGATGGACATCATCTGGCGAATCACCATCTGGTCGTTGCGCACCACGACCTTCGGCTCGACGCGCCCCACCGCGAGGATCGCGGCCTGCGGCGGGTTCAGCACCGCGATGAAGCTGTCGATGCCGAACATGCCGAGGTTCGAGACGGTGATGCTGCCGCCCGTGTATTCCTCGGGCTTGAGCGCCTTTCGCCTGGCGCGCTCAGCCAATTCACGCACTTCACCGGCGATCTCGGCGATGCCCTTCTGATCCGCGTCGCGCACGAGGGGCGTGATGAGCCCATCTTCGATGGCCACCGCAACGCCCACGTCGACGGTGTGCAGTTGCTCAATGTGGTCGCCCGCGAAGATCTGGTTGATGCGCGGGAAACGGCGCACCGCCACCGCGGTCGCCTTCACCACGATGTCGTTCACCGAGACCTTGAGATCCTGCGCCTTCGCCTCGTCGCGGATCTTCATCGCCGCGTCCATCTCGACGTCGATGGTCAGGTAGAAGTGCGGCACGCCCGGCTTCACCTCGGTGAGGCGCTGCGCGATCACCCTGCGCATCGTCGTCACGGGGAGCTTGTCAGGCGCCTGACGCCCACCCGGCGTCACCCGGAAGACGGGCGCCGACTTACCCGCGGGCTTCGCGGTCATTGCCTCTTCGACGTCGCGCTTCACGATGCGCCCGTTGGGGCCCGAGCCCGCGACGTTCGAGAGATCGACCCCCGAGGTCTCGGCCATCTTGCGCGCCAGCGGAGACACGCGGAGCCGTTCGGCCGGCGCCGCGACCACCGGCGCCGCGAGCGGCTTCGCTGGCACGGCGCTGACGGGTGCCGGCGCTGCCTTCGGGGCCGCCGCTGCAGGAGCAGGTGCAGGCGCCACTGCAGGAGCTGCGGCTGGTGCGGAAGCGGGCGCATCGGGAATGGCTTCACCCGGCTTGCCGAGCCAACCGATCACGCCGCCGATGGGAGCGGAGCTGCCGCCGGGCACGACGATCTTCAGCAGCGTTCCCGAGTCGGTGGCCTCGATCTCGAGGTTCGACTTATCGGTCTCGCACTCGGCGAGGGCGTCACCCGAGCTGACCTTGTCGCCTTCCTTCTTGAGCCACTTGGTGATCCGCCCCTCCGACATCGTGGGCGAGAGCGCAGGAAGCTGAATCGCGATGGGCATGTTCTGAGTTTTCCGAAACGAAAGGGGGTCAGCGGTACAGCACCTTGTTCACCGCTTCGATCACGCGGGGAACGCTGGGCTGAATGAGGCGCTCGAGGTTTTCGGCGTAGGCCATGTTCACGTCGAGGCCGTGCACGCGCTGCACGGGCGCGTCGAGATCATCGAACAGCTCGCGATGGATGAAGTCGGAGATGTGGCCGCCAAAGCCGGCGTAGCCCCACCCTTCCTCGACGATCACCACGCGGTTGGTCTTCTTCACCGACTGGGCGATCGCCTCTTCATCCATCGGCTTGATGGTGCGCAGGTCGAGCACCTCAACGTTGATGCCGGCGTCGGCGAGCTGCTGCGCTGCCGGCAACACCACCGCGGTCAACATGCGCGACCAGGTGATGAGGGTGACGTCGCTGCCTTCACGCTTGATGTCGGCCTTCCCGATGGGGATGACGTACTCGCCCTCGGGCACCTCGCCCTTGAAGCCGTAGAGCAGCTCGGCCTCCATGAAGACGACCGGGTTCTCATCGCGAATGGCCGACTTGAGCAGCCCCTTCGCGTCAGCCGGAGTGCCCGGCGCGATCACCTTGAGCCCGGGGAAGTGCGCGTAGTTCGCCTCGAGCGCCTGGCTGTGCTGCGAGCTCAAGCGACCACCCGCGCCGTTCGGGCCCCGAATCACGATCGGGCACCGCAACTGACCGCCCGACATGTGGCGCAGCTTCGCCGCGCTGTTGACGATCTGATCCATCGCGAGGATGGCGAAGTTCCACGTCATCATCTCGATGACGGGTCGCAGGCCGACCATCGCCGCGCCGACGCCCAGCCCCCCGAAGCCCAGCTCGGAGATCGGCGCGTCGACGATGCGCGCGCTGCCGAACTTGTCGAGCAGGCCCTTCGAGACCTTGTAGGCGCCGTCGTAGCGGGCGACCTCTTCGCCCATCAGAAACACGCGCGGATCGCGGGCCATCTCTTCGGCCAGCGCCTGATTCAACGCTTCACGGTACGCAAGTTCAGCCATGACTCAGGCGGCTCCCTTCTTCTTGATCGGCGCGATGGCCGTCGCCGGCGGTCCCTTCGGCTCGAGATCCCAGGTCACCTTGAAATCGGTGGGGAACGCGGGCCACTTCACGTCCGTCGCGCCGAGCACCCGCTCGCGGGGCTTCACGTCGGCCTCGCCCTCTTCGACGAGGCCGTGTGTCCAGATGTCTTCGTCGGGCGGCAGCGGAGACGCGTCGGCGAAGGCCATCGCCTTCATCACGTGCGCGGTCTCTTCTTCGTCGATCTGATCGAGCTGCGCCTGGGTGATCTTCTTGCCGAGGAGCACCTTGCCCAGCGTGAGGATCGGGTCGCGCTGCTTCTCTTCTTCGACCTCTTCCTTGGTGCGGTAGGTCGCCGCGTCGGACATCGAGTGGCCACGGAAGCGGTAGGTATAGGCCTCGAGGAGCACCGGGCCGTTCCCAGCGCGGATCCACTCGGTGATCTCCTTCACCTTCTCGTACACCGCGAGCACGTCTTGCCCGTCGACCGCCTCACCGCGAATGCCCCAACCCGGAGCGCGCTTGTGAATGTCGGGGATCGACGAGACCCGCGCGATGTCGGTGCCCATGCCGTACTTGTTCTGCTCGACGACGTAGAGCACCGGCAGCTTCCACTTCACTGCCATGTTGAACGTCTCGTGCAGCGCGCCCTGGTTGGCGGCCGCGTCGCCGAAGCTGCACACGGTGACGCGATCTTCGTTGCGGTACTTGCTCGCGAAGGCCATGCCCGCCGCGAGGGGGATCTGGCCTCCGACGATGCCGTAGCCACCGTAGAAGCCGTGCTCGATGTCGAAGAAGTGCATCGAGCCGCCCTTCCCCTTCGAGTAGCCGCCGTCGCGACCGTAGAGCTCGGCCATCAGCATGCCGGCGTCGGCGCCGCGCACCAGCGGGTGCACGTGATCGCGGTAGCCCGTCATGACCCAGTCGGTGGGCTTGAGCGCCTCGTTGATGCCGACGACCACGCCTTCCTGCCCGATGTACAGGTGGCAGAAGCCCTGGATCTTCTTCAAGCCGTACGCCTGACCGGCTTTCTCTTCGAAGCGCCGCGCGAGCAGCATCTTCCGGTACATCGTCAGCATCTGTTCAGTGCTGGCAGCCACTTTGACTCCTTGGTCTGGTGATGCGCGCGTCTTAATACGCGAAATGGGGAATCGACACGCAACGCTCATGCAAACGAACGTCACGGCCCGAGTGATCCGTCGCGAGGTGCACCGGGATCGCTTTGGGGAACTTCACGGCGTAGTCGTTGATGTGGGTCGGCTCATTGTCGAAGGCTGCGAGCACGGTACCCATGTCGCGCAGGTGCTCGTGCGTGTTGCGCTTGTAGTCGTCATCGCTGTCGGGGAGACGGGGCTTCATCAGTAACCGCACGTGCCCGCCGCTGCTCGGCATCGGCATGCCCGTTCGTTCCAGGCAGGCCTCGGTGCCCTTGCGCATGCCCTCGTGGCGACCTGTGACGTAGATCACCCGAGCCTTCGAACGATCGAGCGCGTGGAGGTAGCGCGGTGCGCCGACGATCTCGACGTCCTCCTCGCAATACTTCGAGGTGAAAAAGCGCTTGCCCCAGAACGCCTTGAGCTCGGGAAAAATCGCCTCGGCCTCGGCCTGCGACAGGCCACACGAAACGCACGCGCCGCGCAGATCCCACCCGCTGGTGAAGTGCCACGCCTGGCACTTCGTGAGCAGCGCGTTGCCCTTCAGCGCGCCGAACTCACGAATGATGCGCGCTTGACGGGGGCGGTTGTCGAAGACGGTCGAGTCGAGGTCGAAAATCAGCAGGCCCGACCGCCTGGCCTTGGCGGCCAGCGTCAGGATCTTCTCGAGGGTCTTGTGCCAGTTGACTGGAACCCGGTGAAGGTAGTCGCTCATGGGAGCGGCGCGCTCTAGCGCCAAACCGAGCCGATTCACTGCGAAAACGCGTGACTTATTGCGTCACGGGGCCAGCGGGGGCGTGAGGAACATCACGTACGCCGCAGTGCTCTCATTCGTCAGCTCGGCGGAGCCCACGTGAAAGGTCGCTGTGTCTCCATTGGGGGTCGCCGCCTGTTCGGGGAAGAGGAGGCCGCCGAACGCAGCAACCGGAACCGCCGAGCGGCTGATCGAGTTGCCCTCAAAGCGGGACACGGTGCCTTCGCGAGCACGCAGGCAGGTCGCCCAATCGGCGACCCCATCGTCGGGTCGAAAGCGCATCACCACCCGGCTCTTGCCTCCGTTCAGGTTGGCCGGGCACCGAACGCGAACGACGCCGCTCGAGACCACCGCCTCCGCTTCATGCTGAACGGTGATGCGGGCGAAGAGGAATCCCCCGAGACCGAGCCCCTGCGCGTCGACCACCGCGCCTTCGGTCGTGGTGACGAGCCGCTCCCATTTGCCCAGCGCAGTCAGCCGCGTTTGCCTGCCGAATCGGCCCCAGGGCTCGAACCACGAGACCTCGAGAGACAGACCGCGCACCAACGACGGCTGACGGTAGGCCGCGAGGCTCAGGCCCGCGTCGAGGCCCGCTGAACCAACGACGGCGTTGAGGCACGTTCCGTCGGGAGCCAGGTGCGCGACGATCATCGAGCCGCCACCGGTGTCTGCAACCGTGCACGAATCGATGCGACGCGTGGCCCCCGTCTCAACGGGGGTGACCAGGACCGGAGCAGACCCCACCATGGCCAGGTCACCGGCGCGCGCGTCGAGGAAGGCCGCCTCGAGATCGAAGGCCCCGCTCCACCGCAGCCGAAAGGACGATGCGACACCGCCAGGGAGGTCGAGCGTCCCTGTGCCCGCGCCGAGAAACCGATCTGCGCTGAGGACGAGAGGCGGCGCCGTCGCCAGATCGAAGCCATCGCCTGCCATCAACGGCACCGGCTTGACGACCTCGATGTTCCACGTCGAGTCGAGCCGCACGAAGATGGGCTGGGGCACGCCATCGCCCCGGCTCGGCACGCTCGTGGTCGTTGCCCCCCAGTTGATGGGAATGGTCGGCAGCCCTGCGTACCCACGCACCGTGGCACCGAGCCACAGTCGGCCGTCGGGGGCTTCGATCACGATGAGGCCGCTCGAGCTGAACAGGCCGCTGTTGAGCAGGGTCAGGCCCCCGTCCGCCTCGAGACGGTGGAGCCGCTCGCTGGTGCTCACCATGTTGCGGTGAACGCTGGTGGTGACGAAGACCCCTGCATCGGTGGGGAGCAGCGAGTTGAGCTGAGCTCTCCAGCCCCCAACCGCCCACTGGTGAAGCCGAACGATCTCGACCACCCCGTCGACGTCAGACGTGAGATCGAACTCGCATTCATCGATGTCCCGGGGCTCTTCGCACCGCACCCCGGCAAACCGAAAGACGACGTCGTCGACGCCGGGCTGAGCCTTCATCCGAATCCGTGTTCCCGTCGCCAGCTGTTGCTGGAACGGGAGGCCCACGGAGCTTTGGTTCAGCGTCAGCCCAGCGGGCAGCGTGCTTTCGAGCCGCAGGCGATGGCCGAGCCCAAAGCGGGCGCCGAGGGGGAGCGTGTCGACATCGGCCCGCACGGAGCAGACGTCGGCGCTGCACGCCCCCAGTGACCAACCTGCGAACACGGCGCTGGAACCCGCCCGGGCCCGCGCGGTGACCGTAGAGCCTCGGAGCACTTCGAACTCACAGGTCGCCTGGGGGCCGCAGGAGCCCACGCCGTCGAGCTCGACCACTCCATCGCCTTCGACGACGACCGTGAAGGGCAGACGCCAGGGCGTCGACACAGCTCGAACCGCGCGCGCTCGATCGATCTCTCCAACGCACGTTCCATCGGACTGCCCCGCGCAATCGCCAGACCACTCGAGGCGTCGGTCGATCGGTCCCACCCCGCGCAGACGAACCGACGTCCCCGCGTCGATCGAGAGGGTGCACGACTCCGCGCAGCTCGCGCCGGTGGGCTCGACCTCGACCGAAAAGTCGACGGCCTGCTGGAGGTCAAGCGTGAGCGGCCATCGAGCGCGAGTGAAGACCGCCTCCTCGCCGGTGTTTCGAACGCGGCATAGACGCAGCGACCCGCAGGGGCCGGCCCACTCGACGAAACGGCAATCGGGGGTGTCGACCGCGAAGAGCTCGAGGCTTTCTTCAGCCGAACACGGGTTGGCGCACACGCCGCCATCGAGGAAGAGCAACACGCCCTCGCAGCCGCTGACCGCAACGCGCTGACCACACGCCGACAAGGCGAGCCCCCCCAGCGCCACGACCAGCGTTCGCATGGGCGGGCAGATTACTGCGTCACGGGCGCGGGCGGCGCAGACGGAGTCGTCACCACCATCGGCTTCGACTCGGCGACCACCGTCTCCGGCACCAATTCCGTCATGCGCTTGATGCCGTTGCGATCGAGCACGAAGCGCATGAGCCGCACCGTGGTGCGCTGATGCCGGCCATCGTCGACCATGAAGCGAAAGGCGACGTCGACGCGGTAGCTCTTCGCCATCTGCAGCTTGCCGACCGAAAAGTCGTCGAGATCGACGTAGTCGAGCGCGTACTCGGGGTCGTCCATGTCGTGCAGCAGTCGATCGACGTTGAGGCGGATGATGTCGGTCACGCCCGACACGATGCCGTCGGCGATGCGCGGCAACATCTCGGAATCGAGGACGATCTTCTTGCGGTAGCGGATGACGGTCTCGGCGAGCTCACCCTGCGCCACGGTCACCAGGTCGTCTTGCGCGCGCAGCTTCGCCAGCTCGGGGGGCACCTGCACCGCCGCGTCGTAGTCGAGCTTCTCGCGGCAGATGCCGACGTCGTCTTGCGTCACCGGGTCGACGATGCGCGTGGTGCGCTCGTAGAGGAACTTACCGGCGTAGGAGGCGAGCATGCGACGCAGCGCTTCCTTCAGCCGGTCTTTGAACATGTAGCCGAGCACCGCGAGCAGGAAGAAGTTGAAGCTCGCCTGCGGGTAGCGCGACTGCGCGAAGAGCCCGACGCCCAGCGCGAAGGCCATCGAGCCACCCGCGGCGATCGCGAACAGCACCTCTTCCCACCCCTTGCGCGTCGAGCTGCGCGCCACCTTGAGGAAGAGGATGTTCATGCAGAACTTCTTCAGGAAGCTCACGCGGTGCGTGTATTCCTCGTTGTCGCCTTCGGCGGTCAGCACCGAGGGCCACTTGCGCGCCTTGCGGTAGCTCTCGTCGCCGATCACCACGTCCATCAGCTCGCGGCGCATCTCGACGTACACGCCCGAGCGCGGCATGCGTTCCATCTGCACCACGATGCGGCGGAAGAACTGTTCCACCAGCAGGCTCATGTATTCGTCGCACAAGCGCAGCGCGGCCTCGGCCTTGGGGCCGATGGGGTACTTCTCGGTGAGCTGTGCGCTCGTGCTGCGGAAGCGGCGAAGAATGTCCTGCGTGGCGTTGATCGACTTGCGCGCGAGTTCCTGGAGGTGCGCGGGCGAGTCTGGCGGCGCACACCGATCGGTCTCGGCGCCCCGCAGCAGGTGCGCACACTCCTTCTTCATGCCGCGAGCGAAGCGCCGCAAGGCGCCTCGCATCACGCAGGAGAGCATCTTCGCGTCGTAGACGACCTCGCTCACCGGGCCGAGCAACCCGAGCGGCAGACGCTGCTCGAGCTGCACCAGCGGGCTGTGCGAACCCGTGCGAATCTCTTCGAACGACAAGACCGGCGTCTTGAGCCGCACGTAGTTGTGGAGATCGGCGTAGAACTGATCGCGCGGCCATGTGTCGGCGCTGATGTTGAGGCTCTTCGGCAGGAAGAGAATCGTCTCGACCAGGTACTCGCTCTCGGGGTCGGTGCCGCTGGGCTGGTACTCGAGCTTCAGCTCGAACTGCTTGCGGTCGTGAATGTCGACCTTGGTATCGAAGAGCTCGGCGTTGCCGGCTGAAGGCCCGTCTGCCACCGACAGAAGATATGTGACAACCGTGTAACACGCCACACGAACCCCGGTCGGAGGTCGTTGACGCAGAGTGGCGTGTGTGGGACGTGCCGCGCCCGGAGGGATCACCCCGATGCCGCAGTGGCTGTCGAACCTGCTTCCGATCGTGCTGCTGCTCGGCGCGATCGCCCTCGTGCTCGCTCGGTTGCCGAAGGTCGAGCTGGGCCATTCGGAGGCGTTCAAGAAGCGCCGCTTCTGGAACTGGTTCCCGCTCGGGCTGACCTACGCGTTCCTCTACTTTGGTCGCTACAACGTCAACGAGCTGACCAGCGCGCTCGGCTCGAAGACCGACAACAAGGCCTTCGGCATCATCTTCGCTGCCGGCACCATCGTGTACGGCGTGTCGTTCATCATCAATGGCCCGCTCACCGACAAGCTCGGCGGGCGCACCACGATTCTCCTGAGTGCGGGCGGCGCGGCGATTGCCAACTTCTTCATGGCGGGCCTCGTGTGGCTCAACGTCGCGAAGGAATGGACGCCCCCCGGAGGCCTCGTGCTGTGGCTCTCGATTCTGTACGGCGTCGACATGTACTTTCAGAGCTTCGGCGCGGTCTCGATCGTCAAGGTCAACGCGGCGTGGTTCCACCTGCGGGAGCGCGGCATTCAGGGCGGCGTGTTCGGCATTCTGATCTCGCTGGGCGTCTACTTTGGCTACGACTGGAGCCGCGCCATTTCCAAAGGCATGCCCGGCTCCCCGTGGATGGTGGCCCTCATCCCCGCGGTGGTGTTGGTGGGCGCGTTTTTCCTCTCGTTCTTCCTCGTGCGCGACACCCCCGGGCAGACGGGCCACCCCGACTTCGAGGTGGGCGATGCGTCTGGTCACATCGACGACAAGGCCAGCGTGAAAGACGTATTCGTGAAGATGCTCACCAACCCCGTGATTCTGGTGATCGTCGGCATCGAGTTCTGCACCGGCTTCCTGCGCAACGGGGTGATGAGCTGGTACCCCAAGTTCGCCAAGGCGGTCGGCTGGTCGAACGACTTCGTTTCGATCAACTGGGGCCTGCTGCTGTGCGTGTTCGGCATCGTCGGGGGAATGATGGCGGGCGTGATCAGCGACCGCGTCTTTCAGTCGCGTCGCGGCCCTGTCGCGTCGGTGCTCTACGGCGGCATCACCGTCGGGGCGCTGGCGATGTTCTTCGGCCTCACCTACGCGTGGGTCGGGTGGGTGCTGGTGTTCATGGCCCTCAACTACGTCGGCGTACACGGCATGTTGAGCGGTACCGCGAGCGCTGACTTCGGAGGCCGGAAGAACACGGGGGTCGCCGTCGGCATCATCGATGGCTTCGTCTACCTCGGCACCGGGCTGCAGAGCCTCATCGTGGGGATGCTCCTGCCCGAGGGCGACGCCGCGAAGCTTGCCGAGAACTGGATCAACTGGCCTCGGGCGATGGTGCCGATGGCGATCCTCGGGTTGATTCTGTGCACGCGCGTGTGGAACGCGCGCCCGCAATCCAAAGTCGCAGCGCACTGACGGCCAGAAGTGCAGTTGGCCTCAGGTGCTGGACGACCAGGTCCCCGAGAGGCTGGGCTCCGAGGCCGACGTCGACGCACGGCTGCCGGCCTGCAGAGACGCGAGGAACCGGCCGAGTGCGAGCTCCGTCTTGGCGTCTTGAATCACGCCGTCGGCGATCGCCTTTTGCAGCGAAAGCGTGCTGCGCCAGGCGAGCGCACCGCCCTCTTCGAGCGGGGTGCCGTCACCCTCGGCCATCTGGTGCAAAAGGCCGGTCACCTCGACGGCGGTGAGGAAGATCTTCTCGCTGATGATGCCCGGCGCCACGAAGAAAGGCGCCCCGAGCAACTGCACCCGCGCGGGCTCAACGACGTAGCCAGCCTCTTCGCGGACCTCTTCTCTGGCGCGGAGGCGCAGCCCCTCTTCCCCCGCGTCAGACGCCTCGAGCAGCCCGGCGACGATCTCTTCGCAAAAAAGGTGCGTGCGGCCGTCGGGCACGTTCGGCACCTTGTCTTTCCGAAAATAGGCCGCGGGCCGGAGGTTCTGCCGCGTGAGGAACTCGAGCCCCGCATCGCCGCGCCGCCACACCAGCACCGCGACGGCGTCGAGCCGGGGGCGATCGATGACGTCGACGCGGTACGTGGGGGAACGCGAGCCGTCGCCCCGCACGTTGCGCACCCGCAGGCGTCGCACGTGGAGAAAGCCTTCATCGCACCGACCGGTCGACGTGAAGTCCTCCACCACCTCGAGGTCGGTCACAGGCGTGTCTCGCATGACGTCGCCGCTTTACCAGAGCCACGGGGGCGCGTAAGGGAGCCGGCAGTCGCCTGGCCGAACACGCAAGCCCCCGAGCTCCAAGGATGAAGCTTCCCAGTCGCCCCTTTCGCTCGTTGCTCCGCGGTGTGACTCAGCGAGTCCTGCTGGTTGCGCTCTTGTCTGCAGCGATGGTCCACACCTCGTGTCTGCCGACGCTCACCGGCTACGACGTCAACCTCACCGGTCAACAGGTGCGTCTGACGTTCCTGCACACCTCAGACATCCATTCGCGCCTGCTGCCCTACGACTTCAACCCGCTCAAGACCGACACCGATCTCGGGCTCATTCCAGAGGCCGGGCCTTTTGGCGGGGCCACGCGCATGGCGGCGCTGATCGCGCGCGAGCGCTTTCGTGCCGATCGCGTGCTGCACCTCGACTCTGGCGACTCGTACCAGGGCGCACCGATCTTCAACCTGAACCTCGGTGAGGTTGAGTACAAGTTTCTGTCGAGTGTCGGCCTCGACGCCGCGGTGATCGGCAACCACGAGTTCGACGCCGGTGCAGCGAACTTCACCAAGCAGGCGCGAGACGCGGCCCGGTTCCCGGTGTTGATCGCGAACTACCAGTGGGAGGACTACAGCCAGCCCAACAGCAACGCGACCGCGTTGTTCACCTCGCCCTTCACCATCAAGAACCTTCAGGGGCTCCGGGTCGGGATCATCGGGCTGGGCAACTTCGGCTCGCTCAACTCCATCGTCGAGCAGGGCAACTCGCTGCAGGCGATCCCCCTCGAGCCGAACGAGATCACCCGCAGCTACGTCGAGTTCCTGCGCCCCTCGGTCGATCTGATTGTCATCACCAGCCACGCCGGCCTCACCGAAGACCAGGATCTCATTCAGGGCTACGAGGCCTTCTACGAGTGGAGCATCGCCAAACGCTTCGTCGAGCGGTCGGCCATGCCGTGGACGGTGCTCGAGTGGTTCGGCCCCGAGGGAGACCCGAGCTCGGTGGTGCACGTCGCGATCCCGGGCGTCGAGGGCATCGACGCGATCCTCGGTGGCCACCTGCACGTGGTGCTCAACCCGCCCCAGCTGCTGACCGACCCCGCTGGCCGCAAGGTCATCTTGAGCCACGGTGGCGCGTTCTCGAAGTACCTGAACCGCATCGACGCGGTGATCCAGATGCCCAAAGAAGGTGAGAGCCGCTTCGAGGGCGGCGAGATCACCACCTTCGACTTCAAGGTGTTCCCCATCGACTCGGTGTGGTGCAGCGAAGGGCTGCACGATCTCTACCGCTCGCAGTTCTGGAGCACGGGTGAGTTCGTCCGCGATCCGCGCGTCGCGCAAGGCATCGAAGACTGCAAGAAGGTCGAAGATCTCAACACGGCACAGCTGCTGCAGCCCTACATCACTGATCTCGATGTGCGGCTGAACCTCACCTCACTCTTTGCCTTCGCGCCCCGGGACATCGCGCGCCGCAACAACTCGACCGGTGGCGACAGCCCGCTGGGGAACATCACGTCCGATTCGATGCGTCGCCGTCAGGGCGTCGAGGCCGAGGTCGCGGTCACCAACTCGCTGGGCATTCGCGACAACCTCTACGCCGGTCCGCTCACGCAGGAGGCGATGTTCAACGTCTTCCCGTTCGAGAACACGGTGAACATCATGTTCCTGTCAGGTCGCGAGATGCAGGAGATGTTCGACTTCATCGCCGAGCGCTCGTCGGATCGCGGCTGTGGTGCGCAGGCGCAGATCTCCGGCGCGCGCTTCACGATGGACTGTGCGCAGGCCCAGCTGAACCGCCTTCGAACGCCGTGCGACCCTTCCGGCACCCCGGACGCGGAGTGCCCCCAGGGGGATCGCACGGGCCGCGCCGCCTGGCAGTGCCTGCAAGACGACGCCTCGCCCACCGGCGGCCGCTGCTGGGCGCACGCGGGCACCAACATCACCGTCAACGGCGCCGACCTGAACGAGAACGAGACGTACCGCGTGGCCGTCAACGACTACATCGCGCGCGGCGGCTCGGGCTTCCTCGTGCTCAAGCGTAACACCACGCGCGTCGAGACGGGCATCCCGCTGCGCGACTCGCTCATCGGGTACATGCAGAACTTCTGCAGCTGCGACGAGGTGCTCTCGGGCAACACCGACACTGCGGGCAACATCATCGGCAAGAAGGGCCAGCCGTGCGGCAACCGCGACCCCCAGCAGCCTTCGCGGTGGGTCATCGATGCGCAGGAGCGCAGCTTCTGTCAGGCCACGCAGAGCTTCCGCGACGCGCTCTACGACACGCGCGGCGGCACCTGCAGCTGCTACGACATCTTCCGCAAGGATGCGGCGACCTGCCAGGGCGAGGTGCTCCCCGAGCAGGCGACGCAGTGCTCCGCCCTTCTCCCCGAGGGCCCCCAGCTCGGCCGCTGCAACTGCCGTCAGGCGCTCGCTGGAGATCCCCTGTGCGGCAACATCACCCGCGCGGTGCTCAACTTCTGTGAGAACCCGACGCTGATCCCCATCGTCGTCGGCGCCGAAGACGGCCGCATTTCCCGGAGGGTGAAGTGATGAACCGAACCCTGCCCCTCGCCTTCGTGGTGCTCGCAGGCTGCACCACGGAAGCCCCCGCGCCCCATCAGCTCAGCAGCTTCTCGGTGAAGGTGTTGGGGGTGTACGAGCGCGTCGGCAACGCACGCAACCCGGTGGGGGTCGTCTCGGCGTGCGTCGAACAGTATGGCGGCGCCCAGAACGTGCCTCCCGAAGAGAAGGGCCGGCCCGGCTGCCGCTTCGTGATTCCCCGCGGCGAGGTGGAGTTCGACCTCCAGGCCGAAGCCCTCGGCATCGATGGCCAGCCCTTCACCGACTTCAACGGCACGGTGAGCTTCCGGGTGATCCCGGGAGATCTCGTCCCCGATCTCCGCGCACGCTGGTCAGCGGCCACGCTCGGCAAGGTGGAAGCCACGGTTCGCGCCCTGCACCCCTACGGCGAAGTGCGGGTGTGGGTCGAAGACGCGCCGCCCAAGTACGCCTTCGACGGCGGCCAGCTGCCCGCTGAGCTGTTGCCGTCCGAGCCCGTCTTCCCCGCGCGCCGCACGTATGCCTCTGGCGCGTCGCCCACCATCTACTTCGCCGATCAGACGCTGCAGTCGCTGCAGCTGCCAGGCGAGCTCGACAACCGCAGCTCGCCGTTCGTCGGTGAGTTCGTGTCGGTCGGCAAAGATCCCACCTCCGGCAGCACGCTCAAGCAGACCTGCGCCGACGATCCTGGGCGCAACGGCCGCGAATCGCTGATGGTGGTCACCGGTCTCGACCCGGCTGGCTTCTACGTGACCGACATCTCGGCCTGCCGCCTGCGCGAACAGCTGCAGGATTCTCTGGGCAACAGCGTTCGCACCCCCGAGCCGCTCGAACCGTGTCAGGTCGACGGCCTCGACGGCGGCAAGGTGGTCAACCTCGATGGTGGCATGGGGCAGTGCCCGATCTCGCTGCGCTCGTGTCGCCGCGCGACCGACTGCGTCGGGTTCGTCCCGGGCACCTTCGGGTCGATGTTCGTCTTCAACTTCAACTTTCCCGACGGGCTCGACGAGGGCGACCTGCTCTTCACGCTCTCGGGCTCGGTGCAGGAATTCACCTCGACCACCCAGATGGTCTTCCCCGCGTGGACCACGGCCGAGCGCGTGCGCCGCCTGCCGCAAGACCAGTGGAACAAGTGGCTCCAGTTCGTGAGGCCGTATGAGATCGGCGGCCGAACCTGCGGGCAAGACAACGCCGCGACCCTGTTCCTCACCGACTCGCTCTGTGGCCACAACCGCCGCAACATGAAGATGGAAAGCCTCGAGTCGGGGCTGGTGAAGCTGCGGCGCATTCGTTTCCCCCAGAAGTTCGTCAACTGCGACTTCAACAGCAACGGCTCGGTGCCGTTCTTCTGTGAGACGACGGTCAACGGGGTCTGGCAGTGGTCGACCTGCAGCTTCGACGCACCGGAGCCCGAGAGCGACCGAGTCGAGCGCGTGTGCACGCAAGATTGCGTGATCGGCATGAACGAGCACACCGGCACCATTTGCTCGGAGCGCGCCACCTTCGCAGGCTTCGGCCAATACGTGGTGGAGCTCGGGCTCCCGGGACCCGCGTCACTCGGCCTCGATGACCAGCTGCCCCAGCGCATCCAACGCATCACTGCACCGCTGGGCACGGCGCCGTCCGATGGCGGGGCGATCGTCAACCCGTCGGTTCGCGTGAACAACTACGTCGCCGGCAACGAGGTGGTCATCACCTGCAACCAGCCCACCCGCTACAAGGTCGGCGTCGGTGGCACGGTCGCGACCGAGACCGACCCGTTGATCGCCGCTGACCAGATGATCCGCTACACGTTCCAGGGCGTCGAGACGTCGGTTGCGTTTCAGGCCACCACCGCCGCGTCGAGCTGCTCGGTGGGCCTCAACGCCCGCACGCGCATCAACTTGATCACGAAAGACTCGATCCCCGAGCTCGATCCCGATTGCGACGAGAACGATGCCGACGCGGAACGCGCCCAGCAGTGCCGCAACCTGCGTGGCTCGGAGTTCGATCTCATCGGCCACCTCAAGCAGGTGCAGCCCGCGCGACCGCGGTGGGTGGTGATTCCGCGCGCCGCCGATGACGTGTGTTGCTACCCCGGCCCGGGCCTCGAGTGCCCCAAGCCGATTCAGCGCTGTGTGACGCAGTGAAGTGTTCAGCAGTGGGAGGGCCGGATTCCCGGCCCGGGAGAGACCAGTGAAGCTGTTTGCAAAGTGTGCCGCCCTGGTGGTGGTGAGTTCGAGCGCGGTGTGGGCCGGTGACTTCATCGACACCCGCGTCACGTTCGCGGTGGCCAATTCCAACGTGTTCGTGAAGCCCGGCGAGACCACGCCCAGCGAGCCCGGCACCGGCTTCGGCGCGTCGCGGCAGAACACCCAGTTCTACGACAACTTCAACACTCGCTTCACCGGCTTCGAGACGCTGTCCAACGTCTCGCTCTACAAGAAGACCCCGAGCTTCTTCGAAGGATTCGAGGCGGAGGCCGCGCTCAACATCGTGGTCTCGACGCAGCCGTCGGGTGCGATCACGCTCTTCGACAACGCGAGCTTCGTGAAGCTCAACTACAAACCTGCGGGCTGGGGCGCGAAAGAAGAGATCTCGTTGACCGGCTTCCCTGTCTCGGCCGACCGCTTTCGTCTCGGCTACGCGTGGAAGCTCACCTGGGGCGGTGACTCGGCCTTCACGTTCAACCAGGGCACGGGCACCTCGAGCACGGGCCGGCCCGCCGCCGTGCCGGGCATGAAGCTGCAGATCACCCGCGACCGCTGGTACGCCTTCGTGGGCGCGAAGACGGGCCTTTTGCTCAACAACCTCCTCAACGTTCAGGAGCGCCAGTACGGCGTGCTCTTCGGCGGCGGCGTCGATCTGGTCGCCAACCGCCTGCGCTGGGAAGTGAACGGCGGTTACTTCAATCGCGGCATCGTGCCCTCGCTCGCGCAGCAGGGCGTGCGCGCGCCAGTGAATGCGCTGGGCGGCTCGACGCAGATCTCGCTCTTCTCCGACTCGATCCTCCCGTCGCTCGACCTGCGGCTCTACAAGAATGACCCTGACGTCACGCAGCGCTTCTTCCGCCCTGAGAGCTACCCGGGCGGCTTCAGCTACCAGCTGTCGATCGAAGGCAGCGTGCTCGGCCAGACGCTGGTCAACCCCGATCGTTTCGCGTCGACCCGCGTGCAGCCTGCCGGGGCCATCGCGCTGCAGGCCCGCTTCAAGCTCGACTACTGGCGCTTCTACGTGATCGGTCTGTACCGCACGTTGTCGTTCATTCAGTTCGACGTGCCGGGCCTGCCGCCGTACTACGACTTCACCGACGGCAGCACGGTGCGCCCGGAGCTCTGGGGTGCCATCGGCGCCGACCGCTTCTTCCCCAACCAGCACCTCACCATCGGCCTCATCGGCGGCGTGCAATCGCCCGCGTCGGTCAGCGCCCCTCGCTTCGACTTTGGTGGCGCCAACCCGCCCCCTGGCCTCACCGGCCCCCGCACCGTCGTCGTCCGCGACGTGAACCTCTTCGCGATTCTGCCGGCCGACCAGGCGGTGCTCCCCATCTTCAGCATCAAGGGCACCTTCAAGCTCGACATCAGCGAGTACTTCGCGCTGCTCGGCGAGGTCTTCTACAACCGCGACGACAACCGCGTGACCTTCCGCGACTCGACCGCGAACATCAGCCAGCCGGCGTTCGAGCAGCCGAACCAGCTGGGCTTCAACGTGGTGATGCAGGCGCGCTTCTAAAGCAGCGGGGCGTCACAGCCCCAGTTGCTTGGCGATGATCTCGTTCATGATCTCGCTCGTGCCGCCACCGATGGGGCCGAGCCGCGCGTCGCGCCAGTGTCGCTGAATGTCGTATTCCATCATGTAGCCGGCGCCGCCGTGCAGCTGCAGCGAGAGGTCGGCCAGCTCGCAACACATCTCGGTCGCGTACTTCTTGGCCATCGCCGTCTGCGCCAACGCCCACTCGCCCGCCGCGTGCAGGCGCAGCGCGTGGTACGTGAGCTGGCGCGCCGCCTCGAGCTCGGTCGCCGCGTCGGCGAGCTTGTGCTTCGTGAGCTGAAACTTCGCGATGGCCTGTCCAAACGCCTCGCGGTTCTTCACGTACTCCACCGCGGTCTCGAGGATGTCTTCGGCCGCGCCGATGGCGCCCAGCGCGAGTGACAGGCGTTCCCATTGGAAGTTGCCCATGATCTGCGCGAACCCGCCGCCCTCTTCACCGAGGAGCGCCTCGGCGGGCAGGCGACAGTCTTCGAACGTGAGCTCAGCCGTGTCGCTGGCGCGCCAGCCGAGCTTCTTGAGCTTCTTGCTCACGCGAAAGCCGGGCGTGCCCTTCGGCACGAGGAACATCGAGAGCCCCTTGTGGCCCTTCGTGGGGTCGGTCTTCGCGGCGACGATCACGTAGTCGGCGCGCACGCCGTTGGTGATGTACGTCTTGCTGCCGTTGAGCACCCAGCCGGTGGCGTCTTTCTCGGCGCGGGTGCGCAGGCCCGCCACGTCGCTGCCGGCGCCGGGCTCGGTCACCGCGAACGCGCCGATCCACTCGCCCTTGATGGCGCGCGTGAGGAACTTTTCCTTCTGTGCCGGCGTACCGAAGAGGTGGAGCGGCCCCGTGCCGATGGTCGCCTGACCAATGAGCCCTGCCGCGACCCCGCCCGACCCACACTTGCTCAATTCTTCGATGGCGATGGCCTCGAAGAAGAATCCCGCGCTCGTTCCCCCGTAGGACTCTTCGTACTTGAGCCCGAACAGCCCCAGCTCCGCCGCCTTGCCGAACAGCTCGCGCGGGAATTCTTCGGCCTCTTCCCACTTCGTGGCGTGCGGTTTGATTACCCGCTGCACCCACTGGCGCACCGTCTGCCGAAACGCTTCGTGCTCTTCTCTGAAGGTCGCGAACCCGGATGAACTCATAGGCCGCCGACTTTGACTCCAAAATCAACTTTCAGAGAAGTGGTTTGGTGCGCGTCACTCCTTGACCGAAGAATTGAGCTGCGAGATAAGCCTCGTGATTTCGGCGCCATAGCCAAGTGGTAAGGCAAGGGTCTGCAAAACCCTCATCCCCCGGTTCGAATCCGGGTGGCGCCTCAACGGAAGCCCGGGGTTCCTCGAAACAGGGGCTCCGGGCTTCGATCTGCCTGAGGGGATCGATGCTCGGTCGCGCCGTCGTCACCTCGATCTTGATCCTCGGTGGAGCGGCGCAGGCTGACGACGATCTCCCGCCACCGCCCTCGGAGCTGACCACCAAGCGCCTCGACTTCAAGGGCGGCTCACCGATCATCCCCGTGCGGCTGATGGAAGGCAGCACCGAGGTGACGCTCGTCGGCCGCGGTCGGCTGCGCTTTCGGCTGCCCGTCACGCCCGAGAAGTTCGTCGAGGGCCCCCCAGGCATGGAATGGAAGATCCGCCGCGCGAAGGGCACGCCCGCAAGCATCGTGGCGCGCATTCAGGTCGCGGAGGTGCCCTTCAACGACAAGCTCGGCCTCGCGCAGGCGCAGGAAGAGTGGAGCGCGCGCGGCCTCAAGCTCAAGTCGCAGATCCTCGGCGGTGTGTACGGCATCGCGGGCAAGGTCATCGACAACCGCCGCTACGTGCTGGTGGTCGATCAGCCCCCTGCCCCGCCCGAGTCATTGGCCGCACAGCAGTCGGAGATCCTGCAGAAGTTCCAGGTGCGCACCTCGCTGCTCGAAGACGTGAAGGCCCGGGGCACCATCGCACTCGAGCTCATCGACGGCACGGGCGCGGTCACCGCGAAGGTGGACGAGAAGCTCACCGCCGAGTCACCCGACGGCGCGCCCATCGAGGTGAGGCGGGTCGAGTACGGCGTAGGCTACGACTTCCACAACTTCGAAGATCGCGCCTACCGCGGCTCGGTGCTGCTCACCGCCGATCGCGCGGGGAAGATCGCCGTCATCAACCAGGTCGATCTCGAAGATCTGCTCAAGGGCCTCGTGCCCTCGGAGATCTTCGCCAAGGCACACGTCGAGGCGCTGAAGGCGCAGGCGGTCACGGCGAGAGGAGAGGTGCTCGCGAAGATCGGGCTGAAGCACCTCGCCGACCCGTACGTGCTGTGCACCGAGCAGCACTGCGCCGTCTACAAGGGCGTCGGTGGCGAGGCTGCGAGCACCAACGCTGCGGTCGAGGCCACGCGCGGAGAAGCCTCGTTCGACGCGAGCGATCGCCTCGTTGACTCGGTCTACAGCGCGGTCTGCGGCGGCCACACCGAGAACAACGACATCGTGTGGGGCGGCGTGCCCAACCCCTCGCTGCGCGGCCGACCCGACGTGCTCTTGGGCAAGCCCATCACCGCCTCGCCGAAAGACCTGACGAAGTTCCTCACCACGGAGGCCCAACACGCGTGTCGCGTCTCGTCGTTCACCCAGCTCACCAAGTACCGCTGGGAAAAGCGCTTCACCGCGAAGGAAGTCGACGACAAGCTCGCCTCGTTCGCCGTCGGCAAGGTGATGGCGATGAACGTCACTGAGCGCGGTGTGTCGGGGCGCGCGCGGCTGCTGCAGATCTCTGGCGAAGAAGGCGCCACCACCATCCGTGGCGAGCTCAACATCCGCCGCACCTTCGGCATGCTCAACAGCGCGATGTTCGAGCTGAAGGCCGAGAAGGATGCGAAGGGCCGCCCCGCCGCGTGGGTCTTCACCGGCGGAGGCTGGGGCCACGGTGTCGGCATGTGCCAGACGGGCGCGATCGGTCGAGCAGAGGCCGGGCAGACGTACCGGCAGATCCTCGACCACTACTTCAATGGGGCCCAGGTGGCCCGAATCTATTGATTTTACCGAAGAACTCCTGACAGGCAGGCATGAGGCACCTGCGGCCGTGGCCGTTATGATGAGAGGGCCGTGTTTCTCGCCCCCCTCCCCACGCGAGCCGTTCCACGACGGCGTCTTCTCCGGGCGACGCTCGTCATGGTGCTCACGGCGGCCGTCCACGCGGCCATCCTGGGGCTGATCCTCGTCTCCTCCGTCCTCAAGTGGGACGTCAAGGATCGCGCGCGCTCGCTCAAGCCCTCGAGCCGGCCGGTGACGTTGCGCGGTCTCACCACCGAGCAGTTCGAGAAGAACCGCGGGCCCAGCGCGGCGATGATCAAAGACGAGCGCAAGGTCATCGCGAAGCGGCCCGAGGTGAAGAAAGAAGAGAAGAAGCCTGAGCCCGTGCCCGACGGTCAGGTGGTCGACGTCGCGCCCGGCAACAACGAGGTCGACCCGAAGGCGAAGTACGTCGCTGAGACGAACAACGTCGCGAAGAAGGAAACGAAGGCCAAAGAGCAGACGGCCTTCTACCGAAACGCGATGGCCCAGCGCACCGCGCCGCAGAAGGTCGACGGCAACGGCAGCTCGCAGAACGCGAAGACCGAGGTGAGCGGCAACGACGGGCTGGGGGACGACGATCGCCCGCTCAAGGAAGCCGCGCCGAAGCTGGCGATGGAAGTGCCCGACGTGAAGAAGCGCCAGGAGGTCTCGATCAAGTCGTCGACTGAAGAAGGCCCCGGCGTGAACGTGAGCAACCGAGACGAAGCCGAAGAGCTGAAGGGCAACTCGAAGCGGCTCAAGCTCACGCCCGGCTCGCCCGATCAAGGTGACGAGGCCTCGGCGGGGCGCATCGGCAAGGCAGGCGTACTCAACCTGCTGCCCTCGGCCGCCGTGGTCGACAAGATCACCGGCGCGGCGCCCAACGACTTCCTGAAAGACGTCGAGCAGGGCGACGGCACCTACCTCTCGACGCGCGAGTGGCGGTACGCGAGCTTCTTCAACCGCGTGAAGCAGAGCGTGGGTCAGAACTGGGCGCCGACCGAGCAGCTGCGCCTGCGCGACCCGAGCGGGCAGATCTACGGCGGCCGCGATCGCTACACGATCTTGAACGTCGTCCTCGATGGCAACGGCCGCCTGAAAGACGCGTTCGTCGACAAGAGCAGCGGCCTCGACTTCCTCGACCTCGAGGCGATCAAGGCGTTCGAGCGTGCGCAGCCCTTCCCCAACCCGCCGCCGGGCATCCTCGCCACCGATCAGACCGTGAAGTTCCAGTTCGGCTTCTATCTCGAGCTCAGCGGCCGGCCGGGCATGCGCCTCTTCCGCTCGACCCAGTGACGCAGGCTTTGCATTTGCTTTGGGCAGGTCGCGCGATGACGCTTACGGCGTGACCGATCGGCAGCGCCACGCCTCGGTGAAGAAGGTCCTCTGGTGGATCCTCGGGGCCAACTGGCTGGTGGCGGTCGCGAAGCTGGTGTTGGGGTTGATCGCCGGCAGCACCGCCATGACCGCCGACGGCATGCACTCGTTCATCGACGGCGCGAGCAACATCATCGGGCTGGTGGCGATGCATTTCGCGTCACAGCCCGCTGACGCGGAGCACCCGTATGGCCACCAGAAGTTCGAAGCGCTCGCCTCGCTGGCGATCGGCGTGATGATCGGCATGGGCGTGCTCGAGCTGGGCCGCATGGCGTTCAATTCACTGCTTCACGGCACGCACCCGCAGGTCGGCGTGCTGCAGATCGTCGTGATGGTGACGACGCTCGTGGTGAACCTCGTGGTGACCCGCATCGAGGCCGCGCAGGGGAGAAAGCTCAAGAGTTCGCTCCTGCTCGCCGACGCCGCGCACACGCTGTCTGACGTCTTCGTCACCATCGCGGTGATCGTCTCGCTCGGGCTCACCTTGCTGGGCGTCAACCGCGTCGACGGCATCGTCGCTCTCGGGGTGCTGGGCTTCGTCGCGTACACCGGCTGGCGCATCATTCGGCAGTCGGTCGGCATTCTCGCGGACTCCTCGCGCATCGAGCCCGAGAAGGTGCGCGCGCTGCTGGAGGCGATCACCGAGATCCGCGAGGTGCGCTCCGTTCGGAGCCGGGGCCTGGAGGGCGCGGCCTACGTCGACCTGATCATCCACGTCGACCCCCACCTCTCGGTGAAGAGCGCCCACGAGGTGACCAACCGCGTCGAGGAGGACATCAAGCGCACCTGGCCCGAGGTGATCGACGTCGTGGTGCACGTCGAGCCGCTGGGCAGCTGATCACTCGTTGGGCGTGCCGGCGGGGAAGCGCACCTCGAAGGTGGTGCCCTTGCCGATCTGCGTCTTGCAGGTAGCGCTGCCGCCGTGCTCGTTCGCGATCTTCCGCACGATGGCGAGGCCGAGGCCGGTGCCCGTCTTCTTCGAGGTGACGAACGACTCGAAGAGCCGCTGCGCGATCTCGGGGGGAATGCCCGGCCCGTTGTCCCTGGCGCGGAAGACGAGCTCGTCGCCTTCGCGATCGACCGAGAGGAGGAAGCGGCCCCCCGCAGGCATCGCGTCGATGGCGTTGCGGGCGAGGTTGAAGATCACCCGGCGCATCTTGCTCTCGTCGAAGCGCGCGGCACCGGTGTACCCCGCGTGCACCTTCAGCTCGATCTTCGTCGCCGCGAACTCCTGCTGCAGCTGATCGGTGATCTCCTTCACGAACAGGTGCACGTACACGCGGCGAATCAGCACCGCACGCTCGCCACGCACGAAGGCCAGCGTTTCCTGCTGCATGGCCGAGACATGCCCGAGCTGCGCGAGGATGGTGCGGCTCATCTCGGCGCGCAGTTCCGGGTTGTCCTCGCTCGCCATCATCTCGGCGTAGCCGCCCACCACCGTCAACGGCGTACGGAGGTCGTGCAGCACACCGCTCAACATCTGGCCGATGGTCGCCAGCCGGGCCTTGCGCTCGGTCTCTTCTTTCGATTGGCGGTTCTGCAGCGCGCGGCCGATCTGCGAGGCCATCAGCACGGCCAACCGTTCGTCTTTCTCGTTGAAGCCGTTCTTCTTGTTGAGCAACTCGAGAGCGCCGAGGTTCCCCTTGCCGTCGGTGATGGGCACGCAGAGCACGGCGCCGGTGCTGAGCCCGAGCTTCCTCGCGATCGATCGATCGTAGTGCTCGTTCTCTTCGGCGTTCTTCACGCGCACCAGTTTGCCCGTCTCGGCGACGTGCCCGGCAATGCCCTGCCCCGTCTTGAGCCGCAGCGCGACCAGCGACTCCGATTTCTCACCTCGGCTCGAGAGGAAGAACAAGGCGTCTTGATATTCTTCGGCGAGGAGGATGCTGCCGGCCCGCGCGCCCGTTCGTTCCATGGCGATCTCGAGAATGCGGCCCACGAGGTCGGTGTGCTCGGTGGCCTCGGCGCCTGCGCGCTCGACCTCGTAGAGCGCATCGAGATCGCTCACCCGCTGCTTGAGTTCGTCGACCAGGAGCACGTTGTCGAGCACCGCTGCGACCTGCAGCGCGATGCCCTCGACCAGCGTGCGATCATCGGCGCTGAAGAGGTTGGGCCGGCGATCGAGCACCTGCAGCACGCCCAGCACGCGACCGCTCACGTGGCGCAGCGGGGTGGCGATGATCGACCGCGTCTTGAACCCCGACTGGCGATCGACCTCGGCGTTGAAGTGGGGGTCTTCGTAGGCGTCGCCGAGCATCATCGTGCGCCCGGTGGTGAACACGCGACCGGCGATGCCCAGCGAGTCGGCGAGGTGAATCTCTTTCACCGACGAGCCCCGCATCACGCGGCTCCAGAGTTCCTTCCGCTCGCGGTCGTGCATGTACAACGTGGCCGCCTCGGCCCCGAGCAGCGCGGTAAGGCGATCCATCACCGCGGTGAGCAGCGAGTCGACGTCGCGCGCGAGCGAGAGCCCGTTGCCGACCTCGATCAGCGCGCGAAACCGTTCGGACTGGCGCGTGATGAGGGCCTCGACCTCGGTGAGCTTCGCGGCGAGGCCCGGGTCGGTCTTCACGTTGCTGCGCGTCGTTCGATCCATCGATCCCCCGATTCAGAAACGACGTCAGTGTGCATCAGCCCACGAGCGACCACGACCGACATCGACCACCAACGGCACTTTCAATTGGGCGACACCTGTCATCACCTCTTTCGCGAGCGTGGTCAGCCGGTCGGCCTCGCCCTCGGGGCACTCGAAGAGCAGCTCGTCATGCACCTGCAGCAGCATTCGGCCGTTCAGCTTCGCCTCGGGCAGCCGCCGATCGAGCTCGAGCATCGCGCGCTTCACGAGATCGGCCGCGGTGCCCTGAATCGGCATGTTGATCGCCGCGCGCTCGGCAGCCATCGACACCTGCCGGTTGCGAGAGACGAGGTCGGGCATGTAGCGACGACGGCCGAAGATCGACTCCACGAAGCCCGTCTTGCGCGCGGTGGCGATGGTGCCCTCGACGTAGCCGTTGATGCCGGGGAAGCGGGCGAAGTACGCGTCGATGATCGACTTCGACTCTTCGATGGGAATGTTGAGGCGCGTCGACAGACCGTGCGGAGAGAGCCCGTACGCGATGCCGTAGTTCACCATCTTCGCCACGTTGCGCTGCTGGCGCGTGACGGCGGCGGGTTCGATGCCGAACACCTCGGCAGCAGTGCGCACGTGCACGTCGGTGTCGTCGAGGAACGCCTTGATGAGGCCTTCGTCACCCGAGATGTGCGCGAGAATGCGCAGCTCGACCTGGCTGTAGTCGGCCGACACCAGCACCCAGCCCGGCTCGGCGACGAACGCCCGGCGGATCTGCTTCCCCAGCTCGGTGCGGATGGGGATGTTCTGCATGTTCGGGTTGGTCGACGAGAGCCGACCCGTCGCCGCCATGGCCTGGTGGAACGTGGTGCGAATGCGCCCGTCGCGGCCGATGAGCGTCGGCAGCGTGTCGAGGTAGGTACTCTTGAGCTTCGCCACCGTGCGGTACTCGATGATCGCGCGCGGCAGGGGGTGCTCTTCGGCGAGCTTCTCGAGCACCTCGTGATCGGTCGAGACGCCGGTCTTGTTCTTCTTGAGCACCGGCAGCTTGAGATCTTCGAACAACACCTGCGCGAGCTGTGCGGGCGAGCCCACGTTGAATTCGCGGCCTGCGAGTTTGTAGACCTCGGCGAGCATCTGCTGCACCGAGGCGTCGATGGCCACCGAGGTCTCAGCCAGCGCCGCGCGATCGATGAGCACGCCGGCCCGTTCGAGCTTCGCGAGGACCGGAATGAGCGGCAGCTCGAGTTCACGCGCCAGCTTCGTGAGCCCCAGCGCGTCCATCTCGATCCACAGATCTCCCACCAGGCGGTCGATGGCATCGGCCGACGCAGCGAAGAGCATCGCCGCGCGCTCTTCGTGCATCTCGGCGAGCGTCGCCTTGCCGCGCCCCGACTGCCCATCGGGCCACGTCGGCAGCTCTGCGCGCAGTCGCTCGCGCGCGAGATCCGACAGCGCGTGTTCTTTGCGCGAGGGGTTCATCAGGTAGCTGAGCAATTCCACATCGGCGTGGAGCGTGACCCCCTCGATGCCGACCGACTGCAACAGGTGCAGCAACGACTTACCGTCGTGCGCAGCGATCTGCAGCCCAGCGCGCTGGAGCACCGGCCCGAGGTATCGCTTCACCGCGTCACGACCCAACGCCGGCAGGTGCAGGTAGGCGCAGGTCCCGGTACCGCAGACCAGCCCGAGCCCCTGCAGCTCGGCCGAGTGCGCGTCGCCCTCGTATGCCGGGGCCAGCGACACCCGTTGCGCCTTCGAGACGGCTTCACACACGACCTTCAACTCGGCCTCAGTACGCACCACCGTCGCCTGCAGCCGCAGCGGCGTCGCGGGGGCCGAGGGCATCTCGTTGATGAGGCGGAAGAACTCGAGCTCCGTGAACAACGCCCGCGCCTCAGCCTGCCGCAGCTCGCGCCGAACAAATGCTTCGGGGTCGTGCGTGAGCTCGAGATCGTGTCTGAAGCTGACCAGCTGCATCGCGCGCTTGAGCTGCTCGACGTTCTCCTTCAGCGCCTCGCGGATCTTCGGCCTGGGGACCTCGTCGAGCTTCCCGAGCAGCGTCTCGATGTTGCCGAACTGCGCGAGCAGGTCGGCCGCGGTCTTCGGCCCGATGCCCGGCACCTTGGGGATGTTGTCGATCGCGTCACCCACCAGCGCCTGGTAGTCGCGCATCTGGCTGGCCTTCACGCCGTAGCGCTCGAGCGCGTCGGCCTCGGTGATGGGCTTGTCCTTCATCGGGTCGTAGATGCGAACCCCAGGCTGCAAGAGCTGCAGGAAGTCTTTGTCGCTGGTGATCAGCTCGAGGTCGAAGCCCTTCGCCCGCGCGCGATCGGTGAGCGTGGCGATCACGTCGTCGGCCTCCCACCCTTCGACCTCGACGATGGGCAGCTCCAGCACCTCGGCGATCTTTCGAATCAACGAGAACTGCTTGAGCAGATCGTCAGGAGGCGCTTCGCGGTTGGCCTTGTACTGAGGGTCGATGGCGAGGCGACCCTTGCGGCTGTCTTTGTCGAAGCACAGCGCGAGGTGGGTCGGCTTTCGCTCGCGCAGCAGCTTGAGGAGCATGCGCGTGAAGCCCAGCACCGCGTTGGTGGGCACCCCCTTGCTCGTCGTGAGCGGGGGGAGCGCGTGGTAGGCGCGGAAGATGAAGCCCGAGGCGTCGATGAGGGTCAGCGTGGCCGGGCCGGCAGGCACCTGCGGCGCTTCCGGTGCGCGCTTCGGCGCCGGCGCCTGCATGAAGCCGAACAAGTCGCCCTGGGTTGCAGCCATGGGGCACGACTAGCAGGGGAAGGCGCTCAGTTGCAGCCCTGCTCGGTCATGGCCTCGGTGATCTTTTCCTTGTTGCCGTCACCGTCGATCGAGAAGTCGAGGGCCGCCTTGAGCTGCTCGCAGGTCTGGGCGCTGTCGAACGCCGCGGTGGCCTTGGGCGTGCACACGTTGGTGGCGGCCTTCAGCAGGTCGAGGTTGGCGCGAGTGAAGTCGAGCCCCAGCTTCCAGTAGCGGCAGGCGGCGCGGAAGTCTTTGCGGTCGGCGAGCGCCTTGCCCTTCTCGTAGGAATTCTTGCTCATCACGTCGACGATGTTGCGGCGAACGAACGACGCCCGTTTGGCAATTTCGCGCTTGCGATCGTCGGCGCTCATCGTCGCGGCCTTGTCACCCAGCACCAGCTTCTCGTCGACGGCCAGCGCACGGTTGAAGAGCACGGCGGCCTTCTCGGGGTGATCGTTGGTCACCTCCGAGTTGCCGTTCTCGTAGAGGTTGATGGCGTTGTTCACCTCGACCAGCAGGCCGCGCGCGAGCTCGTGGTACTGCGCCTTTTCCATCTTCTCGGTGATCTTCTGCAGCGGCAGCGGCGCTGACTGAAAATCGCCGACGAAGTAGGCGACCAGCGACTTGCCGATCTCAGGTTCCGGGTAGCGCTTGCTCAGCTCTTCCCTGGCCAGCTCGTCGCGATTCCTGGCTGGAGGCGGCGGGCGGAAGGCGAGGATCTCCGGGCACAGCCACGGCGGCTCGCCTGGCTTCATCTTCTCGCGGGCCTTCAAGAAGTTGATGTACAGCGGGTCGGCGGGCCGCCACTCCGTCTTCGGGTTGAGCGGCCCTTCGAGCTTCAGCTTCATGAGCGCCGGCGCGTAGAGATCTTTGGGCTCGAGGGTCTGGCAGGCCAGTCGCGAGTAGAGCTCGCAGCGCTTGTAGGCGAGATCCCACTTCGAGCCGCTCGCGTAGTTCTTACAATCGACTCCGGCCCTCTTCTTCACCTCGGCGACGGTGTCCTTCGCGGCCGAGAGGGTCCGCAGCAGGTAGATTTCACAGTCCTTCCCGAGCTTGGCGAAGAGCTCGACCGCCTCTTCCTGCTTCAGGTTGGCCTGCGCGTCCTTCGCGGCGTTGAAGTTCTGCTCACAGACCTTGAGCACCGAGATGCGCTTGAGCAGCGAGTTGCCTTCGGCGTGAATGGGCTCGGCCTCGATGACGCGATTGCAGGCCGCCTCCGCACGCGCCCAGTCGGCGTTGCCGCTCTCCGACGACGAAAAGGTGCGGCACTCGGCGAGATTCTCTTCCAACATCTCGACGGGGTCGCGCTCGACGATCTTCTGCGGTCGCTTGCCGCTGCCACCCGCGAGCGGAATGGGGCCCTGCGGCAGGTTCTCTGGAGGCGCGTTGAAGGCCTTCACCAGCACGAGCACGAACAACAGGCCGAGCACCGAGCCGGCGACGATGATCAGCCGCTTCTTCTTCGGGTCCATCGGAGGACCGCTGCTCTCGGAGGTGGACCCGTCGAGGCTGTCAGACGGGGGCCGGGAGGGCCGGGGCGCGGGGGGCCCCCGCTGCGGGCGCGAGATCGGGGCGCGCGAGCCAGACGTGGCACCGGTCTCGAACATCACTTCGACCACGCCGAACTGCACGATGTCGCCCGGAGAGAGGATGGTGTCTTCGCCGATCGGCGCGCCGTTGACGGTGGTGCCGTTGGCGCTCCCGAGATCCTTCACCGAGACCTCGCGCCCGTTCACCACCACCTCGGCGTGCCGGCGGCTGACGGAGTCGTCGTCGATCTGAATGTCGACGCCAGCAACGCGCCCCACCGTGAGTGTGCCGGTCAGGGGAAAGGTCTTGCCGGTGATGCCGCCGGTCAGGCCTCTCAACTGAGGGCCGCTCGCGCGACCGGGGCCGGGGCGTTTGGCGAGGCCCGCACCGCCGCTGAGCTTGACCGCCGCCACCACGCGCGTCGAGCGGGGAGCGCCGGGCTTCACGGCTTGACCTCGTGCGGCCGTCGGCTCCTTCGACGCCTTGCCGACCCCCTTCGCTTTGGGGAGCGGCTTGCTGCCCAGCTTGAGCTGAATCTCGTAGTCGCCAATGACGACCTGGCTCTTGTTCGAGAGCTTCGTCGGCCCTTCGATCTTCTCGCCGTCGACCCAGGTGCCGTTGGCAGACCCGGTGTCTTCGACCATGAATTCCTTGCCCTCGGTGAAGAAGCGCGCGTGCTTTCGGCTCACGCCGCCCTCGGAGAGGATCAGATCGTTGCCCTCGGCACGGCCGATGGTGAGCTGCTCCGCGACGTCCTGCTCCTGCTCACTGCCGTCGGGGTTCTTGATGACGAGCGTCGGCACGCACTTACTCCTCGCGGAAGATGCCCATGTTCACCGGAATGCCACGGCGCTGCAGGTCGTCGTAGAAGCGCGGCACGAAGCCCGTGGCGACGTACCGCCCGCGCACCTTGCCGTCTTCAGAGAAGCCTTCCTGCTTGAAATAGAAGATGTCCTGCATGGTGACGATGTCGACTTCCATCCCCGACACCTCGGAGATGTAGGTCACGCGTCGGCTGCCGTCGGAGAAGCGCGTTTGCTGCACGATCATGTGCACGGCTGAAGCGATCTGCTCGCGAATGGCCTTCACCGGCAGATCCATACCGGCCATGAGCACCATCGTCTCGAGGCGGGCGAGCGCATCGCGCGGGGTGTTGGCGTGCAGCGTGGTGAGCGAACCGTCGTGGCCGGTGTTCATCGCCTGGAGCATGTCGAGGGCCTCACCCGCTCGACACTCGCCGACGATGATCCGGTCCGGCCGCATGCGCAGGCAGTTCTTCACCAGGTCGCGAATGGTGATCGCGCCCTTGCCTTCGAGGTTGGGGGGGCGCGACTCGAGTTGCACCCAGTGATCCTGCGTGAGCTGGAGCTCTGCGGCGTCTTCCACGGTGACGATGCGCTCGTCGTCCTGAATGAACGAGCTCACGACGTTGAGCAACGTGGTCTTGCCGGAACCCGTGCCGCCCGAGATGACGACGTTCTTGTGCGCCTTGACGCACATCTCGAGGAACTCGGCCATCTGCGGGGTGATCGACTTGTATTTGACGAGGTCGCTCACCTGCAGCTTGTCGCGCTTGAACTTCCGAATGGTGATGCACGGCCCCTTGAGCGCGAGCGGGGGGATGATGGCGTTGACGCGCGAGCCGTCTTTCAAGCGCGCGTCGACCAGCGGGCTCGACTCGTCGATGCGGCGGCCGATGGGGGCCACGATGCGCTCGATGACGCCGAGCACCGCCTGGTTCGAGCTGAAGATCTTGTCGCTGAGGCGAATCTTGCCCTTCTTCTCGATGTAGATCTGGTTGGCGTGGTTCACCATGATCTCGCTGATGTCGTCGTCAGCGAGGAACGCCTCGAGCGGCCCCAGACCGAGCGCCTCGTTGAGCACGTCGGTGAGCAACATCTCGCGATCGATCTCTTCGGGGATCTCACCGTCCCCTTCCATCTGCGCGAGGATGTCTTGAATCGCCTTCTCGGTGCGGCGCCAGAGCTCTTCGTCGCCGAGCCGGTCCATGTCGAGGCGGCGGAGGTCGAGGTACTCGATCAAGCGATCGTGGATGTCTTTCTGGAGGTTGGCGTACGCCTCGATGCGCGGGTCGATGTGCTTGTCGCGCCGACGAATCGCCGCAGCCAGTGACGCCGGCATGCTCTTCTTGTCGTCTTCAGCAGGGGCCTCTTCTTCCTGCTGCTCTTCTTCGTATTCCTCTTCTTGCTGCTCTTCTTCGTACTCGCCCTCTTCCTGCTGCTCTTCTTCGTATTCCTCTTCGGCCTGCTCTTCTTCGCCGCCCGCGTAGTCTTCAGGGGGCGCGTCGACGTTGATGATGTAGTCGCCGACATAGATCTTGTCGGATGGGCGAACGACGAGCGGCCCCGTGATCTTCTTGCCGTTCACGAACGTTCCGTTCGTCGACTTGAGATCGATCACGATGTACTTGCCGTCTTTGAGGACGATCTTCGCGTGGTACTTGGAGACGTTCCCTTTGCCGAGCGCGAGATCGTTTTGCGCCAGACGGCCAATGGTGACTTCTTCCTTCTCGAAGACGAGCTCCTTGGTGTCTCCGCCCTTCTCGGCCAGGGTGATCAAAAACATGAGACCACCGTACCACGCGGTGACAACCCCATGAGTTACGAACGAAAAACCCGCGGTCGGTCCACTTGACCGATCCGCGGGTGGGAGCACCACCGACAGGTGCGCTCACTCAGTCGAAGATGCCGAAGGTCACTTCGCCGCGCGCCTGCTTGTAGCGGCTCTTCACGTCGTCGATGATCGTGCGGATCTTGTCGGAGTCGGGGTTCACGATGCGCGGGGTGACGAACACCACGAGCTCGCGCTTGTTGGAGTCGAACGCGCGGTTCTTGAAGAGCTCGCCGATGATCGGAATGTGACCGATGCCGGGCAGCTTGGAGACGTTCTTCTGCTCGTCGTGAGCGAACACCCCTGAGAGCACGATGGTCTCGCCATGGCGCACGGTGACGTTGGTCTTCACCTTGCGCGTGCGGAAGCCGGGGATCGAGGCGCCACCACCGACGGCGACGGCGACCGAGACGTCGACCTCGCTGACCTCGGCCTCGATCTCCGTCTGGATGTTGCCGTTGCGGTCGGCCGTGGGGCGGATCTTCAGGATCACGCCGTACGGCTTGTACTCGACGGTGAACTGGTTGTTGGTGATCAGCGGAACGGGGATCTCGCCGCCGGCGGTGAACTCGGCCTTCTCACCCGACGCGCACACCAGCTTGGGTTGCGCGAGCAGACGGCCGTAACCGTCATTCATCTGGAAGCCCACGTTGAACTGCGAGCGGCCGTTGATGGGCACCGCGAGATCGCCCTGCGCGAAGTTGCCGGGGAAGAGTTCCTTGGCGATGGTCACCGTCGCCTGCGCCGTGCCGCTGATGTCGGTCGGGTAGCGAATGCCGTAGCGGTCGGTCGACTGACGGCGAATCTCGACGAACTGCACCTCGCTCAAGATCATGCGCTTGATGCCGACCACGAGCAGGTTCTCGACCTTCTCGCCGATGGCCTTGGTGATCAGCTCGGCCTTCTGGAGGTCTTGTTGCGACTCGACGGAGCCTTCCAGGAAAATCGTCGAACCGACGACGTTGGCCTGCACGTTCTTGAGGCCCGCCTTCTGGAACGCGGCGTTCAAGTTCTGCGCGACGAGCTTCTTCGCGTTGGGCGCGATCTTCACGAAGCTCTTCACGTTGGTGTAGAGCCCGACGACCTGGTCGATGCGATCGGCGTCGGCCTGCGTATACGCCTGACCGTCGAGGTAGATGCGATCGCCGACCATGCGAACGTTCACGCCTTCGATCTCGCCGAGCAGCTTCTTGATCTCGGAGATGATCTCGTTCGGGTCCTGCTTGCGAACGCTGATGAGGTAGCTGAGCCGCTGGCCTGAGCTCTTCCACACGAGGAGCGTCGTCTTGCCCTCGGTGCTGCCGATGATGAGGATCTGGTTGTTGCCGATGGTCTTCACGTCGGCGACGTTGGGATCACCGACGGCCACGCGCTGCATGCCGGGCACGGTGAGCACCTTCTGGGAACCGACCCCAAGGGCGAGGTTGCCGCCTTCTTGCGCGAGCGAAAGCCCCGCCGTCAGCACCGCAAACAACGCCACACTTCGAACCAGACCCGAGCGCATTTGGCCCCTCCTCGCGCAACGAACTTAGAAAGCGTTTCCGTCCCACCACATCGCGCCGAGGCTGCCCAACGCGATCGCCACACCATACGGGATGTGCTTCTGCGCGGCGTCACCTTTCTCCGCGTCCCTCGCCAAAACCCCGCGCACCGTAGCAGACAGACTGCCTTGCCAGAGCAACCACACGACAGCCTGAAATGCCCCGGCGAGGCTGATGAAGAGCACCGCCGGCATCGCCTTCGGGTAGCCGAGGCACGCGCCGGCGACCGCGGCGAGCCGCACGTCGCCCCAACCCAGAGACTTGCGCAGCGCGAAGACCGAGAACCAGACGGTGGTGATCGCGAGCCCGACGAGCCCGCTGAGGAGGCCCAGCTCGAGCGCGCCCACGCCGTCCCTGGCGACGCGAATGGCCAGCGCAAAGGCGAGCGCCGACCAGGTCAACACGCCGGAGATGGGTCGGTTGCGGAGATCGAACGTGAGCACCGCGACGATCACGGTGAACACGAGCAGGCCGTGGGTGAGACCGCTCGTGGTAGGCACGGGTTGCTGCTGGGGCTCAGCGGTAGACGAACTTCACCTTCTCGGAGCAGATGAAGTACTCGTCGCCGTCTTCGATCTTGCGGCGCTTGATGCGCTGCTTGTTGAACCAGGTGCCGTTGCTGCTGCCGAGATCTTCGAGGAAGAACTCGCCCGCGTCGCGAACGATGACTGCGTGCTCACGTGAGACCTTGCCGGAGTTGATGACGAAGTCGCAGTGCTTGCCGCGGCCGATCACGAAGCGTTCCTTCGCGATGCGATCGAGCTCACCGCCCTCGAGCATCATGTAGAGAGCCGGAGCCCCGCCCGCGTCGATGTCGACGTCGACCTCGTTGCCGTCGTCGGCACCGGAATCCATCGACTGATCGGGAGCGGGCTGGTTGCCCTGGTTCTTCGACTTGATGAGGCGCTCGAGCTCGGCGGCGGTCTCGAGCACGCGCTCCTGCACTTCGCGGCGTACCGGGTCGTCATCCATCGCGCCCTGCGGGGGCGGCGGCTGCACCGGCTTCAACATCGGCGGGGCGCCGCCACCTGCAGCACGTGCCGGCGGCGCAGCACCACGCGCGGGCGCAGCCGCCACGGGCGCAGCCTTCACAGGGGCCCCACCCGGCGCGACTGCACCGGCGGCAGAGTCGAGGAAGCCGTTGAGGCGAGCGAACATGAACATGGCCTGATTGATGAGCGCGTCGCGGTCGCTCCCCATCTGTGATGCCATCTCTTCGAAGGCACCCCAGATGTGATCGGCGATCTGCACCTTGCGCGCGGGGCGGCTGCTCGGATCCATCATGGCTCGAACTCGTGACCCTCAGTGGGGAACAGCGTTGAAGGATTGCAGCGAATGGTAACAGTCATTTGCTGAGCCTCCAAACTACCGGATCGAACTAATCAACGGTGGCAGGCCACTCCGTCGGCGGACGTGAGCGGCAGACCGCCCGCCCGCAGGCCGGCGTGGAGAAATTCGGCGACCGCGTTTCCGGAGGGAACAACCGAGAAAGTGGTCCACCGGAAACGCACGTCGGTCTGCCCGTTCGCGCTCGTGGGCGCCTCCAACATCACCAGGTTCCCGAACACGACCTGCGACGGGAGTACCGACGCGCATCTGCTGACGTTTCCGGAGCTTGTGTCGATCTGCACTCGCAGGGGCGTCATGAAGGAACTCAAGGTGAACGTGATGTACGCGCCTTCGAGCAGGAACGGGTTGCTGGGCACGGCAATGGCCAGGGAGGTGCGATCAGCGATGACGTCTGCCGGGATCAGCACGTAGGGCTGATTGTAGGTGAACTGCTCACCCGGAGCGGTGCGGCCGAGGTAGCCCTGTGTGGCGGCGACCACGACGAGCGGCTTGGTCCCCGCGGCGCGAACCGAGAACGAGGTCGCGTCACCGCACTGAGGAGGAACGGCATCGACGTCCATGGTGCCGGTGCCAATGCTCACCACTGCTGCTCGACCACACTCCACGAACGCGGAGGCGTCGTTGAGCTTCTGGAAGATCACCACGTCTCCGAGCTGGGCTCGCGCTTCGAAGCCCGACGTCGTCAGACGAGTGCCAGCAGGAGCCGTCACGTTGACGAGGCCCGGGATCAGTCCCCGGTTGATCACCGAGATGTCCTGGCTGGTGAAGTAGCCGTCGCTCACCTCGACGCCCCACTCCACGATGGGCTCGATGGGCGTCGTGACCGCTGCGCGGCGCCAGGTCTCTGAGAGCACCGAGGGGGCCGAGACGCTCGCCGCGAAGAACGTGCCCGCGATGCCACCATCGGCTTGCGCGAAGGTGATGCCGCCGTCGTCAAGGACCCCCGGCGTGCGCAACGATGCTGCGGTGATGGTGCTGCGACGCCCGTCGTAATCAATCAGCGACCCAGCTGCGCCACTGAACCAGGTGATGAGGCCGTCAGAACTCGAGAAGGCCCCCAGTTCGTCATACCTCTGGAAGACGTCGATGAGCCCGGTCGCGCCGCCGTCGGATGTTTCGGCGAATTGGTGCACCACGCCGCCCTGCGCGATGGCGAGGCCGGTGATGAGCCCTTCCGTCACGCGAAGGGGACCAAAGGGGCTGCCGACCACGTTCCTCGAGCCGGGGAAGCCGCCGTTTGAGGTCGCCGTCAGAAGATCCACCGCGACGACGCCACCGCACTGTGGGCCGCCGCACTTCGACTCATCAAGCAGGGCGTAGAGCCGACGCGTGGCCGCGCCGGCGGCAAACTTCCGCACGGCAGCGGGGAAGCCGAGCTTCACGCTGCGGCCGGTCGAGGGCTCGAGGAGCCAGGCGTCGCCACCGCCGGCGCTGCCCAGTCGAGATGCGAGGGCCAGACACGACTCGGTCGCGCAGAACGCGGCGCCATCGAGCGTGCGCGTCGACAGCGGGCTCACCACGTACATCGCTGCGAGCGGAACGCCGTCGAGCGAAGTCAGGCGCGTGAAATCGAGCGTGCCTTCACGAACCTGAGCGTCGACGGTCGCGGGGTCGGTCGACACGGTCGCGGTGAAGACGCTGGAGGTCGAGCCATCCCACGTGGCGACGTACAGCGCGGTCGACGCCGGGAGCGTGTCGTTGGTCACCGTCATCGACGCGCCGATGGCCAGCACCGGGCCCGGCGCCGGAACGGGACGACCGCCGAGCTGCCGCCGCGCCTTCAGGCTGACGATGCTCACCTCGGAGCCTCCGGGGCGCGCGGCGTAGATGGTCTGGCTCGACACGCGCTGACCAAGCGAGTTGCGCCCTTCGTCGGTGGCGAGGAGCGTCGGCCGGTCGAGCACCGGGATCGAGAGCGTCTCGAGCGGGTTCGGCCCGCGCATGAAGTCGCGCGTGGTGAAGTTGGGTCGGAAGAGCTCGAGCACGCGCAGTTCGTTGGTGTCGGCCGACGTGAGGAAGAGGTACCGCCCCGGCAAGCCGACGACTGCGGTGTTGCCGTTGCCGTCGACTTCGAGCTTCGCGACGGCGTTCGATTCACCGGGCTGATCGATGAACACGAGATCGTGTGTGCCGATCAGGTTGGCGCTGACCGAGCCGGTGTTCTGCGTGCAGGCCGCGAGCAGCCCCCACAGCGCGAGCAACGAGATGCGCTTCATCGCGGAGCCCCCTGGGCGAGACACCCGGGCGAATCGACGCCGCGCGTGAGGCACAACTGCTGCGCGCCGAGATGCAAGACCATGCGAGCCCCCTGAGGGCGCGCGAGGTCGGGAATGTCGATGACCGTCACGCGACCATCACCGAAGTCACTGATGTAGAGACGAGCGGCAGTACCGCGGTGATCGATCGCGATACCGAAGGGCTGCACCCCGACGCCGTTCACGATGGTCACCAGCTCGCCCACGTCTTCGTCGTACAGCGCGATGCTCTGGCCTGACGTGCAGGTGACGACGACGAGGTCGCCCCGCCCTGCTCGCGGAATCACCTTCAACTGGTTGGGCGCGTCGGGCAACGCCACGCCGCGCATGAAGGTCAACGAGGGCGTGGTCTCCGGGTTCACCAGCGACAACACCAGCAGCGTATCGGGCGAGCGACCCACCATGTAGAGCTTCTTGCCGTCGCTCGACAGCGCGAGGCCCCGGGCGTCAGCGACGCGGTAGTTGAATTCGAGCGCGGTCGAGAGCACGACGCCGTCCCGGTTCACGAGGCGCATCAGGTTCGGTGCGGGGTTGAGGAAGCGGCCGCTGACGTAGCTCCAGCCTTTGTGGAAGACGACCGAGTTGCTGCCGCCAGCGCCGATGTCGATGAAGCTCTTCTCGTCGACCGCGAAGGTGTCGGAATCGAGGCGCACCAGGTAGCCACGGAAGTTGGTGGCGCTGAGGTTCGGCGAGTCAGCCTGCGTCAGGTGCGTGAACCACACGTCAGAGAACGGGGATCCATCGGCAGCGACGCACCGGCCGGCGTTGCAGGTGCGATCACACGACTCGGCACCCGCGACACAGCAATCGGGCGAGAGCGCACAGGTGCGAGGAGAGAAGGTCACACCATAGGGAGCAGGCGCGCGTGGGACTCCCGTTGCTGATTGCTCGAAGGCCAGCGGGGACAAGCTGGCTCCCTCGGTGGTGCAGTTCTGCCCTTCGGTCGACATGCAGGCCAGCGACGGCTTGCCAGCCGCATCGACGGTCGCCTTCACGCGGTAGGCGCGCATGCCCTCGGAGCGCGTCGGTACATAGAGGCGGTACGAGTTCGCTCCCACGGGCTCGATCGCCATCTCGCCCGCGAAGCTGGCGATCTGAACCGACTGGCTCTCGATCAGCTTCAGGTCGGTGATCGAGCCAACCTTCGTGACGGGCTGGCCCAACGGAGGCAACCCCAGCTCATCGAGCGCGAGCGCAACGACCGAGCCTGTGGCGTAGCGCTTGTCGAAGTTGCCGTTGGCGACGAAGAGCACGCCCTCGGTCTTTCCGGGGACGTCGACGTGCTCGAGGCTGCCGGGGAAATAAAAGCGCTCGAGCGGCGGGCCCGAGTTCGCGCCCGGGTCTGCACACGCCGCGAGGACGGCTGCGGTGAAAAAGAGGAGGAGTCGCTTCACGTCTCTGCCTGGATCTTCGAGAAGTCGGCCACGGCGCTGAACAGCGCGCTGATTTCCATCAACAGGCGCACGCGGTTTTCACGCTGCGCCTTGTCTTCGGCCATCACCATCACCTTGTCGAAGAACGCGTCGACGAAGGTCTTGAGCGGCACCACGCGGGACATCGCGCCCACGAAGTCGTCGCCCTTCACGCTGCCGAGCACCGCGTCGCGCACCTTCATCACTTCGCCGTGCAGCACCTTCTCGGCGTCGTCGGTGAGCTGCGAGGCATCGACCGGAGCACGGGTGACGTCCTTTGCCTGCTTCTCGACGATGTTCGCCACGCGCTTGAACGTCGCAGCGAGCGGCGCGAAGTCGGGGCGGCCGACCCAGGTGGAGATCGCGTTGAGGCGCAGCTGCGCAGAGACGAGGTCGTCGTACCCGGCGCAGAGCACCGCCTCGACCACGTCGGCGCGGTTGCCTTCACGCCAGGTCGACTCGAGGCGACCGCGGAAGAACTCCAGCACCTGCTCACGCACGGGCGGCTCGCCCTGCTTGCGCTTGATGTCGGTGAGCTTACCTTCGAGCAGCTTGAGCGACTCGCCAATCGCCGCACCCAGCGAGAAGCGGTAGCCCCGCGCGGTGACGATGCGAGTGAAGGTGATCGCCGCGCGACGGAGCGCGAAGTCGTCCTTCGCTCCGGTGGGCTTCTTGCCGATGCCAAACAGGCCGCACAGCGAGTCGAGACGATCTGCCAGGCCGATGATTGCTCCCGCATCTTGCGTCGGCAGACCGTCACCGGCGCCGCGCGGCAAGTAGTGCTCGAAGATCGCGAGCGCGACCTCCTTCGGTTCCTTGTCGTGGAGCGCGTACTCGCGGCCCATCACGCCCTGCAGCTCGGGGAACTCGCCGACCATGCCGGTGTTGAGGTCGGCCTTGCAGAGGGTCGCGGCGCGCTCGACGGTGGCGAGCGACGCAGACTGACCGACGGCCTTTGCGAGCCACACCGCGAGCGCGCGAATGCGATCGGTCTTCTCGGCCATGCTGCCGAGCTTCTCGATCCACGAGCGGCGGTGGAGCCCGGGGAGGCGATCGACCAGCGGCGAACGACGGTCTTCGTCGAAGAAGAAGCGCCCGTCAGACAACCGCGCGCGCAGCACGCGCTCGTAGCCGACGACCGAGAGCTTCACGTCTTTCACCGGCGTGTTCGAGACCGCGATGAAGCGCGGCAGCAACTTCCCGGAACCATCGAGCAGCGAGAAGTAGCGCTGGTGGCTCTTCATCTCCTGCACGAGCACTTCGGGCGGCAGCTCGAGGTGACGCTCTTCGAAGGTGCCCACCACGGGGTTCGGCAGCTCGACGAGGTTCACGACCTGATCGACCAGCGCCTCGTCTTGCAGAACCGCACCACCGACGCTCTTCGCGGCGGCGTTGATGCGCTCGACGAGGAGCGCGCGGCGCTTGTCGACGTCGGCGATGACGTGCGCCTTCTCGAGCGCGGCCTCGTAGTCTTTCGGCGCGGCGACGGTGATGACGCCACCCGCGAGGAAGCGGTGACCGCGCGTCGCACGGCCGCTCTTCACGTCGGAATAGGTGACGGGGATCACTTCACCGTCGAGGAGCGCGACGATCCACTGCAAGGGGCGCCCGAAGCTCTGCTCCACGTCGCCCCAACGCATCTGCTTGGCGAAGTTGATCTTGCGCGTGCAGGTGTCGAGCACGCCGCTGAGCAGTTCGTAGGTGCGCTTACCCTTCTCTTCGACGGTGGCGGTCAGGTACTCGCCCTTCGGCGTGGTGACGCGCTTCAGCTGCTCGACCTTGAGGCCGACGCTCTCGGCGAACTTGGTCGCCGGCACCTTCGGCGTCTTGCCGTCGGCTTCGAAGGCGGCCTTCACCGACGGGCCCTGCACTTCCTTCGTCACGTCATCGGTCTTCTCAGCGACCCCGCTCACAAGGAGCGCGAGGCGGCGCGGGGTACCAAAGCGGCGAATCGAGCCGTGCTTGATGTTGAGCGCCGCGCACTGCTCGGTGAACGTGCGCTGAATGTCGTCGAGCGCCGGCATCACGAAGCGCGCCGGCAGTTCCTCGGAACCGAGTTCGAAGAGGAGCTCAGCCACGGGGCGCCTCCTTCTCTTTCTTCTCGAACGAGATCGTCTTCCACATGTCGCTGGCCGGCTTGCCCTCGTGCATGGGGAGCTGCTCGCCGACCGTCCAGTTCGTCTTGCAGAGCGGCCAGCCGAGCTTCTGACGCATCTTCAGGTAGCCCTCGGCGCAGAGCGCGGCGTTGTCGCGCACGCGCTTGATGTAGCCGGCGCGATCGGTGACGGAGATCGCCCCGCGCGCGTCGAGCAGGTTGAACGCGTGGCTGCACTTGAGCGCGTAGTCGTACGCCGGCAGCGGCAGTTCCTTCTCGACGATGAGGCGCTTGCACTCGGCCTCGTAGCTCTTGAATAACATCTCGAGCTGCTCGGGATCGGAGTCGCGCTGCGCGTACTGCGACATCTCGACCTCGTTCGCGTGGAACACCTCGCGGTACTTCACGCCCTTCACCCACTCGATGTCGTAGAGGCTGTCGACGCCCTGCAAGTACATCGCGATGCGCTCCAGGCCGTACGTCAGCTCGGCCGCGACCGGCTTGCAGTCGTAGCCGCCGCACTTCTGGAAGTAGGTGAACTGGGTGATCTCCATGCCGTCACACCAGACTTCCCAGCCGAGGCCCGACGCGCCGAGCGTCGGCGATTCCCAGTCGTCTTCGACGAAGCGGATGTCGTGCTCGAGCGGGTCGATGCCAAAGGCCTTGATCGACTCGAGGTAGAGTTCCTGCACGTTCTTCGGCGCCGGCTTCAAGATCACCTGGAACTGGTGGTGCTGGAACAGGCGGTTCGGGTTTTCACCGAAGCGACCGTCGGCGGGGCGACGCGAGGGCTGCACGTAGGCGACGTTCCATGGCTCCGGGCCGAGAGCGCGGAGAAAGGTGGCGGGGGCCATCGTGCCGGCGCCGACCTCGAGGTCGTAACCCTGCGTCACGATGCAGCCGAGCTTTGCCCAGTGGTTCTGCAGCGTGAGCAAAAGATCCTGAAAGTACATGGGGCTGGGCTCTTACAGGCCAACCCCCTCCCCTTCAATCACTCGCGCTGTCTGCCTGCTGGGACAGACTCACTTCACCACTGCACGGATCTGGCGGTGGGACAGCCAATTCCATGCATTGGTGAACGCGTCACCCAGTTGAACACCCTGGCCGCGAGGCCGAGGGCATGCGCAACCCGGGCACGGCCAAACCCTGCACCACCGCCCCCCCATCGAGGCAGAACTGCCTTCAGTTCGCGGCAGGGAGCGAGCTGACGTCGATCGCCTTGAGCTCGTTCGTCTTGCCTGCCTCGATGGTGACCGAGAGCAACCGCGGCTTCCCGTCGCCATCGAGCACGATCAGCTTGTGCACACCCGCCTCGATCGGCACCTTCACCAACGGCGTCGAGCCGAGCGTGTCGCCGTTCATGCTCACGCTGGCTGAAGACGGGTTCACGCTGCGCATCGAAAGGAACCCGAGGCCGCCCTGCTTCGCGCTCTTGTTGTCCTTCACCACCTCGACCTCGCCCTCCTTGGGCTGCGTGCCGGGCGTGGTGGCCTTCTTCTTGTTCGCCCGCTCCGCAAGCCTGGCCTGAATGTCGGCGAGCTGCTTCTCGACCTCGGCGAGCCGGGCCTTCGTCTTCTCATCGCCCGCCTGCCCTGCGACCTGCTGCAACTTCAGCGCGCGCTGCTCAGCCTCGAGCGCGTCCATGCGCTTCAACTCGGCTTCGGCTTCGGCGAGCTTCGCCTGCACTTCGGGATCGTTGAGGGCGGCTTCGGCTTCGGCCTGGCGCTTCTTCTCAGCCTCGATCTCGGCCAGCTGCTTTTCCTTTTCGATCAGCCAGGCCGGCTTGGCGACGTCATTTCCCGTGCCTTGAGAGAGGTCGATGGCCTGTGGCCCCGTGTCAACCGGAACCGGGTCTTCGTTCAGCTTCGAAAACTGATCTTTCAACGGGCCGGCAACCACCGCCCAGCCCAGACCACCCAGGAGCGCGAGCACGACGAGCACCGCCAGGATGCCGCCCATTCCGCCCTTCTTCGGTGCGGGGGGCGAGGTGTCTTCGGCGTTCGGCCCAGGCGCGTTCTCCGGCGCTGCCTCGACCGGCGCCAGCTTCATCTTCGAGCGACCCGTCTGTGGAGGCAGCGTCGCGTCGAGATCGTCGTCGGTCTTCTTGCGCGCCCTGGCAAACGGAGACTGGGTGCCCGGAGGCGCCGTCTCTTCTTCCGTCGGCACCTTCTGCAGCCGGTTCGACGACTTGCCGACCGAAGGGAGGTTGCGGCTCGAGGGGGCCCCGGTCTTCACCTTCGGCAGGCTCATCTTCGAAGCCCCCGCCGTGCTGCTCTTGAGGCCTGGACGCGGGTTCGGCGTCGCCGACGACCGGGCCGGGCCGGCGCCCGTCTTCTTCGAGGGCGCCTTCGGCGCATCGACCTCCCGCTCGTCGGTGGTGAGGCCAGCGACGACCTGCTTCATCTGCTGGGCGTCGTCGCTGTTCGCCATCTCCATCAGGCTGCGCGTGATGGCGATCTTGTCTTCGAACAGCTGCCCCATGAACTCGGCGACCTGTTCGTCTTCGAAGAGGTCGGGGCACGATTGCTCGATGGCGCGCGCGAACTCACGGCCGGTGGCGAAGCGCTGCTCGCGCTTCTTCGACAGCACCTTGAGCGCGACCCCCGCCAGCTCCGGGGTCACGTACGGGTTCACGGCCGAGGGGTTGCTCGCCTCGGCGTCGACGATCTTCAGCATCATCGCCGCATCGGTCGGCGCGGTGAACAACCGCTCGCCGACCAGCAGCTCGTGCAGCATCACGCCAGCGGCGAAGAGATCGGTGCGGCCATCGAGGGGCTCGTTGCGCACCTGCTCGGGCGACATGTACCCGCTGGTGCCCTTGACCACGCCGATCTGCGTGCGGTTCAGACGACCGCGCGCCTTGGCGATGCCGAAGTCGATGACCTTGACCTGCCCCGTCCACGTGATCATCACGTTCTTCGGGCTGACGTCGCGGTGCACGACGGCCATCGGCCGGCCGGTCGGGTCGGTGAAGTGGTGCGCGTAGTGAAGGCCGAGCGCCGTGTCGCGAACCACCCGCGCGGCGAACCCGACGGGGATGGGCAGTTCCCGCTTGGCGGCGCGCTTGATGACCTGCTCGAGGTTCTGACCGGCGATGAACTCCATCGCGAGGTACAGCTCGTTGGCCTCTTCACCGAGATCGAAGACCTGGCCGATGTTCGCGTTGTTGAACGCCGCCGTGATGCGCGCCTCGTCGAGGAACATCTTCACGAACGACTCGTCGGCCTTCACGTCGGGGAGGATCTGCTTCAGCGCGACGAACTTCTTGAAGCCACCCGGCCCGGGGATGAACGCCAGAAACAACTCGGCCATGCCACCCATCGAGAGGCGCGTGATGATCTCGTACTTTCCGACGCGTCGGCCTCGGTCGAGGTCCGATGACGATGACTTCGCCGGGGGCATGGGTGTCACAGGCTACCACCAGCACCTACGGCGTCGTCACCTTCCAGATCAGCCAGGGGCGCTGATCGCTCACCTCGCAAGTCGTCGAGGCATACGCCCCGCTCGACACATTGAGGAAGTGGTATCGCGCGGGGGCAGTGCCGAGTTCCCCTTGCCCGCCAGGGAGCAGGTCGACGCTCTGGCCCGCGTTCGCGAACGTGAGGGGGAAGATCAGCTTTCGCCCACATGAGTCTTGCGAGCAGCCCGCGGGGGTCGTTCCATCAGCGATGGAAACCGGGGCGATTTCGGCGGTGGTGAGCTTGCGGCCCGCCTGCGCCATGTCGGCGGCGAAGAGGAGCTGGTCGGTCACCGCGTCGCGCAAGGTGAAGGCACGGGAGGGCACGTCGGCGCCATCGTCGGTGAGCAGCACCTTGACCTGACCGCCGGTGGCGATCGGCACCCCGATGCCCGTGGGGAGCTTGATCTGCGCCCGCCCCGTGAGCAGCTCGCCTGCCACCGGCCCCGGCCGGGAGAACGAGAGAAGGAGGCTGCTCGACTGGTACACGGCCGAGGTGAGCGTGCCAGTGCCCGTGAACTGCTTGCCGATGGAGCCACGCGCGCTCTGCTCGAAGAAGCCCATGTTGTCGGGGCTCGCCACGAGCAGCACCCAGTCTGAGCCGAGTTGGGGATAGTCGTTCGCGGGGCAGCCGGTGGTGCACGCGCCGTCGAAGCACAGCTCGTCCTTGCCCTTGCAATCGGTGGTGGTGGTGCACGCCGACCCGCGCGCCGGGCTGATCTCGACCTGGAGATCCTGCGGGGCGAATTGGCGCGTGGTGCAGGTGGTCGCGAGCTGCACGATGGAGCCTTCGCCAACCCCCGCATCGTCGAAGCGCACCCCGGTGGGCTTCTGCGCGTTGAAGCAGAGCTCGAGCGTGAAGGGCTCGTTGAGCGGCGCGTTGAGCTGATCGAGGCACGCTTCGGTGGCGCAGTTGTTGAAGCCATTGACGTTGACCACGCCCGACCACGTGCGCTCGGCGGTGCTGCCTGGATCGATGCGGCGCACCTGCGGCACGCCCGCGTCAGGGCACGCACAGAAGCTGCCGCACGCGTTGCTGCAGAAGCGGCACTCGCACGCTTGATCGTCGAAGGCGAAGAGGTTGCCGCCGACGTCGCGCTGGATGGTGAGGCCGAGCTTCGCGGCGTCGACGTAGATCGCCGACTTCGTCGAGTTCACGACCCGAAAGGTGACCGGCTGAGGGGCGGGCGGGCTGCACCGACACCCGGAGACGATGAGCAGCAAGAAGATGACGGAGAGGGTGCGCATGCAGGGCATGAATGTCGTAGGCGGCTGGTTCGTGGTTCGCAATGGCCGCAGTTGATCGAAGTGGTTATCTGCTGCACCCAAGGCTTGCATGAGGAAGGCCACGTCGATCATGGTGCACCCAATGAAGCGTGGTCTCATTACCGCCGTTTTGGTGCTCGTGACGGCCGGGTGCGATCCCGTCGGGCGCGAGAATGGTCGGGGTGAAGCGGTGCCTGAGGTGGCGCCTCCGATTCTGTCGCCGGTCGAGATCAAGCCGCCGCGCATCAACCGCACCCCGACCAACCGGGTCGAGCTGATCGACCCGCCCCGCGTCGACTCGATCCAGGTCGATGAGCTCAAACAGTCGGACGGGGTCGTCGACATCTTGTGGGTGATTGACGATTCGGGCTCGATGACCAACGAGCGCCGTACGCTCGTCGGCAACTTCAGCCGCTTCGTTCAGGAGTTGCTGAGCCTGCAGGTCGACTTTCAGATGGGCGTGACGTCGATCGTCGCCGCCGACCGGGGGCAGCTGCGAGGCACGACGAAGGTCATCACCAAGACCACGCCCAACCCGCGCGCGGTCTTCGAGGCAAACACCACCTTCCCTACCTCGCGCTCCCGGTGGGAACAGGGCTTGCGCATGACCCAGCTGGGGCTGACGTCACCCGCCATCGATCCCGGGCAGCCGAACGCCGGCTTCCTGCGACCGAATGCAGCGCTGGCGATCCTCGTGGTCACCAACGAAGACGACTCGAGCTTCGGCACCACCGATTCGTACGCGCGCGTCTTCAAGGCACTCAAGGGCAAGGGCAACGAGAACCTGGTGAGCTTCTCGGTCATCGGAGGCACGATCCCCAACGGGTGTGTGCCTCCCGGAGAGACGGGGCTCTACGGGAGCACCGCCGACCCCGCCGTTCGCTACGCCGAGGTCGCGACCAAGACCGGAGGCATCATCGGCAGCATCTGCGACGCGAGCTTCGAGCAGACGTTGATTCGCATCGCACAGGCGCTCAACACGTTGAAGCGGGTGTTCCCCCTCACCCTGCCACCCATCTCCAGCTCGATCTCGGTCACCGTGAACGGCACCGTCATTCCCCAGGATCCCGTCAACGGGTGGCAGTACCGCGCCGACACCAACTCGGTGGTGTTTCTCGGCAATTACGTTCCTCCTCCGGGCGCGTCGGTGCGCCTGCGTTACGCCTACGCCCGCCCATGAGAGCCGCGCTCCTCCTTACTGTCTCTCTGGTCTTCGTCAGTGGCTGCGCGCGCTCGGCGCTCAACCCGTCGTGCCCCAACGGGTACACGAGCCCCGACGGCGGCGCCTGCGTCTGCCAAACCGACGAGGCGTGCCCCACCGGCTACCGCTGTGAAGAAGCGGTGTGCGTCTGTCGCGGCACCACGTGTTGCCCGTCGGGGTACGAGTACTCGGCTGACTCTGAGGCCTGCGTGTGCCGCGCGTCTGAGTGCTGCCCGCGCGATCACCGCTGGCTCGACGACGAGCGACGTTGCGTGTGCGATCAGCCTGCTTGTTGCCCTGACGGGTATGCCTTCAACGAGCTGTCCCGGGCGTGCGAGTGCGCGGGTGATGCGTGCTGCCCCGTCGGCTTCACGTTCAACGAGATGGAGAAGCGGTGCGACTGTGCGTCTGACAACTGCTGCCCCGTCGACTTCCGCTACGACGCGCGCAGCGGCGACTGTGTCTGCTCGAAAACGGAGTGCTGCCCTTCTGGATATGCGTACGACTCGGCGCTGGCTGCCTGCGTGTGCGTCGGCGCGAGTTGCTGCCCTCCCGGCTTCATGCGGGGCCCCGACAACCGCTGCGTGTGCACCGGCAACGCGAGCTGCCCGGCGAACCAGGTGTGCGACATGGCCAGCGGCTCGTGCAAGTGCACTGGCAACGCGGGCTGCCCGGTGAACAACTTCTGCAACGCGCTGGGGTACTGCCAGTCGTTCGCGTCGTGCACCTCGAACCTCGACTGCCCGAGCGGCACGTTCTGCGACACCACCACCACGAAGTGCATCCCCACCGGGCCGTGCACGCTCGACGAGCATTGCCCGCTGAGCAACATCTGCAGCACGGCATTGCTGCAGTGCCGCGCGGGGTGTCGCGACGACGGTGACTGCGTGCCGAAGAACTCGTGCGTGAACGGCCAGTGCAGCTTCTTCTGCCGCGACAACAGCTTCTGCCCGGTGAACCAGTTCTGCGATCGCACCAGCGGCACCTGCGCACTTCGCAGCGGCCGGCAGGACTGCATGACCTGCACCTCGGGCTTCGAGTGCGCCACCGGCGTCTCGTGCCTCACTTTCGTCACCGAGGGGCAGACAGGCAGCTTCTGTGGCCACGACTGCACCGACGACGCCGATTGCCCAGCGGGCTTCGACTGTGGTGGCGTGATCTTCAGTTGCGGCGGTGGGGGGAGCTGCCCCGCCCCTCCGGGTGGAGGAGCCGCGTCGTGCCAGGCCTTCACCGTGGAAAACGAGAGCGGGTCCCAGTTCTACTGCACTGGCTCCGATGGGCTGCCCATCGAGTACAAGAAGTCATGCGCGCCAAGCTCGGGCTTCTGCCCCGCGACGGCTGCACCCTGATCAGGCCTTGAGCTGCAGCCCCAGCTTGTAGAGCTCGTTCGCGCTCCACCCCGAGCGCCGGGCCAGCTCGGTGGTGAGCGACTTGAGCCGCTCGCCCGCCGCCAGGCCGACCTCGAGCGCGCGGCGGGCTTCCGCTTCCGTCCACCGGGTCGAGCCGATGCGGCCCTCGACGAGCACCACCACCTCGCCGAGCGTCTCGGCCGCAGTGAAGCGCCCCGCCAGTTGGGAGAGCGGGCCTCGCGCGAACTCCTCGTGCAGCTTGGTGAGCTCGCGGGCGACGACGGCGCGGCGATCGCCCAGCACGGTGTGGAGGCGGGTGAGCGTCTCACCCAGCCGCTTGGGCGATTCGTAGAGCACCAGAGTGGCGCTGAGGCCCTGCACCTCTTCGAGCATGGCGTTCGCCTCGCTCTGTTGCCGGGGCAGAAACCCGAGAAAGTGAAAGCGGGTGGTGGGCAGCCCACCGGCCGACAGCGCAGCGACGAAGGCTGCGGGCCCGGGAATGGGAACCACGGTGATGTTGGCTGCGATGGCTTCGGCAACGAGCTTTTCGCCCGGGTCGCTGATGGCGGGTGTGCCGGCATCGGTCACCAGCGCGACATCGGAGCCGCTTTGGAGCCGGGACAAGATCGACGACGCGCGCTCGCCTTCAGCGAAGGCCGGGAGGCTGGTGGTGGCGGTGTCGATGCCGAACTTCGAGAGCAGGCCGCGGGTGTGGCGCGTGTCTTCGGCCGCGATGAGGGACACGGCCCTGAGCACCTCGACGGCGCGGGGAGACAAATCGCCCAGGTTGCCGATCGGCGTCGCCACCACGAAGAGCGTTCCCGCCATGCAGCTCGGGCTAGCACACGCGGATGCCTAGAAGCCCGCCTCGAACGCGTCGGGGATGATCTCGACGTTGCCGCCCCGACCGCGCCCAATGACCGAGGCCACGTCGAAGCGGATCACGCGCGAGAAGAGCCGATGGCGTTGGCAGTACTCGTGGGCCGAGAGCACCACGCGGCGTTGCTTGGCGTGGCTGACCGTCGCCGCCGGGTCTCCCCACACGTCGCTGGTGCGCATGCGCACCTCGACGAAGACGAGCTCGGGGCCCTTCTCGGCCACGACGTCGAGCTCACCGCTGCGACAATGCACGTTGCGATCTCGAACGGTGAAGCCGGCCCGCTCGTAGTGCTCGACCACGAGCTGCTCTGCTTCGTCACCGACCTGCCTCCGACTCAACGCCACGACGGCCCCCACCGGCGGGCACGCGGTCGCGTCAGATCGCGACGGGGGTGTCTGCCATCGAGCCATTATGCCCAGCCCCACTGACATGCAGGACCTGGGTCAGGCTGCCGAGGTGCTTCACCATACGGCCGAACAGGGGCTGCCTGGGGCCATCGATGACGGTGTTGAAGGTGTCTTCAATCACCACCGGCAGCTTGTTGGCGGGCGCGGCCTTCTCGATGAGGGTGAGGCGCAGCGCGAGATAGATGAGATCGAGATCTTTCCCAGGCAGCTCGCGCGCGGGGATGGTTCGACCGGGCGCTTCGATCGTGGCGCGGCCGTTCGCGTCGACGGTCATCGCGTGGTACCGGCGATCGGTCAGCGCGGTGATGTACTGGCTGGCGCGGTCGTGCAGGACGCTCCACAGCGAGGGCACGTCGGTCGCGAAGAGGTCGGTCGCGAACATCAAGAGCGGGGGCATGGGGTCTTCCCACGACTCGGTGGGAGCGGTGGCGACCGGGGCAAAGCCCACACTGGAGACGGAGCTCTTGACCGGCGGGGCCGGTTCCTTGATGCGCTGAATTTCGCGCTCGATTTCGCGCACCTCACGCACGAAGCCGCCGGACATGGCCTGCAGCTCGGCGTTGAGGGCTTCCTGTTCGGCCTTGAGGCGCGCGCAGCTCTCGGCCACGCCGATGAACTCCGGGTCGGAGCGCACGTCGGCTTCCTCGAGTTCGAGCGCACCGAGTTGGTTCTGGAACTGGGCTGCCTTCGCAGCCAGGGCAAGGAACTCTTCGGGCGAGTTGACGCCGAGGCGGTCGATCGCGTGATCCACCATGGTCTGCGACATCTGGAACTCGTCGGTGAGCTTCTTCTCGCGGGCGGCGAGCACTTCGTCGGCGCCTTTGCCACGCGAGTACCTCTGAAGCTCCTCGACGTACCGCAACGCCAACAACGCCGCGAGGGTCAGGGGCACCATGCCCAGCAGCGCGACGAGGCGCATGCCCCCTTCCAGAAAGTCGGCGCCGATGATCAGCCCGAGGCCCGCCACGAGCGCGACCGCGAAGCGCTGGTCTTTCAGGAGCGAATCGGGGGCGCTGGCGGCGCGCGCCTTCACCTCGATCTCCTCTTCGCGGTAGCGAGCCAGAGTGTCCTTGTACTGTTTTTGATCGTCCTCGACCCGGCGCATGCGCGCCTCGATGTCGGGCGGGAGTCCCTCGAACTTCTTCTTCAGATCAGCGGCTTCGGCGCGGGCCGCCTCGAGTCGCCCGGTGACCTCTTCGACCTTCTGCTTGCGCGTCTCGAGGTTGTAGAGCTCGGCCGTCACCCCATCGAGCTTGAACTGCACCTCGGCAGTCTTGCGCGCTGTGACGAGCTCAGCCTCCAGGGCGGGCAGCTTCGCCAGATCTTCGGCGCTGACCGCGGCACCGCCGCCACCGCCTTCCCACTGGTTCTGCACCCGGGGGAGGTTCTTGAACGAGCCGGACGGGCTCGACGCGAAGGCACCCGAGGGCGCAGCGGCACGAGGCCTGCGGGTGGGGAGCTGGGGGCCGTTGATGGTGAAGAGCTGTTCCCACGTGGTGCGGGCGGGGAAGCCGGCGCCCGAGCGCAGCGACTGGGCCATGTCACTGGCCTCGGTGGCGATGGGCTCAAACTGGTTGTTCGCGCGGTTGAGCTTGTGCAACCCACCGGCGCCGCCGAGGTCGCGCACCACGCGCCAGATGCTGCCGTCGTTGCCCTGAATCGAGAGGCCGGCTCGACCGGCTTTGGCACCGGGGGCCAGAAACGCGGCGTCACCGCCGCGACCGTCTGGGAAGGTCAGCGCGACGATCAGCCCGCTCAGGGGAGAGGGCAGCTCACCGGGGCTCTTCAGCGCCGAATACCCCGGCCTGAGGGCGACACGGATCGAGGGCGAAAACCCGCGAACGGCCTGCGCCGCCAACTCGAGGAAGAGCATCGCTGGGTGAAGCTACCCTTACTTCGTGGCAGGAGCCGCAGAAGAAGCGGTCTCGGTCTCTTCGAGCGCCTCGAGACGGGCCGCCTTGCCGCGGAGGTTGCGGAGGTAGAAGAGGCGGCCGCGGCGCACGTCACCGCGCGAGAGGACCTCGAGCGACTCGTAGCGGGGCGAGTGGAGCGGGAAGATGCGCTCGACGCCGACGCCGAACGACATCTTGCGGACGGTGAAGGTCGCGTCGACGCTGCCACCGGTGCGGCGGATCACGACGCCTTCGAAGGCCTGCGAGCGTTCCTTCTCGCCTTCCTTCACCTTCCACCACACGCGAACGGTGTCGCCGGCGCGGAAATCGACGAGGTCCTTCCGGCTGTGCAGCGAGTCGACGAACTGGATGGCGGCGTTACGCATGACGTGAGAACTCCAGAGGGAGAGGAATACGAAAGGACGGCGCACCTACCAGAGCCCGTCAGGTGCCGCAAGGGCTGGCTTGACCCCACGACAGCCAGCGCATAAGGGCCGGCCTGCGTTCAGAGACGAGGACCACTTCGGGGCTCACCATCGGGGTGAGATGCCGGGTTGGCCGCGGGTCAGGGCGTCGGAGGTCGCGCTCCGCCCTTCCGCAGGCTCGCGACGCAAAACGAAAGACATTCCCCATGGCATTGACGGTTTCGAAGCTCGAGGCGAAGTCCCGCGTTGGCGCAGGCAAGGGCCCGGCGCGCCGCACCCGCGTGGACGGCATGATCCCCGCGTGTGTGTACGGCAAGCACCTCGAGAAGCCGATCAACATCGCGCTCAACGGCAAGGCGCTGCGCGCGGCGGTGCAGACCGAGAAGAAGCTCAACACCGTGATCGGCCTCTCGGTCGACGGCAAGGAGCACACGGTCATGCTGAAGGACTACCAGCTCGACCCCGTCTCGAAGGAGCTGCTGCACGCCGACTTCATCGACGTTCGTGAGAACGAGCAGGTGAAGGTGAAGATCCCCCTCGTGCTCACCGGCAAGTCGGTCGGCGTGGCCGAAGGCGGCATCCTCTCGCAGATGCGCCGCGAGCTGGAAGTGTGGGCGCTCCCCGGTGCGATCCCGCTCAACATCGAGGTCGACGTGACGGCGATGAAGATCGCCACCGCGATGCACATCAACGACGTGAAGCTGCCTACGGGCATCACGGTGAAGACCCACGTGAACTTCACGATCGCGGTCGTCACGGCGCCTGAAATCGAGAAGGTGGCCGAGGTGGTGGCTCCGGTGGCGGGTGCGGCTCCTGCGGCGGGCGCGGCTCCGGCGGCGGGCGACGCGAAGGCGGCCGACGGCAAGGCGGCCCCTGCGGCGGCTGGCGCGGCGGCGAAGGCCCCTGCGGCGAAGAAGTAAGTCTCCGGTCGAACTTCAGCTTTCGGGGCCCGGGCGGAGCGATCCACCCGGGCCTCGTCGTATCCAACAGGTGAGCGATGAAGATCCTCTGCGGGCTCGGGAACCCCGGTCGTCAATACGAACAGAACCGCCACAACGTGGGCTTTCTCGCGCTCGACCTGCTTGCGGCGCGGTGGAAGCTCGGCTTCTCGAGCCACAAGTTCGACGCCGAGCTCGCGCACGGGACCTTCGCTGGCGAGAAGGTGCTGCTGATCAAGCCGCAGACCTTCATGAACGCCTCGGGGCAGTCGCTGGGTGGTGCGGCGCGCTTCTACAAAGTGCCCCCGGCCGACGTGATCGTCGTTCACGACGAGCTCGACCTCCCGTACGCGAAGCTGCAGCTCAAGGCGGGCGGCGGGACGGGGGGCCACAACGGGCTCAACTCGATCCGCGAGTCTTGGGGCGAAGAGACGTACGCGCGGCTGCGCTTCGGCATCGGCAAACCGACGGGGCCGGGGGCGAAAGAGCGCGTGATCGGTCACGTGCTGGGCGACTTCAACGCGGAAGAGCGCGTCACCCTGTCCGAGCACCTCGCGCGCGCCGCCGAGATCTGCGAAAGCTGGACGCGTGAAGGCCTGCAGAAGGCCATGAACAAGTGGAACGGCAAATAACCCGGGGAGCTCCGCGGCAAGGGAGCTGAGAGGACTCTTCTTCGAGTCGACCCGCTGAACCTGGCCCTGCGAGGGGCGAAGGGAGTGTCACACGTGGCGAACAAGCGACTGGCAGTCGACGAAGCAGCTCTGGCGCGCATCACCCGCACGCCGTTCCCGCAGTCGGCGAAGGTGTACGTGGGGGGCACGAAGTTCCCCGAGTTGCGCGTGCCGATGCGGGAGATCACGCAGAGCGACACGAAGCACGCCGACGGGCGGGTGACACACAACCCGTCGGTCACCGTGTACGACACCAGCGGCCCGTTCTCCGACCCGACGGTGGAAATCGATCTGCAGAGGGGGCTCCCGGCGTTGCGGGAAGGCTGGGTGCGCGCACGAGCGGACATTGAGCAGCTTGGCGGCTTGAGCTCCGACTACGGCCTCTCACGGCTGGCCGATGGGAGGCTCGAAAAGCTGCGCTTTCACCACGTCTCGAAGCCCTTCCGCGCGAAGGGCCGCGTGTCGGTGACGCAGCTCGCGGCAGCGCGTGCCGGCCGCATCACCGAGGAGATGGAGTACGTCGCGATTCGCGAGAACCAGAAGCGCGAGGCGATGTATGCCCAGCAGCACGCCGGCGAGTCGTACGGCGCCAACCTGGTCAACGAGCTCACGCCCGAGTTCGTGCGCGACGAGATCGCCCGAGGGCGCGCGATCATCCCCGCCAACGTGAACCATCTCGAGCTCGAGCCGATGATCATCGGCCGCAACTTCCTGGTGAAGGTCAACGCCAACCTGGGCAACTCGGCCGTCACTTCGTCGATCGAAGAAGAGGTCGAGAAGATGGTGTGGGCGATTCGCTGGGGCGCCGACACGGTGATGGATCTCTCGACGGGCCCCAACATTCACGAGACGCGGGAATGGATTCTGCGTAACTCGCCGGTGCCGATCGGCACGGTGCCGATCTACCAGGCGCTCGAGAAGGTGAACGGCAAGGCCGAAGACCTGACGTGGGAACTCTTCCGCGACACGCTCATCGAGCAGGCCGAACAGGGTGTCGACTACTTCACGATTCACGCAGGGGTTCGGCTGCCGTTCGTGCCGCTCACCGCCAAGCGTGTGACGGGCATCGTCTCGCGCGGCGGGTCGATCATGGCGCGCTGGTGCCTTGCGCATCACCGCGAGAACTTCCTGTACACGCACTTCGAAGACATCTGCGAGATCATGAAGGCGTACGACGTCTCGTTCTCGCTCGGTGACGGGCTGCGGCCAGGCAGCATCGCCGACGCCAACGACGAAGCGCAGATGGCCGAGCTGAAGACGCTCGGCGAGCTGACGCAGGTGGCGTGGAAGCACGACGTGCAGGTGATGGTCGAAGGCCCCGGTCACGTGCCGATGCAGCGCATTCGCGAGAACATGACCGAGCAGTTGAAGCTCTGTCACGAGGCGCCCTTCTACACGCTGGGCCCGCTCACCACCGACATCGCGCCGGGGTACGACCACATCACCTCGGGCATCGGGGCGGCGATGATCGGGTGGTTCGGCACCGCGATGCTCTGCTACGTGACGCCCAAGGAGCACCTCGGCCTGCCCGACCGCGACGACGTGCGCGAGGGCGTGGTGACGTACCGCATCTCGGCGCATGCGGCCGATCTCGCCAAGGGGCACCCCGGCGCGCAGCAACGTGACAACGCGCTGAGCCGCGCCCGCTTCGAGTTCCGGTGGATGGATCAGTTCGCCCTCTCGCTCGACCCGGAGAAGGCGAAAGAGTTCCACGACGAGACGCTGCCGGCCGACGGCGCGAAGACGGCGCACTTCTGTTCGATGTGCGGCCCGCACTTCTGCTCGATGAAGATCACCGGCGACGTGCGCGCGATCGCCGACGGCATGGACGCCAAGTCGAAGGAGTTCCGCGAAGGCGGCACGGCGCTCTACGTGGCCGGGAAGACCAGCTGAGTCAGGCCACCTCGGCCATCACCACCTCGCTGCCGGTCAGCGGGAGGCGAATGGTGAAGGTCGAGCCCTGCCCCAGCCCGTCGGACTGCACCTCGATGTCGCCGCCGACGCGCTTGACGATGCCGTAGGCGGCGGTGAGGCCGAGGCCGATGCCCTTGCCGACGCCGCGCGTCGTGAAGAAGGGCTCGAAGACACGGCGCTGGTTCTCTTTTGCGATGCCGACGCCCTCGTCGCGCACGCTGATGAGCACGAAGACGTCGTCCTGGCTGGTGCGCACGTGAATGCGTTCCTTGCAGGTGGTGGCCTGCTTCGCGTTGCGGAGCACGTGGGCGAGCACTTGATCGAGCTGGAGCGGTGGAATGTCGGCCTGTGCGGCCGCCTCGAGTTGGAGCACGACGTTGGGCGACGCCTCACCGAGCTCGGAGCGCACCACGCGGCTCACCGAGGCGTTCACGTTGGCCGGCTCTCGTTTGCCGATCTCGAGGCGTGACAGCTCGCGCAGCCCCTTGACGATGTCGCCTACGCGACGCGCCCCATCGAGGGACTCGTCGATCATCTCGAGCCCATCTTCGAGGTGCTGCAGATCGGGGGGCTCGGCCGCCTCGAGGCGCGAGAGGGCCTCTGGGCCGCTGCGGTCTTTCACCAGCGAGACCACGTCGGTCAGCGTACCGATGGGCTCGCGGAGCTCGTCGATCAACCCGCGGAGGCTCCGGAGGTTCGAGGTCACGAAGCCCAGCGGGTTGTTGATCTCGTGCGCAGCGCCGCTGGCGAGCTGACCGAGGGCGGCGAGGCGCTCGCTCTCGCGCAGCTTCTCGGCCAGCACATGGGACTGGGTGATGTCGTGGTACGTGGCGACGATGGCGTGATCGGCCAGGTCGTCCGACATCCAATACCCGTGAAAGCGGAAGAAGGCGGCGCGGCCGGTGCGGTGATCGTCGGTGGTGATCTCGGCATCGAGGGCCTGGCCGCGACCCTTGACGACGGGGCACTCGGGGCACGGCGAGTCGCGACGCGCGAAGACGCGGAAGCATTCCTTCCCCGGAAGGTCTTTCACGTCGAGCCCCACTGCGCGTGCGTAGGCCTGGTTGGTGCGCTTGACCTCGTAGCCATCGAGGATCGCGATGGGCGCGTCGATGGCGTCGAAGGTGCGCTCCCATTCCTGCTTGGCTCGGCTGATCTGCTCGGTGCGCTCGCGCACCTTTCGCTCGAGGCCGACGTTGGCTTCGAGGACCTGCGTCTGGGAGGTGCGCAGCGCGGTGGTGATCTGCGCGTTGTGCACGGCGATCGAGACGTGCGGCGTCAGCTGGACGAGCCGCTCGAGGTGCACCGGCGAAAACGGGGGCTTCGCGGTCGAGCGCACGGCCATCAGCACGCCGAGCACGTCGCCGCCGAGCACCAGGGGCGCGGCGACGATGGAGCCGGTGCTGAAGCCCGACCGACGATCGGCCGATCGATCGAAGTCAGGCGACTGTTGGGCGTCTTCGACGAGGCGTGGCGTGGCCTCGACGGCGACCCGCCCGGCGATGCCCTTGCCGCGGGGCAGATGAATGCGCTCGAGGCGGCCCTGCCCTTCACCCTCGACGGTGTCGATGTAGAGCCCGCCCGTCGACGGCTCGATGAGGAAGAGGCTGGCCCCTTCGGCTTCGCAGAGTTCGCGGGTCTTGGTCATCGCCATCTTGACGAGCTCTGGCAGGGTGAACTGCTCGGCGATGGCCTGGGCGAACTGGTTGATGCGCGTAGCGGCACTGCTGACCACGTTCTGCAGGCGCCCCTGTGCGCGGAAGACGGCAGCGAGCAGCGCCGAGGGCCGCTGCGCACACTCGACCTCGGGGATCACGTCGGGCCCAGCGGCGCCGATCACGATGGGGATGGCCCCCGCCGCGCGCAGCCGCTCGAGGTAGAGCCGCAAGCCCGGGCGACGTTCGACCGCCACGACGCGGCAGAGCCCGTGCTGCACGCTCTCGAGGGCGGCACCGTCGCTTTGGAGCTCGTACCGCAGGTGCCAGGCCGAGAGGACCTCGCAGACCCGGGCGGTCAGCTCACCATCGGCGACCACCAGGAGGCAGTCGAGCCGGTCTGTCGAGCCGGCGGACATCGGGGTCGATCACGAAACGGCGGAGAGGCGCACTTCCATGCGGCCGGCCTGGTCGTCGTCATCGAGCGTGATGTAGCCCTCGGCGTCGCGCACGACATGGGCGAGGCCCGGGTGTTCCTTCTCCAGTCCTTTCATCACGTCGTACTGGCGACGCACCATCGCCAGCAGGCGGCGGTTCTCGCGCTCGAGCTCGAGCTGCTCGAAGGCGAGGAAGAGCGTCACCTTGAGCTCGGTGTCGTCCCACGGCTTGGTGAGGAAGCGGTAGATCGAGCCCTGGTTGATGGCGTCGATGGCGGTCTGCATGTCGGCGTGGCCGGTGAGCATCAGCCGCACCGCGTCGGGGTAGCGATCGCGGACGATCTTCAAGAACTCGAGCCCGGTCATGTTGGGCATGAGGTGATCGCTGATCACCATGTCGATGGGCGTCTTCTTCAAGACCTCCAGGCCCTCGGCGGGTTCGCTACCGAAGAAGAGCTCATACCCTTCCTTTCGCAGGCTGCGACGCAGCGCGTGGCGGACGTTCTCTTCGTCATCGACGATCAGGACTCTACGGGGGCTCTCAGACATGGCGTTCACTCCAAGGACGGGTCGGACTTCAAGGCGGGTGCCACGTGATCAGCGCGTGATTGCGCTGGGCTGGGTACGGGGGGGCTGGGGCGCGGGGCTCGCAGAGGTCGAGAGCGACTCAGTCTTGAGGGCGCGGATCAAGAAGAGCTGACGGCGCGGTTCGACGTGGAGCACCTTCGCCCAGCCCCGCCGACGGGTGACGAGCACGTCTTCACCGACGCGCGGCACCGGCTCGTGCACCACGACCTGTTCGAGTTCCCCCACGCGCCCACCGGCGACGATGACGGTCTCGAGCTCGGCGCAGCGCCCCTTGAGGCAGTCGACGCGAGAGAGCTGCAGCCTGGTGAGAATGAGCCCCGGGTTGGACGGATGAACGAACGACTCGCGGGCGCTGATGGTGACGACGGCCACGTCATCGGCCAGGTCGACGGCGGGCTCTCCCGGGTCGGCGGCAAACGCCGGCGTCACTGCAAGCACCGCCGAGGTGACCACCGCGAGGCGACGGCGGCGCAGCGCGAACAGAGCGAAGCTGAAAACCAGGGCAAAGGGCCACGAAGGCGACGAGCCACTGGCGCTGCAGCCGGCAGCGGCAGGCGGGGGAACCGCCACGCGCACGATGAGCGCGTCGGAATACATCGACAGCAGGCCATCGCGATCGTCCTGCTTGAGGTCGCGCTTGATGGTCTCCCCCGGAGGCGCCGAGGGGTACATCACCAGATCGTCCTTCATCGAGCTGTGCATGAGGCCGAGCACGTGGCCGAGCTCGTGGGTAAAGGTGTTCTGAATGTCGTCGAAGGTGTTGGTCTGCCCTGCGAGCCCGTTCTCGTTCTTGATCACCTTGAAGCGACGTTGGTCGGCGTTGAAGGCGATGTCGGCGTCGAGCAGCTCGTTGGTGCGCGGGTTGAGGGTGACGAGCGTCACCGCGAGGGTCTTGTCTTGATACGGCCAGTCGTCGAGCACGACGACGGAGTTGGTGTTGTCAGACGCGCCGGCGACGTAGCCGACGGGCTTCGGGGTGCCAAAACGGGCGGTCACGGGCAGCTCCGGCGTGGCCTCGTCGAGGTGCTCGACGGCGCGCAGGAGAGCCGCGGCGGCGTCGCGATCGCCCAGCAACTCGTTGACGCGTTCGTCGATGGTGAGTTCGAGCGGCCGCGTCCACTTCACGAGATCGCCTTCAGAATCGGTGCGGAGCTCGAATGCGAAGCCGGTGAGCGACGACAGGAGAAAACAGGCGAGCAGGGTTCGGAACACGGCAACCTCCGCCGGGGCGATGAGCACCTCGCGTGCCACGTGCGATTCCGAGGGAAATCGACCGCTGAGGCGGAGTCGCTCGCGCCTTGTGGGATCGCCGCGACCCGCTCCACACCTCAGCGGTGGAGGTGCGCGCCTGATGACGCGTCATTGACGTGACTCAGGGCTCGAACGAAGACTCTTCGTTGACGGCGACGAGCGCCGGGCTGTCGGCAGGCACGTCGCCAAGCCCGAAGGCGCCCTCGAGCAGGCGATGCAGGCGCTCGAGCTCGTCTCGTTTGTCTTCCGGCACGTAGGCGGTGAGCACCTCGCGCAGGAGCCGACCGCGGTATCGAAAGTCGACCACCAGACACAATGCGCCATCGGCCTGAGGCAGCACCTCGACGGCCTGCACGTCGTCGAAGTCGACGTTGAGGGTCTGCGGGTAGCCGACGATGGCGGAGGCGAAGTCGAGGCGCAGTGTGGTGGTGGTGAAATTGGCGACGAAGCGGCGTTGGCGTTTCTCGAAGCGCTCGAGCCGGGTGGCCGCCGCGATGGCCAGCGCTCCGAGCACGAGACACACCGCGACCCCGAGTGAGTCGGTGAGCAGCACGAGCTGCGCGAAGGCGGCGAGCAGCAGGCTGATGCCGAGGAGCCAGGCGATGGTGGGGCGAAGGCTGCGCTCGAGCTTCGGGGTCTCGCCGATCAGCATCGAGGGCTCGTACCGAAGGGCGATGTCACCCAGCGCGGCCGGGGCGGGGTTCTGCGCGAGCACCTCGGAGAACCGCGCCATGCGAGGCCCAAGGTACACGAGCCCGGTCAGTTCCCAGTGGGTGCGCGCGTCAGGGAAGTCGTTGACGCATCGGACGGGGTACGGCTATTGAGGCGGCACGCGGTGGTAGCTCAGTTGGTAGAGCACAAGCTTCCCAAGCTTGGGGTCGAGGGTTCGAATCCCTTCCGCCGCTCTGATGTTGAAGCACGCAGCACCAGTGAGAAGCAGTTGACACACCGGGTGGTTTCTCGTACTTGCCGCCCTGCTTCACGGCCCTGTCGTCTAGTGGCCTAGGACGGTGCCCTCTCACGGCATAAACCCGGGTTCGAATCCCGGCAGGGTCAAAAATCCTGGTCGTCCCCAGGTGAATGAAGGCCCCGAGCGAAAGTTCGGGGCCTTTTTCTTTTCTAGCGAGCGCAGGTGCACTTGAGCCGCTCGCACACCGCGCAGGCCCAGCGCACCCAGACGTGGTGTGCGCGACCTTGGGTCGCCGCACGTTCCAGCGGAGTGCTCACTTCGAGGCCATCGGCATCAGGTAGCCGGCCTTGAGCAGGAACTTCGCGCTGGCATCGAACGCCGCCTTGCCGCCGACTTCCCAATCGAGCGCATCGGCGGCCCGCACCAGCTGGTTGAAGCACGCGGCGACGAAGAGCGCGTCTTCGGCCGCTTCCTTCGTCACACCGGCTCTCTTCAGCGCGCGCGCGTCGTCGACGGTGATCGCCTCGGGCGTCAGGGTGGACTTCTCGAGGTAGGCGAGCATGGCCTTCACGTCGTCGGGCAACGGGGCTGAACGGAAGTCGCGCAGCGCCGCTGCCGTCACTTCTTCACCCAGCTGAGTCGACGCGACCGCGCCGTGGGCAGAGGTTCAGAATCGACACTGGCTCAAGTGGGCCACGAAGGCCGCGAACAGCTCGCGGTGGCCGATCGACCAGGGCCCCGGCCCGCGCATCACGGACTGGAGGAGCTCGTTCAAGCGGTCGCCCCAGTACGCCCGGCGGTAGAGGAGCGTGCGCACCACGTCGGGCGGCTTGCGACCCATGACCACGCGCATCACGCCCAGCAGCAGCCGCTCTTTCAACGCGTGGCCGTAGGCGACCTGGTGGAGGCGGATGGTGCTCATGCTTCGTCCCACGCGGCGTCGAGGGCCTTGAGCGCAGCTTCGTGGCGTTGCTTCGTGGCGCCGTAGGCCGCGCACAAGGTGAGATCGAACAACTCGTCATCCGAGTGCTTCGCCTGCAGCGCCTTCAGCTCTTCCGCGGTCACCTTGTAGGCGTGCGCCTGCACCTTGCGGAGGTACTCGCCCAGCGCGCCCTCCCCCTGCCCGGCCATCGCGGCCTTGCGCTGATCGACGGTGGCGACGCCCTTCTCACCGAGGAGGGTGGCTTCCATTCGCTGAAACAGCCTGTCGTGTTCTGCGCGTCGGGCCGACATGGAGACGAAACATGCCACACCCTCGGTGGTAAGAGGCACGCCGCTCTGTGTCCCACGCGCGCCGGGTCGCGTGTCTCACTCAGAGAAGAAGGAAGTCGCTGATGGGGCCGCCGCCCCACAACGGGAATCACAGCGGGCTGACGCGCGACGAGGTTCAACGCCTCTACGCGCGCTATGCGCCGATCGTGTACCGCCGCGCCCGCCTGGTGGTGGCGCGCGACGCCGACGCGTGGGACGTGGTGCAGGAGGTGTTCGAGAAGATGCTCACGCACGGCTCCTCCTTTCGCGGCGAAGCGCGGCCCATGACCTGGGTGTACCGGGTGACGACCAACGTCGCGCTCAACCTCATCCGCAGCCGGAAGTTGCGCGAGCCGTTGCTGACGGTGGTGCCCGATGAGCCGGTCAGCGAAGTGGATCAGGTCGAGGCACGGCAGCTGCTCAACACGTGGCTCAAGCACTTGAGCGATCGCGAGATTGAAGTGGCGTCGTTGTTGTTCATCGATGGCCTGACCCAGCAGGAGGTCGCCGACGTGCTCGAGCTGAGCCGCAAGACCATCGTGCGCGAAGTGGAAGAGCTGCGTTCGAAGCTCGAAGGCCTCGGCGCGCTGCCGAAGGGGATCTCATGAGCACCGAACACCTGAGCGCCCTGGAGCTCGATGAGCAGGCGACGGGTGCGGTAGTGTCTCCGCACCTGGCGTCGTGTGCGGAGTGCACCGCGAAGGTCGCGGCGCGCAAGGCGGAAGCTGCGGCGTTTCTCCTGCGGCCGGATGCGAAAGCAATGGCGAACGCGATCGTCGAGCGGCACGCGAAGCCCGAGACGACGCGCGTCCCGAAGCTGGTGCTGGTGTTGGGGCCGCTCGCGGCTGCGCTCCTTCTCTTCTTTGCCTGGCCGAGGGCGGAGCAACCGATCGATCGCATCAAGGGTACGGCAGCGGTGTTCCTGCTCGACGAGACGGGCACTCCCGTGACGACCGCGAAGCCACGGCAGGAATTGGTGCTCGCGGTGCGCGTGCCGGGCGACGAGCACGAGCGCGTGAAGGTGCAAGTCACCAGCATCGAGCCCGATGGCGGCCGCGAGGCGCTCTATGGCGGCACGGTCGAGGCGAACGGCCGGGCGCAGTTGATGAAGCTCGAGGTGACGCCCGGTGACGTTCGGCTCGAGGCGGAGTTCGATCGCTCGGGGACGCGGCTCAAGGCCGAGCTCACGGTCGAGGTGAAATGAAGGCCTTCGTCGTCGGCGCGCTGCTCGCCCTGCCCGCCTTCGCGGCCGACGGGAGGTGGCTCGCGCTGGTCGTTGGGGAGAACCGCGGGCTGGTGAGCGAAGAGACGTTGCGCTTCGCCGAGCGCGACGCGGCGCGCATGCAGACGGCGCTGGTCGAGGTGGGCGGGTTTCGCAGTGAAGACGTCGAGGTGCTTGCGGGCGCGAACGCAGAGACGCTCGGCGCGGCGCTGGCCCGGCTCGAGGCGCGCCTTCAGGAAGGCCCGGTCGAGCGACTCTTCGTCTACGTCTCGTCGCACTCGGGCGACGGCGCGCTGCACCTGGCGGGCACGAACTTTCCGTTGAGCGGGTTGGTGGAGTTTCTCAAGCGCGCTCCGGTGCAGGTCGGCGTGCTGGTGGTCGATGCGTGCCAGTCGGGGCGCGTGACGCGGCTCAAGGGCGTGCGGCCGTCGGCGGCTCCGTTGACGAAGATGGAGGCGTCGGGCGTCGAAGGGCGCGTGTTGATCTCCGCGTCGGGTGCCGACGAGTACGCGCAGGAAAGCGACGCGCTGGGCGGCAGCTACTTCACCCACTACCTCGTGGCGGGCATGCGCGGGGCGGCCGACACGTCACGCGACGGGAAGATCACCCTCGACGAGGCGTACGGCTGGGCGTGGGCGCGCACCATCGAGGCGACGTTCTCGACGCGCGGGGGCGTGCAGCGGCCGGCGTACTCGGTCGATCTCCGGGGCTCGGGGCAGTTGGTGATCGCCGAGCCTGCGCGCGCCACGTCACGGCTGACGCTCGACGTGAAGCCTGCAGGCCACTGGTTGATCGTCGCCGATGCCAACAAGCAGCTCGTCGCCGACGTCGAGAAGGGCGAGGGTCCGATGACGCTCGCCGTCGCGCCGGGCTCGTATCGGGTGCAGCTGCGCACGAGTGACTCGGTGCTGGAACGCACCGTCGAGGTGCCTGCGAGCGGCGGCGCGGTGGTCTCGGGGGCCGATCTCGAGCGCGCGTCGTTGCTCCGCGTGGCCCGCAAGGGCGGTGAAGAGGTGCGGCTCCATCTGTCGGCGGGTGCGGGAGCCGCGAGCGGGCTGGTGCTGGGGCTGTCTGCGCAACCGATGCTCGATCTTCGGCTGCGTCGTGACGCGTTTCTGTTCGGGTTTCTCAATCAGCTCACCTTCGACTTCTCGTTTCGGCAGGGCGCCCCGCTGACGGCGTCGTTCGAGCAGTTCGAGTTCGAGCTGCGCGTCGGTACGGGGCACCGCTTCGCGTGGGAAGCGGCCAGCGTGGCGATCGGCCTCGAGGTGGGGCCGCTGCTCGTGCACCAGTCGCGGCTGCCGGACGCCTCGATGCGCACCAGCCTGGGGTTGACCGCGAGCCTCGGCGTGGAAGCGCGCGTTCGGTTGTTCGGGCCCGTCGAAGGTTTCTTGCTGGGGACCGGCGGCGGCGCCCTGGTGAAGAAGTTGATCGGCCCGACGATCGTTCCACGACTCACGGCCAGCGCTGGCCTGGGCTTTAGCTTCTAGGGAGGAGGACACGTGAAGCAACGACAGACGTTCAAGCTCGGTGTGCTCGCGATCTTCCTCGGGGCGGCGTGCCTCGACCCGCTCTACGAAGAGGGCTCGCCGCTGACCTCGGGCTGGGTGTTGTGCTGCTCGTCGGGGCAGATCGATACGTGCTTCTGCGCCGACGCGATGACGTGCTCGTCGTCGGTGTACCCCTGCGCCAATGGGCGGTGCTCGGCGACGCCCGTCTGCGCGGGGCCGACCGGTGGTGGCGGTGCGACCGGCGGCGGAACGGGAGGTGGCGCTGGGTTCGGCGGCGGCGGTGGTGCGAGTGGTGGCGGCGCGACAGGCGGCGGCGCCGCTTTCGGTGGTGGTGCGGCGACCGGCGGCGGTGCGGCGACCGGCGGCGGGACGCAAGATGCGGGAGCTGGTGGTGGCTCCGCGGATGCGGGATCCGGTGGCGGCGGTGGTGCGGCTGGCGGTGGAGCGGCTGGCGGTGGTGCGGGTGGTGGCGGTGGCGGGAGTGGCTTTGAGTTCTGCTGTTTGAACTCGCGGATCACGACGTGCGCATGTCCGCTCAGCGGTTGTGTTGGGACGCCGTTCACTCCGTGCCCGGGCGGTGCGTGCGTCGCCGGTTCGTCGACTGCGATCTGTCGCTAGGTCGGTGCGAGGAAAGACGATCAACCCTCTCCCCGACCCTCTCCCCCTGCGGGGGAGAGGGAGAGAGTGGAGATTTCTCGGTCGGTGAGAAGGCCATGGCGCGACTTGTGCTCAAGGCGCTCCCCCGAGATGCCTGATTCACACCTTCGACTCCTAATCGCGACATCGATGAGACGCCTCGCCGCGATCGTCGCGTTGACCGTTAGTTCTGTGGCGACCGCGCAGGCGGTGCCGACCATCGGCTCGGGTTCCGCGGGGAAAAATGCCCGATCGCCGTACTTCGGCTCGGCCGTTTCGTACGGCCACCAGCTCTCCGCGTACAACTACACGGAGGAGACGGTCTCGTGGAGCCACCGCATCGGCCTCATGCCGGAGTTCCACTTCGGCAAGCACGCCTCGGTTCGCGCGCGCCTCTACCTCTCGCAGGAATTCACTCTCTCCGACTCGACCAACACGCGCCACGAGGTCGAGCTGTCTGATCTCTGGCTCGACGGCGTGTGGGGTGGCTACACCGAGAAGATCACCGGCCTGCGCATCGGCGGCGATCTCCGTGCGACGTTCCCGACGTCGCGGGGCTCGCAGGCGGCCTCGCGCCTCTTCACGCTGGGCCCCTCGGCGAACCTGTCGCGGCATTTCAATGTGCTGGGCGGCCTTACGCTCATCTATTCGAGCCGCTTCACGTGGCGCTTCAACCAGTTCACCACGCGCCAGAACGCCGGTGGCCGCATCGTGAACTGCGCGGGCCTCAACGCGCCTGAGCTCTGCATCGACACCGCGACCGGCGTGCGCAACGTGCAGGCCGACGTCATTCACGGGCCGACCATCAGCTTCAGCCCGCACGAGCGGCTCAACATCTCGGCGACGTTCCTCATGCAGCATGGCTGGCTGTCGCCGCTGAGCGCTCCGCCTCCCGAGCTGGCGGGCGTCGTGATCCCCGACACCGTCAACACGGCGAGCCCGGTCAACACGCGCGACTTCACCGCGTTCAGCTGCGGCGTCACCTACACCCCGTGGGACGTCGTCAGCTTCACGCTCGGCGCGTTCAGCTTTCAGACCCAGCGCGACACCGAAGGCGCCCTGGTCTTCCCCCTCTTCAACCGCAGCACCGTCGTTTCTCTCGATGCGACGTTCGACATCGAGGCCGCCGTTTCGAGCTTCACCAAGGAGAAGTCATGACTCGCCGCACCGTTCGTCACTCGCTGCTCGGGGCCCTGGCCTCGCTCGCGCTCCTCGCAGGTTGCGCTCAAGAGACGCAGCCCATCAACCGCGTTCAGCCGAACTACTACGACAAGTCGTTCTTCGTCGGCGCCGACTTCCAGGGCGTTCTGGACGACCCTGAATTCTACAGCCAGGCGACGCTGGTCGACGTCGGCTACGGCGCGGGCCAGGACGGGCTCTTCACGAGCACCTACGCGCAGCCGCTGACCCGAGTGAAGTGGCAGGTGACCGAAGACCTGCTCATCGCGCGGCTCGCGTACGAGCGCGTGAAGGACACCGACGGCAAGGGCGTGGGCAAGGCGACCAACGACGGCATCGTGGTCGCGGCGTACCGCATCGTCAGCCACTTCGACGTGCGCCGGCAGTACAACCCCTCGACGGGTGAGCAGATGAACGTGTTCGAAGAGAACGCGATCGATCGCCCCTGGTTCGAGCGGCAGTTCCTTCGCGTCGACTGGTCGCGCAACCTGTCGACCGACAACTACGAGTTCGACACGCTCTCGCAGCTCGGTGTGTACGGCGGCGTGACGTACGAGCCGCTGGCGTACGCGGTGACCGACCCCAACGCCGAAGACGCGCCGTTCGTCGACACGACCAACGGCTACCTCGACATCACCAACAAGGCGTTCGCGCGCCCCGGCATGGTGACGCTCGACATCTGGGGCGGCTTCACCTTCCCCTCGTGCTTCCTCGACGCCGACATCGGCGGCGGCGGCGCGCCCACCACGCAGTGCAGCCCCATCGAGCTGACGATTCGCAACTCGTTCTTGAAGGTGCCGACCACCGACTACGAGCCCGCCGACTGGGACGGGTACCGCTTTCAGTCGTTCGGCGCATTCACCACCGATCGCAAGGGCTACGCGCGCGAGTACGGCATGACCGACACGCAGTGGCACCGCTTCATCAACCGCTACAACCTGTGGGATCGCAGCCACTTCTACACCGACGCCGCGAAGCTCGAAGGCGCGGTGACCTGCTTCACGCCCGGCACCACGCCGGTCGGCGCAGACCCGCACCGCGACGTGAACGGCGACGGCACCGAAGACGAGTGCGCATTGGTCGGCGAAGGCTCGCGCTGCGACACCTTCAGCCAGAAGTGCACCCTGCCCTACCGCCAGCGTCAGGCGAAGACGGTGGCCTGGTACTACACCGAGGGCTCGAACCCCGACTTCTTCGAGTCGACGCGCGACGCGACCCACGAGTGGGACGTGGCGATGCGCAGCTCGATCCAGGCGGCGCGGTACACCGAGTGCGTCCGCACCCGCAGCATCGATTGCCAGGACCGCTACCCGATGTACTTCGGCCAGCAGGACGACAATCAGGACGCGGTGTGGCTGGCGAAGGAAGTCGATGATTGCCGGGCGGGGCTGCGCGGCGTCGACGTGGCGTCGTGCGAGGCGCTGGCCGACACGCTGGGCGCCGAGCGCAACCTGGCTCCGGGCGTGATCGCGCTGGCGAAGCTGCCGGAAGCGATCGTGCTGTGCCACAGCCCGGTCGAGGCGAACGACCCTGCGGCGTGCGGCACCTCGCGCTTGCCGTCGACCCTGAGCGCGGCGCTGTGCTTCTCGGCGCGCCTCGAGGGCAACAAGACGACGATGGACGAGTGCAAGAGGGCGCTCAACGTGCGCAAGGGCGACCTGCGCTTCCACGCAGTGAACGTCGTGGTGAGCCCTCAGACGCCGTCACCGTGGGGAATCATGGTCGACGCGCACGACCCGCTCACTGGCGAGAAGGTCTCAGCGAGCATCAACGTGTGGTCGCACGTCACCGATCTCTGGAGCCAGGGCGTGGTCGACACGGCCCGCTACATCAAGGGCGAGCTCACCACCGCTGACGTCACCGAAGGCACGTACGTGCGTGACTGGGCGGGCGCGGCAGAGGCCGCGTCGGTCAACGGCGCGCTGCCCAAGCTCAGCGAAGATCAGCAGAACTCGATGCTCGCCGCGTCGCTGGGCGCCACCGAGCTCGCGCAGCTCAAGGAAAACCTCTCAGGTCTCAAGAAGAGCCCCGCCTTCACCCGTGGCCTCGCGCTGAAGAAGGAGCTCGCCGAGGTGCGCTTCGACGCCAGGCAGGTGAGCACCACGCGCGCCACCTACGACGCCCGTCGAAAGCGCGCGCTCAACTCGCCCACCGAGGCGGCGTTGATCACCCGCTCGATGCAGCAGCTCGCCGGCAATTCGGCGGGGCTCGACACCTCGTCGATGCTGGCGCTGGCGTCCCCCCTGCGTGGCGCGAACCCGGCTATGCAGCGTGAGCTGCACATGGCGCGCGAGCTGGCGCTGGCCGAGCGCGGTGCGTGCGTGATGCAGGAAGCCCCGGCGCCGTTGGGCATCGCCGATCTCGCCAACGTGCTCGAGGCCAAGTTCGGCCCCTTCAACCCGTCGGCGTCGAAGAACGAGCAGTCGGCGCACGCCGAGCGCGCCCGCAAGTGGGTCGCGCAGAAGGCGCACTTCTCGGTGATGTCGCACGAGATGGGCCATTCCATCGCGCTGCGGCACAACTTCGTCAGCTCGTCTGACGCGTGGAACTTCCGCCCGCAGTACTGGCAGCTGCGCACCGACAACGGCACGAAGACCACGCCGTGCACGGGCGTCGGCACGCCGGCCGGCTGCACCGACTCTCGCGCGGTCGACCCGATCAGCGCGAACGAGCGCAACAACCTCCTCGCGATGTTCATGCAGAGCTCGACGATGGACTACGCGGGCGAGGCCACGCAGGACCTGATCGGCCTGGGTGCGTACGACTTCGCGGCGACGCGCATGTTCTACGCCGACGCGACGGCGGTGCTCGACGACGTGACGATGCGCAGCGGCAGCGAAAAGGCGTTGGGTACGCTGGCGAAGATCGACAACTTCGGCGGCATTCTGGGCATTCAGTTCCAGTACCCCGACCAGACCGGCGACCTCGAAGACATCCACTACACGCGGCTGCAGGAGACGTACGGCATGATCCGCGACTGCCAGCCGGTCACCTCGCCCGAGCAATACAAGCCCTCGACGTGGAACGACGCGACGATGGGCATCTGGCACCCGGTGGTCGACGGTCTGCTCGTCGCGGTCGATGGGGCGTACAGCAAGTGCCGCCAGATCCCCGTCGACTACGTGAACTGGTCGCAACTGCGCGCGGCGACCCCGGCCGAAGGGGCCAACGTTCGCTCGACGAAGGTGATCGACCCGTTCCGCCGCGTGCGCGCGCCGTACGGCTTCGCCACCGATCGCTGGGCCGATCTCGGCAACCTGTCGGTGTACCGGCACGACAACGGCGCCGACCCGTACGAGCTCTTCGACTTCCTGATCACCCAGCAGGAGGTCAACCACATCTTCGACAACTACCGCCGCAACCGGCACACCTTCTCGGTGCGCAACGCGTCGGGTCGCACGCTCAGCCGCTACAACGAGAAGCTGCGCGACGCGGCGAAGGGCATGGGGCTCATCGCGAACATCTACAAGGATTTCGCGCTCGCCCAGGGCTACGACTACGAGACGCTCTGGCCCTACCTCGGCACGCTCCTCTTCAAGGAGAACCTGATGGCGTCGGGCCTGGGCTTCGATCACTTCGCCCGGCAGATCGCGCGCCCGCAGATGGGGCCCCACAGCCTCGAGGGCGGGCTGCTCCGCTCGAACCTCGACGCGCCCGGCAACGTGGGCGCGGCGGTGGTCAACATCCCCAACGGGGCCACGGGCTACTTCGGCAACGTCACCTTCGGTGGCCGCCCGATGGAGAACGCGCTGTCTGAGACCAACGGCGAGTACGACAGCGAGTACACGATCAACGTCGGCAGCTACTACGACAAGGCGTGGGCCCCGATGCTGATGACCGAGTCGGTCGACAACTTCATCAGCGACAGCCGTCGTGACTTCCTCGACGGCCGCTACCGCGCGGTGTCGATGGCCGACCTCTTCCCCGATGGCTTCCGCCGGTGGATGGCGAACAACCTCACGGGCGACGAAGCACTCAAGGGCCCGCGGCTCGCGGCGCAGAACGGCACCCCGACGGTCGACGCGCAGCTCTACCCGACCAACGGCATCGGCTACGTCTCGTGGTGGAAGACGAGCCCTGAGGTCTGCTTCCCCGCGGAGAACTCGATCGATTGCGGCGTGGCTCCGGCGAACACCGTCACCATCGACCCGCAGGTCGGCTGGGAACAGCAGAAGTTCATGATCGCGATGACGCTCATGTACCTGCCCGAGAACGCGCAGCAGCGCTGGCTCGATCAGATGGGGGTGTGGGAACTCGGCGCCGACAGCGACCCCGGCTTCCAGAACCGCGTCGAGCTGCACCTGCCCGAGGGCAAGACGTACATCGCGAAGACATTTGGTCGCGAGACGATCTTCGGCAAGTCGGTGCAGCGCGGCATCTCGGCGCGCATGCTCGAGTACGCCAACGAGCTGGTCGCGAAGGCCTACGAGACCGACGCCGGCCCCGATCGCGACGGCGACGGCAAGCCCGACTGGAACACCCCCCGCCTCAGCGGCGGCCGGGCGATCGTGAAGTACGACCCCACGATCCAGTCGATCAACCCCAACGGCTCGCTGGGCAACGGCCGCGTCGGCTGCAACAGCGTCGAGAACGTGAGCTGCACCTGCAGCTCGAACCGCGCGTGCGTCGAGCTGCAGAAGTTCAGCGAGCTGCCGTTCTTCATGCGCCAGGCGATGCGCGACTACGGCCTCGCCGACCCGACGATGAAGGGCATCTACTGAACTCGTGAGCCCGGAGTGAAGGACCCGGCGATGTCACACAGTGTCATCGTGTGACGTCGCGCGGCGAGCCAGAAACAGCGTGGGGCTTTTCATGTCCGGGCCTCATCCGCTATAACGGACGCATGTCTGCCGACATCGAGATCGAGTCGCTGTTGAGCGAGCTGGGCCTGGGGCGCGAGGAACTGGGGGAAGGCCGCGAGGTGCTGGAAGCCGAAGGGCTGACGCGGCCGGGCAAGGTGCGCATCAGCCTCGAGAAGGCCGAGCGCGCGAAGGCGGTGGTGCACCAGTCGTTCGCGATTCACTGCCAGTCGCAGGAATGCATCTCGGCGGCGCGGGCCAGCGGGCGCAAGCTGGTGTTCGCGACCGCGAAGCAGCAGTGCGGGGTGTGCGGCGGCAGTGAGAATGCGCGGGCGGCAGACGACCTGGTGCGCGCGGGAATCGCGAGGCTCGTGGTGGTGGGTGGAACGCCGACGACGCGACAGGAATTGGAGCGACTGCTGGGGTCGCGCATCGAGCTGCGGCTCGTCGACGGCACCCATCACCGCTCGAGCGATCGCGCGAAGGCCGATCTCGAGTGGGCCGATCGCGTGCTGCTGTGGGGCGCGACCGAGCTGCACCACAAGGTGTCGAAGCAGTACGCCGACGTGAGCGCGACGAAGCAGAAGATCGTGCACATTCCCCGACGGGGGATCTCGCAGCTGCTCGCCGCAGCCGTCGAGTCGGTGCGTCGCCGCGCGGGCTGAGCGCTCAGCCGCTCGCGCGAAGGGCCGCCAGAGCCCGAGGTTCCCGATCGCTCTTCAAGAGCCGTTACCGGAGGCGGCGGGCGATCAACACCCCAGCCACGGCGAGCAGAATGCCCAGCGACATCGGCGCGCCGCCCGCTGCGCTCGAACAGCCGCCCCTCGAGGTGCAGAAGTCGGGCTCGAAGCCAGGCAGCTTCTTCGCTTCGGCTCTGCAGTTCGCCGACGTCACGATCTGCGCGTACTGCGCGGTCGTCAACGCAGGAGACGGAAGGCCACCGCCCAGCCCCGGCTGGCAGATGAACTTCTCATCAGACCCGAGCGTCACCCACGGCAGCAGGCTGGCGTTGTTCGTACCTCCATCGCCCGCAACGAGGCTCTTCGCCTGCGTCGCATCGAGACCGATGATCAGCTTCGAGCCGACGGCGTCACTGCGAAACGTGATGACGTCGCCCGCCTGGAGCACCGTGTCGCCGTACGCCTGCTCGACCCGCGCCGTGGATTCGTCGAGCACCAACGCCTGCAACACGGCCTTCGCGGGCACGGGCATGACCGCCGCAGAACTGAAGCCCTCGCCGCACACACACGACACGGGTGTGGTGCACGAGTAGCTCGGCTGAATCGCCGCGGCTTCCTCGACGGTGAGCCCGGCAGCATTGAGCCAGATACGCAAGAGAGGCTCGTCGGCGAGCTCCTTCACGCGAGCGTGGTTCCGCTCGGCCGCGATCTTCGCGACGAGGTCACGTTCGCCGCCCGCCTCGAGCAGGTGGGCCATCGCGCAGCGCGTGCCCTCGGTGTCGACGAAGGTCGGCGTCAGCTCGGCGAAGCCCATGTTCTTCGGGAAGCGACCGGCCGCGCGGTAATTCGCCAGCTCCGACAGCAAGAGCTCGCGCACCAGCTGCCGCAACGGGTCGAGCGAGCTCACGTCACGCGACGAAGCGACGCGCTCGGCGTTCTGCAGATGGACCGTGACGCGCTGTTGTTCCACGAGGGGTGAGAGCATCGGAGCGCTCGCAGCAAGCCCGATGCCACCCTGCCCGCGTGGTTTCGACGAGTTGCGTGAAGCCTGTGAACTCAGCGCAACGGCTTTCCGACGATCTGCGACAGCACTGCCTCGACTGCCACGCGGGACAACCCGATCGCCTCGGCGCGTGAGAGCAGCCGCTCACGCAGCGCCTGTTCGCGGGAGGGATCGATGCGCTCGAGGCCGTTCTTCTGCTTCCAGTCCCAGATCGCGGCCACCAGCTCGGCCCGCTGCGCGAGGAGATCGATCAGCAGATCGTCGACCTCATCGAGGTCTTTGCGCAGCTGCTCGAGGCTCATCTCGCCACCTCGAGGGTGCGCATGGTGCCGGCGGTGACGCCGAACTGCTCGTGCGCGCCGATCTTCTGGTTGAGCAGCGAGGGCGAACTGCGGCCCGCGAGCAGGTCCACCCACGCGGTGAGCACCGAGGCGCAGACCTCACGCGATTCCCACACGAACTCGGCGCGGAAGCGGCGCACACCTCGGGAGATCAGCTTCGGCGTCACCTGCGCCGCGCTCTGGGCCTGCGCGTTGAACACCGTGTTGCGACAGCCGATGTCGACCACGACCGGGTGTTGGCGGCCTTCGCGATCTTCGAGCGCGACCTGGCTCTTCTCACACGGCCGGCCGCAGGTGCGGAAGTCACGGCCCTTCGAGAGCGTGTGGGCGTAGACGCAGTGCTCGGTGTGGAACGTCGCGATGTGGTGGTGCACGGTCACCGCGAGGCGATCGCGCAGGCCGTCGATGCCATCGAGCATCGCCATCAACTGCGGCTCGTCGAGATCGTGCGCCGCGGTGATGGTGTCGCAGCCCAGCGCCAGCAGGTGCCGCGCGGTCACCGAGTTCGTCACGTTGAGCGAGAAGTCGCCGTGCACGAGCGGCGGGTTCTCGGCGCGAGAGAAATGGATGAGCCCACCCCAGTGCCGCACCAGCACCGCGTCGGGCTCGAGCTTCGCGATGCGCGCGTCGATGCCGTCTTCACCGGGCTTCTGCACGCGCGTGGTGGCGATCGTCACGTGCAGGCCTGCCTCGCGCGCGCGGTTCACCGCCTTCTCGAGGCCAATGAGCTCCATCCAATCGAGTTCGACCTCCTTCAGCCCCGCATCGATCACGGCTTCGAGCTGCGCGGGCGTGCGCACCAGCGCGACCAGCGTCGGCGTGGTCGGCGGCGCCCAGCTCCGCTTCGGCTTCAACGCCAGCGCCGCGCCTCGCACGTTCTCGACCGCAGAGCCGGCGGTCGTCACATGACGAAGGGTGGCGAGCATCTTCGGCTCGAGCTCTGCGACGAGCGTTCGACGCATCGCCTTGAGCGCCGACACTGGCAGGTGAAGCCCCGCCCCGAGCTCGTCGAGCACCACGTCCCGCAGATGAAAGGGAGTGCCGCCGAAGCCGCCGAGCTTGTCGGACAACAGCTCGATGGTGAGCCCTGCTCCACTCGAGGCCACCAGCACCTCGGTGCTCGACACCTGTGCGTGCGCGTTTCGACCGATCGGCCCCAGCGCCGTCGCTTCGACCTCGAGCACCGCGCCCACCGAGCCCTTCACCGTGAGCCGCACCGGCACACGACCGAGCGCACCGCGTTTGCCTTCATCGACCGCGCGCTGGGCTTCCGCCGCGAGCCGGGGATCCGACGAGAGCCACACGAGGTGCCCCGGCGCGATCTGCGAGAGATCCGGGCCGGTCTTGCCGAACTTGAACCACCATCCGCTCGGAGTGGCCTCGACGCCAAACAGCGGCCCACCCGGTTCCTGCTCATGCGGCCGACCGGTGTCGAAGCCCACGCCACAGCCGGGCACGGGCTCGGGCATCTCCGGCATCGCGCCGCGTGCGTCAGCCGAGCTGCTGCCTTCGCCGAGGACGGGGAGCGCCACCTTCGTGGTTCCCTCGGCGCCCGCCTTCACTTCGCGCGCGATCTTCCGCACCCGCACTGCGCCGTTCTTCACCTCGGCGACCTCACCGAGCAACGCGCCGCGACTCTTGGGAAAGCGTCCCTCGACCAGGGTCTGGTGATCGGATCCCGCGAGGAAACCGTCACCGAAGCCGCGCGAGTAGGCCACCGCCATGCGCCCCAGATCGCGCTGCAGGGTCTGCTGGGCCTCGGCGGTGCCCTCGCGCTTCTGGCCGATCGCGTCGCGCCAGCGACGGTACCCCTCGACCGCGGTGAGCACGTACTGCGGCCCCTTGAGGCGGCCTTCGATCTTCACGCTCGCCACGCCGATGTCAGCCAGCTCTCCGATGGCGCGCACGCCGGCGAGATCGAGCGGGCTGAGCAGGTAGGCGACGTCTCCGAGCTCACGTCGCTGGCCGTCGACGATCAGCTGGTACGGCAGGCGGCAGCTCTGCGCGCACTGGCCGCGGTTGGCCGACCGCCCGCCCCAGGCTTCGGAGGTGAGGCACTGGCCGCTCCACGACATGCAGAGCGCGCCGTGCACGAAGACCTCGAGCTCGAGCGGCGTACCCTTCGCGAAGACGCGGATCTCGTCGACCGAGAGCTCACGCGGAACCACGATGCGCGTGACACCGAGTTGCTGCGCGAACGCCGCGCCTTCGGGGGACGAGATCGTCATCTGCGTCGAGGCGTGTACTTCGAGCGTGGGCGCCACGACGCGGGCGAGCAGCGCGACGGCGGGGTCCTGCACGATGATGGAGTCGACCCCCGCTGAGGCGCACGCGCGCAGCACCGTCTCGACGAACGAGAGCTCGTGCTCGAAGACGAGGGTGTTGAGCGTGACGTAGGCGCGCACGCCGGCGCGGTGAATCGTGTCGACGATCGACGGCAGGCGCTCGACGTTGAAGTTGGTGGCGCGGGCGCGGGCGTTGAGGCCCCCGTCGAGGCCGAAATAGACGGCGTCGGCGCCGGCGGCGAGGGCTGCGGCGAGGCTGTCGTCATCACCAGCGGGAGCGAGGATTTCGGGGAGTCGGCTCAAGGCGCGCGAGTGAACCACAGTCCACGGCGGCGGTCGTTCGTCCACACGTGCGGGCCCCCTGCGCGCTCCACCTCGTTCGCGCTCGCTGAGAATCCACTCTCAGGCGCGCTCGAGCGGGGCGGTGGCCAACGACGTGCACGACCCGCGTCGCATGAACTACGTGATGGAAGTGGGGCCGCTGGCCGATGGGGTGTGGGTGGTGTTCAGCGTCGACGACAGCGGCGAGCCACACGTCGAGCTGAGCGCAGGGACCGATCGCGACGGCGTGCGCAACGAGCTCGCCTCGCTGATTCACGGAAGGCCGGCGCGCTGCTGCAGCTCGTTGCGCGCGTTCGGCAAACCCCACGGGTGGATCGCGGCGCCACCGCACCGGCTGGCGCGTGAGGTCGCCGCGTGGGCGGCGGTGTGCGGCGAGAACATGCTCATGCTCGCGGGGATGTTGCCCGACCCTCGGCTGATCGACGCATGGCTGAGGGCGTGCAGCAGCTACGTCGCTGCGAAGCCGTGGGAGCGCCTGCGCGGGGTGCGTCAGCGGGTGATCGACGTGCACTTCGACGGCTCGGTTCAGGGTCGCAGGACGGTGGGCGTCTTCGGCAACGAGCGCAAACAACGCATCGTGATCGCCGAGTCGCTCGAGGTGCTGCTCGACGAGAGCGGGCCGCTGGGCGTGCCTGGCGACTGCCTCTCGCAGGTCCTCTACTCCGAGCCGGGGGCTACCTCGGAGGCCATCGCGGGGATCCACGAGCGCACCTTCGTGCCCCGGCTGATCGGGGTTCGCGGGGGACAGCTCACGCCGCTCTCGGAGGGCGAGCTGCTGTTGCTCACCGGCGTCACCAGCGCGCTCGCCTCGCTGTGCGCGCACCGCAGTTTTGGGCGGAGCGAGATGCTGGGCCTGGAGACGCTCGCCCTGCCGCTCGAGCTCGAACCGAGCAGGCACCGGCTCGCGAGCTGAGCTGAGCTGCTCAGTGGTGCGTCTGACGACGCGTCGCCTCGGCGATCATCGCCAACAGCGCCCGCTGCGCCGTGACGCGCTGGCCTTCGATCTGCGGGTAGATGCGGTTGGCGAGATCCCACACCTCCTGCGAGGTCAGCGGGCGACGCGGCGCCTTGCGCTGCTCAGACGTCACGATGATCGACAGTCGACCCGACTTCGTGTCGAGCACGATGTCGATCTCTTCGCGGGGCGTCCACCCGGCGAGCAGGATCACGCCACCGAGATCGCTGACCGAGCGCGGCTGAAAATCGGCCAACGTCGTCGGGAAGATGGCCTCGTTCACCGCCTGCAGCACACGCCCACTCGCCGAGTCCATCCACGGCACGTTGCGCTGGTACTGCGCGAGCGCAGGGCCCAGGTCACGCAGATCGCTGCGGGTCAGCTCGGGCACGTGTTCGCCGCTGTCGGAGACGAGCCGGAACTCGCCCGACGTCTCGACGTAGTGCACCTCGAGCTGCTGGCCGTTGCGGTGACCGCGAATGACCGCTTCGCCAGAGTCGGTGTCGAGGCGCTCGACGGCATCGACCTGAAAGCCCTTGAACGGGCGAGGACGGGAACCGAAACGCGGGCTGGAATCGCTGTCCGAAAACATGCTGATTTGTCGTTCACCGCCCCCTGCCCGGCACGTCAGCCGTTCGGACAAATCGCGACACGCAATTCCGCTGTTATTTCATAAGGTTATCGCAACATGCGTGAGGTCAGTGTCATCTTCAGCTTCCGTTCGCCGGGGAAATACGCGCTGACGACGCTCACTGGGGTTCTCGAAGAGGCCCAGGCGGCGAACGTGCGGGTGCTGTTGCCGCGCACCACGCAGAGCCTGATCGAGACCGTCAAGACCGAGCTCGACCTGGGTCGCGCGGTGCTCGTGGGCTGGTCGTTCTATTCGCCGAGCTTCCCCGAGTGCGTGGAGGAGCTGCAGGCGTTGAAGGCCGCCGAGTCGCGATCCTTCGTCACCATTGCGGGCGGCGTGCACGCGACGGCCGAGCCTCGGCAGACCCTCGACGCCGGCTTCGAACTCGTCTGCGTCGGTGAAGGGGAGCGCGTGGTGCTCTCGTTGGTCGAGCACCTCATGCACGATCTCCCGCTCACGGAAGTGCTTGGGTGTGCGCGCCTCGAGGCAGGGAAGATCGTGCAGAGCCCGAAGCCGGCGCGCGTCGAGCTCGACGAGTTCCCTGCCTTCGCGTACCGCTCGAGGTACTTCGGGGCGATCGAGATCACCCGCGGCTGCATCTACGCGTGCCGGTTCTGTCAGACGCCCTTCTTCTCGAAGGCGAAGTTCCGCCACCGCAGCGTCGAGAACGTGGCGCACTGGGCGCGGGTGCTTCGCGCGAACGACAAACGAGACCTGCGCTTCATCTCGCCGACGAGCTTGAGCTACGGCTCACCCGACGAGCACGTGCACCTCGATCAGGTCGAGGCGCTGCTCGCGAAGAGCAAGGAGGCGATGGGGCCCGATGGGCGCGTGTTCTTCGGCACCTTCCCTTCCGAAGTGCGGCCCGAGCACGTGACGCCGGAGACGCTGGCGCTGATTCGAAAGTACTGCGCGAACGACAACCTGGTCATCGGCGGTCAGAGCGGCAGCGAGCGCGTCCTCGAGTCGAGCAAGCGCGGTCACGACGTCGCGGCCATCGTTCGCGCCGCGAAGATCGCCCTGACCCACGGGTTCGAGCCCAACGTCGACTTCATCCTCGGGCTGCCCGGTGAGGAGGCGGACGATCTCGCCGCCACCGTCACCGTGATGCGCGAGCTCGCGGAGCTGGGCGCGAAGGTGCATGCGCACACGTTCATGCCGCTGCCGGGCACTCCGTTTCGAGATGCGCCGCCGGGCAGCGTCGATGAAGCCACGCGCACCGAGCTCGATCGCCTCGCCAGTCAGCAGAAGCTCTTTGGGCAGTGGAAGGTGCAGCTCAAGCTCGCCGCCGACATCGCCCAGCGTCGCGATGCGGGCCCGCGCGGGTACGGCTCAGGGTGACGCGTTCAGCAGCAAGAATGTGGAGCCCGCTGCGTTGCCCCGGGGGTGAACGCCAGCGTCATGATGCGGCGCAGTGGCAGCCCCCATCGACCGCGAGCGCCGTTCGACGCGCAAGAAGGGCGCAACGGTGCCGAAGTCGTGCACGTTCACGCTCAGAAGCCGCGCTCAACTGATCACCTTGTTCTTCTTCGAACGGAGGCTCAGGTCGACAAGATGATGCGTGGCGCAGAGAGCGCCTGCCGCACGAGCGCCATCGCCGGCTCACTCGCCGCTTCGGCTTCCGTCATGCGGCGCACGTACACGTCGCGCCCCGCGGCAACCGCCTGCTTGAGATCGGTGAGCAACGTCATCGCGGCGTCGAGCATCATCTTCGCCTCCTCGGCGCCCTGAACCGGGCCCGCGCCCTTGCCGCCCTTCGCAGCGAGGTAGTCACCGAAGCGCTTGATGGCGTCGCGCGTCTTGTTGGCGTCGAACGCGACGAGCGCGTCTTTCACCGCCTCGAGCCCCACCTTGATCAAGCGCGGCTGTGTGGAGGTCTTGAACTCCGGCGCCGGCAACGAGAGCGTCTTCGCGGGGAAGGCGCCGAGCAGGCTCTGCTCATCGGGCGCCTTGAACGCGAAGGGCACCACGTCGAGGTAGATGAACAGCGGGTCGACGCCCTGCTTCGCGGCGGCGAGCTCTTCGTCATCGAGCGGCGGGAAGCTCGCCGGCGCGCCCACGAAGAGCAGCGGCATCACCACGTCAGACCAGAACTCCTCGGCGGCAGGGCCGGTGCTGGTGGTGGCGCCGTGCAGCAGCGCGATGGTCTCGATCAAGCGCGGCGCCTTCGCGGCCTGGCTGATCATTGGTTTGCCGACCTCGAGGCGGCCGAGCGCGCCGACGAGCTGCTGCTCGAGCTGCTTCTTCACGTCGGCCGGGAGCTTGGGCGCGCGGTTGATCGCGTCTCGGAGATCGATCGACGCACGCTCGGGCGTCGTGTCCCACGCCTGCTTCGCCTTCGCGCCGTCGACGCCGATGAGCTGCACGAAGCCTGGGTCGAACAGCCGCATGTAGTCTTCGGGCCCGAGGCGCTGACCGCCGCCGCCGCCGAACTTCGCCTGCGCGAGTGAGGTGCGAATGGTCTTCAGCACTTCTTCGATGCGCTCGAGCTTGCCCAGCGACAGCGCGTCGATGACTGCACCGAACGGCGCGAGCATGATCAACGCGTCGGGGAAGCCGAGCGAGGCGCCCTCAGGCGTCTCCCGGTACGGGAACCAGAAGGCCTGGTGATCAGCGTGCAGGCGCTCACCGAGCGCAGCGGCGAGGCCAAGGGCCACGACCTGGTGCTCCATCTGCTGCGGGTTGAAGGGGCCACCGAAGATCTGGATCACGCCCTTCTCGATGTCGGCCCAACTGTCTTTCACCAGATCGACGGGCTTGCCTGCGATCTGAGAGAGCACATCGGTCACCTGCTGAAACGCCTGATCGAGCTGGGGGGGACGGGGCATCGCCATGGTGGCGCGCTCGTACCATTCCTCATGCGGCGAGTCCCCCTGAAGAGCGGCGAGCTCAGTTCAGCTCGGTCAGCAGCTCACGCAACCGCCGAAACGGGCCGACCGAGGCCTTCACCGGACCCGAGTGCTCGAGCGTGCGCTTGAGCCCGCGCAGCTCCGCGGAGTCGGTGCCCTCGGGGTGAACCAGCTCGACCTGCGCGAGGCCCTCTGGCACCGCGAGCGCCTGCCCGTCGTAGGACGTGACGAAGACGCGGAGCACCCGCGTCTGCACGTCGAGGCACATCACCAGGCGGGGCCCTTCCAGCACCAGCCGCTCGACCCGGGTGTCGCGAAACGCGGTCAACAACCGGGGGAGCGTCTGGAGCTTCCAGGTGCCGAAGGCCCGCAGCCGCGATCCCAGCGTCGAGCGGGCGAAGGCCTCGACGCCGAGTTCGAGGTCGGGGTCGAGTTCAGTTTCCCGCACGGCCAGCGTCGCGAGCTTTGGGAGGTTGGCGTGGGCCTGCGCGAGTTCCTGCAGCGTCGTCTCGGCGGACCACGGAAGCTCGAGATGAACCCAGGGCAACGGCCCGCGATGCACGAGCTCAGGGAGCGCCGCGCCGAAGAGTCCAGTCACCTGCTCGAGGTGGCTCGCGCGACGATTGCCGAGCACCGCGCGGACGATGGTCATCCCGACGCGCTCGCAATCGAGCCTGCGCACGGCTTGCCAGGACGGGTGTTCGAGGCCGGACTCGAGCGCGTCGACGCTGCCCTTCAGCCGCCCTCCCACCAGCAGACCGCCTTCGTATTCGGGTGAGCGCAGCACGTCGGCGAGCGGCCCCATCCACGTCTCGCGGTGCTGCGCGAGCAGCTCCTTCTCTCGCTTCGTCGGGCGCTGGTCCCCGGTGCGGGCAAGCTGCAGGGCGATGAATTCACCGCGCGCATCACCCTGTTCCTGCAGCGCGTCGGCGAGCACCAGCTTGCGCTGCACGTCATCGGGCGCAGCGAAGACCTCGCTCCAGAGCGTCTGGAGGTCGACCCGGCGCGCCTTCGCCGGAGCCCCGAGCCCGTCGAGCGAACCGACCGGGGCCTTCACCTTCCACCGCGCGGCGCTCGTCGCCAGCTCCTTGAGCGCCATCCAGTTCTTGAGCCCGACGGTGCGTACCGTGTTCGGGCGCGCTGCGGCGGTCGTCACCTCGGCGAGCACCTTCGTCGAGCGGGGGTCGGCGCAGGCGCGCAGCACCTCCAGCGCGGGCCCCAGGCACTGCGCGCGGTTCTTGCCCTCGAAGGGCGCGTCGAGCAGCCACCCGGTGATCTTCCGCGCCACGTACGGGTGAGGGCCGAAGTGTTCGAGCGCCTTCACCCGCAGGGCGCACAGCGGCCCGCTGCCTTTCGCGATGGTCTCGAAGAGGTGGGCGAGGTCGGCGGTGCTGCCAGCTTCGGCGCGCGTGAGCCACGCCTTCTGAAACGAATCGGTCGCGGTGCCGACGGGCGTGCGCGTAGGAGTCAGCGCATCGACCCATGCGTCGATCACGTCAGCCAGTGCGGGATCGCGCGACTGCCGCCACGCCTCGACCAGGTGTTCGAGCCGTCGCTCCGGATCCGCTTCGGCCCGCGCGGCGGCGAGCGCCTGCGCCAGCGTCGTCACGACAGCCCCGCGACCACCGCGGTCGCCACGCGATGCGCAGCCGCCTCGTCATGGGGGAACTCGAGCTCACGGTAGAGCTGCGTGAGGCGCGCCACTTTGCTCAGGCCGAGCTCCGGCCCTCGGACCAGCGAGAGGTGCGCCAACGGGAGGAGTCCGTACCCCCGCTCGATCTCCTTGAGCGTGGCAGCGTCGAACTGCAGCGCGCTCTTCGCCACCGCCGCGTAGCGAACAAAGCCGTCGTCGAGGTGCGCGGTGTGGCGCTCGATGGCCTCGGTGACGTCGGTGGTGGTCTCCAACCCGGAGAGCCGCAGCACGCGCACCAGGTAGTCAGGGAAGAACGGCGCTTCGCCGAGCGGCTTCACCAGTCGAGTGGCGATGCGGCGATCGAGCTCGCGCACCACCGGTTGCCGCGAGAGCGCATCGAGTGAGACGAGATCGATCGGCAGCGCGCCCTCCCGTCGCTCGAGCATCGCCTTCGCGCGCTCGCGGGAGGTGATGAGATCGCGGCGAATGCTGACGAATTCCTGGTCGGCGATCTCGAGCAGGCTCGCCACGCGCGCGAAGCGGCGACGAATCAACTCGGGCACGGCGTCTTCGGCCTTGTAGCCGAGGTCGTGCTCCACTTCGGCCCACGCGTGCTGCAACACGGTGCGCAACTGCACCTCGAAGCGGAAGTCGCCGTGCGGCGCGTCGGCCGTCGCGCAGACGTAGTGCACCGAGCGGTAGCCCGCGGGCCGTTCTCGCGCCGCCGAGTGACCGAAGTCGACGGCGAAGTTCGCCTCGATGAGCCGCGAGACCGCCTCGACGTGATCTTCGAAGTAGGTCTCGACGCGCAGCCCGATGAGATCGGTCACGTCCCACAGGCGGGGGTAGCTCTTGTCGGGGCGCGCCAGCTTGTGGCCCAGGCTCGCCGGGTGCTTCACGCGCGCGGTGACGGAGTGAAAGGGGATCTTCGCGTCGCGGATGAGCTGATCGAGGCGCGACTGGAGCGTGCGCCCCAACGACTCGAGCTGCGGGCGGAGCACTTCGAACTCGCGGAGCAGGGCCTCGTTCACGGGCACACCATATTCCTGTGCGCGCCGTGCGCTCCTGGAAGCGGGCCCTCGTGCTCGGCGGCCTCGTGTTCTTCGCGACCGGGTACCCCGGCTGCTACGGCCTCTCGCGGTACACGCACCAGATCGTTCACACGCGCATGCACACATATGACCGCCATGGCCATCAGATCGTGAGCCGGCACGGCGTGGAGGCGGGCGACGGCAAGTGGAGCCCCCTGCCCGGCCTGTGCGAGTTCGTCTTCACGCCCCTGCGCTGGGTCGAGCTGTCGTTCTGGTACGGGGTCGAGCCTGAAGGAAAGCCGTTCGGGTTGCCGTAGCGCCGCGCCTAAGGTGCCGCTCCTCATGCGAGTCGGGTTCGTGCTGGCAGCGGCGGTGCTCTGGGTGGGCTGTGCCACGACGTCGCCGCGCTTCGAACAGGAGCTGGCCACCACCTTCGCGCAAGACGACATGCACAAGCTCGAGACCGCCGAGCTCGAGCTCTACTACCCGGCCAACTACGGGGAGGAAGCGAAGCGCGTCGCGGCCCGTGCGGCCGAGTGCATTCGCCTGTTGCGCAAGAACGACATCGACAGCCGCGAGCGCGAGCGGGTGCTGCTCTTCCTCACGTCGGCCAACTACAACAACGCCTACGTCGGCGGTCTCTCGGGCGGAGAGCCGCTGCTCTCGGTCAACCCGCTGAGCGCGACGAACGAGATCTTCCACCTCTACGGGCTGGGCGGTGGCAACGCCGAAGACGTCGCGTGCCACGAGATGTTCCACGTCGTGCACTACGAGCAGACGCACGGCTTCTGGAACGTGGTGAACACGGTGCTCGGGCCGGTGTTGCCTCCCCAGGCGTTCCTCGAGCGGTGGTTCACCGAGGGCGTGGCGCAGTACTACGAGGGGCGGCTGCTGCGGCGGGTGGGTCGACCGATGAGCCCGTTCTACCGGGGCAGCTTCGACAGCTTCGTCGCCATGCGCGGCGGCAACGTGGGTCCGGGCGATCTGCAGCTGGGCCAGCGCGAGTTGACCCCCCACAGCGGCGCGTACCTCACCGGCCTGCACTTCATCGAGTGGCTGGCCGAGACGTACGGCGAGAAGAAGCTGTGGCAGGTGATGGATTTGCAGGCGCGCAGCGTGTTCTCCCCGCTCGGGTACACCCTGCGCTTCAAGTCGGTCTACGGGCTCTCGGTCGGCGCGCTCGTCGACGAGTGGGAGAAGGACCTCACCGCGAAGCTCGAGCTGCGCACGCGACCGCCGACCGAGAAGGTGCTCCTCGAAGACGTCGGTCAGCTCGCGCGCGTGACGACGCACCCTCCGACGGGCACCATCGCGGTCGTCTCCTCAGGCAACGAGCAGGTGCCGTTCCTGCGCATCCTGAACGCCGATGGCACGCTGCGCGCCGAGCAGCGGCTGGCGAAGCTGGGCACCGATCGCGACTACGTCTTCGTGGGGCCCGGCAGCATGAGCGGGTTGTCGTTCACGCTCGATGGGCACTGGCTGTACCTGCTCAACGACGACCTCATCGATCGCGGCGATACGCGCGCGCAGATCTGGAAGATCGACGCCCAGACCGCCGAGGTGGTGAAGGTCTATCAAGACGTCGGTCGGGGCATGGCGGGCTCGGTGTCGGCCGATGGCCGCACGTTCACCTTTGCTGACTTCTCGCCGGGGAAGACCTCGATCATCGAGCGCGAGCTCGAGACGGGCACCAACACGGTGGTCGCTGAGTTCGGGCCTGGCGTGTCCGTCGGCGCTCCGGCGTGGAATCGCTCGCACACCCTGCTGGCCTTCTCGCGGCTCGATGCGAACGGGTGGAACCTCGTGGTGCGCGAGGCCGACGGCGTGACGCGCAACCTCACCTCCGATGGGGCGTTCAACTACGGCGCGCGCTGGGTCGACGACGATCAGCTCGTCTTCATGCGCACCGCCGGGAAGTACCTGCAGGCGCACCGCCTCAACGCGCGCCACGTGCCGGTGGAATGCGAGCGCTTGACCGACGCACCGTACGGCGTGCTCGACCCCTCGCCGACAGAGACCGGGGTGATCTACGCGGCACGAGATGGAGTGCACTGGTCCATCGACTCGTCGCCGCTGAGCGATGCGGTCACGGTGGCGTTGATCAAGCCGCAGCCCGATCAGCCCGAACCTTCGATCCCCGAATGGCACCAGACGCCGCCGCTGGAGATCACCAGCGATCAGCCGTACTCGTCGCTCGATCACCTCTTCGTGCCTCAGATGCGGGTGCCGGTGGGGAGCTTCACCTTCTCGGACGTGACGGGCATCAACGCGTCGGTCGGCCTCTCGGTGATGGGGCGTGATCGGCTGTCGCGCCACACCTGGGCGATCAACGGGCTGCTCGGCGTGCCGAACGTGGCGGAGAACTCGCTGCAGGTGGGGTACCGCAATGCAGCGCTCGCGCCGTGGTCGATCATCGCGGCGGCGTCGCGCAACGCGACCGTCTCTGAGGCCTACTGGACGGGCATTCTCGCGGCCAGTCGCACCATCTTCAGTGTGCCGGTGTCGTTTGGCGTGCAGACCGAGGTGTGGCAGCCGTTCGATTCTCCGACGGAGAAGTTCATCGGGCCGTTTGCCTCGATCGCCTACTCGGCGGGCGACGGCACGCCATACGCGGGTGCGCAGCGCACGTTCTCGGTCTCCCTCGAGGTGGCGGGGTACCCGCGCGCGTTCGGAAGCGATCGCGACATGCTCGATCTGCGCGGCGACGTGACGGTGGCGATCCCGCTGCCGTTCTCGAAGCGGCACTCCTTCTCGGCAGGCGCGGTGGGGCGCTCGGTGCCGGGTGCTCCAGTGGGGGCGCTGCGCGTGGGCGGCGTCTCGTCGGCCAACACGTTGTTCCAATTCGGCTCACGGGAGCCGTTCCCCATGGGGCCCGGGACCTTCCTTCCCGGGACATTGGTCGAGGGGCTGCGGGGGTTCGATGACTTCGCCTTGCGGGCGAACCACGCGGCGATCTTCAACGCGCGGTACCGGTACAGCTTCATCGTCGACCGCGGTACGGCGTCGGTACTCTGGATCCTGCCGTCGTTCTTCTTCCGACAGATTGACGTCGAGGCGTTCGGCAGCGCGGCGGTCACGGAGAGCCAGGTCGCGCGCGCGGCGGGCGCGGCGGTGAGCATTCGCACCAGCTTTGGTGGGTTCATCCCCGTGTCGCTGTCGTACCAGTTCGCGTGGCGGTTCGATTTTGGGCTGCCTCCGCTGCATGTCGTGGCCGTGTCGTTCGACTAGCCCGCGGGAGCGTCGACCCGTCACGCACGTGATCGACTCTTCCCCATGGCAGAAACCCGATCCGCTCTCTGGCCCCAGGGAAGACAGGTACGGCTGAGGGTGTGGGCCGTGCCCCCGGCGAACAGCCCCTCGCCGGGGAGCCGGGGGGCTCACGTGCTTGCGGCGTGTCCCAACTCGCCCGGTCTTGCGGTCGAAGCCGTCAAAACCTGCACCGCACGCTTCTGCGCCTCGAGCGCGCGGAGTTGGCGCTGGCGATGCGCCCAGACCGCGAGCTGATGAACACCCGCATCGACCGCTGGGCCATCACCGACAAGGGGTACCATCGCTTCGTCGAGGTGGAGAGGGACCTGATCGCCCTCGAGAGGCGCTTGTTCTCGACAGGAGACAACGCTGAAGACGTGCTCCGATTCTTGAAGCGCGTGGCGGCCGAGGTGGCCCGGGCGACCGCGCCTGCGTGCCACCGCGAAGCTCACATCTCGCACTTCTCGCGCCTGCTCGACGACAGACTTCCTCCTGTCGCGCGCGAGCGAACCACGTAGCATCCGCGGCATGGCCTCCATCACCTTCTTCGGCGCAGCAGGCACGGTCACCGGCTCACGCTTCCTCCTCGAGCACGACGGGCAGCGCGTGCTCGTCGACTGCGGTCTCTTTCAGGGCCGCAAAGAACTGCGCCTGCGCAACTGGGATCGCTGGCCCATCGAGCCAAAGTCGATCGACGCCGTGGTGCTGACCCACGCCCACATCGATCACACCGGGGGCCTGCCCCGCCTCGTACGCGACGGCTTCCGCGGCCCTGTCTATTGCACCGGCGGCACGAAGGATCTGAGCGGCATCATGCTCCCCGACTCGGCGCGCATTCAGGAAGAGGAAGCCCGCTACGCCAACAAGCGCGGCTACTCCAAGCACGCGCCCGCCCTGCCCCTCTACGAAGAGCAAGACGCCTTCGCCGCGCTGCGCCTCTTCGAGAGCTTCGGCTACGAGCGCCGACGCAACATCGTGCCCGGCATCAGCCTCGAGTTCCGCCGCGCAGGCCACATTCTCGGCAGCGCGATCTGCTCGTTCGAGCTCACCGCGACGAAGCAGCGCGTGGTCTTCACCGGAGATCTCGGCCGCTACAACGCCCCCATTCTCCGCGACCCCGAGAAGGTCGAGCGCGCGACCACCCTCATCGCCGAGAGCACCTACGGCGATCGCGAGCACGGAGAGCACGACCCGCTGAAGACCCTCGCCGACGCGGTCAACGACACCGTCACGCGCGGCGGCATGCTCGTCATCCCCGCCTTCGCGGTCGGCCGCACGCAAGACATCCTCTACCGGTTGGGCATTCTCGAGCGCGACCGGCGCATCCCCGAGCTGCCGGTGTTCGTCGACTCGCCCATGGCCTGCGACGCCACGCCGCTCTACCTCGCGCACTCCCACGAGCACGACTTCGAGATGCGCCACATCCTCGACGAGGGGCACACCCCGCTGCGCACCGCCAACACCCGCTTCGTCACCAGCTCGAGAGAATCGAAGGCCATCAACTCGTTCCGCGGGCCGGGCGTGATCATCAGCGCCTCGGGTATGGCCACGGGTGGCCGCGTGCTGCACCACTTGAAGCACCGCCTCGGCGACGATCGATCCAGCGTGCTCTTCGTCGGCTACCAGAGCGAAGGCACGCGCGGCCGCCGCCTGCTCGAGGGCGAGAAACAGGTGAAGCTGCTCGGCGAGCTCATCGACGTGCGCGCGAAGATCCTCAACATCAGCGGCTTCAGCGCCCACGCCGACTGGCACGAGATGCTCCAGTGGATGGAGGGGTTCGAGACGCCCCCGAAGCAGACGCTCCTGGTGCATGGAGAAACGTCGGCACTGGAAGCGCTGCGCCAGAAGGTCGCGGCGAAGGGGTGGCCAGTCGCCGTCCCGCGACACCTCGAAAAGGTGGAGCTCGTCGAGGCGTGATACGGTCGCCAGCCATGCGTCGGTCGGTTCATCTCCTCCTGCTCACCGTGAGCCTCTCGGGGGCCACCGCGTCGTTCGCCGCCAACGAGCGCCGCATCAAGCCGTCCGAGTACCAGGAGATGACGGAAGAAGAGAAAGCCGCCGCCAAGGCCAGGGCGCGCAACCGCATGACGGCGTGGAGCGAGACCGCCACCCCGCCCGAGTACCAATTCCCCTGGATGCCGCTGGTCTTCACCGTCGTCGCGTTCTCGATCGCCGCGCCGTTCGCCTGGGGCGCGTGGAAGCGCTACGCGAACGAGCAGCGTGAAGTGAACGCCGCTGCAGCAACGCCCGCTGTTCCCGTCCGCAAGCGCACCAAGACCGCCGACTGAGTCGGAACTCGGACGCTCGAGCTCGCAGCCCTCACGGCGCGTCCCACGGGGTGAGGAACGCGTGCGCCACCGACCGCGCGAACTCGCGCGTGCCCAGCGCCCCCTCAAGCCGCGTCGCCAGCGCATCTTCCGAGCGCGCAATGACCTTCAGCGCCGCGTCGTATTGCTCCTGAAAGCTCCCCAACGCAGGAATCACCGTCGTGCCCGCGGCCTGCGCCTCGGCGCGCGTCTGAAACCGCAACTTCAACGGCACCCGCGGCACCGTCGGCACCAGCAGGTTGCGCGTCTCGAGCAATCGGCCCGTCGTCGCGCGCGAGGTCGTCTCGCTCACCGAGCGCGAGTCCTTCGTCACCACGCACCGCACGCGGCCGCTCACCTCGCGCGCGAGCACATCGTCCCCTGAGGTCACCCACACCGGCACGCCGCGCTCCGCCGCAAGGTATTGCGCGATGGTGGTCTCGTTGAGCCGCTCATCGCCCAGCCACCACCCCGTCTGCAGCGACACGGTGTGCCCCGCGAAGCCGCCTGACTGCGCCGAGGCGTGCATGCCGATGCAGACCACTGCCTGCACGTCGTCGAGCAGCGCCCCGCCATACATGTCGTCGGTGAAGTGCAGCTCACAGTCTTCGGGCAGTCGCTCGGACCGCAGGTTGAACGGCGCCCCCGAGCGGTGCGCGTCGGAGATGCGAATCGGCCCCGCCAACCCCAGCTCGCGCAGCTCGGTGATCGCCGCCCGCGTCGCCTCGTGCATGCAGTGCAGCGCGTGGGCGTGCCCTTCCCCTCCAATCGCCAACGCCTCCAGCCTGTCCACTCCAGGAAGCCCTTCGAGGTCGACCACCAGAAGCACCCGGTTCGGCATGGGATCATCTTGGTCAAACATTTGATTTCAGGCCACTTTCCGCTACTTGTCGGACCCTGTCGCTAGGGTGCTGACCCATGAAGAACGCGTGGACCGTGAGTGAAGTGGCTTCGATGCTGGGCATGACCCCGCAGGCGACGCGCGACCTGGTGACGCTGGTGTTCGACGGGCCGCGCGATCTGCTGACATTTCAAGATCTCACCCTGATTCGCACGGCGGCGCGCCTCGGCCCCTCGACGCGCACGGTGACCAGCAACGCCGTGAACCGCATCGCGCAAATGCAGCCCAGCGACGAGCCGCTGGCGCAGGTCACCGTCGAGAAGGTCGGCCGCGAGCTGGTCGCGCAGGCCGGCTCGTCGCGGTGGAACGCGAAGACGGGGCAGCAGCTGTTCGATCTCGGCAGCTCGCGCTCTCCGTGGCTTCGGGCCCGGGCGCCGCAGCGCGACGCGCACCAGCTGTTCTCGTCGGCTGTCGCGCTGGAAGAGAGCGATCCGACGGCCGCCATCGATGCGTACGTCGAGGCGGTCGCCGCCGATCCCCGGCATGCCGATGCGCACATCAACCTCGGGAGGCTGCTCCACCAGGCGGGCCGGCTGCGGGAAGCCGAAGCACACTACGTCGCGGCGCTCGTCGCTCGTCCCACCGACGTGACCGCGTCGTTCAACCTCGCCGTGGTGCTCGAAGATCTCGGCAAGCTCGACGATGCCATCGCGCGCTACCGCGAGGTCATCGAGCTCGACCCGTCGCTGGTCGACGCGTACTTCAACCTCTCGCGTCTCTACGAAAAGAAGGGCGAGAAGGTGTCGGCGATTCGTCACTTGAAGGACTACCGCCGGCTCACCACTGCGGTGACGCGGTGACGGCTTTCAGCGTGACGACGGGGCGTGCTTCGATGCTGAGCATGGCTGAGCGGTCGAAGAAGCGGGGCGGACGGGCGGCGAGTGCGGGGGGCGTGTGGGAAGAGTTGGACGAAGAAACGAGGACAGATCTGGAACGGGCGCTCAAGGAAGTGGACGAGGACCCGGGAATCCCCGCGGAGCAACTCCTCGCGGAGCTCGCCGCGTCACGGTTGGCCGCCGCGCCGAAGCGGAAATCCGCGCGGCGATAGCCTGGTGGCGCGAACAGCGATCGATCGCTGCTGAACTGCTCGAGGCCGAGCTGGGCGCGGCACTTCGAGGCATCGCTCGCAACCCGTTCGTGGGAAGCGTGGTGCGTGGGGAACTCAGGTCCACCCTGCCGCCGCGCTCACGCTATCGCCTGTTCTATCGACTCGAACCGCGTGGTGTGACGGTCGTCCTCTTCCGCCACACCAGCCGTCGGCCGCTCACTTCACTTCGTTGACGCTCCACTCGATCGTCTCGAGCAATTCCTTGCGGCGCCTGGCGACATCCGCGTCGAGGAACTTCACCGCGTCCTTCATCTTGTCCATCAGGCGGAAGTGCTTTCGGCGGCTGTGCTTCGTCTGGAAGAGCCCGTGCACCAGCCAGGGGAAGACCGCCGTCACGTCGCAGTGGCAGTAGATCGAGCCCGTCTCGACCGCGTCGGCCGAGACCTTGCCCCACGTGTGGCCTTCACCCGCCGGGCAGCTCGAGAGCGCGCCGTTGTCGACCGGGTCGACGCAGAACTGCACGTCGATGTCGAAGCCCTGCGTCGGCACGTTGAGGATCTGGTCGAGCAGCGGCTCACCCTGCAGCGTGTAGTTCTTCGGCACGCCGCCCCCCAGAATCCACACCGCCATGCGCTTGCTGAAGTGGTGCCGGCAGTAATGCTGGATCGCCGCCATCTCGTAGACGTCGTCGTTGATGTCGAGCTCGAACTTGAACTCGTCACCGAACAGGCGCTTCAACTTGACCACGTTCAGGAAGATCGACCCGTCCTGCACCGCGCCGACGAAGATCGGCACGCTGCGGCGGTAGCAGGTCGACAAGAGCGACGGGCTGGTGACGCCGAGCTCCTCTTCGATGGCGTTGATGTGCTTGCCGAGCAGCCAGTGGAACTCGGGCGTCGTCATCTTCTTCTGGAAGTCGGGGTGGCGGATGATCGCCGAGAACAGCCGGTCGGTGTCGAGCAGCACCTCTTCCCAGAAGCCGAGATCGTAGATGCGAATGATGCGCGCCGTGCGGTACTGAAGGTCACCCGCGTTCGGATTCACCTCGCGGATGTGGTGTTTCAGCACGCGGTGCGCGTCGTGGTAGAGGTTGGCGCCCGTGGTGGTGATGCAGCTGATCACGCCACTCTCGACGAGCGGAATGATGCAGCTCTGGTGCAGCCCGGCCGGCGTCATCGCGCCCGAGAGCGTCAGAAAGATCGACGCGTTCTCTTCGAGCGAGCGCTTCATCAGCTCGAACGCCGTCCGTTCCTGGCGGCCGACGTAGGCGCCGAACGCGTGGTCGAGCAGCTCGAGGGCAGTCTCTTTGCCGGTGATGGGGCGGGGGTTGACGCGGCGCGCTTTGTCGTACGCCTTGCGAAGTTTTTGCTGGGTCTTGGTGGCCATGGGCGCGGGCGGTATACACCCCGAACTCTCACGGCCGAACTGGAGTTTTCCCCTTGAAGATCTCGTCTCTCCGTCTTGCATCGGCGTCGCTTCTGCTCGCCCTTTCCATCGCTGGTTGTCGCTGTGGCACGGGCACGAACACGGCCAGGCCCGACATCGTCGCCACGCCGACCGCCATCAGCTTCTCGGCGTGCCCCACGAAGAACGAGACGGGCGGCCCCGTTCGCGACGTCTTCCCTGACATCAAGAAGCTGAAGCTCACCAACCAGGGCAAGGTCTCGACCCCGCTCACCTTCGCGCTCTCGGGCATGGGCGCCTCGTCGTTCAGGCTCGGCGCCGACGACGCGGGCGTGCCGATGGACATCGGGTCGCTCGGGGAGCTCGAGTTCCCCATCGCCTTCTCGCCGAGCGCGAAGGGCGACGTGCGCGCCGACCTCACCATCGACGACCAGACCGAAGACACCGACAACCCGGTCGTGACGCTCATCGGCACCGGCATCAACCTCCCGAGCGACCCCCTCGTCGAGACCGCCCCCCAGAAGCAGGACAAGTCGGGCTTCCTGCTCTGCACTGCCGACACGCCGATCTCGGAGTGTGAGCTCAACTTCCCCGACACGCTGATGGATCAGACGAGCACCCTGCAGCTCAAGATCCGCAACAAGGGTTGCCCGTCGCTGAAGATCACCGCCCTCCAGATCGACGGCTCGTCGAACCCCGGCACCAACGACGGCTTCACGGTCGACTCGCCGTCGGTGCTGCCCTCGACGCAGAACCCGCTCGTGCTCTCGACCGCCGACGGCACCGATGAGACGATCATCACCCTGCGCTTCACCGCGGTCGACGACAACAGCGGCATCCCCACCCAGCTCCACGACGCGGTGCTCACCATCAAGAGCAACGATCCGCTCAACGGCGATGGCTTCGCGAACCCGGCTCGCCTCTCGATCCGCGCCAACGCGGTCAAGCCGTCGATCTACGTCGCGCCGACGAGCTGCAACTACACCAACGCCCAGGACAACTGCGGCTTCTCGACCCGCACGCCCCACAAGGCCAACTTCCGCGTCACCAACGACGGCAGCACGCCGATTCAGATCTCGGGCGTGAAGTTCCGCTCGTCGGGCAGCACCACCAGCGCCAACCAGCGCTTCTCGGTGACCCAGAACATTCAGGGCCAGACCCTTCAGGCCACCCAGTCGGCCACCATCGAGGTGACCGAGGTCGACCAGCCCCTGCTCGTGTCCGACCAGCTCGAGATCACCGCCGACATCCCCGGCATGGGCGCGGGCAGCGGAGGCACCGTGGTGGTGAGCGTGATCAGCGGCATCAAGCCCTGCCTCACCACCGACCCGATGGACGTGGTCGATTTCGGCGATCCCGCCGATGAGCTCAGCGCGAAGCTGGTCACCATTCGCAACGGGGCGAACTGCGGCTCGCTGGTGATCAACTCCATCGATCTCTCGATGCAGAACTTCTATTCGTTGATCGACCCCGTCATCCCGCCGGGCACCACCATCGCGCCGGGCATGTCGATGCAGGCCACCGTGCAGTACCGCCGGCCGTCGACGGGTGGTCAGCAGCTCGCCGAGATGCGCATCGTCACCAACGACACCGACTTCGGAGCGCCCCAGTACAAGCAGCTGCTCCTGCAATCGAACGCCGCGCTCGACTCGTTCCCGATCGCGGGGCTCACGGCGTGCGCCCCGGCGGCCCTGGTCAACGATCCCAACTGCGTCATGGGCTCGGCGAGCTCGGCCTCGTTCAACCTCTCGATGATCACCCCTGACGAGATCACCCTCTCGGGCGCGACCTCGACCGACAACAACATGGTGCGCGAGTACCGCTTCACGTTGCGCCCGCCCATCCCCGGTGGTGCGACGGCGGCAGCGCTCGCCAACAACGGCATGCGCATCATGTCGAACAAGACCAGGTTGACGATTCCGCCAGGCGCGACGGGCACGTACTTCCTGCTCCTCGACGTGTGGGACGACCGCAACCAGCAGTCGCCGGCCAGCTCGACGATGACCATCAACATCTACCCCTGACGGGATCGCAGCCGTGAATCCCCGCGGGCCCGGCGCACCCTGCGTCGGGCTCGTTTCGTTTCCGGGGCATCGAGCACACGCGGGGCCCGAGCTCAGCACCGTCACCCGCGCGAACACGCTCTTCATGTCGAGCGTGGGATCGTCGAAGAAGGAGGGGCTCCACCGCTTCCAGTCTTCGGAGACGCCTTGCGGCAGATCTTCGCAGCGCCCGGCAGACAGCCCGTCACCCATGTCTCCAGCCGAGCTTTGCGCCCCCGTCAGCTCCCGACGTACCAGAGGGTGACCAGCCGCCGGGCCCGGTCGGATCGATTGGGCCCGCTGCCGTGCGCGAGGCGCGGGTGAAAGAACACCGCGTCACCCGGCTGCATCGCGCACACCGCGCGGTGCCGCTCGTCGAACAGCCCTTCGTTCAGGTTCACCATGTCGTAGGGGAAGTCGATGAGCCCCGCCTGGTGCGTGCGCCCCAGCACCTCGAACGCACCGTTGCCTGCGTCGGCCGGGTCGAGCGCGATGACGAGGTTGAGGCCACCGTGCGTCTCGATGCGGCCCTGCGTCTTGCCGATCAAGAACTTCGCGTCTTGATGAAACGGGAAGCCGGTGCCGACCCGGGCCGGCTTGAAGTTGATCTGATCGACCAGACACTTCGGCGACTGGATCCCCGCCTCGGTGAGCACGGCCAGCACGCGAGCGTCGGTGCGCAGCTGCGTGAAGGCCCAGTGCGCCTTCGAGGGAGAGGTGATCTTCCGCAGCACACCGGGCGCGACGGCCTCTTCCCCTTTGCGACCGCTCGCTGATTGCACCTCGAACCCGACGCCGCGCACCACCGTGTCGCGGGTGACGGTGGCCGCGCTCGCCTCGAGCATCTGACTGGCTGCGAGCAACGCGCTGACCGTCGCCGCGTCGAGCAGCCCTGGCACGTGCAGCCACCCTTCCCGCTCCAGCGTGGAGACGCGCTCGTTCACTTCACGCAGCCCGGTGCCTTGCGAGGTCGAAGGTCGTGCCGGCGTTCCACGCGACGGGCGACGCAACGGGCAGAGAGGACATTGGAGTGAGTGTCCGGCTCCGGGCCATTCGTCAGGTCGTGGCGCGCGCCGAGAGCGGCACCAGCGGAGACCGGTGCATCAACGAGCGCATCGCCAGGCGATCGAGCTTCGTCGCGCGGTACACCTCGAGCATGCGCTCCTGCCCCTGATTCCAGACCGAGAACATCGTGCAGTTGCCCGTGAAGCGGCAGCCGCCGTGATCCTTCTCGGTGCACACGTTGACGGAGATCGGCCCTTCCACGGCTTCGATCACCTCGAGGAAGCTGATGTGCGAGGGCTGCCGCGCGAGCGAGTAACCACCCTTCGAGCCGCGCACCGACTTCACCAGCTCGGCCTTCACGAGGATCTTCAAGATCTTCGCCAGGAACTCCTCGGGGATGTCCATCTTCCGGGCGATTTCGCGGAACGACGTGCTCATCCCCTCGGGCAACGACGCGAGGAACACCATCGCGCGGGTGCCGTACTCAATCTTCCGGGAGATCTGGAACGCGTGCTGCATCGGGGAGTAAGGCCGTGCCTACCATGATCGACCTGCACTCGCACACGACCGCCTCCGACGGGCAATACGCACCGCACGAGCAGGTCGCCCTGGCGGCGAAAGCAGGCGTCACCATTCTCGCCGTCACCGATCACGACACCGTCGCCGCAATTCCTGCGTGCACCGAGGCCGCGCAGCAGCACGGCCTGCGACTGGTGCCGGGCATCGAGATCAGCTGCACGCTGCAGCGCCGCGAGGTGCACATGCTGGGGCACTTCGTGAACCCCGCCCACGAGGGGCTGATGGCGTACGCGACGAAGCTCATCACCGAGCGAGAGACCCGCATGCAGTTGATGATCGATCGCCTCGTGGCGCTCGGCGTGCCGGTGACGATGGCGCAGGTGCAGTCGTTCGCGGGCAGCGCCACCCTCACCCGCCCGCACCTCGCGCGCGCCCTCGTCGAGCTGCGCGTCTGCACGTCGCTCAAAGAAGCGTTCGATCGCTTCCTCGGCGACGGCAAGCCCGCATGGGTCTCGCGCTTCGAGATGACGGTGGGGCAGGCCATCGACCTGATTCACGCCTCGGGGGGCACCGCGACCATCGCCCACCCCGGCAGCAGCCGCGTGAACAAGCTCGAGGTCGAAGAGATGGCGAAGGCCGGCCTCGATGGGCTCGAGGTGATCCACAAAGATCACCCTCCCAGTCAGCGCGAGGTCTTCGCCGCGTGGGCCCGCGAATACCAGCTGTGCTCGACCGCCGGCAGCGACTTCCACGGAGAAAAGGTCGCGCCCGATCGCCGCTTCGGCTCGGTCGGCATGAAGAGCCGGGAGTTCGAGCGGCTCGAGAAGCGCGCCCGCGCCTGAGTTCACTGCTTCGGCTTCTCGTCCCACAGCGGGCCGATGGTCGGCGCCTTCACCACCGTGTCGACCTCGACGGTGCCGCTGGCCTTCGCTTCCGTGCCGCCGACGCCGCGTGCCCGCACCGAGAGCGAGTTGGCGCCTTCTTTCAGGCTCACCGGCACCTCGAAGTGGCCCTTCGCGTCGACGGTGATCACCTGCCCCTGCACCTCGACCATCGAGCCCGGCTCGACGTCACCCTTCACGGTGAGCTTCGACTTGTTGATGGTCTTCTGGCTGGGCAGCGCGACCTTGAGCAGCAGCGAGCTGGGGATGCTGGTGGGCTCGGTGGGCGCCTGGCCGGGCCTGACGATCGACTGCTGGCCGGCGCGAACGATCAACACCCGCCCACCACCGGCGAACGCGACCTCGCCTGACTCGGTGCCGACCGCGACCGTGCCCCTGCCGTTGCTCGCGATGGTGAAGATGCCGCCATCGGTGCTCGCCACCGCATCGCTGTTCGCAGCCCGCACCTCGAAGGTGTGCCGCCCGCCGCCCTTCACGGTCGCCTTCGCCATGCCGCTCTCGAGGAGCAGCCGCGAGATGCTCGCCTTGAGCTCACCGATGCCCACCTCGGTGCCCGGCTCCATCTTCACTTCCCACGTTTCTTCGCCGACGAGCACCGCGTAGCTGCCGTTGGTGGTGCGCACCCCGTCACTCGGGTTGAGCACGTCGCCTGACTTCGCGACTTGCCACCCACCGTCGAGGCCGCGGCGAATCTGCACGGAGCCCGAGACCTCGCCGAGGTGGATCTCGACGGCCCGCGGGCCAGCGTCAGGCGCCTCGAGCACGAGGGGGGGCACGACGGGCGGTGTCTGCACCGGCTCCTTGAGGAAGAGCAGCCAGCCCAGCGGAATCACCGCGAAGATCGCGAGGAGCCCCAGACCAGAGAGAGTGCGTTGCGACGCCATCGAGGTGCCGTCAGCGTACCGCCAAAGACAGAGGGGCTCACGGAAGTGACCGGGTTGGACTCAGCCCGTGATGCCGCGCCCCTGCCCACCCACGTTCAAGGGACCCGCTTCGGCCTTCGGCTCCGCGGTCGTGCCCGCCGCCTTCAGCGCCAGGGTGAACGTCGCGCCCTTCCCCACTTCGCTCTGCGCGTCGATGCGCCCTTCGTGCTCCTGCATCACCCGATATGCGACGGCGAGCCCAAGGCCGATGTTCGTCCACACGTCTTTGGTGGTGAAGAACGGCTCGAAGATGCGACCAAGGTGCTCGGCGGCGATGCCCTTGCCCGTGTCGCGCACCGTCAACGTCGCGCCGGTCACAGTCGCTTCGACGATCACGCTGAGCTTCTTTTCGCCGCTCGTCGCCATCGCCGTGCGGGCGTTCGCACACAGCTGCGTCAGCACCTGCTCCAGCTGCTCGGCGTCACCGTCCACCCGCACCGGGGCGTCGGGCAACACGACGTCGATCGTCACCCCCTGGGCGCGCTCCTTTTCCAGCGCCATCGTGCGCGTCACCACCGCCCGCAGATCGATCGGCACCAGCGTGACCTCGCCCCGCTTCTGGGAGAACCGAAGCAACTGCGAGGTGATCTCACGGCACCGCTTGGCGCTCTCTTCGATCTGCTTGAGGAGCGCGAAGTCGTCGTCGGTCTCGGCGTGATCCATCAGCAGCAGCTGCGCGTTGCCCAGAATGCCCACCAGGGGGTTGTTGATCTCATGCGCCACGCCCGCACCGAGCTGACCAATCGCCGCGAGCTTCTGGGTCTCGAGCAACTGCGCCTGCGCTGCGCGCAACTCGGACAGCGCCTCTTCGACCTTCTGCTTCAGCTCGTCGTTCCAGCGCATCAACTTCGCGCGCGCCGCCTCGAGCTCACCGCCCATCGCGTTGAAGGTCTTCGCCAGCGCCGCCAGCTCGTCGCCCCCCTCGAGTTCGACGCGTCGAGAGAGCTCACCCCGAGCGTACGCATCGGCGACGACCGACACCTTCTCGAGCCGCGTGGCGAGCCAGCGCGTGAAGAACGATGAGACCACCACCAGCAACAGCACCGTGCCACCCATGCCGGCCAGCACGCTGCGCCGCAGCGCGCGCACCGGGGCTCTGGCCACCTCGAGGGGAATCGACGCCACCGCGGTCAGCCCCAGCTTGCCCGGCACCTTCGCCAACGCGACCTGCTCGCTGCCCGAAGTCGCGAAGGAATGGCCCGCCCGAAGCGCCGCGAGCCGCCCCTCGGACAAGGCCGTCACGTTCTGGTGCCACTGGTTGCTCGCCACGACGCGGCCCTGGTGATCGACGAGCTCGATCGTCGTCAGCTCACTCGCGTGTTCGACCAGCCACCGATCGAGCACGGTCAACGTCAGCGCCAGGACCACCATCGGCGCTCCGTTGCCGCGAGGGCCCACCTGAATCGCCGCGGCCATCCACGGGCCACCTGGGCTGTCTTGCGCGGTGCCCAGCGCGATCTGACCCGGGTCGCCGTATTGCGCGAGGGTCGAGAGCGGCAGTGCAGCGACCAACGCCTCTCGCTTGACGGCGATCGACGGCCTTGCCTCGAGCGCGTCGATGAAGGGTGTGAAGGCCGGGCGCGAGGGGTCGACCACCGCAGCCGCGACCACCACGTTGCTCTGGCTCGCCAACAACCGCAGTCCTCCGAGCCCCTCGTCGGGCGACACCTTCGACCAGTCGATCAACGTCGCCGACTGCGCGAGCGAATCGAGCGAGGAGGTGAGTTGCGTGCCCGTCGCTTCGGCAGCGGCGATGGCCACCGCGGTGCGTTCCCGTTCGAGGCGAATGCTGAGCTCGGCCTCCGCCTGGCTCAACAACCAGAAGCCCGTCATCGACAGGGGGACGACCGCCGCGGCGAGCACGAAGAGGAGCAGCTTTTGGGAGAGCCGCAGCACGGCTCAGGCGGTGGAACGTTCGACGTCGGGTTTGTCGCTGCGCAGCACCACGCTGCCGGTGACGGCCTTGGCCTTCTTCTTCAGCTCGGCCGCCAGCCGCGCGAGCTCAGGGTGATCCGTCGTGCCGTCGGTGATCACCGCCGCGATCGACACGCTCATCACCGGAAACTTGCGGCGATTGCCGTAGCGATCTTCCGCCTCGATGTACCCACGCTGCCGATCTTCCCGCTCGTAATAGAGGGGGATGATGCGATCGAACGACTCGATGATGCGCTGACAGATCGCGTCGACCCGGGACGGCGCGACGATGAACACGAAGTCGTCACCCGCAACGTGGCCGACGAATTCAGAGCCGTCACCCAGCTGAGAGACGACTTCGCGCAGAATGTCGGCGGTCTGGCGCACCACGCCGTCTGCCTTCGCGAACCCGTAGAAGTCGTTGAACGCCTTGAGGTTGTCGAGATCGAGGTAACAGAACGCGAAGCCGGCGTGCTCACCGATGCGCCTCTGCACCTCGCGCTCGATCGCCGCCGAACCGGGCAGCTGTGTCGTCGGGCTCGCGGTGTCAGCCGTACGGCGGCGCAGCACCGACTCGACTCGTGCGCCGAGCTCCAGCGCGTCGAACGGTTTGGTGAGGTAGTCGTCACCGCCGAGCTTGAGCGCGCGCACCTTGGCCGACGTGTCAGACCGCGCGGAGATGAAGATCACCGAGAGGTGGCTCGCCCCCCGCTCGGCCTTCAGCGTCTCGAAGAAGTGGAAGCCGTCGCCGTCGGGCAAGGCCACGTCCAGCAACAGCACGTCGGGCCGCTTCTTCGCCATCGCCGCCTTCGTCTCGGCAATGGAGCCCGCGCGTTCCACGTCGAAGCCCTGGTTGATGAGCACTTCCTGACAGATGGCGGTGATCTGCGAATCGTCGTCGACCACCAGAACGCGGCCGCGCCCGCCGTGCCGTTCCCGCAGCGCCGCCTCGACGCTCGACAAGAAGTTGGTCGGGTTCAACGGCTTTTGCAGGAAGCCACTGGCGCCCAGGCGCATCGACTCGTCTCGCAGATCGGCCCCGGCCACCACCACGACCCGCGTCGCCTTGGTCTCAGGATCGTGCCGGAGGATCTCGAGGATCTTGAGGCCTTCCACGTCGGGCAACCGATGGTCGAGGGTGATCACATCGGGCCGCAGCTTGCGCGCGATCGTCAACGCATCATCGGCACGCTGCGCGATCGCGGTCTTCAAACCAGCCTGCAGCAGCTGCGCCTTGAGCAGCCAGGCCAGGTAGAGATCGTCTTCCACCACCAGCACCGAGCCGCGTGACGGGCGTGCGGGCTCTTCGAACACCGGCCCCTCGGGCCGCGTATCGGGGAACACCGCGACGAAGCGCGCCCCGTCCGCAACAGGCTCGGCCCAGATGCGACCTCCATGCCCTTCGACGATGGTGCGGCAAATCGACAGGCCAAGCCCCGTCCCGGGAAGGTTGCGGGTCTTCGAGTTCCTGGCCTGCTCGAAGCGGTCGAAGATGCGATCGAGATCACCATCGGCGATCGTGTCGCCGGAGTTCCACACCGACAGCACCACCCCCCCCGGCCCATCGCTCGAGCGCCCGACGACGACCTTCAACTTCCCGCTCACCGGCGTGAACTTGGCCGCGTTGGTGAGCAGGTTGTTGATCACCTGGTTGATGCGGTTCGAGTCGCAGAGCAGCCGCGCCGAGGCATCGCTGTCGACTTCCACCTCGACCTTGCGCTCGCTGAACGCGGGGCCGTACCGCTCGACCGCCGTGCGCACCAGCTCGTCGAGGGAGTTGAGCTGAAAGTCCATGCGCATCGCGCCCTGCTCGAACTTGGCGAGGTCGAGCAGATCGTCGACCAGCAGGTTCAGCTTCTCGGTCGAGTCGCGCGCCATCGAGAGGAAGCGCTTCTGCTTCTCGGTCACCTCACCGGCCAGCTTGTTGAGCACCAGATCGAGCGCGCCCGCGATGCTGGTGAGCGGCGTGCGCAGCTCGTGGCTGATGATGCCAACGAACTCGTCCTTTCGCTTCGCGAGCGACTTCTGCTCGGTGACGTCGCGCAACACGAGCACCAGGCCGCGCAACAGCGCCCCAGCGCCCGCGACCGGGGTCACGGTCAGCTCGAGATCGCGCTCGCCGAATTGCAGCGCTTCCTTCACCGGCTTGGGGCCGCCGCCGTATTCCCACCCGCGCACCAACTCGAAGGGCGAGAGGCCGAGCGACTCGGTCAACTGCTCGAGCGCCGGTTTGCCGTCGTCGTGCGCCAGCCCGAGCTGGGTGCGGGCCACCCGGTTGATCACCACCACCGCGCCCTTGGCATCGGTGAGGATCACGCCATCGCTCATCGACATCACCAGCTGCTCGACGCGCTGGCGGGCTTCGCGCTCGGTCGCGCGCACGTGGCTGATGGCGTCGGTGGTCTGGTTGACGAGCAGATCGAGCAACTCGCCGTCGTCGGTGCTGTACGTGTCGGGGCGCGAGCTGAAGAGCGCCAGCGTGCCCACGGTCTGCAGATCGGCGATCAACGGCACCGAGAGCGCCCCCGCGAACGAGGTGATCGCTTCGCCCTCACCGCCCACCTCACCGGTGACGCTGGTGATGACCTTGTCTTCGGGCAACACGACGTTCGCCGCCTTGCGGTGCGAGGCGAGCACCGAGTCTTTCACGTGCAACAGCGCCGCTTCGGTGAGCCCGGTGGCGCAGCGAATGCGCAGGTCCGCGCTGTCACCGTCACTCGACTCGAGCAGCACGGCGCTCGCGTCGTGCGGCAAGACCCGGCCGACGGTGGCCAGGAGTCGATTGACGATCGCGTCGAGCGACGGCACGTCCTTCGCGCTCGAGCGGCTCACCTCGTACATCACGTTGAGCGCTTCCATGCGCTTGTGCAGTGACTCGAGGAGCCTCTCCTTGTCGCGCCGCAACTGCGCCACCGACAGCGCGTTGCGCACCGTCATCATCAGGTCCTGAATGTTCCAGGGCTTGCTGACGTAGCGGAACACCTGACCGTCGTTGATGGCGGCGATGAGATCGGCCGGGTTCGTGTACGCGGTGAGGAGAATGGTGGTGACGCCGGAGCCTTCCCTGCGCGCCGCGCGCACCAGCTCGATGCCCGTCATCTCGGGCATGCGCTGATCGGTGATCAGCAGATCGACGGGTCGCGACTTGATGATCTCGAGCGCCTCGAGCCCCGAGCTGGCGAGCACCACGGTGCCCAACCGCGCCAACATGCGCCTGAGCACGTCGCGTACGTTCTGCTCATCATCGACACACAGAATGACTGGCTTGGGGGGCGACACGGCGAGCCGAGTGTAGGCCGCCCCGACGGCGCGTCGACAAACCTACACCGCCCCACGTCACTTCTTCTTCTTGCCCGCCGCGTCGAGCTCTTCGCTGTTGCTGATCGACATGCGCACCAGCTCGCGCAGCACCCGGTTGCGCTTCAGGTTGCCGAGCAGATCCTTCAAGTCTTCGTACACGGTGGGATCGTTGACGATCGCGCCCAGCGTGCCCTCACCCGACTTCACCTTGCCGGTGATGGCCTTGATGTCGGCGGCGCTCGAGGAGAGATCGGCCAGCAGCGTCTTCGCGTCGCCGTAGACCAACTGGTACACCGCGCCGTCTTTCGAGGTCTTGGCGTCGTGGATGAGCCTGGCGAGCTCGTCGGCCGCTTCGCCGAGGTCGGTCACCGCGCCGGCGATCTTCTTGTCGTAGATGAGCGCGTGCAGCGAACCCTCGCCGTTCTTGACGTCGGCGAGCAGCCCGTCGATCTTCGTGGCCGCCTCGTCGATGCGCAGCGCCACGCCGGAGGTCCGGCTGATCAGCGTCTTCACCTCGTCGCTGGTCTTCTTGTCGTAGATGAGCGTGTGCACCACGCCCTTGCCGCCTTCGATCTCCGCCGCGATGTTGCGCGCCGAGCGGATGAACTGGGTCACGTCGTTGGTGATCTGCGGCGTGGTGTACGACTGCACGCCGGTGCGCAGGTCGCGCGTGATGTTCACCGCGTTGTCGATCACCTCGCCGGCCGTCTTCAGCAGCGAGCTGATGTCGCCTGACGTGCCGGTGGCGATCTCCGACTTGTTGGGCACCACGTCTTTGTCGGGGCTGCCCAACGAGATGTCGATCGCCTTGTCACCGAGCACGCCGCGGCCGGTCACGCGGGCGACCGAGTCGAGGCGAATGCGTTCCTGAAAGCGGTTGCTGATCTCCATCGTGACGATGATGCGCTTGTCGCCGAGGTCGGGCGCGAAGCTGATCTTCGACACCTTGCCCACCTGCAGACCACCGAGCCGCACGGGAGAGTCGAGCGCGAGGCCGTCGACGTTCTCGAACGCGCCGGTGTAGGTGTTGGCCTCCTCGAAGAGGCGGCGTTCCTTGCCGATCACGAAGATCACCAGGCCGGCGAGCGCGAGCCCGAAGGCGATGAAGAGACCGGCGCGAATGATGACGCGCTTCTCTCGCTCCGCGGGGTTCATGGGCGTGTCAGCCATCGCTTCAGCTCTTCCTCGCGTCGAAGAACGCGCGCACGTCGGGGTTCGTAGAGGCCTGCATCTCGGCGACCGTGCCGCTGGCGACGATCTTCCGGCGCGCGAGCATCGCCATGCGATCGCTGACGCGAAAAGCGCTGTCCATGTCGTGGGTCACGACGATGGAGGTACAGCCCAGCTGCCGGCTCATGCTGACGATCAGCTCGTCGATGATGCGGGTGCTGATGGGGTCGAGGCCGGTGGTCGGCTCGTCGTACAGAATCACCTCGGGCTCGATGGCGATGGCGCGCGCCAGACCAACGCGCTTGCGCATGCCGCCCGAGAGATCAGACGGGCGCATGGCCTCGATGCCGGGGAGGTTCACCATCTTCAGGTTCTTCGCGACGCGCGCGTTGATCTCGTCCTCGCTCAGTTCCTTCAGGTGCTCGCGCAGCGGGTACGCGATGTTCTCGGCGACGCTCAGCGAGTCAAAGAGCGCCGCGCCCTGAAACACCATCGCCACCCGCTTACGCACCTCGCGCAGCGGCGAGTCACCGAGCGTGGTCACGTCTTGCCCGTCGAACATCACGCGCCCGCGATCGGGGTACAGCAGGCCGATGAGGCACTTGAGCATCACGCTCTTGCCGCTGCCCGAGCCGCCGATGATGGTGAGCGTCTCGCCCCGCTTCACCTCGAGGTTGAGATCTTCGAAGATGCGCTTGGGCCCGAAGGCCTTCCACAGGCCTTCCCACCGAATCAGCGCCTCGCCGTCGTCGTTCTTCACAGCGCGAGGAACAGCTTGGTGAGGAAGAAGTCAGACAGACACACGGCGACGGAGGTGATGGCCACCGTCTCGGTCGTCGACTTGCCGACGCCCTCGGTGCCGTTGCTCACGTCGAAGCCCTTGTAGCAACCGACCACCGCGATGATGCCGCCGAACACCGCGCTCTTGGCCACGCCGCTGGTGAAGTCGACCACGTCGCAGGTCTCGACCGCACCGCGGAAGAACTGATCGAAGGGGATGTCGTATTGCGTGGTGGCGACGACCGCCCCGGCGACGAGGCCGAACACGTCGGCCAGACACGTGAGCGCCGGCATCACCACGATGCACGCCAGCAGCCGTGGGGTGACGAGCTTCTTGATGGGGTCTGCGCCGAGAGCGGAGATGGCGTCGATCTGCTCCGTCACCTTCATCGAGCCCAGCTCAGCGGTGATGCCTGAGCCGATGCGCGCGCCGACGGTCAGTGCGGTGAGCACCGGGCCCAGCTCCCGAAAGAGCGTGAGCACCACGACCTTGCCCACGGTGTGCTGCAACCCGAAGCGCGCCATGAAGAACGCGAACTGCAGGGTCATGACGAGGCCGGCGAAGACGGCGGTCAACGTGGCGATCGACAGGGATCGCGTGCCGAGCGCCTCGATTTGGTACGCGACTTCGCCGACCGCGAAGGGCCTCGTGAAAGCGCGGCGCAGCGCGCGCACCAGCATCACGATCATGCCGCCGAACGCACCGAAGCCCGACTGCACCCGCGCGGAGAACGGGAGGATGGCCAGCATTTCCTGCTGCACCATGCTGGTGAGCTCGGTCGTCTCCGGAGCCTCGGGGAGAATCGGCTGCTGATCGGTGGTCTGGCTCACGGCGAGCGCTCCTGTTTGAAGCCGGCGACCATGGCCTCGAACGCCGAGCGGTACGTGCCCTCGGCGCCGATGGGGCTGATGTACGTGAAGTCGTGCACGCAGCCGTTCTTCTTGAGCACCACCAGCTCGACCGAAGTGGGCACGCCGTCGAGCTTCGCGTGCACCAGCGTGCGGAGCGCATCGCGCCCATCGAGCATGAACGGCGTGCGGGAGACCGTCTCGCGGTCGGTGAACCCGAACACGAGGTGGTTGGTCAGCACCTCGAGCGGCGGGTCTTCGTGGCCGGTGCAGGTCGAGTTGATGGCGATGACGTGTGGAGAAGTGGTCGACATCCACGCGAGATCGTTGTCTGCGAAGTCGACCCGGCGCCACTCCCCGCCCTCCGGCTGAACGACCCGGTACGACACGCCCTCGTGGGTAAACGTCTGACCTGCCAGCACGCCGCGACAGCCGCAGAGGGCCAGCAACCCAACGATGATGACGCTGCGCAGCATGTGCGATGCAGTTTGCCTCATGGCGGCGGGCGATTGAAAAATTTGACTCTGCACGTCTGTTCAGGAACCATACTGAACGGAGATCCAGCGCCCTATGGACGAAATTACCGACCGCCAGAAAGAAATCCTTACCTTCATTCAGACGACGACGGAGGAGCGAGGCTTCCCGCCCACGATTCGTGAGATCGGCGAGGAGATGGACATTCGCTCGACGAACGGGGTGAACGACCACCTGAAGGCGCTGGAGCGAAAGGGGTACCTGACGCGCGGCGAGCAGCAGAGCCGGTCGCTGGTGCCCACGAAGCGGGCTCGCATGATCCTCGGGTTGGGTGCGAAGAAGACGGCCAACGACGCGAACATGATCGAGGTGCCGCTGCTCGGTCGCGTGGCGGCCGGTGCGCCGATCCTCGCGCAGGAGAACGTCGAAGACACGGTGCGCATCGACAGCTTCCTGCTCGGCGGGTCGGGCAAGGAAGTGTTCGCGTTGCGCGTGAAGGGCAACTCGATGATCGAAGCCGGCATTCACGATGGCGACTTCATCTTCGTGAAGAAGGCCCCGAGCGCTTCACCCGGCGAGATCGTCGTCGCGCTGATCGAAGACGAGGCGACCGTGAAGAGCTACCACCCCGAAGGCGATCGCGTGCGCTTCCAACCGCACAACAAGGACATGGAGCCGATCTACGTGGCCAGGTCCGACTTCAAGCAGACCATGATCCTTGGTCGCGTCGTCGGCGTGTACCGCAAGATGATGTGACACCCGCCGCTCTCCCTCTCCCTGCAAAGCGGGGAGAGGGCCGTGGTGAGGGGCTTACTGGAGTGCGGCGAGCTCAGAACTCGTGGCTTCCCAGCGGGCCAGCGCCGCTTCGAGCTCAGCCGCCGCTTCGCGATGCGCGTCGAGCACGGGCCGTGACTTCGCAAAATCAGCAGCGAACGCCGGGTCGACCAACTGGGCTTCACGATCTTTCTGCGCCGCCTCGAGCTCCTCGATGCGCGCTTCCAGCTTCGCGATCTCCTTTTTGAGTGGACCCGCCTTCGCCGACTTCGCCTGACGCGCCTCGGCCTCGACGCGCTTGCGATCTTTCTGGCTGACGGCGACGACACCCCGCTCGCCTGGCCGCGGAAGATCTTCACCCTTCGCCCGCGCCGCCGCCTCTTCATCGAGGTGCTGCAGGTACTCGGCGAGATTGCCCGGGTACGGCACGACCTTGTGATCGCGCACGTCCCACACGTGGGTCGCGAGCGCGTCGAGGAAGCTGCGGTTGTGGCTCACGAACATCAACGTGCCGGTGTAGCCCTCGAGCGCCTCGATCAACGCCTCGCTCGAGTCGAGATCGAGGTGGTTCGTCGGCTCATCCATCACCAGCAGGTTCGCCGGCTTCAAGAGCAGCTTCGCCAACGCCACGCGCGCGCGCTCACCGCCCGACAGCACGCCGATCTTCTTGTCGACGTCGTCACCGGAAAAGAGGAACGACCCGAGCACGCTGCGCACGAAGCTCTGCGGCTTGTCGGGCACCAATTCTCGCATCTCGTCGAGGATGGAGTTCGTTCGCTCGAGCGTGTCGGCGTGGTGCTGCGCGTAGTACCCGAGCACCACGTTGTGCCCGAGTGAGATCTCCCCGCGGTCGGCCGTGAGCTCACCTGCGAGCAGCTTGAGCAGCGTCGTCTTGCCTGCGCCGTTCAAGCCCACCACCGCGATGCGCTGCCCACGGAGCGCCTGCGCCTCGAGTCCGTCGTAGACGAGGTTGTCGCCGAACGACTTGCGCACGTCGTGGAAGCGCACGACCTCACGGCCACTCTGCGCAACGACCGGAAAGGTGAAGCTCACCACCGCGCGCTCTTTGTGCAGCTCGACCGATTCCATCTTCTCGAGCTGCTTCATCTTCGACTGCGCCTGCGTGGCCTTGCTCGCCTTCGCGCGGAAGCGGTTGATGAACGCCTGCAGCTGCTCGCGCTTGGCTTCCACCTTCTCGGCCTGCACCAGCAGCCGCTCGTACTCCTCGGCGCGCTGGCGTCGGTAGTCTTCGAAGTTGCCCGACCAGGTGCGCACGCCCTCGGTCTCGAGCGAGACGACCTTGTTGATCTGCCGGTTCAAGAACCCGCGGTCGTGGCTGATCAACACCATCGCCTTGCGCGAGCGCTTCAAGAACGCGTCGAACCACGCGAGCGTCGGCAGATCGAGGTGGTTGGTCGGCTCGTCGAGCAACAGCAAGTCAGGGTCCTGCAGCAACAACCCCGCGAGCGCGGCCCGCATCTTCCAACCACCGCTGAATGCGGGCGTCTCCTTCGTGAAGTCGCGCACGGAAAAACCCAGCCCGAGCAGAATCTGCTCCGCGCGGTGCTTGCCGAAGTGCTCGTCGAAGTGATCGCGCTCCTCGATGAGCTCGGCGAATTCCTGCGCGAGCTCCATCTGCTCTTCGGGCTCGGCCACCACGCCGAGCTGCGCCTCGACCTCCTTGAGCCGCTCATCGAGCGCGTCACGCCCCGGCACCGTCGACATGACGGCCGTCACCAGCTCACCCGGTGGCAACGACTGCAGATCCTGCGGCAGGTACCCCACGCGCGACTTGCGCCGGAACGTGAGCCGTCCTTCGTCGGGCAACACCTGACCGACGAGGATCTTGAGCAGCGTCGACTTACCCGTGCCGTTGGCGCCGACGAGCCCGATGCGATCGGTGGGGCCGATGGTGAAGGCGCTCGCGTCGAAGAGCGTCTTCGAGCCGTACGACAGCGAAATGCCCTGAGCGATGACGAGACTCACAGCGACGGTCCCTTAGCTGACGCCTGCGGGTGACGCGCGGCGAATCAAGCGCACGACCCTGAACGATCTGCGTAAGCTCCCCTCGCCCATGGCGCAGGAGCCCTTCGAAGCAGTCAACGCCCAGGAGTTGATCGGCAAGACGCTCGACGGCCGCTACCGCGTCGACGCCGTGCTCGGTCAGGGCGGCATGGGCATGGTCTTCAAGGGCATTCAGACCAGCGTGCAGCGCCCCGTCGCGCTCAAGACCCTGCACCCGCAGCTCGCGACGGCGCCCACGTTCTTCGAGCGCTTCCGCCGCGAGGCCGAGATCGCCAGCCGCCTGCACCACCCGAACATCATCACCATCTTCGACTTCGGGCGCACCGCCGACGGCCTCTGCTACTACGTGATGGAGATGCTCGAGGGCGACTCGCTTCGCCAGCGCATCAAGAACGAAGGCCCGTTCACGCTGCGTCAGGCAGCCGCGATCATCGAACAGTCCGCCGCGGGCATCGCGCACGCGCACCACGCCAACGTCATTCACCGCGACATCAAGCCGCACAACATCATGTTGAGCGTCGTCGACGGCAACGAGTATGTGAAGGTGCTCGACTTCGGTCTGGTCAAAGCCATCGAGCAGGAAGACGAAGAGCAGCTCACCTCCACCGGGCAGGTGCTCGGCACGCCGCAGTACATGCCCCCCGAGCAGGCCGGTGGCGAGGTCGTCGATCAACGCAGCGATCTCTTCTCGCTCACCGGCGTCTTCTATTACTGCCTCACCGGCCACAGCCCGTACGGCGCCAACTCGGTGCGCAAGGCGCTGACGCTCGCGCTCGCAGGCAACGTGCCGCCGATCTCCACCTACCGTCAAGGCGCGCCGGTGCCGAAGGCGATCGACGAGTTCATGGTCAAGGGCCTGATGCCCGAGAAGGAAGACCGCTTTCAGACCGCCGAAGACTTTGTGGAAGCCCTCCACGCGGCGCTCTCGGGCACGCCCGACTCGGTGCTCGACGCGGTGCCGCAGTTCACGCCCGACCCGAACGCCAAAGAATCGGGCAGCGGCTCGTCTTCTGCCTCGCGCGGCAAGTCGAAGTCGGCGAGCCGGTCGCGGGCGCCGTCGAAGGCGATCTCCGCGGTCTCGAAGCCGTTGCCGAAGTCAGCCTCGCGGGTCGACCCGCCTCCGCCCGCAGAGATGGCAGCGCGCGCCACCGCCGAGTCCCCTGCGCTCGCGCCTGCGCAGAAGCGTGGCTCGCGGGTGACGCAGGCCCCTCCACCTTCGCAGGGTGTGCCGCTCGGGGTGCTCATCGCCATCACCGCCGGCATCGTCATCGTCATCGGCGGCGCAGTGGCGTGGAAGATCACCTCGAAGCCGGCAGAGGTCGTCGTCGCGACGCCTCCGCTGCCGCCGCCCGCAGTCGTCAAGAACCAGCCCGCCGCCGACCCGACGCCTCTCAAGGAGACGCCGCTCAAGGTGACGCTGCGCTCCACCCCCGAAGGTGCAGAGATCAGTGAAGAGGGCGTCATGCTCGGCAACACCCCGCTGGTCCTCGACTGGGTGAAAGGCGCGACCCGCACGTTCTCCATCAAGCTCGGCGGCCACAAAGAGATGTCGAAGACACTGCGCGCTGAGGCCGAGCAGTCGTTCGAGTTCAAACTGGACCCGAACCCCGCTGTGCGGCCCCCCACAGGCACGAAGAAGGACCCGAAGAAAGACCCCGACATCGGCGCCTTTGACTGACCAAACAGATGGGTCACATTGACCCCTCTCTGGGCGATTTCTCAATCTATTAAAACATTTAGGCGCTGCACCGACGGGCAGGCTTTGCCCGTTGGAGGTGTCGGTTATGGTCGCCGCGACCGTCGCACCGACACCCATGACTACCGCGCTCGCAGCCCCCGCACTCTTCAAGGAAAAGCCGCCCGAACCGCACTTCGGCGACGGCCTTCCGCCCGCCAGCGCGCATCTGCTGCAGGCCCGCATCAAGGATCTGCAGCTTCACCTCAAGGGCACGAAGCTCGAGAAGTTCATCGTGCAGCTGGGCGAAGAGCTCGAGGCGAAGGGCATCTCCCTGCGCCCTGAGTGCTACCTCTCTGACCAATGGGGTTGCCCGTCGGGCGTGCCGGTCATCGGCATCCCCTTCTACCTGGCTGATCAGAACCTGCTGCACATCGAAGACACGCTGGGCGCGGGTGCAGAGACCGAACGCGACATCATGATGTACCTCCGCCACGAAGCGGGGCACGCCTTCAACTACGCCTACAAGCTCTACGAAGCCGAAGAGTGGAAGAAGCTCTTCGGCGACTTCGCCAAGCCCTACCTCGACACCTACAAGCCGCACCCCTTCAGCCGGAAGTACGTCGCGCACCTCTCGGGCTGGTACGCGCAGAAGCACCCCGACGAAGACTTCGCCGAGACCTTCGCAGTGTGGATCACGCCCGACTCGAACTGGGAGTCCCGCTACAAGGGCTGGGGCGCGATCAAGAAGCTGCAGTTCGTGCAGGAGACCGTCGCCAGGGTCGGTCGCGAGGCGCCGCTCGTCACGCTCGCCGAGCGCGATCTCGACGTGCAGCAGATGGAAGAGACGGTGCTCGATCACTACCGCCAGCGCGCGCTGGAAGAGAAGATCGATCATTCCATCGGCGAGCAGCTCGATCAGGATCTGAGCGCGCTCTTCGAGCTCGAGGGCCAGGGCAACGCGGCCGCCGACACGCTCATCCGGTCCGAGCGACAGCAGCTCATTCAGTCCGTCACCCAGTACTCTGGCGTGTCGCGCGCGGTCGTGAAGTCGGTGCTCGATCACCTGCTCGAGCGCGTCTCCGCGATGAAGCTCACCGTGCACCGCGACAAAGCACGCGAGTACATGACGCGACTCACCGCGCTGCTCACGACGCTCGCGATGAACTTCCTCTACACGGACAAATTCTTCGACGTGGACTGAGCTTTGGGTGATCGAGGTAGACTGCGCGCTGCATGGCAGCAGCCACGGTCCCCTCTCTGAAGATCTCAGTGCTGCACTACCAGCCGTCGGGCGACCCCGTTGATCCCGTCGTCGAAGACGTCGTCGCAGCGCTCAAGGCCCTCGGTCACACGCCCACCAAGCTCGCCGTGCACGATCGCGTGTTCGACCTGCTCAAGCAGATCGAGAAGCAGGAACCCGATCTCGTCTTCAACGTCTGCGAGACCTTCGCCGACGACTACCGCCTCGAGGTCAACGTCGCCGCCGTGCTCGAGTTGGCGCGCGTGCGCTTCACCGGCTCGGGCACCGCTGGCCTCCTCCTCGCGCAGGACAAGATCCTCACCAAGCAGCTGCTCGAGTACCACGAGGTCAACACGCCCAACTTCCTCACCTTTGATGGCGACACCTTCGAAGCGTTCGGGCGCATGAACTTCCCGCTGATCGTGAAGCCAGCACGCAGCGACGCGAGCATCGGCATCGGGCAGCACTCGGTGGTGAAAGACTGGGACGAGCTGACGCGTCGAGTCCGTGAGATCCGCAAGACGCTCAACGACGAAGCGCTCGCCGAGGAATTCATCGACGGCCGCGAGGTCTACGTCGGCGTGATCGGCCCTTCGACGCGACCTGATGTGCTTCCCATCGTCGAGCTGAACTGGGGCAAGTGGAACCCCGATGTGCCCAAGGTGAGCGACCGCGAAGTGAAGTTCGGCGACACGGGTGAAGATCACCCCCACCTCGTCATCGCCGCCGATCTCTCGCCTGAGCTGCAGGCCCGCATCGAGCGCAGCGCCCTGCTCGCATACCGAGCGCTCAAGATCCGCGACTATGCGCGCGTCGACTTCCGCATCTCGAACAAGACGGGCGAGCCCTTCGTGCTCGAGGTGAACCCGAACCCGTACCTCGAGAAAGACAGCGAGCTGGCCATGGCCGCCGAGCGGCGCGGGCTCAACTACCAGCAGCTCATCGAACAGATCATCGAGTCGGCCGCGAACAGGTACGGCCTCAAGGTGAAGCCAGAGAAGACGTCCACCGGCGAGACCCCGACGGTCGACGCGGCCAAAGAGACGCGAGCCTGACCTGTAGCAGCCTGTGATGCGCGAATTCGACGGTGAATTCCTTGATCGCGGTGCCGACCCGCTCTCACAATCAGCTTTCAGTTCGCCCCGACAAGGAGCCGCCATGTTGAAGCACCCCCTGTTCCGCGCCCTCACGCTCGTCACCCTCGCCGTCTTCTCTTCGGGCTGCATGCTGTCGCGGCTCGTCGATCGAGCCTTCCTCGGCATTACGGTGCGCCGGCCCGCGTTCGTCGATCGCAAGACCACGGGCGTGTTCCTGCTGCCCTTCACCTTCGCGGTCGATGCGGTCACCTTCCCCATCCAGGCGCTGCTCGTCGTCATTCTGGGCGACAACTTCCCGTTCAACGATCCGCCTGACGCGATCCAGAACATGAGAGCGTCGCTCGAGGGCAACCCGCGATTCAAGGCGCTTGGTGAACCGGAGCAGGCCATCGCCCGCGCCGAGCTCGAGCAGCTGATCATCGAGAAGAAGATCAACCCCAACACCGCGCTCGGTCTCGGCGAAGACGGTCACTGGACGGTGGTCGAGCTCAACGCCGACACCCGCAACCAGCTCATCGCGCGCGCCTCGCAGCCTGCCGCCGAAGAGACGCTGGTCTGCGAGCGCTGATCGGTTCAGACGTGCGCGTCGAGGAAGGCGAAGGTGTCCTTCCAGCAACGCAGCGCTGACGGGGTCAGGACGAAGGCATGAAATGCGTGGGGCCCGCGGGGATACTCGCGGGCTTCGGTGTTTTCAGAGCCCAGCTTCTTGAGCGCGGTCGCCATGCGGTGGGAATCGACGAGCAGCTGATCCCAGGTGCCACACGGCAGAAAGAACGGCGGGAGCGGGCGATCGACGCGCTGCAGCCGCTCGAACCCCACCACCGGATCCGCCAACTCGAGCGCCGCCTCGTTCGGCAAGTGCACGCCGTGGAGGTAGGCGTCGGTGACCTCCTCGATGCGATCGCGGAAGTAGGTGTTGAGGTGACCGAAGCGCTCGGGGTGGCTGACGTCGAAGAGGCCGCACGCGGCAACCACTGCCTTCGGGGTGACGTTGGTCGCGAAGGCGTCTCGCGCGAACGACTCGTCGCGCTGGCTGTGGGTCATCAACGTCAGGGCGGCGCAGAGGTTCGCACCGGCGCTTTCCCCCGCGAGCGAGATGCGCGTGAGATCGCCGCCCAGACGCTCGGCGTTGGCAACGAGCCATTGCCAGGCCGCGCTGATGTCTTCGACGGCGCCAGGGAACGGTCGATCGGGCGCGAGGTGGTAGTTCACGTTCACCACCAGGAAGCCGCGGCGCGCGTAGACGAGCCCAAAGACCCAGTGCGTGTCTTTCGACATGAAGCGAAAGCCCCCACCGTGCATGTAGAGGACGATCGGCAAGGGGCCGTTCGCACGCTTCGGTCGGTAGAGATCGAGCCGGTGCTCGGCCTTCCCCGTGGGGAGGTAGGGGATGTTCTTCTCGATGGTCACTCCGTGCAGCGAGGGGTGCGCCACGGGAAGAAAGCGGCCCCCCTTCGCCGCCGCGAGGAAGAAGCCGTCGGTGACCGCCGCGCCGAGGCCCCTGCGAAGCCGCGCGCGACGACCCAGCGCAGGGCGCTGAATGCTGACGGTCACGGAGGAAGGGCCTTCGACACGGCGTCGACGACGTCTTTCTCACTCGGAAACTGGCCGAGGGCCTTCTTCGAGACCACCTTTCCGTCGACGGCCACCTCGAAGATGCCACCCGAGCCCTTGATGAGCTCGGCGTCGATGGAGAGTTCCTGCTTCAGCGCAGCTGCCGCCCGGGCAGCTCTGGGGGCGTACCCTCAGGCTGTGCAATAGGTGATCGTGATTCGGTTCATGAGTGGAGCAATTCGTAACCGAGTCGGGTCACGAGCGCCAAGACCACCACCAGCACCACCCGTCGCACCAGGGTGTCACCCTTCTTCACCGCGAGCTGTGCGCCGATGGTGCCGCCGAGCAGTTGGCCAAACGCCATGGGGATGGAGATCTTCCAGATCACCAGGCCCTTGCCGATGAAGAGCAGCAGCGCGGCGAGGTTCGAGGCGAAGTTGACCACCTTCGCGTTGGCCGTGGCTTCCTGCAGCGTGAAGTGGAGCAGCATCACGAAGCCGATGATGAGGAAGGTGCCAGTGCCGGGGCCGAAGAAGCCATCGTAGGCGCCGAGGGCGAGCGCGAGCGCGGCCATCTTGAGGCTGGCGCCGGGTGGCGGTAGCGAACCTTCGGGGCGCGGCTTCGGGCGCACGAGCGTCACAGTGATGCCGGCCGCGACGAGCAGCACCAGCACCACCGGTGTGAGGATCTTCTTGTCGAGGAGCGTGAGGAGCGCCGCGCCGCCCAGCGAGCCGAAGAAGCCCAGCGTGAAGAGCAAAGGGGCGCGTCGGGTGTCGATGAGGCCTGCGCGCCAGAAGCGGAAGAGGGCTGAGCCGCTCCCGAAGACGGCCGAGCCCTTGTTGGTGCCAAAGACGAAGGTGGTGTCGAGGCCGGCGGTGAGAAGCGCAGGGACAGTGAGCAACCCGCCTCCTCCGGCGATGGCGTCAACGAGGCCGGCGATCGTCGCGACGAGGGTCAACAGGACGATGGCGAGCGGCGAGACATCCACGAGGTACTTCTAGAACGACAACACCAACTCGCCGCCGGTCTGTTTGCTCGAGGTCGGGGATTGATCGAGGTCGACGACGACGCGGGTGCCCTTCCCTTGCTTGCCGATGCGTACGCTCTTCGCGTGGGGAATGGTGGTCGGCATCGAGTGCGAACCCATGGGTGCTGCGCCCTCGAGGTCGAAGACGGCACGCGGGGGCCCGTCGAGCACGAAGGCGCGCACCAGCGTGGCGTCGGGGTCAAGGCGCACCGTCGAACCGTCGGATTTCCACTTCAGCGTCTTCGCCGCACCCGACGGAAGCGCGACCGTGCCCGACCGACGCGTCTCCCTCTCCCCCGGCGGGGGAGAGGGGTGACCCTGCCGGGAGCGGGAGGCATCAACCGCTTTCGCTGCGAGCTGAGCCGAGCCCTTCACATCGTCGCCCTTCATGTCGGCCATCTTCACCTGCGCACTCTTGACGTCGGCGCTCTTCGCGTCGGCGCCCCGACCGTCCGCGCTCTTCGCCTCGGCGCTCTTCGCGTCAGCGCCGCGACCGTCCGCGCTGTTCACCTCGGCGCTCTTCACCTCGGCGCTCTTCGCGTCAGCGCCTCGACCGTCCGCGCTCTTCGCCTCGGCGCTCTTTGCGTCAGCGCCCCGACCGTCCGCGCTGTTCACCTCGGCGCTCTTTGCGTCAGCGCCCCGACCGTCCGCGCTGTTCACCTCGGCGCTGTTCACCTCGGCGCTCTTCGCGTCAGCGCCCCGACCGTCCGCGCTCTTCGCCTCGGCGCTCTTTGCGTCAGCGCCCCGACCGTCCGCGCTGTTCACCTCGGCGCTGTTCACCTCGGCGCTCTTCGCGTCAGCGCCCCGACCGTCGGCGCCCTTCACGTCGGTACCCTTCACGTCGGTACCCTTCACGTCGGCGCCGGAAGTGTCGGCCCCATCCAACCCATCGGCGGACCTGGCTGCAGCAACCTTCATGTCAACCCCGACGGGCTGGGTGCTTTTCGCGGCGCCGCTCGCCGCATCCTCGGCCGGCTCGCGCAGGTTACCGTCTTCATCGGGCGACGTGCCCTCGTCCCCGAGAACATCACCCCTCTCCCCTGCGGGGGGGGAGGGAGACTGGAGGGGATCGGTGTCGGCTGCTGAGGGCGAGAAGAAGATCAGAATCGCCGCCATCGCGACGACCGCGAGCGAGCTGATCGCGACAGCGGGAATCCAGCGAGGAATCTGTCGCTGGGGCGGCGCTGCCGTGAGCGGCTTTCCGCGGTCGAGGTTGTCGACCAGGTAGTCGACCAATTCCTGCGCGCGCGGATGAAGGAAGTCCGTGAACCGGACACCGCACCCCGGGAAGCGACCCGGCAGCTCGCTCTCATTGAGGCGCTGCCACACCACCTCGGCCTGCGCGAGCGCAAGCGCACGCCCACCCGCCTCGAGCGAGAGCGCGACACGCGTCCCCGTCGGCAACGGCTCGGGCATGCGCACGAACATGCCTTTGCTCGACACGTTCGCCGTCAGCGTTCGAATCACCCGCGGCTGCCCGTCGAGCGTCACCACGCGCACCGGGTGTTTGAACCGAACTCTCGACGAACGCTTCTGCCCTTCAGCCTGTTCGGAAAGCACGACGTCAGCATCCGCTACATCGAGCGACAGGCAAGTTTCCGTCTGGTGCGGCAGATTGACGATGTGCGTGAGTACCGACATCGATCCAGCGCCCTGCCCGCCTCGCAGTTCAGCGAGCTCAAAGACGCGCTGCTCTCGTCAGCCCTCGTCGGTCGGTCCACCCTCGCCGGCCCCTTTCAATCGAGCCGCGGGTTTGCCGTAATCTTCCGCGGCCGGGGTCGCGTCAAGGTCGAAGAGCGCTTCCCCACGCTCAAGCCCTGGCTCGATCTCACACTTGGTGCGCCAGCAGTGCGCGCTCTCACACCCTGGTGGAGGCGCTCGATCGAGCGCGTACCCAACGCCTGGTACCTCAACGTGCTGCTCGTCTCACAGGGCGGCACCGTGAGCCGCCACGTCGACGCGACGCTGCGAAAACCCGCCCAGGTCGACGACGCCATCCCCGAGCTCGTCTCGGTGCTCTACCTCAGTGTGCCCCGCTCGAAGGGCGGCGAGCTGCAACTGTGGAACGGCGCCGAAGCCCTCGCCCGACTGAAGCCGGCCGAGAACGACTCGATCCACTTCCGCGGAGATCTCGCGCACGAGATCTGCGCCTTCGAAGCCGGGCCCGACACGCTGCGCGCGAGCCTCGTCATCGAGCAGTACCACTTCGCTGACGACGTCGTGGCGCGCCTGCCGGACTTCAAGCTCGAGTCACGCGCAGGGTTCTCCGCGTATCTCGATCACCACCAGACGTCTGGCGCGCCGAAGACCTTCGAACTCGAGAACGACTAGTACGGCAGTTCAGAAGTTCGTTCGCTGATCAGGCCTCGAGAAGCCACGAGAAGTCAGTCGCGATCGCGCGCAGCGCATCCGGGAGAGGCGCTTCAATCGGCAGGGGTGCCCAGCATCCTGAGTGATGGAACTCATCGGCCGCCCAGTTCATCGCGGATAGCTTCCTGAAACGCACGTGGCCGAGCGCGTCGTCCTCAGGCCCGGACTCGACGATGACGGCCCCTGCGCGCTGGCGGCACCTCAGGTGCTTGAGCTTCTTCTCCTTGAGGAAGGACTTCACGACGGAGAGTTCGGCTTCGGAAATGGACGCAGGCATGTGACTCCTCACGCGGCACGAGCGGAGGCAGCGTGCTCAAAGCGG
>JBILUC010000060.1:0-39570 GCA_044371205.1 Archangium sp.
CGAGTGGTACAACCTCGAGCGAAAGCACTCTGCCGTCGGAAACATCAGTCCAGCGCAGTACGAGAACGCAGCACGGATGGGCCGGGCTGCATAACTGGGTGTCCACAAATCCCGGGCAAGCCCAAGTTGTCATCATCGAGGACCACGTTTTGAGGCCCCTGACACCCCCTCTGGCGCGTCATCATCGACGACAAAGTGGAACATCCTCCCATGTGGTCGAGGGGCTCCCGCGCCGTTTGGCACAGACAAGGTCCTCGCCCCTTCGTCCTTCGAGGCCCTTTGCACCCGTGGCGCCTCGAGCGTCAGGGCTGGCTGCGGGGTGGTTCACAACGGCTGCACGCTGATGCGCCAGGTCGCGGCGTTCGTGGCCTCAGGTGCGGCGTCGAGCTTCACCGGCAGCGCGGCGCGCGACCTTCTCGGCCATGACGCCCGGCGCACCCAGCCCGACGAACACGTCGGTGACCTGCTCGTACTCGAGCGTCAGGGCGACGGCGTTGCCTGGCCCGGGTGCCTCGACCTGTTCCACGAGCAACTCCGCGTCGGTGAAGGCCAGCTCTTCACGCACCACGCCCAGCTCGCGGTGCGCGACCTTCAGCGGAATCGCCGACACCACCGCCTTCGCCTCGCGGCGCAGCAGCTTTCCGCGTGAGAGCAGCTCGAGCGTGCCCAACGCAGCAGGAGTCACCTTCACCTCGAGGCGCCCGCCGCCCGCCGGCTCGAAGCCGTGCCGCGCGAGCGACACCTCGACCTTCGCGCCCAGATGCGTGAGCAGCGGCACCAGCGCGCGAGAGAGAAATTCGAACGGCGGCGCGAGCCCGTTGTGCGTGCCCCCTTCAATCGCGAGCGAGACAGACCCCGGCGCACGGAGCAGCGCCGGCAGCACCGCCTGCAGCACGAGCGCGGTGCTCCCCGCACTGCCGATGGCGAACTCGAAGTGCCCCGACTGCAACGCCCGCGGGCGAAACACGAGCTCCTGGCTGCCGAGCTCGGCGCCCTGCACCTCGGCCTTCCCCAGCGTCGCCGCGGCAAGCACGCAGGTGAGGTGCTGTCGCAGCAGACCCGGCTTCTCGCGCCCGCCGCGAATGCGCACGATGCGAAATTCCTTCCCCGTCACGAGGGAGAGGCCAAGCGCGGTGCGCAGCACCTGACCTCCTCCCTCGCCTGCACTCCCGTCGATGAGCAGCATCCGTCACCCCTTCACGCAGACCAACTGACGCAGCGTGTGCAGCACCTCGACGAGGTCTTCCTGCGCCGCCATCACCGCCTCGATGGGCTTGTACGCGGCGGGCGTCTCGTCGAGCACGCCCGAGTCCTTTCGGCATTCGATGCCCTTCGTCGCCGCCTCGTGGTCGGCCACGGTGAACTGCGCGCGCGCCGCGGTGCGAGACCACGCACGCCCCGCACCGTGAGAGCAGCTCTCGAAGCTCTCGGGGTGGCCCTTGCCGCGCACGATGTACGAGCGCGCCCCCATCGAGCCCGGGATGATGCCCAGCTGCCCCTTGCCCGCGCGCACCGCGCCCTTGCGCGTGACGAGCACGTCGGCGCCGAAGTGCGTCTCGCGCGCCACGTAGTTGTGGTGACAGTCGACCACCACCACCGTGGCTTCGAACGGCTTGATGACGCGCGTGCTCTTCGCGGCCTCGATGACGGCGGCCATCATCAGGCGGCGGTTCTCAGCGGCGTACTCCTGCGCGAGCGTGACCGCCTCGACGTACTCGTCGAAGTGCGCCTTGACCTCGCGCAGGTACGCGAGGTCAAGGCGTGCCTCGAATCGACGTCCGGGCTGGCACACGAGTGGGTCGCGCTCAGCCCGCTCTCGCAGGCCGACTTCGCGTCGCTCCAGGAACTCGACGTGCTGGTGTGCGCAGAGAACCACGCGCAGCTCTTCGCCAGCCTCGCTGCGCCACGACTCGAGACGGTGCGAATCGCAGGCGTCCCCGCATCGCGCGGCGGTTCCCCGTCGTGATCAACGAAGAGTTCACGGGCGGCTCAACAGACGGCGACCCCAGTGCGCTTTGAGTGCCGCGAGCAAGACGTCGCTGCCCGGTCGCACCTGCCACGTCAGGCCGAAGTTGTGGCGCAGGTCGAGCCGCGTGAGGGCGGGGAGGTTCTGCGCGCGGGAGAGTTGATCCACCATGCCTGGGGTGGCGGTGCCGAACGAGAGGTCGAGCTCCTCGAGTTTGGCGAGCCTGGGGCCTTCGCACAGCGCCGCGCAGGTGGCCTCCGTGACGGGCTTCTGAAGGGCCAGCGCCCTGACTCTGCCGAACCAGGGTGCGTTGAAGATTTGCCTTGCGAGCGCGGGCGTCAGCTTCCTCACGCGCAGCACCTCGACGGGCTCACGAGCGAAGAGGACCTCTCCGCACTTGATCAAGTCCGACGCATCGATGGAGAGCGCACGCAAGAAGCCGCGCTCGAAGATGCGAACGATTCCCTTGCGACTCGGGAGCGCCGCCGCGGCGAAGTGGGCCCCGTGCTCTTCGAGCAGCGCCTGGGCGCGTCGACCCGCCGTGTGACGTGGCGGAGGCGCTTGCTGGACGCCCTTGTTGCTCCAGCGCAACGTCTCGAGCAGCTGGCCCATGGGCTGCGGCCGCTTCGTGACTTTGCACTGCAGCGCGATGAACTCGCCGCGAGGGTCGCCTTGTTCGAGGAGCCAGTCGGCGTAGACGACTCGCGGGGCCAGCGCTTCGGGCTGCGCGAGGACCTCGTTGATCAGGCGTCGTTCAACCGCTCGTTGCGTGGAACTCATCGACCTGAGTCTCGCAGGGGCGCCGCTCAACGACGAGAAACACCTGGGGCACTCGTTCACAGGTGACTCGCGCGACTGCAGGTCAGGCGCGTGTGACCGACATTCGTGCGAGGGGGCCGCGAGTCGACCCGCCCCCCGGAGCTTCACACCGTGAAGACCTTCGCTGCGCGGTGAGGGGCACGTGGGGGACCGGCCGCAGCGCGCAAGACGACGTCACCGCCTCCCCCAGGGCTCGAGCGTCACTCTTCGGGCACCAACTGCCGCAGCGCCGCCGCCTGAATCACCACGCGCCGTTCGGCTTCACCCATCGCGTCGCGCACCCGGCCCAGCAGGACCGCGGGCGTGATGAGCGGCAACAACGAGAACGCGAGCAGGAAGGGCGGCACGACCGCCGAGTCGAAGCTGATCAACGGAGAGGTCAGCACCAGCGCGCCTTCGCGCACCGTCACGTAGTCGTGCACGCGTAACAGCAAGAGGGGCAATGACGCCGCGACGATGGAGCTGATCACCACCAACCGCCGCACCTCCTTCGAGATGCTCGCCGCCATCAACATCGCGTGCGTGGCCGCCAGCGTCGGCACCACCACCAGCGGGTGCAGCGCCAACGAGAGCATCGCCACGCACACCACGCCAATCAGCCCCACGCGTCGCTGCTGCGTGTCGGTGCCGGGGCGCCGCCCGAGGAGCCACGTCACGCCCGCCGCAGCCACCAGCGCCGTCAGCACGCACGCCAGGAGCGGCACCGACTTCACGCCAAACAACAGCGCGGCAGCGACCAGCCCCAGCGCCCAGCTGCCGAGGCGCAGCGCGCTCGAGAACGCCGTCTGCTGTGCACGCGCGAGCGCCTGCTGCGCCAGTTGCTTCTGCGCCTCGGGAGGCGTCTCGGTCGGCAGGTTCTCGAGCAACGCCGAGAGCCTCCTCAGGGCCGCGGCGTTGGTGGGCTGCAACGCCAGCGCGCGACCGAGCGCCTTCAGCGCCGCGCTCCGCCCGGCATGGGAGTCGACGGCTGCCTGCTCAGCCAGCGCCAGCTGCTCCGCCGCCAACGCGCGACGGCGCTCTTCATCGCGTTCGCCTTCGAGGAAGCGCTCGACCGCCTCTGACAACGCGCGCGCCGATTCGAAGCGCTGCTTCGGGTCGCTCGCGCAGGCCTTCCTCCACAGCGCGTCGAGCTCTGGCGGCACGCTGCCTTGCGGCGAGTCTCGCAGCGGGGCCTGCGTGCTCTTGAGCTTCGCGTCGAGCGTCGGCGCGTCGTGCAGCGGCGCGAGGTACAGCAGCTCGAACAGAATCGCCCCCAGCGAGTACACATCGGTGCGCTCGTCGAGTTCGTCGATGCGCCCCTGCGCCTGCTCGGGTGACATGTAGCCGGGCGTGCCCATCGTCATGCCCAGCTGCGTGCCGTGCTCGTCCACCGCGGGCACGATTCGCTGTGAGGCGTGGTCGTCGGCTGCGCGCTGACCGTTGACCCGCGCGAGGCCCCAGTCGAGCACGTGCACTTCGCCGAATTCCCCGAGCATCACGTTGCCAGGCTTCAGGTCGCGGTGCAGCACGCCGCGCGCATGCGCCGAGTGGATGCACTCGCACACCGTGGTGAAGACGCTCAGCAGGCGCCAGCGCGTGTAGCGGGCCGTCGTCGCCACGTCCTTCTCGCGCAGGGCGTGCAGCACCGAGAGCAGCGTCTGGCCGCGCACCCGCTTCATGGTGAACCACGGCGCGCCGTCGGGCGTGAGGCCAAGGTCGTACACCGGCACCACCGAGGGGTGGTCGAGCTGCCCCTGCACCTTCACCTCGCGCAAGAAGCGCCGCGTATCGTCGCTGTGGTCGAGCGCACCATGCATGCGTTTCAACGCCACCTCGCGCTCGAGGCGCAGGTCCTTCACCAGCCGCACCTCGCCCATGCCTCCCGCGCCCAGGATGCGCAGGTCGGCGTAGCGGGACGTCTCGGGGAGTGTCAGCTCATCGGTCAGCGTCTTCGCAGCGGAAGCGCCGGAGTTGCTGGGGCGCTGCGTGTCGTCGAGGCCGGTGTCGGTGGTGTCGCTCATCGCGACGAGAACGTAGTCACTCCATCATCTTCTTCAGCGTGTCTTCCATGCGCTGAAGGCCGGCCTTCTGCAGCACCTCGGTCGCGCGCGGCGAGGCTTTGAGCACCTCGTTCACGGCTGCCAGCGGAATGCGCATCAGCTCCACGGCCTCGGCGGCAGTGACAGTGGCCTGGCGCGGCTGACCGGCGAGCGCGGCGAGCTCTCCGAAGAACTGACCTGCCGAGAGCGTCGCGAGCGCTCTGGGGGTGCCGAAGTCGTCGGCGGTGACGTGCACCGTGCCCTTCACCAATACGAAGAAGTCGTCACCCGCCTCGCCCTCGCGGCAGATGACCTCGCCTGCCTGGAAGTGCGCCTTCGTCGCCATCGAGGTGAGGCGCTTGCGCTCGTGGTCGTCGAGGGCGCTGAAGAGCTTCGAGAAGCGGGCGAGGTCTTCACTCATGGCGAGAGTATGCCCGTTCAGTCTTCGTTGAAGGAGAGCTGCGTGCCGTTGAGCGCCATCACCAGAATGGCAGCGAGCCCCGACGTCAGCCCCAGCCCCACGCCGAGCCCGACGGGCAAGGCGTTGTCACCCTTGTTCGTGATGCCGAACGCCACCGCGATCGAGAGACTGGCGATGGCCAGCGTCGTCAACAGCGTGCCCCCCACCACGAGTGCCGCGGAGCTGCCAGTGCTGACCACCTTGATGTCGACGCGCCCGCGCTGGCGGTAGTCGGCGAGCACGAAGGTGCGCGAGCCCGTGATGCCGTCGCCTCCAATGGCAAACGTGTCGGTCGCCCGCGCGATGGGCACGTCGCAGGGCGCGCGACACTCTCCGTTGGGGTTGCCGTTGAGCCGGTACAGCCGCACGTCGCGGTTCTTCGACTCCACATGCACTTGCACTGCGTCGTCAGACAAGGTGAGCGCGAACGAAGGGTCGGTGGGGCGCGGAATGTCGGGGCGGGGCAACGGCGCGGGCATCATCGGCTGCGCGACGAACGGCGCGCTCGACTGACCCTGCGGCGCGAGCTCGAAGCGCTGCACGCTGGGGGCGACGAGGCTGACCTCGAGGGTGCGCTCCTGAGGCTCGCGACCTTCGATTTCGGCGCGCAGGAGATGTTTGGTGGGCGTCAATTCCACGGTGACGGGTGCCACGCCGCGCGGCACGCCGTCGACCGAGATGCGCGCGTTGAGCGGGAGTGCGGTGATGGTGACGGCCTGCACGCCCAGCTTCGCCAGCTTGTCGCCCAGCTTCGCGAGCGAGCTCGAGGCCTCGGAGCGCTCCGGCGCCTGCGGGCTCATCTCGAGCCACGCCTGCCACGCGCCGATGGCCTTCAAGGTCTCGCCCGCCTGCTCCCACGCGCGCGCGATGTTGAACTTCGTCACCGGCACCGGGCGCGCCGCGAACGACGCTTCGAACTTCTCGGCAGCGCGGGCGAACTCGCCCTGCGCGTACAGCGCCGTGCCTTCGTCGAAGAGTGCGCGCGGCGTCTGGGCCAGCGCGAGAGAGGGGACGAGGAGCAACCACCAGCAGCGACGCATGGGGCGCATCATGCCTCAATCTGTCTCCCTCTCCTCCTGCGGAGCAGAGGGTCGGGGAGAGACGACACCGACTGCGTCGACCACGGGGAACGAAGGTCTTCTCTCCCTCTCCCTGCGGAAGCGGGGAGAGGGGCGGGGTGAGGGGCCCGACCGCAGCGCCGACAGCCCCTCACCCGGCGCTTCGCGCCACCCTCTCCCCGCTTCGCAGGGCGAGGGACTTTCAGGACAGGAGGAGAGCCGTCAGCGAACGAACACCTGCACGGTGCCATCGAGCCCCGGTGCGCCGCGTTGCCCCGAAGGCCCCGTTGCGCCGTTGCTGCCACGGCTGCCCGAGCTGCCGCCCGACAGAGAGCTCGTCTTGCCGTTCGAGTAGCAGCTCGTCCCCGAGCCACCTGAGCCGCCGTCACCACCACTGCCTCCTGCGCCGCCGGGGCCGCCTTCACCTCCCGGCCCACCGCGCGAGCGAATCACGGCGTGCACCAGCGGCGTGTCGTCACAGTCTTTCCCGCAGACGACCTCCACCTTCACCGGTCCACCGTCTCCACCCGGGCCTCCGTTGCCGCCCTGGCCACCGGGGCTCCCGCTGCTGCCTGGCCCGCCGTTGCCGCCCGACATCGAAGGGCAGCTCGCGCTCATTCCGTTGGTACCGCGCGAGCCGTTGGCGCCACGCGAGCCTGGCGAGCCCTGCTTTCCGCGCCCGCCGATGCTGCCCAACTCGAACGCCGTGGGACCTCGGGGAAGCACCAGCTGCCGCCGCGCTCCCGTGTCGTCGACCGCTTCGAGCAGCAAGCCCTGCGTCGAGGGCACCACCACCACGTTGACCGCGGGCCCGCGTGACGAGGGAGGGCCCTCGAAGAAGAACGGGCTCGGCGCGAGCATCGTCAACGGCACCTGCAGCACCTGCGAGAGCTGCCCCTCGAGCTGAACCGGCACCACGATGCCGAGGCCTTTGCGGGTGAGTTCGACCGCGTCGCCCATCGTCAGCTTCCGGGGGAACTGGAGCATTCCCGTCATGTCGAGCGTGGCGAAGCCCGTGCCGAGCTGCACCTCGGTCGGGTCGATGCACGGCGTGACGTCGAGCGCCTCGCGGGGCGCGCAGAGGCCGAGCGGTTGGCTCCACCCGACGTGAAAGCGCAGCACGGGCGTGACGTCGATGGCCGGAGGCGCGGGGTCGTCGTCTTCTCGCGTGGAGAGCCGCACCAGTTGTCGCGCGATGTCTTGCGAGCCGCGCAGCGCCGTCTTCAAGGTGAGCGGAGGTTGTGGTGCGGGCCGCGAGAGGGTCTTCACGGGCTGGGCCCAGCGACCGGTGGCGAGCACCTTCGCTTCCACTTCGGCCGCGCGCTCCTTCACCTCGCGCACCGTCGACGCCGCAAGGTGGAGCTGCACGACTCTGCGACGCGCGGCGAGCCGCACCGCTTCGTCGGGCACGCGCGCCTCGATTCGGCGAAGCAGTGCCTCATCGCTCAACTGCGCGACGAGCGCCTCCGTCAGCCGTTGCCCGCCCCACTCGCCTTCGTCGAGCGCGAGGGTGATGCGCAGCTCGTCGAAGACCTCGAGGTTGAGAAGGTCCGGCTTCCTCAGCGTGCGCAGCAGCGTCGCGGCCGCCTGTGATTCACCGCGCGGTCTCGACGAGAAGGCCCGGTGAACGAGCTTCACCGACGACGGAGCGTTCGCGAGCGCTGGGGTGCGGGAAGCGAGCTCGGTGAGCAGGCCTTCGCGCTCAAAGGGCTCGAGCGTGGCGAGCAACGTCGAGGCGCACGTCACCCAGTTCTTCGGCGAGACACCGCGCCCCGAGAGCGCAGCGACCAACGGGCCGGAGAGTTCGTCGTCTCGTCGAGCCAGTCGCCCCGCCTGGCAGCCCTGCGCAGCGTCTGCGTCGGGCCGCGAGAGGTAGTGAACCAGTGCATCGCCCGGCCACTTCGCCGAATCGGCGGCGAGATCGTCGAGGCCGTATTCGGTGGGGAAGGTGTGTCGGCACCCCGACGCAACGAGCCACACGGCCGGCAACCACCAGAGTCGTGCCACAGAGCGCGAGATTACGTCGTTCTCTGGTGGGGAGGGACACCCTTGAGGGGGGTGATCTCTGGCGTGGTCGCGCGGGCGAGGGCTCACCCCCCCGCTCAGACCCCGGCGAGGTGAGTTCACCTGCCGGCTGCTTCAGCGCCAGGCCCGGCGAAGCGGCCTCGGCGCGCTGGATGAATTCGCGCTCGGGACGACCGCTCACGTGCGTGAAGGCCCGCAGCACCCGCGGCTCGCTCAACGGCAACGCGTCCCGCGCTGTCGCTCCTCGCAAGAGCATGTGCGCCGCCGTCCAGCCCTTGCAGCACCTTCCACTTTGCGTCGGGAATCGACGTGAAGCCCTTCGCCGCGAGTAATTGTCTTGGTGTCGGCAGCGCGAACACTCCGTCGAGCTCCGTGCCGTGTGCCTTCGATAACGCGCGTCGAATCGACGCCGCCTGCTTCACCGAGCTGCGATGCGACAACACGCCGCTCACGCCCGCCTCGTACGGCGAGGGAAAGCCCGCCGTGAAGAAGCCGGGGAACGAGCGCTGCAGCCCACCGACGAGCGGGTCGCGCTTTCCAAGGTCGAGCCAGGCCGGTGCGTCTGCGTCGAGGCCGAGCATGCGCGAGATTTGAATCGCAACGCGCAGCTCGTCGGTGGTGCCCTCGACGGCGAGGTGGAGGGCTCGCCTCCTCTCCCCGACCCTCTCCTCCGCAGGAGGAGAGGGAGACAGGCGCGCGCTCACCGGCGTGAACGTGCCGTCGAGCAGAAAGACCAGCTGCAGTGAGTCTGCGTCGCGTCGAGCGGCGCCGCCCATCGGAGAGAAGCCGGCGTAGAACTCCGCGGCCGCTGAGAGTGAGAAACCTGCCGGCGCCTCGAGCTGAAACGTGGTGTGGGTCATGTCGCCAGTCAGCGCGCCATCGCTGACAAACGCCTGTCAGGGATGTCTGGCCACCATCACTTCGTGCACCAGCACCAGCTCGTCTTCGCGCGTGAGCAGCGGCCGCGGTCGGGCGGTGCTGGAGGTGAAGTGGTACGTCAGCCGAACCACACGCGCGCGCGGCGGAATCGTCACCGAGACCGGCACGTCGGGCTTCAGGCGCGTGTTCTTCCGGGCGAAGACGCCGCTCTGGCCGTTCGCGTCGATGCCCAGCTCCAGCTCGAGCCCGAAGACCTGCAGCACCTCGTCATCGGCCCACAGCACGAGGTGGCGAAACACGTCACCGGTCGGCACCTCGTGACCGACGTTCTTCGCCGTCACCGTCGCCACGCGCCCATCGACGACGAGCGCGAGCGCGCTGCGGAGGAACTCCGTGTCGTGCGCCCCCACCACGCGGTGCGAGGCGCTCTTCATGTGGCAGTCCTGACAGCTCTGCGCGCCGCCCCACGTCTTCCATTCCGTGAACGTCGTCTGCACCGCGAACTCGTTGAGCACCGTCTTCCCGTCGACGACCGAGTGCCCGGTGAACTCGTGGCAGGTCGCGCAGAACGCGCTCGTGCGCAGCGCGGGTTCGTGCCGCAGCGGGTGGGCATACGGCAGCGCTGCCTCCGAGGGTGCCGCCACCACGCCGCCGCGCACGTGACACGTCACACAGGTGATGCCCTCGTGCAGCGTTCCCGCAGGCACCTGACCGCGAACGAGCGCGCCGACGTGGCGCGTCGCCTCGAGTACCTGTGACGCGAGCGGCACATGACAGACGAGGCACCGCCGCTGCGGCTCGACCGAGAAGCCGTCGAGGAACACGCGGTTCGTCAGGCTCGCGCGGTGGCTCGACGCCGCCCACTCGCGCGCCCGCGCAGGGTGACAGCTCGCGCATGTCTCGGCCGACACGAAGTGGACCTGCAGCGGCCGCGTGAAGCCGTCGACCTCGAAGGGCACCTGCGCGAGGAGCCACGCGCCCAGCAGCCACGGACTCACTTCTTCGCGCGCGCGACGAAGCGGGTTCCAGAGAAGCGCAGGCCGTCGTCGCTGTGCGGCTCGCTCCCTTCTTCGATGCTCTGCACGTGGAGCACCGCCTGAGTCACGGTCGCAATCTTCCCGTTCGCGACGTCGAAGGACCACACCTGCACCGCGTCTTCGACGTGACGACGCACCTCGGGCGGGTAGTCGGCGGGGGTGGTGCTCTCATCCATCATCCGGCCGCCGCCCGAGACCTCATCGGCTTCGCGCCACAGCGTGAGGCGCCGCAACAGCCCGTCGTCGCCCCACGTCGCGAGCACCCAGGACGTGGTCTCGTAGTCGGAGCGCTCGAACTCCACCTCCGACAGCTTGCCGAAGAGCTTCCGCGGGGCGGTTGGCGTGCCTTCGAGCAGCTTCATCGACGAGAGGCCCGCGCGGCGAGACACCCAGTCCTGCCCCGGCGTCTTCGTGTCGCGGAGCTTCACCTCGAGCTCGCCGCTGGCCTCGAACAACGTGAGGTCGCTGCTGCGCACCAGCGCGAGCAATTCGCGGGGGAGCCCCGACTCGCGCACGCCGTCGGGCGCCACTGCCGTGCCCTTGCGGTCGACGGAGAACCACTTGCCGCCCTTCGAGTCCTTCACGAGCGCGCGCAGCTCCTTCAGGGCAGCGTTCGACTCGGCGTCGAACTCCGGAGGCAGCGGGTTGCGCTCGAGCCAGAGCCCCAGCTCGAGGAAGTTCGGGTTCTTCTTGCCGTCGACGAGGCGGGGCAACACGAGGCGCCACGGCCGGTCGTCGTTCGGCGTGAAGCGCGTCGATGCCCAGGGGAACTCTGTGGGCAGCGCGCTGAAGTACTTTGCGGTGCCGAGGCGCTCCTTCTTCCACGCAAGCATCGCCTTGCGGCGCGCTGCTTCGACGCGGGCATCGTACGGCACGTCGCTGTCGACGAAGAGCTGGAGGTCGGACAGGCAGGTGTCTTTGTACTTCGTGCCGGCCTTCACCTCGCGCAGCGTCAACGTCACCGAGGCGACGCCGCCGGTCACGGGCACCTCGAAGGTCTGCGGGCCCCACTTCGGGGCGAGCGTGAGGTCCTGCTTCGCGGTCACGTCGTCGCTGGCGTCGCGCACCACGAGCTCGACCTTCGTGGGGAAGCCGTTGGCGGCGAAGAGGTCTTTCGACTTCTGGTAGCCCGGGGTCAACACCACTCGCACCGCGCGCGCCTGGCGCAGCGACGAGACGCGCACCGTGAGTGATTCACCGACGCCATCGCCCTCGGCGCCTTCGACCCACGCGGTCTTCGGGTCGTCGTCGAGCACGTAGGTGGGGTGGTAGTTCTCCTGGTACTTGTTCCAGTTGCTCTCGAGGAACGAGGTGGCGGTCGCTTGATCAGAGTGCAGGCGCTTGAACTCGGCAGCCGCGGTGAAGGGCAGAACCGCAAGACACAGAAGAGCGAGTCGCATGGCGGCGACTTAGCCCGCTCACCTCAGACCATCGACAGCTTCGGCACCAGCGCGTGCGCACGTTCGCGAGCAGCGGCGAGGTGCTCGTCGCGGCTCGAGCGGCCACCGTTGTCGCGCAGCCACTCTCGCGCGGCGGCGACGAAGGGTGCGGCGTCGGGCGACGGCTCGAGCGCCTGCACCAGCCGCAGCAGCGCCTTCTCGTCTTCTTCGTCGAGCGCCTCTTCGATGACGTCTTCCAACATGGCGTCAATCTACTCCCCAGCGTGAGTTGCACAATTCGGCGCGAGCGTCGCCGACGGTTGATCAGCCTTTGATCTTCTTGTTCTCAGGGTCGTACAGCGGCTTCATCGACGCGAACGCGGGCCAGCGCTTGTCGGCGATTTCGATTTCCCACTCGCCGTTCTCGAAGAACTTCGCGTCGGTCGGTTCACCGAGACCGTCAATCATCGCGAGGCCCACCGCGCCGCCGAGCGTGTGCCCGTACGAGCCTGCGCGCACGTAGCCGACGCGCTTGCCGTTGCGCCAAATCGGTTCGGCGTGGAACAGCAGCGGCTGCGGGTCTTTCACCTGCACCTGCACGATGCGGCGCTTGAGCGGCCCTTCGGCCTTCTTCTTGAGCACCGCGTCCTTGCCGATGAAGCCGTCGGGCTTCTTCAAGTCGACGGCGAAGCCGAGACCCGCCTCGAGCACGGAGTCCGTGTTGTCGATGTCGTGGCCATAGTCGCGGTAGCCCTTCTCCATGCGCAGCGACGCGAGCGCCTTGAGGCCTGCGTGTCGCAAGCCCAACGGAGCGCCCGCCTTCACCAGCAGGTCGTACACGTGCACCGCCTGCTCGCTGGGAATGTAGAGCTCGTAGCCAAGCTCGCCGAGGTACGTGATGCGCACGCAGAGCACGCGCGCGAAGCCGACGTCGATTTCCTTCGCGGTGCGGAAGGGGAACGCCTCATTCGACAAGTCAGCCGTCGTCACCGACTGCATGAGCTCGCGAGAGCGAGGACCCTGAATGTTGATTTGCGCGTACGCGCTCGTCACGTCACTCGCGAACGCGTGCTCGTCACCGAACACCCGCTTCATGCGCGTCAGCACGTGGCGGTGCGCGGTGTCGCTGGCGACGACGAAGTAGTTCCGGTCGTCGAACTTGGTGACGGTGAGGTCGGCCTCCAGCGTGCCGCGCTCGTTGAGCCACTGCGTGTACGTGATGCGGCCTGACTCGCCGTTCACTTCGTTCGCCGAGAGCTGGTTCAAGAGCCGCCCCGCATCACGCCCCTCGACGCGGAACTTCGCCATGAACGACATGTCCATGAGGATGACGCCTTCACGCGTCGCGCGGTGCTCCGCTTCCCAGTTCGGCCACCACTTCATGCGACCGAAGGACAAAGGCCCCGGGTCCGGCTTCACGCCTTTGCCGGCGTACCAGTCGGCGCCTTCCCAGCCGCTGACGTCCTTGAAGTACGCGCCTTCGTCGACGAGCCGCTCGTGAATCGCCGAGCGCTTCGCGTCGCGAGCGGTGCTCATCGATTTGGTCGGGTAGTGGCACTGGTAGACCATGCCGAGGGACTCGACGGTGCGCGTGCGGCGGTACTCCGGGTTCGCCTGGTACGGGTGCAGGCGGTCGGGGTGCATGCCGGTGATGTCGTAGCCGGGGTCTCCGCTCGTCACCCACTGCGCGACCAGCTTGCCGATGCCGCCGCCGGTGAGAATGCCGATGGAGTTGAGACCGCACGCCGCGAAGTAGTTCTTCACCTCGGGCACTTCACCGACGAGCGGGCGCAGGTCGGGCGTGAAGCTCTCCGGGCCGCAGAAGAACTTCTTGATGCCCGCCGTCTGCGTGACGGGCACGCGCGACATCGCCTTCTCGAGGTACGGCGTCATGCGCTCCCAGTCGGGGGGAATCTCGCCGAACGAGAAGTCCTGCGGCACGCCTTCGATTTTCCACGGAGCGCACACCGGCTCGAACATGCCGACCATCAGCCCGCCGCCCTCTTCGCGGAAGTAGCCGTAGCAGCCGGGGTCTTCGAGCACCGGCCAGTTGCGGTCGATGCCCGGGATTTTCTCGGTGATGAGGTAGTAGTGCTCGGCCGACTGCAGCGGCAGCGACACGCCGTGCTTCGCGCCGAACTGGCGGCCCCACATGCCCGCGCAATTGACGACGTACTCGCAGGCGATGGTGCCGTACGGCGTCTCGACGCCCGCGACCGCGCCGTTCTTCGTGATGACGTTGAGCGCGGGCACGCCCTCGAGAATCGTGGCGCCCTTGAGCCGCGCGCCCTTGCCGAGCGCCATCGTCACGTCGACCGGGTCGGCGCGGCCGTCTTCCTTCACGTAGAAGCCGGCGAGCACGTCGTCGACGTTGGCGATGGGGAAGAGCTCCTTCACCTGCGCGGGGGAAATCTCGTGCACGTTGACGCCGCACGCGCGGTTGAAGGCCGAGACGCGGCGGTATTCTTCGAGGCGGTCCTGGTCGCTGGCGACCTCGATGAAGCCGACGGGCTTGAAGCCGGTGGCCTGGCCGGTCTCGGCCTCGAGGCGTGAGTAGAGGTCGGCAGTGTACTTGCGCAGCTCGGTCGAGGTCTCGCTGGTCGAACCGAAGGTGACCATCAGCCCGGCCGCGTGCCACGTGGTGCCGCTGGTGAGCTTGTCGCGCTCGAGGAGCACGGTGTCTTTCCAGCCGAGGTGAGCGAGGTGGTACGCGACGGAGGAACCGATGACGCCGCCGCCGATGACGACGACGCGCGCGTGCTGCGGGATGACGGGAGGACTCATGACGCGCGACTTAAAGCACGGTCGGCCGTCGGTGTTTCAGGTGAAGAGGCGAGGCCTCGAGGACGCCCAGTCGCTGGTGGAACCCCGGAGCGACTTCGATGCCGATGGTGACCACGCCTGGTCGCGCTCGACCGCCTCGACCGATGGGCCGTCAGCCGCCGCCAGCATCGTTCCCAGCATCGCAAACAGCATGGTTCATCACAGTCTGCTGATGATCCGGCTGATCAGCTCATCGAGCTCGACGACGAAGCCCTTCTTCTCTCTCTGCACTGCCGCAAGCTGAAACGCGTGCTCGTACCGTTTCCGCGCCACGTCACCCGACTCCAGCGCCGCCATCGCCTCGACCAGCTGCGCGAAGGCCACCACCCGCTCGGTGCTGCCGAGCAACTCGACCGCCGACTTCACGTCGAGCATCGAGAGCACGCTGAACTCGACGCCCAGCACCTCGGTGCACGTCTCGCGCAGCAGCACGAGCCCGACCTCCGGCTTGCCGCCAGCGCCGTGCTTCCGCGCCCGCGCGAGGGAATCTGCGATGCGTCGCCGCTGCCGGTCGAGCGCCTGGTGGTCAAGGAACACGCGCGGAGCTCAGGTCCAGCGAACGGACCAGTCGGCGCGCGGGTCACCCGGCTTCGCTTTCGCGATGCCCGGGCTGAGCTGCTTGCCCGCATCGTCGAAGAGCCGCACCTCGTACTGCCCGTCTGACTTCGCGCGCGGAAAGGCCTTCTTCACGTCGTTGAGCTTGATGTTGGCCATTCGGGGGACCTTACTCCGGCCCATGCGACCCGCCCTCATCGTCCTGAGCCTGCTCACGCTCTTCGCCTGCAACCAACGCCCCTGCGCGACCTCGAAGTGTCCCGAGGCCTGCCTCGATGAGAACGGTCGCATGAACGGGAACAACTTCGCCGACCGCGCGCCGGCCCCGGCCGGCTCGTGCAGCGCGACGGTGAGCTGCTCGGAAGGCTGTACCTGCAGCAAAGACAACGCCGGCCAGCCGACGTGTCTGTGCACCGGCGCCCTCCCTCCGACGGGCTTCCTCTGTGTCTCGGCGCCCACCTGCGGCGTCATCTCGTGCACCAACGGGTGCTCGTGCGCCGATGCGGGAACGTCGGCCTGCGCCTGCAATTGATGAGATGATCAACCCGGCCGACGTCGCGGTCTTCACCTGTCCGTCCTGTGGCGCGCCGCTCCAGGGAGTGAAGGACGGCACGACCACCACCTGCGCCTTCTGCGGCGAGACGAGCACGGTGCACACCGGCGCCGCGGCCGAACTCACCGCACGTCAGGCGCGCGCCGACGCCGAAGCCCTGCTCGCGCGGCTCGGCCGGCCTCCTTCGTGGCCGCAACAGGTCGCGATTGCCCTCTCGTCACCGTGGGCGGTGTGGCTCGGCTTTCCCCTCGCCGCGGCGCTCTTCTTTCAACTCGGCGCGTGGCCGATGAAGTGGTTCGGCCCCAGCTGGGAGGCGTCGCACCACGAGCGCTTCCTCCACGTCATCTCTCCCTTGACCTCGTGGCCCATCGAGGTCGCGGGCCCCACGCTCGGCCTGCTCGTGCTGCTCGCGTGGGGGCTCTTCGGTGCACGCGTCGACGCCCGGCGCGAGCTGCAGGCCGCGCTTGCCTCGCGCCCCCCCGCACGTCGCGGAGGCCCCACCACCTGTCGTCACTGCGCCGCGCCGCTCACGCTCGCCGCGGAGGCCCTCGCGGTGCGATGTGAGTCCTGCGGCGCCGACAACCTCGTGCGGCTGCCGGAGCGGTGGATTGCGCGCGCGAAGAAGACCACCGCGCACCTGCGCCTCACGGTGAAGGAGGCGAACGCGAAGGACGCGGAAGGCCGTCGTCGCCTCGGCGTCGCAGCCCTCAAGCGCGTACCGGTGATGCTCGGGGTGTTGGCGCTCGCGTCGTGGCCGGCGTTCAGCCGCTCGAGCCGGGCAGGGTGGTCGAGCTTCCGCATCGCGCCAGGTGAGCGTGTCGGCGCGTACCGCGTGCTGCACCGCGAGAAAGGTGAGCTCCCCACGAGCCGGCTCGAGGGCCTCGCGCACTGTGGCCTCGTTCCCGGCAAGCACCCGGTGCGGCTCGACGCGACCGACTGGTGTGTGAATGGGCGCTGCACGCTGGTGATGCTCGTCGGGCTCTCACACGGAGAGACGCTGCGGCTCGACTGGGTCGCGCCTGCGAGTGAGGTCGACGCGGAGCTGCGTCTGGCGCCGCTCGATTATCTCGGTGGCACCGGGGTGCTCGCCGATTGGTTCGGCGATGAGGTGGCGAAGGGCGCGCTGTCGCCCGGCGAGCCGCTCGTTCCGGCGTTCAGTGGTCGGGTCGAGGTGAGCGGGTTCTACAAGGTGCTCGTTCGGGGCCCGCCGGACGCGAGCGTGCAGCCCTGCGTCGTGGCGCCCTGAGCTGCTCGAACGCGGCGGGCCTGGAGAGCACAGGGGCGCCCGGGGTCGGGCTCCGTACTCGTCGCGTCGCAGCCCCTCGCTTCGTGCGTCAATGACTCAACTCATTCGACGTTCCACTCGACGCCGGGAGAGGGTCCTGGCTCGAAAACGCGGAACTCTGCTGACGTGTTCTTTCGAGCGGAAAATGGTCAGCAAAGAACGGATGCAAACCGTGGCGACGTGCAACCTGCCGGAACGGCAGCGCGTTTTTCGAGAGGTACGTCAACTCTGCTGCGTCATCTGGAGGAAGCGTGATCAGGGCTTCTGCGCCGCACCGTCTGGCTCGCGCACCAGGCGGAGGAACGCCTTCAAGCCCGAGATGACTTCGCGGTTGTCCGTCAGGCGATCGAGCGACTCGTCGAACTTCCGCACCACCGCATCGAGCCGCCGATGCGCCTCGGTCACCCGCGCATGAGCCTCGCTCTCCACGCGCGCCAGTTCCCTGCTGAACTCAGCCTGCCGTTCGGCCTGCGACTCGAGCTGCTGCTTCCCCGAGTCGACGTCGTGAATGAGCCGCACCACGTCCTCGCGCGGGTACTTCACCTCCTCGAGCACCTCGGTGAGCTTGCGGCGCAGGTACGTGTAGGACTCCACCGCCGGGCGGAAGAACGTGCTGATCAGAAACAGCGCGGCAAAGGCGTACCCCAGCGGCTCGGCCGCCAGCCACGAGCCGAGCCCGAGCAACGCCGCCGTGCCGAGGTGCAGGCCAAGAGCGACCTGCAGCATGCGCCGCTGCACCGCGATGGCCTCGCGCTCCTTGTCCTCAGCGACGACGAGGCCCCGCGCGCGCGAGCGCTCGAGCTCGAACTGCAGGTGCCGCGCCTGAAAGAACAGGTTCCACGGCAGCACCACGATGACCACCAGCCACACCAGACACGCGATGCCGAGCGCGACCGTGCCGAGCAACGCGAGCGGCAGGTGCCACACCAGCACGCCCAACACCCCGGCCATCAAGGCCGCGCCTGCAACGAAGGAAAAGAGTGGCTTCATGAGTCCTCGTTTCAGCCCACCTGCGACGCGCAGCGGTGAAACGAAGGGTCACGCCATCAATTCCCACGCGTGTGCGTCGTCACCCCGCTCTGGCACCGAGGAAGCGGGTGAGCAGTTACCCGCCGGCGCTGCCCCGCTCACGGCCCGGCCCACCACATCGCGAATCAGGCTGGGCGAGGGCCGCAGAGGTCCTCGAGCGATGGTTCATCTTCACCGACGTCGAAGAAGGCACGAGCGCCCGCGCTGAGGCGCACGCACCGACCCTGATCATCGACGAGCGCCACGATGGAACGGAGACTGCCCACGCAGTCGGAAAGGTCCACGCTGCGCAAAAGACTCACCTCCCATGCCTGACGGGAGGCCGTCATTCGTGGTGGAGGCGTGGGTGAGAACAGGTCACGAGACCCCGGCCGGTCGAGTCAGACTCGGAGGACCTCGACTCGCGCTCACTCGCGGCGCACCCTGACGATGAAGCCCTTGTCGCCCACCAGCCAGAGGTTGCCCTCGCCCCACCCGTCGATGGCGCGCACGGGCAACGGGTCGGTGGGGGTCACCGTCCACGCGCCGGCCCAGCTGAGCAGCGTGCCGCGGTCGCTCGAGAGCACGAAGCGCCCGGGCCCGAAGGCCTTCACCGCGGTGAGGTCGTTGGTGGTCGGCGTCGCCAACGTTTCCCAGGTTCCATTCACGCGGCGCAGCGCGAGACCGCGGTCACCCACGGCCACCGCCGAGAGCGGCGTCGGCGACGAGACGGCGTTCAACACTGCCCCTGCGTCGGCGCGCAGCTCGGTGAACACCGTGCCATCGGCGCGAACGCGAACGACGTGCGGCTGCGAGTCGAGGGTGCCCACGCCGTAGAACGTCGCGGGCGTCGACGCGGAACCTCTCCGCAATCGGACGTCGTTGTTGCTCGAACCCGAGACGACGGGGTTGCCGACGCCGTCCCACGAGAAGCGGCGGCCGTCGCGCAACAGCCCCTCGACCCCGAAACCGCCGTCGCTGCCCTGAAACCCCGAGAGGCCCGCCACCGGGTCGGGCAGCATCTGCTCGTTGCTGCAGCCGCTCGAGGCCGGGTTCGCCACCGCGATGCGGCCCACGCCGTTGTTGCCGCCGGCCACGAAGGCGCGGCCCGTCGGGTCGGCCCACACGGCGTTCATGCGATTGGGGCAGTCGTTCGAGCGCTGGCGAAAGCCGGCGTCGGCCCGGTGCACGAAGAGCCGGTCAGCCGCCACCAGCCACGCCTCGTCGGGGCCGAACACCGACACCGCCACGAAGTCATTCTCGTCTTCGTCTTCGTCGTCGTCGTCGAGCGTGCGCAGGCGCGTGACGCTGAGGCCCGCGTCAGGGCAGACGCCTTCGTCGACCAGCGTGTCGCAGTCGTCGTCGAGCCCGTTGCAGACCTCGATTCCATCGGGCGAGGTCAGCGAGTCGAAGTCATTGCAGTCGAGCGGGTTGTCGGCGCGCCCCGGGCCGCACAGCAGCGCGCTCGTGCCGCTCAAACCGAAGCCGTCGTGGTCGCCATCGGCGAACGTGGCGACGGTGCAGGGCACCACCACGCCCGAATCGGGTTCCACCGCTTCGTCGAGCACCACCAGCGCGTCGGTCAACACCAGCACGTCCCCGCGTGGAGTCGTCAGCTCGAGCGACCACGGCCCGGGGCTCAACCCTGCAGGAACCACCGCGCCGACCGAGTTGGTGTTTCGCCACGAGGTCTCGAGCAGCGCGAAGCTGCCCGCAGCCGAGAACACCCGCGCCGAGACCGCCGCCGACCATTCCGTGCGGGTCGGTGCGTCGAACTCGAAGGTGCCGGTGGGGAAGACGCGCTCGGTCGTCAGCTCCACCGGGCCGCCCTTCGCGGTGAGCTCGCGCGGGCTGACCGCGGTCAGCGCCGGGGCCGCGGGCCGGTCCACGCAGGCCCCGAGGACTGCTGCCGTGCAACCGATGGCGAGCGCCAACCGCATTACGTGAGGCTACCCCGAAGCGAAGGGCTGATCATCCCGCTGGAAAAATGCCGCCCCCGGGCCGAACGAGCCGAACGAGCGTGGCTTGTGATGCTGTCCGCTCCGTGCGCGCCCTCAAGTCGAGCGTCGCTCTCGTGTTTCCCGGTTGTTCGCTGCCCCCCAACGTCCGCTACCGGTGCGAGGTCGACGGGGGGGGTGCGCTCCAGGGGCAGGTCTGCGCGAATGACTCGTATTGCCACCCTCCCTCGGAGCTGCTCCCCGATGGTGGCCTCGGTGGGGCCGATGGCGGTGCGTGTGTGCCCCGCGACGTGACCGCAGAATGCGCTGTGGCGGAGTGCGGCTCGCTCAACGACGGCTGCAAAGAGGTGAAGTGCCCGCGCTCGTGCCCCGGTGGCCCGCAGGAATGTGGGGTCAACCAGCCGAACCGCTGCGGGATGCCGAAGCTCTGCACGGCCGAGGGGTGGTGCTGGGAAAACCCGTATCCCCAGGGCTGCAGCATCAACGCCGCGTGACGCACCGACGCGCGTCACGTGTGGTTCGTCGGTGAGAACCGGCTGGTGCTCTTTCACGACGGGGAGCGCGCGTCGCTCCCCCCGATTCCCCAGCCGCCCGAGCTGTCACGCGAGACCAACTTCGAGGCCGTGCACGGCACCTCGGCCACCAACGTCTTCGTCGTCGGCTCTCAGGGCACCATCCTCCACTGGGACGGAGCGCGCTGGGAACGGGAGACGGGCAACGGGTTGACCGCCATGTCGCTGCGCGCGGTGGTGGCGCTGGCCGATGGCGGTGCAGCGGTCGGCGCGACGCAGGGTCAGGTGCTGCTGCGCGTCTCGGGTGTGGCCTCGCTTTCGATTCGGTGGACCCGGGAATCGGTGCCGAGCTCCAGCGAGGTGCGCGAAGTCTTCGTGGGGGCCGACGAGCGCCTGCTGGCCCTGACGCGCGGTCGGGAACTCTTCGCGCGCGGCCCGAGCGGTTGGCAGCTGGTCGGTCGGCTCGACGGGGCGCTCAACGAGACCTTCGCTGCGGTGCAGTGTGACGGCGGGGTGCTGGTCGGTGGCGCGGGCTTCGCGCAGTCGCTGTGGTACCTGCCCGCGGGCGCTGACGGGCTCGACGGCGGGTGGGTGGGCGATTCTGCTCAAGCTCAATGCGGGCTGGAACCACGGCAGCGTGGCGGTGTTGCCCGACGGCTCGCGGCGCTTCGTCGCGTCTTCGGCGAACGGAGCGGTCGGCGTGTGGGAACAAGCCGCCGGTCTCGAGCACGGGCGCAGCGTGGGTGGGCGGTGTGGCGGCCTACGGCGGGTCGATTCTGCGGCGCGACTGATCTGACCGGGTGAGGGGCTTGTGCGTCCTGATCAGCGCTTCATCACCAGGCGCAAGTTGAGCTCGACCTCGTCCTTGTTCTTGATCAACCCCAGCGCCGCCGAATACGGCTTCACGCCAAAGTCGCTGGTCTTGAAGCGCACCTTCGCCTCACCCTCGAGCGCGCCCTCGCCCTGCGTGACGGTGACGGGGAAGACGAGCTCCTTCGTGACGCCGTGCAAGGTCAGCGTGCCCACGCACTGCAGGGCGCCGCTCGCTTCACGGTAGAGCTTGCTGCTCACGAAGGTGATGTTCGGGAACTTCGCGCTGTCGAGCTGCTCGGCGCCGAGCATGTTCTCCCGCACCTTCGCTTGATCTGCCTCCGAGGGCACTTCGCCGGGCACGCCGTACCGCTTGCGCGCGTCGCGCTCGTCGGGAATCAACGAGGCCACGTCGACCGTGATGGTCACCTGCAGCGACTCGGGGGCGCCGGCCTCGTCGACGCTCGCGGTGCCCTTGAACTTCGCCGCGCGGATGACGTGGTCGTGCGCCAGCCCTGCCGCCGCGCCCGTCTTCCACACCTTCACCACGAACTCGCTCTTCGCCTCGTCGAGCTTCCACGCACCCTGCGCCCACGCCCCAGCCGATGAGAAAAGCGTCAAGAAGGTGATCAGCATGCGCATGGGTACAACGCATAGCCGCGAGATCAGGCGACCGCTACACCGCCGTCATCCTCGCCCGGCAAGCCGGGGACCTGTGCACTGCAGTGCTCAGTTGTGGAGTGCCCGGCGGTGCGTGCGAACATCTGCTCCCGCTTCTCTCCCCGGTCTTCAGTGAGGCAGCCCATGCGACAGCTTCCGTTGTTCGTCCTTCCCCCGGTGATGGCGCTCGTGCTGCAGGCGTGCGCCTGTGGCGGGGTCGGGGCCGGTGGGCCGTGTCAGTCGTCGCAAGACTGTCTCACGGCGCTGACGTGCCTCGAGACGCAGGTGTGCGCCACGAAGTGCGCGGCCGATGGCGACTGCAAGACCGACGAGAAGTGCTCCGCCTCGGGTGGCTGCGTGCCGAAGATGGGCTGTGGCACCGACCGCGACTGTGCGACCGGTCAGGCGTGCACCGCCGCTGGCACCTGCGCGCAGAGTTGTCAGGGCATGGGGAGCTGTGGCTCGACTTCGGTCTGTCTCTCGAGCGGCACGTGCGCCGTGAAGTGCACCGCCGCGGGTGACTGCGCGACCGGCGAGAAGTGCTCGATGGCCGGCGGCTGCGTGCCGAACACGGGCTGTGGCACCAATTCCGATTGCGGGGCCGGGCAGCTCTGCAACGCGGTGGGCAAGTGCGAGAGCGACTGTCGCACCAGCGGCTGCAACCCCGGCGCGACGTGTGGCACCGACGGCACCTGCGTGCCGGCAGCGGCCGACGGCGGCGCGATGACGTGCGGCGGCGAGCTGTTTCAAGCCGCGAAGGTGAACTCGAACATGTTCATCGCCTTCGACAAGTCAGGCTCGATGAACGACCCCATCACGCAGGGCGGCATGAGCAAGTGGGACATCGCCACCACCGCCATCAAGCAGGTGACGCAGCAGTACCAGTCGCAGATTCAGTTCGGGATGATGTTGTTCCCCGCGGGTGGCGGCAACTCGACGCAGTGCGTGCCCGGCCCGGTGGCCGTGCCCATCGGCGACCAGCGCGCGGCGCAGATCGCGACCTCGCTCGACATGAACAGGCCGGGTGGCCGCACGCCCATCGGCGGCGTGTTGACCGCGGCGGGCATGGTGCCCGAGCTCGCCGACGCGATGCGCGCGAACTACGTGATGCTCGTCACCGACGGCACCGAGACCTGCAACGGCAACGGCGTCACGGCCGCGACGCAGAACCTCATGCAGCGGGGCATCAAGACCTTCGTGGTGGGCTTCGGCGGCGAAGTCGACGCGATGAACCTCTCTGACATCGCGACCGCAGGTGGCACGCCCCGGCCCGGCGCGACGAAGTACTACCAGGCCGACGACGCGCAGGGCCTGCTCGCCGCGTTCAACCTCATCGCGCAGGGCGCGCTGGGCTGCGAGTACCGGCTCGCGACGGCGCCGCCCGACCCCTCGAAGGTCTTCGTGTACGTCAACGGCGTGCTGCAGAACCGCGACGTCTCGCACGCCAACGGGTGGGACTACTCGCCGGCGACGACGCGCATCACCTTCTACGGCGGCCTCTGCTCGCTGGTGGCCAGCGACGCGACGGCGAAGGTGAGCATCGTCTACGGCTGCCGCGATGACAGCCTCACCGAGGTCGACCGCCGCGATGGTGGCGCGCGGCTGCCCAACGGCTCGGCGTGCACCGTCGGCACCGACTGCGCGAACGGCGTCTGCATCGGGATGATTTGTGGGCAGCCGGTCGGCACGGCGTGCACCACGGGCACCCAGTGCGCCTCGGGCATCTGCACCATGGGGTTGTGCGACCCGGGCATCAACTGAGTGGGCGTGTGAGCTGCTGATCAGTTCTGCTGATCAGCCGACCTGCGCGAGCGTCTGGTGTGTGGGCAGCCGGTTCAGCACCTCGCGGTCTTCGATGGTGACCGCCGCGGTGAGCGCGAACACCGGCGTCTCGACCTTGCGTTCCGGCAGCAGGCGCGTCGCCTCTCCTTCAGGCGGGTTAGCGCGCTGAGCGGGCCGGCGCTCCCGAATCTCACCACCGTCAGCCCGATGCAGATGGTGCCCACCACCCCATCAGCACGAGGCGACGCCGCCGCCCCTGGGCTCGTCGAACGCGCGCCGCCCGCCGCCCGCCACCGTCAGGAATCGGATGCGTCAGGTTGACGCTCGCCGACCCGACCCGTACAAGCCCAGGGCCCTCAGGTCTCAATGGGAAGCCGGTGCAAATCCGGCGCGGTCGCGCCACTGTGAATCGGGAAGCCCCGCTCAGACGATGGGGCCCGCTCAGCTCGAAGCACCACTGACGGCTCGCCAGCCGTCGGGAAGGTGAGCTGAACGGAAGGCCCGACAGCCAGGAAACCTGCCCGGGGGTGCGTGGCGTCTTTGGCCGCGCTGGTCCTCTCTCTTCGCGAAAAGAGAGACGAGGGCGACACGTGACGACCTTCGTCCTGCTGGCCGTGCTCAGCGCCGATGGCGGGGTCACCACGCTCGCGCCCATCGACGTGCCCCTGCCGGCCGACGAGACGGTGGAAGCCCTGCCGAGCTCTCCGCTGGTGCGCGACCCGTCGGCGACGCTCACCGTGCGCGACGCAAGAGATGCGCGCGCCGAGGCAAAAGACGCCAGCGAAGTGGTGGGCACCTCCCCCGGCGTGGTGGTGCAGGACTCGGGAGGCGCCGGCCAGCGCAAGACGCTCTCGCTGCGAGGTGCGGCGCCCAACGCCGTGCTGGTGCTGCTCGATGGAGTGCCGCTCGCCGGGCCCGGCGCCGCGATGGATCTCTCGCGCATTCCCACTGCGGCGCTCGACCGGGTCGAGGTGATGCGCGGCGCCGGCTCTCCCCGCTACGGCCCCGGCGCCATGGGAGGCGTGGTCAACCTCGTCACCCGCGCGCCCGACGGCCGCACCTCGCTTTTCGCCGACGCGACGCAGGGCAGCTTCGTCACCACCCAGCTCAGTGCGGGCGGCATGACCTCGCTGCTCGGCGGAGACGGCCTCGTGCTCGTACACGGCCTGCGCAGCGAGGGCACCTTCGACTTCCGCTACGACGCGCAGCCCAACGTCGCCGGGAGCGCCCTCACCACCCTGCCGCGCACCAACAACGACGCGCTGCAGGGCGGGGGGCTGGTGCGTTTTCGTCGCCTCTTCGGCGCCACGCAGCTCGACGTGCTGGGCGAAGGCACGGTCGAAGGGCGCGGCCTTGCGGGCCCGGTGCAGAACCCGACACCCACCGCGCGGCAGCAGACCGGGCGCGGCACGCTGAGCCTGCGCACGTCGACTGAGCTGTCGAGCGGGGGCACGCTCTCGTCGCTCGCCGCGGCGCGGCTCGACGACACCACGCTCAGCGGCAGCTTCCTCGGTGCGGGCGAGTACCGGCAGCTCGACGGCTCGGTGAATGGGGAGGTGACGTACCGGCACCTGCTCCTCGGCGCGCATGGGCTCACCGCGTTGATCAGCGGCGGCGCCGACTTCCTCCGAGAGCCGGGCGGCACCAACCCCGCGTGGGGGCGCTTCGGGGTGATGGTGGCCGACGAGTGGCTGCTGCTCGGTGGCGCCCTGACGCTCAACGGCAGCGCGCGCGTCGACGTGGCGGGGCGCTTCGTCGTCTTCTCCCCCAAGCTGGGCGCGACGGTCGAGCTGCCGAAGGGCTTCTTCCTCAAGGGCAATGCGGGGCAGGCCTCGCGACCGCCCTCGTTCGCCGAGCTCTACGTGGTGCAGGGCACGATGTTGCCCAACGCCGAGCTGCGGCCCGAGCGCGCGTTGACCGGTGACGTCGGCGCGGGGTGGAAGCACGAGAAGGCCGAGGTCTCGGCGACCGGCTTCCTCGCGCTGTACGAAGATTTGATCAGCTACGAGTACTACCCGCCCAACCTCGCGCGCCCGTACAACTTCTCGGCGGCGCGCGTGGGCGGGGTCGAGGTCGAGGGCGTCGCGAAGCCCTTCACCTGGCTCGAGGCGTCGGCGGCGTACACGTGGCTCGACACGCAGAACCTCCGCGACGACCCGCGCTACTACTTGAAGTCCCTGCCGTTTCGGCCGCGGCACCGCGTGCATGCGCGCGTGGTGGCGGGCCCTGCGTGGCTCAAGGGGCGCGTCGAGCTGACGTACCAGTCGATGCAGTTCACCAACCGCACCGAGACGCTCGCGTTGCCTGAGCGCGCGCTGCTCAACGTGGGCCTCACCGCCACGCCGTGGAAGTCGCCGAAGGTGACGGTGAGCGCCGAGCTGAAGAACGTGCTCGACGTGCACACGCAAGACCTCGACGGGTACCCGCTCCCGCCGCGCGCGTTCTTCGTCACGCTCGGCGTGCAGTGGGACGAGCAGAAGTCTTCACCCCAGAGGCTCGCGTCTCTGACAGAAGGAAATCCATGAATCGCCTCACGCTGCTCTCGCTGGCGTCGTTGTCGTTGCTCACCGCGTGTCCGCCCACGGGGGTGGTGTGCAAGCCGGGCACGTTGCCCTGCGGCATCGGGTGCGTCGACCCCACCTCCGACCGGCGCAACTGCTCCGCGTGCGGCGCCGCGTGCTTCGCCGGGCAGGACTGCAACGAGGGCACGTGCAGCTGTCGGCCCGGCACCACGGCGTGCGGCCCCGACTGTGTGGTGCTCGAGACCGACGCGAAGAACTGCGGCCAGTGTGGCGTGCAGTGCGCGACGGGCGAGGTGTGCGAAGCGGTCAACTCGGGCGACGGGGGCGTGAGGGCGGTGTGCCGCAACAGCTGCAGCCCGGGCTTCACGCGGTGCGGGCTGTCGTGCGTCGAGGTGGCCAGCGACGTGGCGAACTGCGGCGCGTGCGGTGTCACGTGTGAGCAGGGCCAGCGCTGCATCGCGGGCGTGTGCGACTACGCGGCGGTGGCGGCCTGCTACTGGTCGGGCCAGGTGGTTGGCTTCGACCCGGCCTCGGGCGTGAAGGGCCCGTTGTCTGACCTTGGCAGCAACCCCGCGGCGCTGGCGCGGCTGGGCACGAGCCTGCTGGTGGCTGATCAGACGGATCAACGCCTCTACTCCGCGGTGTCTTCGGGCAGCGGCACGTACGCGGTGTCGACGTTCGCGGCCACGACGGGCGCGGTGGCGAACCAGGTGCTCGTCGACCGGCCGTACGTCTACGTGGCGAACGCCAGCTCGGGCACGCTGCAGGTGTTGAAAGAAGGCGTCGACGCGGGCGTGGTGCGCCTCGATGCCGGCGTCGAAGGCACGCTGGTGCTGGGCACGGTGGCGGAAGTGCAGCTGGGCATGAACACCTTCCCGCAGGGCGTGGCGAAGGTGGGCTCGACGTTGTGGGTGCCGCTGTACGGCGGCTTTGGTGCCTCGGGGGCCGACGCGGGGCAGGAAGTGGCGCGCCTCGACGTGAGCAACCCCGACCAGCCCACGCTCGCCGGTCGCGTGTCGCTCAAGGGCCTCGACCTCAAGCCGTTCGATGGCGGCACGCCCGTCGCGCGGCCGTGGGCGATTGCGTCGAAGGGCACGCAGGTCTACGTGGCGCTCAACAACCTGAACCCCGACACCTACGTGGTCGAAGGGCCGGGGCTGGTGGCGCAGGTGAACACCGACGATGCCGGCGTGACGTTGCTCGACCTCGGCGCGGCCGATTGTCTCAACCCGCAGTGGCTCGGCTTCGTGGGTGAGCGGCTGGTGGTGTCGTGCGGTGGGCGCATCACGTACTCGGCGACCTTCTCGGTCGAGGCGGTGACGGCGTCGGGCGCGGTGGTGCTCGACGCGACGGGCGCGCGCGTGGGCGCGGCGTGGAACGCAGCCGGGGTCGCTGACCTCGACGCGGGCTTCATGCCGATGTTGCCGGGCCGGTTCGCGGTGGTGAATGGTCAAGTCATCTTGACGGATCAGAACGGCGGCCGCGTGGTGGTGCTCGAGGTGGGTGACGCCGGGGTGACCGAGGTGCGCGGCGTGAGCACGGCGTTGAACATCTGCCCGGTGAGCGCGACCTCGGGTGTGGCGAACGTGGCCGATGTCGTCGCGCGCTGAGTCATCCCCCTCTCCCTCTCCCTGCGGAAGCGGGGAGAGGGTCGGGGTGAGGGGCCCGACTGGAGCGCAGACAGCCCCTCACCCGGCGCTTCGCGCCACCCTCTCCCCGCTTCGCAGGGCGAGGGGCTTCCGCGTCGCGTGTGCGGTGCTGCTGTTCTTTTCGACTCCTGGGTTCGCGCAGGACTGGCTGGGCCCGAAGCCGAAGGGGCCCGTCACGCGCGTGGTGACGCTGGCGCCCTCGCTCACCGAGACGGTGCTCGCGCTCGACGCGAAGGACGCGCTGGTCGGGGTGTCACGCTTCTGCGACTTCCCCGAAGTGGCGAAGGTGACGCGCGCGGGTGGCTTCAACGACCCGAGCGTCGAGACCATCGTGGGGCTCAAGCCGCAGTTGGTGGTGGTGCAGAAGGGCCCGGGCAATCAGAAGCCGGTGGAGACGCTCGCGCGGCTGGGCATTCCCGTGCTTGCGCTGGCGCTCACGTCCATCGACGACACCGCCGCTGCGATGACGGAGCTCGGGCGCGTGCTCGGGCGTGAGGCGAAGGCGAAGACGCTGGTGTCCGAGCTCGCCGCGGCGCGCGCGAAGGAACGGGCAGTCGCGGTGAAGACGAAGAAGCGGGTGCTCTTCATCTACGGCTACTCGCCGCTGGTGGTGGCCGGGCCGGGGAGCTTCGCGGATCAACTGCTCTCCGACTGCGGCGCGACCAACGCGGCCGACAAGGCGCCGACGGCGTACCCCACGTATTCGCTCGAGAGCGCGGTGGCGCTGGCGCCCGACGTGCTGGTCGACGCCGCCGACGTGATGGAAGGAAAGGCGGCGCTCGAACAATTGGGGCCGTTGAAGAAGGCGTCGTGGGTGAAGGTGCCCTCGAAGGACCTGTTGCACCCCGGGCCGGCGCTGGCGCGTGCGTTGCCGCAGCTGTGCCCGCTCGTGCGCTGACCTCTCTCCCTCTCCTCCCGAGGAGGAGGGGCTCGGGGAGAGGAGGCGACCGGTGACGGGCGGAGGCACCTGTCGCCTGCGCGGACCCGTCTTGAACCTCCTGCGGCCGAGACGACGAACTCGAACGTGCTCGAAACACTTCCTGCTCGACGCGTCGGCGCGAAATCGGACCTCGGCCGACGCACGGCGCGTTGACCCGTCCCCGCACCTGCGCGATGTGACTGACCATGACGAAAGCTATGGGCCTGATGTCCCTCCTCGTCCTCTCGTGTGGTGTGTCTGTTCAACCGCTCGACACGACCGCTTCCCCGGTTGCTTCCCGCCGCGACGGCATCGTCGGCGGCCACGTCACCTGGGGCTTCCCGCAGACCTTCAACATCTACATGGAATTTGCCGACGGCAACGCGGGCACCTGCTCGGCGACGCTCGTCGGGCGCCGCACGCTCCTCACCGCCGCGCACTGCATCAAGAGCGACGACAAGCGCGCCACCGCCACCTACGTCGACGCGCACAACGAGACGCTCCGGCGCCAGGTGAACACCTTCATCGAGGCCGACGACGTCATCGCCAACCCCGAGTACGCGCGCGCCGCCGTGGAAGACGAGTCGGGCTTCGACCTCGCGCTGGTGAAGCTCAGCAGGGAACCCTTCGTGCGCCCCATGCCGTGGAACGTCGAGCCGCTCGACCAGACCCTCCGCGGCCGCACCGTCGAAGCCACCGGCTACGGGGTCGAGGGCTTCAGCAGCAACGACTCCGGCACCAAGCGCACCATCACCATTCCGATTCAGTCGGTCGCGTCGCGCACCCTCGTCACCGGCACCAATGTGCCCCTGTCCGGCACCTGCTTTGGCGACAGCGGCGGCGGTATCGTCTTTCGTTTCGGCGACGGCGTGCGCCGCGTCATCGGCGTGAATTCCAAGCTGCGCATGCAGGACTGCGGGCCAGGCACCGCGGGCCGCGCCGACACCAACGACGGCTGGCTTCGGCCTCGCTTCGAGCAATACGACGCCCCCAGCTGCACCGCCGACAACGAGTGCGTCACCGTCGGCTGCATCTCGACCGACCCCGATTGTGCGTGCGTCGCCGATGGTCAGTGTGCGAGCGGCTGCGTGGCCCCCACGTCCGACCCCGACTGCACGAGCGCGTGCGCGCAAGACGGCGTGTGCGCCACCGTCGCGTGCGGCACCCCCGACCCCGACTGCGCCCCCGTCGGCAGCAACTGCGGCCGCGACGCCCACTGCACCTCGCGTCTGTGCCGGGACAGCCCTCAGCACCCCGAGCCTTATTGCACCCAGGCCTGCAGCCCCTCGTCGCCGTGTCCCTCGGGCCTCGAGTGTGAGGCAGGCACCTGCCGCTCCCCGGTGCTGCCCGGCGCCGGCATCGGCGAACCATGCACGCCCGGGATGACGTTCTGTGAAGGCGTCGACGCGGTGTGCGTCGCCATCTCGACGCAAGGCACCGGCACCGCGTGCCGTCAGCGCTGCCTCGAGAACGACGACTGTGGAAAGGACGCGAGCTGCGTCTTCGACGCGGCGGGGAACAAGGCGTGCGCGCCGGTGGTGCGGTTGCCGCCGGCAGGCACCGTCGAGCTGCCCGCGGGCTGCAGTACGTCAGGCACCACCGGGCTGGCGCTCGCGGCGCTGCTCCTCTGGGTGTTGCGTGGGAAGCAGCGCCCCGCATGAACGCCCCACGGACGCCGGCCTGGTGCGACTGCGTCATCGAAGCGGTCTTCGTGAACTTCCGCATCGAGACGCGGCCCCTCGGCCCTGTTCGCCTGCAGTGGGACGAGTGATTAGCGGCTGCGCTCGAGCTCGGTGTGGAAGATGGCCTGGTCGCCGCCGCTGACCACCACCGTCTTGGTCTGCGTCACGTAGCCCTTCGCTTCGATGACCAGCGTGTACTTGCCGCTCGGCACGTCCGCCGTGAAGCGCCCGTCGGCCTTCACCGCCAGCTTCACCTTGAGCTCGACCACCCGCACCGTCGCCTTCACCGCTTCGCCCGTCTTCGAGCGCACCAGGCCTCGCAGCGTGGCCTGCGCCGCCGCCGCCTTCGGCACCAGCGTGAAGTCGACGGTCGCCGAAACACCCGGCTGCACCTGCACGACCTCCTCGAGGTCCTTGTATTCGGGGGCCGTCACCTTCACCGTCACCGGGCCCGGGCCCACCTTCGCGAGCGTGTACCGGCCCTCGGCGTCGCTCTTCGCCGAGACCTTCGCCTCGACGGCCGTCACCGTCGCGCCCGCACAAGGCAGCTCGTTGCTGCTCACCCGGCCGACGAGGGTGCCTGGCCCCGTGGCAGGCCCGAGCCTGAGCACCACCACCTCGCGCACCGGCACCGTCACCTCGCCCGTGGCGGGCGTGAGACCCTCCATCTCTGCGGTGAGCTGGTGCGGACCGTCGGGAACGCTGGCGAAGCTGAACTCGCCCCGGGCGTCGCTGGTGGCGAGGTCGCGCGCGTCGAGCTGCACCTTCGCGTTGGCGACCGGCTGCCCCTGCGCGTCCTCGACGCGGCCGACGAGCGCTTGAGGCCCCGATGGTTTGGGCACGTCGAGCGGGGGGATGAACTGCAACACGCTGAGGCCGATGCCAAAGCGCAGAGCGCCCTGATTCACGGTGATGGTGTCCGTGGTGCCGGACACCTCTTGCACCTCGAACGAGCCGGTGCTGAGCGCACCCTCCACCGTGGCGGAGAGGCCCAGCTGCACCGCGCCCAGCCGCAGGGCGCCCAGGGCCGCCTGCACGCCCACGGCTCCGGCGAGGAAGGAGGCTCTGCCGCTCTGAAGACCGGCACCCACCGGAATGAGACGCACCCAGGCCTGCAGCCCGAACACCCGCGAGGGCGAGAGCGTCGCCACGGCACCCACCGTGGGCCCCAGGAAGCTGCGCTGCAACGCCGTACCCGCGGCGCTCACCCCGGAGCGCGAGGCGAAGTGCGGGCCGACCTGCCCCTCGAGACCGAACACCCGCCCCGGTCGCCACCGCACCGCGAGCGCCACCGAGGCGTCGACGCCGGGCAACGGGAGGTTGGGGCTGTCGGCGCTCACCATTCCGTTCGGGTCGCGCTTCACCGCGAAGAGGAGCTCGCCCCGGCTCTCGAGGCTGACGCCCAGCAGTGGTGTGAAGAAGTACGCCCCCGAGAGATGCGCGTTGGTCGGTGAGACCCCGCTGACGCGGAAGAGCTCGCCGTCGCTGCGGCTCGTCTGGGTCGAAATGCGAGCTGCACCGCCGCCGGTGAACACAAGGTGACCCGCGGAATCGAGCCACTGCGCTCGCGCCGTCCCCACCCACGACAGCAACACGGCGAACACGAGACGAAACACGAGCCCCGGAGGCTACCATTGAGCCTCCAGACTCCCTCGTTTTCTGCCGTTGTGTCAGAAACGACGGTCCCACCACGCCATGAGACTCCTTCCTTTTGTGCTCGGCCTCGCCCTCGTCGCTGCGGCCTGCGTCAACGACGTGGTCGTGCCGGACAAGAAGGAACTCTGCTCCAACGGCCTCGACGACAACGACGACGGCAAAATCGACTGCCTCGACCCGACCTGCTTCACCAACGCCTCGTGCCAGCGGCTGCTCGAAGACTGCGGCAACTCCATCGACGACGACCGCAACGGGCAGACCGACTGCGACGACGTGGCGTGCTCCGCGGCGGCGAACTGTCAGCGCTTCGAGGTGTGCGACAACGACGTCGACGACAACGGCAACGGGCTCATCGACTGTGCCGAGAGCGACTGCCGCAGCCGCCCGCGGTGTGGTGACGGCGGCGCCGAGGCCCCGGCGAGCTGCAACGACGCGCTCGACAACGACAACGACGGCCGCTTCGACTGTCGCGACCAGGACTGTCTTGGCCAGAGCTGCGGCATGGGCTGCGCGTGCACCGACGGTGGCATCAAGGGGGAGACCACCTGCGGCGACATGATGGACAACGACGCCGACACGAAGTCGGACTGTGCCGACCCCGACTGTGAAGGCGTGGTGTGCGGCGCCGGTTGCGCGTGCCGCAACGGGGCGCGCGGCGAGGGCATCTGCGACGATGGCTTCGACAACGACAACGACACCGCGTCGGACTGTGCCGACAGCGACTGCGCCAACCAGGCGTGTGGCGTGGGCTGTGTCTGTCAGCAGGCGCGAGCGACCGAGCAGACGTGCAGCGACGGGCTCGACAACGACCGCGACAACCAGCTCGATTGTCTCGACCCCGACTGTGGCACGAGGAGCTGCGGCGCCGGCTGCGAGTGCCGCGCGCTGGCGAAGGTCGAGACGCTCTGCACCGACGGCCTCGACAACGACGGCGACACGTTGAAGGACTGCGCCGACCCCGACTGCAACATGCAGGCGTGCGGGGCGGGCTGCGTGTGCCGCAACAACACGAAGACCGAGACGGCGTGCACCGACGGCCTCGACAACGACGGGGACACGCGCATCGACTGCCTCGACGGGCCTGACTGCGACGGTACGGCGTGTGGCGCGGGGTGCACGTGCACCGGCGGCGCCCGACGGGAGACGAGCTGCACCGACCGCACCGACAACGACATGGACGGGCTGCGCGACTGCGCCGACACGATGGACTGTGCGGGCCCCACCAACCTCTGCGGCACGGGCGTCGCCGAGGCGGCCGGCAACTGCAACGACACGCTCGACAACGACAACGACGGCGACCGCGACTGCGAAGACCCCGGCTGCAACATGGCCTCGTGTGGCACGGGCTGCGCCTGTCGCACGCAGCGCAAGGCCGAGGTGGCGTGTGGCGATTCCATCGACAACGACGGTGATGGCCTGCGCGACTGCATGGACTCTGATTGCGTGGGCGCGGGCACCGAGAACTGCACCGACGGCATCGACAACAACTGCAACGCGCAAATCGACTGCGCCGACCCGGCGTGCATCGGCGGTACGCCCGAGACGAGCTGCACCGACGGGCTCGACAGCAACTGTAACGGGCTCATCGACTGTGCCGACGCGACGTGTACGGGGAACGGCTCGTGCGCGGCGCTGACCATCGGCAAGGCGTGCAGCGTGGGCACGCAGTGCGCGTCAGGCGTGTGCCGCACGGAAGGCGCGAGCGGCTGGCCGTCGGGCTCGTGCGTGACGGGCACCAACAGCTGCTGGCTCGACGCGGGCGTGTCGGCGGGCTGTCCTTCCGGTTCGGCGTGCACGGGTGACGAGTTCGGCCGGTTCTGTCGCCAGCAGTGCAGCGGGAACGGGGCCACCACCTGCCGGCCCGGCTACGCGTGCCACGCGAACCCCGACTTCGACTGGAACGACGGGCCTCGCACCTGCACGCCGCTGTGCAACAGCGACGCCGACTGCAGCCGCATCAGCGGCATCGCGAACTACGGCTGCAACCCGTGGAGCAAGCGCTGCGAGCTGAAGGACAGGGGCCTCGGGAAGACGGGGGCGGCGTGCAGCAACAACAGCCAGTGCGAGACGGGGTTCTGTCTGGGTGAGCGCGGCGGGTATTGCAGCGGCATCTGCCGCAAGACGACGCTGGCGTGCCCGAGCGACTCGGTGTGCGGCGGTGATGGTACGAATGACCAAACCGGTCGCTGCTTCGACCTGTGCGCGAGCCAGACCGAGTGCCGCAGCGGCTACACCTGCCAGCCGCCCCCGTATGGAGGCACGTCGACCAACGTCTGCTACTGCAGCCGCAACAGCGAAGACTGCAACCAGAGCTCCGACTGCTGCGGCACGGCGCTGCCCGGCTTCCCCGCCTGCTTCCTCGGGTCTTGCGCGACGTTCTGATGACGCGCAACTGAATCGAACCGATGACGCCGACCTGCCGGAGGTCGGGTCACTCCACGTACTTCAGGTCGCCGCTGCTCGTGACGTACAGCAACCCGATGGTCGGGCCCGCCACAGGGGCCATGCTCACGTTCCTCTTCGACGAGGGGTTGGCGCCCGGCTGAGTCGCGCCGTCGGTCACGATGAAGTCTTTGAAGGGCTCGTTGCCGGTGACGGGGCACGCCTCGAGCCGCAGCACGCGCACCCGCGCTCCGAGGGCGTGGTTGCCGGCAGACGCGAACAACAACCCGTTGTTGCCGCTGCGCGCCATCGCCACTGGCCCGGTGAGGGGCACGATGAAGCCATTCAAGCCCGTGCAGGCGCCGATGACGGTTTCGACGTCGCCGCCCACCCAGTTGTCCGAAGCCCACCAGCTCTGTTGGGCGGTGCGCACCACCTGCACCGTGCGAAACAGGTCGCCGAGGGTGCGCGGCCCCGTCGTGTCTCGCACGATGGCGCCCAGGGCCCGCTCGGGTCCCCAGGCGCAGGCACAGGTTCCTCCATCGGCAGGGCAGTCACAGGTCCGGGTGCGCTCGAGCACGCTGGAAAAGCACGGCGGGCTGGAGCAACTGGGTTCCCACCCGAAGACGAGCACGTTGCCCGCGCTGTGCGCCGCGGTGCCCACGATGGGGGTGAAGAGGGGCACCTCCACGGCGGCGTTGGGTGGACGGGTCCAGGTGAAGCCGAGTGCCGTCGTGCCCAGCGTGACCTCGGCGGTGCCCGGCAGCTCGCCCGCGGCGGGCACCCCCACCGTCAGCGCGCTGAAGGTCCTCACGCCCGGCACGCCGAGCGTCCACACGTGCGAGCTGCCCGCGACGCCGAGCACCGCCGTCGCCGTGCGCCGCGGTGGCACGGAGCTGAAGTCGATGACGTTCGAGATGAGCGCGCCGGTGTCCCCTGCGGGCACGGTCGCCTGCTGCGTGAAGAGGCCCGTCTTCGGGTCGACCCAGCCCAGCAGCCACGTGCGCACGGACGAGGTGGGGTTGATGACGCGCACCGCGAGCGCGATGACGCCGTCTTCGTCCTGGCTGGTGCGCACCAGCTCCACCCGCTGGCTGGCGTTGGCGGAGAGCAGCACCGTATTGGGCAACGGGCCACGCGGCGCTGTCGTGAAGCTCACCGCGCTCGCGACGACGGGCGGGTTGCCGGACACGTCGGTGAGTCGCGATGCGTTGAGCACCACCGAGTACGGCTGGTCGCCGTTCAGTCCACTCACTGTCACCACGCGGTCGCCACCGCTGAGCGCCACCGTGGCCGAGACGGGCTGCGCGGGCGTGAAGGTGAAGGGGATGGCGGTGCCCACCAGCCGCATCGCCTCGGAGAACTGCATCGCGAAGTCAGTCGTCGTGTTGCGCGCGCCGCTCGCCGGGGACGTCAGCACCACCGTGGGCGCGACGCGGTCGACGCGGAAGCGGCGCGTCACCGAGGCCACGTTGCCGGCGGTGTCGCGGGCCCGAAGCGCTTCCTGGTACTCGACGTCGTCGTCGCTCGAGAGCGTCTGCACCGCCCACGTCTGACCCGCGAGCGCCGTCCACACGCCGGGCGACGACTGCACCTCGAGCGCGACGAAGGGGTCGCCGTCGAGCGCCTGGCCGGTGAGCGTCACCGCCCCCGCGGTCACCTGTTGCGCGTTGAAGCGCTGGCCTTCCATCGGCGCGACGATGGTCGGCACCGGCGCGACGCGGTCGACGCGCACGGGGTGGGTGACGGTGGTCGCGTTGCCCGCTGCGTCGACGGCGCGCACCTGCGCGGCGTGCGTCACGAAGTCTTCGGTGGCCACGGTGGGCACGGTGACGCTCCACTGGGTGCCCAGCACGCCGACCGGTCGCGCGCCCACGGCGTCTCCGAAGTCGAGCGTCATCGAGTTCACGGCGGCGCTGCCATCGCTGGCCTGTCCGGTGAAAGTGAGGGTGGGGGTCGAGACGGCTGCGTTGCGCATCGGGGTGGTCACGGTGACGGTGGGCGGCACGACGTCGACGGTGACCTGCACGCGTTGCTCCGGGCAGCGGTTGCCCGCGGCGTCAGTGGCGCGCACGCGCAGGGCGACCGTCTCTCCGTTGCGGGTGCTGCCGAGCGCCCACGGGTACGCCGCGAGGCCCGTCATGTCGATGGTGACGGGGAGCCAGCTCGTGCCGTCATCGAGGCTGACCTCGCCGCCGCCCAGCGCGGTGCTGCCGTCTTGCACCTGCCACCGCACCTGGAAGATGGGGCCGCTCGCGGCGTTGAGCACCTGCGCGGGCATCGGTGAGAGCAGCGTGCAGACCGGGGGCACAGTGTCGAGGACGACGGTCGCGCTCACCTCGGCGCCGAGGGTGCCCTGCAGGTCCTTCGCGCGCACCGAGAGCGTGCGGCTGGCGCCCTCTTCGTTCGCGGGGACCTGCCAGTCGAAGGTGGCGACGCCGTTGGTCAGCGTGGCCGGCTGCCAGAGCGTCGACGGGGGCGCGAGCACCTCGGCGACCTGAATGCCGGTGCCGTCGGTGACGGAGAAACGAACGGGCACCACGCCAGACGTGTCGCGCGTCACGCGTTGCCCCGGCGTGGGGCTGATCAGCACGGCGACGGGCCCGACCGTGTCGACGCGCACGCTGATGCGCGTCGCGCAGGTGTTGCCGGCCTCGTCGGTGCCCTCGAAGGTCCACTCGCGCGCAGCGCCATCGAGCGAGGGGAGCGTGACGGTGAAGAGCGCCACGCCCTCGATGACGTTGGCCTCGAGCGTGGTGGTGGGGTCGAGCACCAGCGAGGCGCGCGAGCCGAGGCGGAGGCTGCCATCCTGCACTTGCACGCGCACCGTCGCCTCGCTGCCGGACAGCACGGCGTTCGCCATCGGCTGTTGGAAGCTGCAGCTCGGGCCGACGCGGTCGAGCACCACCGGCACGAGGACCAGGGCTTCATTGCCTTCGGCGTCGAAGGCGCGCACCTGGAGCGAGGTGCGCGCGCCGTCGACGCGGGGGACACCGAGGCGCGCCTCGAAGCGATTGAGGTCACCGACGCCGATGGGCGTCCACGTGGCGCCGTCGTCGAGCGAGGCCTCGGCGCGCTGAACGGTGAGCCCGGAGTCGTCGACGATGGTGCCGCGCAAGGTGAGGTCGGCCGTGTTGATCAACGACTCGGCGATGGGCGACTCGACGAGAATCACCGGCCGCTCATTGGGGACACATCGCTTCGTCGGCAGGTCGCAGCGCTCGTCAGCGACGCACACGCGCTCGCAGGTCGTCATCACATTGCCGCGGTCACACCCGACGAGCGCGACTACCGCTGACACCACCGCCACGGAGAGGAGCTTGTTCACGACCCGAGGGTCTACTCGCCCGGGCTCGAGTTCCGCACGCCCGTCGAACCTTGACCTTTGCTGTCACACGAGACCTTGGTGCTGGCTCGCCTGGGGTCAATTTGCGACCCTCGCGACATGCCTGCGCTCGAAGTCGGGGGAGTGGTTCAAGTTCGCTCACGGCAGTACCTGGTTGAAGAAGTCACGCCACCGCCGAAACCGGGCGACGACACCCGCGTCAAACTCTCATGTCTCGATGACGACGCGCAGGGGCAGCGCCTCGAGGTGCTGTGGGAGAGCGAAGTCGACGCCTCGGTCCTGACGGCGACGTCTTTCACCGGCGCCCTCTCGAAGGGGTTTGACGACCCACGCCGGTTCGCAGCCTGGCTGCACACGCAACGGTGGAACTGCGTCACGGCGACCGACCCGGGCCTCTTTCAGTCGCCGCACCGGGCGGGCATCGAGGTGATGGCGTATCAGCTCGAGCCCCTCCGCAAGGCCCTGCGCCTGCCTCGCGTGAACCTCTTCATCGCCGACGACGTGGGGCTCGGGAAGACCATCGAAGCCGGCCTGGTGATTCGAGAGCTGCTCCTGCGCCAGAAGGTGCGCCGGGTGGTCGTGAGCTGCCCCGCATCTGTGGTCTGGCAGTGGAAGAACGAGCTCGAGTCGCGCTTCGGGCTCTCATTCGCGGTCATCGACCGGGACTATTGGCGTCGCTGCCGTCAGGAGCGTGGCTTTGGCGTCAATCCATGGAAAACAAATACATCATTCATCATCAGCCACAATTTGCTGCGTGATGAAGAATACAGCGACTCGCTGCGCGACTGGCTCGAAGACAAGAAACCCTACACAGGGTCTCTGCTCATTCTCGACGAGGCGCGCAACGCGGCTCCGGCCAGCGGCTCGCGGTACGCCATCGACAGCAAGCTGACCCGAACGGTGCGCGACCTCTCGCAGCACTTCGAGCATCGGCTCTTCCTCTCTGCGACGCCGCACAACGGGCACAGCAACAGCTTCTCCGCCTTGCTCGAGATGCTCGACCCGCAGCGCTTCTGCCGCGGTGTGCCCGTGAAGAGCCCGAAGCTGCTCGATGACGTGATGGTGCGCCGGCTGAAGGCCGACCTCCGCGCAGCGGCCGCGGGCAACTTCCCGAAGCGTCACGTGGTGCAGCTCGACATCACAGGTCTCACGCCCGACGCCGCCGAGCTTCGACTGCCAGTGTTGCTCGACCAGTACCGGGCGCTGCGCGAGGAGACGCTCAACAGCCAGAAGGCGACGAAGAAGCAGGCTGCGGCGGGCCTGCTGGTCATCACCTCGCTGCAGAAGCGGTTGTTGTCTTCAATTGATGCCTTCGCGCGCACGCTGAAGGCCCATCGCGCCTCCGCCACGAAGAAGTTCGAGCAGGAACAACACGAGGTCCCACAGTTCTCGCTGCTGCAGGAAGCGCCCGGCGCAGACGACGAAGAGCTCGGCGAGCTCACGGCAGAAGAGCTGGCGGAAGCCGAAGCGGCCGAGGTCAAGGTCGCCACGCGCATGTCGGGGGCGTTCACGGCTGCCTCCCGATTCCAAGGTGAAGAAGCTGGTCGAATGGATCCACGACAACTGCCTCTCGAAGAGCAGCGCCTGGACCGAAATCCGGGTGCTCGTCTTCACCGAGTACGCAGACACCCTGCGCTACCTCCGCAAGCAGCTCGAGGCCCTGCTCCCCGACGTCGAGGGGCGCATCGATGTCTTCGAAGGCGGCGGTGTGCTCTCGAAGAAGCGCGGCTCTCTTGGACTTCGTGTGGGTGAAGCAGCGCCCCGCGTAGGAGGCTGAGAGAAGGACGCGCACGGTCGGTTTTCGTAGGTTCCGGGTTGCGAGACTCG
>JBILUC010000108.1:0-12348 GCA_044371205.1 Archangium sp.
CGGCGCTGCTGCCGCCACACCGCCTTCACCAACCGCACTTCGAGGCGCTTGAGCAGCTTTGGCTTCTTGACGACGTTGAAGCGCACCGAGAAGGGGAGGCTCAACGTCCACTGCCGGTGCGCAACACGGGGCAACACGGACTCGAGATGCACCCCCGTGTCGAGCGCCCGGCGCGTGGTGCAGGACGGGCACCAGCCCCTGCTCTTGCAGCAGAACGCGACGACTCGCGACTGTGCGCAGGTCTCGCAGGTGACTTCGACAAACCCAAACCTCGGGTCGCCGCAGGTGAGGTAGCGCTCCACCTCCAGCTTCACGCGCGACGGCATCGAGCTCGACACCTCCGGCCAGCCCCGCCGAAAGGCCTCGTGCAGCACCGACTTCTCCGGCGCCCGTCGCCGGCCCTCCACCGCCTCGCCCACCAGCCCCGTCTACTGCCCACCCCTGACATCTCCTGCGAGCGCGCTGGCGCCCGGCCTGCGCCTGCGCCTGAGCAGGCCCTCTTTCGGAAGGCGCTGACCGAGCCGCTCCACCGGCGTGCAGAGAAGAAGCGCCAGCAGCAGCCACCACAGGTGCGTGCTCGCGCGCTCCAGCGTGGAGGCCGAGGTCAGCGGCGCGCCCGAGAGCCCGAAGGCCAACGAGAAGAACGCGCGCAGCTTCGAGAGGTCGGTGAAGAAGAACAGCGCCCAGCCCACCATCACCACGAAGAGCAGGTACGCGTGCTGAACGACGCGCGGCAGCCATTCCAGCACGCGCGCGAGGAACAGCCGCTCGAGCGACAGCCTCGAGCGCAATGTCTGATGAGCTACGCGCTCAGCACAGCGCCGCTCAGCGCGGCGTGTCGGCGTGTGTCACGAACAGAACCCCGCGACGAGGGTGGGACGGATCCACGGGGAGAGCGCGAGCCGGTACACCGCCGTCAATTGCTCACGACGCGCACCTGTCCCGTGACGTAGAGGTCGCCCGTGGTCCACGACAGCCCCGCGGTGAGCCGCGGCAGCGTGACGGTGGTGAAACGGGGCGTCCACGTCGTGGGAAGGTCGAGGAGCTGGAAGGTGTCGCCGGCCGCGGCGGCGTACCCGGGACGGAAGCGCAGCTCGAGGGTGCCGTCGAGGACGCTGGAGATGCCGCGGAGCGTGACGCGCGCGGCGTCGTGGATGACGAGGCGGCCTCCCCCCAGTCGCAGCGCCCCGTCGACCTGGAAGCGCCCAGCGCCGCGCACCACGACGGTGCGGCCCGCGCAGTCCACCGCCCCGGCGAGCGTGACCCCGGCGCCGGCCTCGCTGCGCACGTCCACGTCGCCGGCGAGTGCGACGGGCAGGTTCACCCGGTGCGCGCCGCGAGACGCCTCGAGCGGGGCGCTGCCCTGCCGGGCGCCGAGGCGCAGGCGGCCCGCCCCCCCGAGGGTGTAGGCCGCGGGTCCGCGCAGCAGGAGCCCGCCCAGCTCGAGCGGCTCGTCGACGGTGAGCGTCAGCGGCGCCGACGCCGAGCTGCCCAGCACGGCCACCTCGTCGGCGCCGTCCGGCCGACCCCAACGGAACCAGGCGTCGAGGCTCGACCACGCGCCGCCTCGGCCCAGCGCCCAGGTGCGCAGGCCCGCGGGCTGAGGCGCCAGCGAGAGCGGACCGGGGCGCAGCGTGGTGGGCGACGCGGCGACGACGGCGAGGAAGTTGCCCAGGGCATCGAAGCGCAGCACGCGCCCGCCGGCCTCTCGCAGGTAGACGTCGCCCGTCGGGTCTTGGCCGAGCTCGGTGACGGCGCCGAGCGCCTGGCCGTCGAAGGACGACCCGAGCGCGAACGGTCCCAACGGCGCGGGGGCGTGCTGCGTCCGTTCGAAGCGCAGCAGCCTGCCCCCGCTGGTCTCGAGGTAGAAGCGCGGCTGGGACTGGCGGAAGCCGCGGATGCGGTGGAACGTCACGAGGTTCGAGTCGTGCCCGCGCGGCGGCCTCGGCGTCCCGATGTCGAATGCCGTGCGCGAGGCGATGACGAGGTCGTCGCCCTCGAAGTCGAAGTTGAGGTACTGGAAGGCCTCGAAGTCGACGTTCGGTGAGTACAGGAAGATCTCGTGGACGTCCCAGCGGCGCAGGTCCGTCGAGGACATGAGCACGGCGGTGTTCCGTATCAGCTGCGGCGTCAGCAGCGGGTGGTTTGCGTGCGCAGGCAGCACGGGGTTCGACAGCACGAAGAAGCGCCCCGAGACTGAATCCCAGGCGGCGCCGAACTTCTTGTCGCCGCCGGGCAGCGGAATCCACTCCGCGTCGGATGGGTCCGCCACGGCCTGGGGACCGGTCGCCTGGATGAGCACCGTGTAGGGCAGACCGTCGACCTTGGGCATCACCACCACGCCGGCGTCCGGGGACGCGACGATCTGCCCTTCGGAGACCACGAGGTTCGACCCCAGCGGCCCCAGGTCGGTGTTCGCGGCCCGGGAAGGTCCTGCCCAGTTGGCCGCGTCCAGCAGGTTCGCCCCGGCCGGCACCGACATGAGCCGCTTCCCGCCGTTGGGAACCCAGAGGCGGCCGTTGAGGAAGGCGGGGCTCGAAGGCGTCCCAGAGGAGGTCTGCGTGGTGAGCTGGCCCGTGGTGCTGCTCCGCGGCGTGGTCCACGTGGTGCCGCGGTCGGTGGAGCGGCGGATGACCACCTCGCCCGGGGCGGCCGTGTAACCCCACAGGTAGATCGCGCCGCCCTGCGTGAAGAGACTGCCCCGCTTCATGCCCATCATGGGCTGCGGGGTCAGGTTGGTCCACGTCCGGCCCCGGTCCTCCGACCGGAACATGAGCGTCGTGCCCTCCTCCGTCGACGGCGGCGAGAGGCTGTCACCGAAGAGGTTGAACGACACCAGGTACACCCCAGAAGACAGCACCACGATGGATGGAGAGGCCGTGTAGATGCGGTTCGGTCCGAAGAAGTGCGAGAACGGTGAGCTGCGCGAGTAGATGACCTCCCCCGGCACCTGCGGGTAGGGCCCCAGGTCTCCGTAGCTGGGGTCAAGGTACCCGCCACCCGCTGCGCTGCCACCGCCCGTGGCGCTGCCGCCGCCCGTGGCGCTGCCGCCGCCCGCCGCGCTGCCTCCACCCGTGGTGCTACCTCCACCCGTCGCGTCGCCTCCACCCGTGGTGCTACCTCCACCCGTCGCGTCGCCTCCACCCGTCGCGTCGCCTCCACCCGTGGTGCTACCTCCACCCGTCGCGTCGCCTCCACCCGTCGCGTCGCCTCCACCCGTCGCGCTGCCTCCACCCGTCGCGCTGCCTCCACCCGTCGCGCTGCCTCCACCCGTCGCGATGCCACCACCCGTCGCGCTGCCACCATCACGGCCGCCGGTTCCTGAGGGAGCGTCGTCGAGCGGTGCTCCGCACGCCGCGGCGAGAGCGGCGGACAACAACCAGTACCGAAGCAGCCTCGACTTCCCCGGGGTGACGGGCCGTCGGTGGCTGAAGGGCGAGGGGGGTCCATCGTAGGGCCCGGGGACAGGCGTGCACGCGCTCATGCGAAGGGCCCCTACCTCAGCCCATCTCCCTGCTCAACGCCGCGCCCCGGCATTCTCGAGCGCATGGAGTTCTCTCGCGACACGAAAGAACAAGAAGAAGAACCCGGAGAACCGGACGCCAGGCCCGCCGCCCGAGGCGGGATGGGTGGTGTCGAGGCGGCAGGACGAGCGCCAGCGGACGTCGCTTCTTCGCGACGTGAGCGGATGAGAAGGGTGGCGCGCACACCGGTGGCGGGACGGCCCTCGTCGGCATGAAGCGGGAGGTGTGCTTCACATCGCGAGGAGCAACTGCGGCGGGGCGGTGGCGGGAGGTAGCAGCCGGGAGAGGAGCCAGACGCCGAGCTCGGTGAGGCGCGCCTCGGCCTGCTTGCGGGTGGAGTGGAGGCGTCTGATGAAGCGGCGGCCACCACAAGGGCAGCGCAGCACGTCGGTACCGAAGGTGCGCTGATGAAGCTGGGCCCAGTGCAGGCGGGGCCGCTTCGGTTTCGGTGCCGGAGCCTGCGTCGGTGGAGCGCCGGGAGCGGGCGCGGGTGGGTGCGGGGGCGGTTGGGTGACGAGCGGGCGCAAGCTGGCGTTGGGGGCGTAGCGACCGCTTCGGGGCGAACTTGCTCGGCCTCTCGCTCTTCGAGCGGCTGCGGCCCCTCGTCGCCCGCTGAGCGGTGGGGGGGGCGCGCTCAGGGCACGCCCGCGTCCGGCGCCGGGGCCTCACACCGCTGCAGGCACGCCACCAGCCGCTGCCCGCTCGCCTCCCCCGCGCAGCCGCGCAGGCAGTCGGCCTGCTGGGTGGCGCGCGTGGAAGGCGCGGGCGCGGCGGGGGAGGCACCGAGGAGCACCAGCAGCGCGGCGAGCAGCATGACGGCAGGGACGGGCACCTCTCGCCCCGTATTCAGCGCCCCCTCGAGCGCCCCGGAGCGGCTACGCTCGGTCGCTCCATGCGCCTCAGCCGCCGCACCGTCCTCCAGGCCGCCGCCGCTGCGGCCGCCCTCCCCGCCTGCCAGGCATCGCTCTCGGCTCCTCCGGCGCAGGGGACAGGCCCCGTCGCCTTCGGGAAGGACGGCCTGCGCGCCGAGCTCGACGTGCGCCAGCACCGGCTGACCATCGGCGGGCGCACCGTCGGCGGCGTCGGGCTCGGCGTCGGGCAGCTCAACGGCCCGGTGGCCATCGTCGCGCTGGGCGAGCGCTTCTACGTCGTCGAGTGCGGCAACCACCGCGTCCAGGCCTTCGACGCCCGCGGCGAGAGCGTCGCGGTGTTCGACGGCTTCTCGTACCCCGCCGGCCTGGCGGTGCTCGGCGACCGGCTCGTGGTGGCCGACACCCTGAACGCGCGCCTCGTGGAGCTCGACCCGGGCACCGGCGCACAGCGCGTGCTCTCCGGCGCGGCCCTGAGCGCGCCGGTGGGCCTGGCCGTCGACGGCGAGCGGCTGCTCGTCGCCGACCCCGGCCTTCGCCGCGTGCTCGAGCTCGACGCGAGCGGCTCGTTCGTCAGCGCGCTGGGCGAGGGCTGGGTGCTCCCGCGCGGCCTCGCGGTCGACGGGGAGCTCACCTTCGTGGCCGACGCCGCCAGCGCGGAGCTGGCCGTGCTCGACCGCGCGGGCCACCGGCGCGACGCCATCGCGCTGGGGCGCGGCGCCGGGTTCGTCTCGCTCGACCTCGACGGTCGCCTCGTCGTCGCCTGAGGTCGCGCCCGATGTCGCTGGACCTCCGCACCGTCAGCGCCGCCACGTTCTCGCCGCACCTCGGCACGGAGTTCGAGCTCGTGGCCGAGGGCTGCGCGCCCCTGCCGCTCCGCCTCGACCAGGTCTACCCACTGCCGTCGTCGCCTCACGCGCCGCGCCCCGCCTTCGGCCTCTCGCTCTCCGCGGCCGAGCCCGAGGCGCTGCCCCAGCGCATCTACACCCTGCGGCACCCCGCGCTCGGCGCGCTCGAGCTCTTCGTCGTGCCTTCGGGGCCGCGCGACGGGCGCATGCGCTACGACGTCACCTTCGGCTGAGGTGAGGGGCGCGCGGCGCCCTGCCGCCTCAGGCGCCGGGGGGCTCGCGATGGAGCAGCCACGAGAAGCCCTCCTGCGCGACCTTCACGAAGCCCAGCCGCGCGTAGAGCCGCTGGGCCGGGTTCTCGACCTCGACGTGGATGCTGACGCGCTTGCCCTGCGCCGCCGCCTCGTCCAGCACCGGCTGGAGCACGCGCGTGCCCACCCCGCGGCCCCGGAAGGCCGGCAGCAGCGAGATGTCCACCACGCGCACGTCGCGCGGGCCGCGGTGCACGATGAGCCGGCCCGCGGGCACGCCGTCGACGAGCACGACGTCGAAGGTCGCCTGCGGGGCGTAGTGCGCGGCGTAGTGCCTGGCCTGGGCGTCGAACTGCATGCGCACGAACGCGTCCTTCTCCTCGGGGCGCCACGGCACCCGGGCGAGCTCCTCGGCGCGGGTGCTCGCGTAGACCGACAGGAAGAACGGGGCGTCGGCCGGCGTGCCCGGCCGCAGCGTGACGACCGGCGGTGGCGTCACGGGCGCGGGGGGAAGATGCCCCGGAGCGCGATGCAGAAGTTGAGCGCCAGCGACGGCTGCATGTTCTCGTGCGGCTGGGTGAAGGGCGCCGCGGCAGGGGGCGTGCCCATCGCTGCGCCCGTCGCCCCCGTGGCGAAGGCGCCGGGGCTCGCCGCGGCCGGGGTGGCGAAGAGGTTGCCCCCGGGGTCGTGCTCGACGGCAGGGCTGGTCGAGCCCAGCAGCGAGTGGCTGTGGGTCGGCACCTGCGCCGAGGTCAGCGTCTGCGAGGCCGCGCCGCCGGCCTCGCCGAGGAACACCGGGCTCAGCCCCGGGCCGCTGCCCTGCTGTCGCGGTGCGCGGTCCATGAGGTTCGGGAGCGCGAAGTTGCTCGAGCCGTTGCCCCCGAAGGTGGTGCCGAGGAGCGCGAACAGCGCGGTGTTCTGCGAGAGCGGGAGGATCTGCCCATCGCAGAAGGCCCAGCCCGTCGGCGCAAAGTTGAAGGAGAAGACGCGGATCTCAGCGACGAAGGGGTCGGCCATGGGAGTCGAGCCTCAGGGTGACGGGAAGATGCCGAAGAGAGAGATGATGAAGTTCAGCCCGAGGTACGGCTGCAGGTTGTCGTGCGGCTGGCCGCCGCCGAAGGTGGTGGTGGGGCCGAGGGTCACGGTGGCGCCTCCGGGCGCGGCGTAGAGCGGGTCTTCGCCCTGGGCGAAGAAGTTGCCCGCCGCCGCAGAGTGCGTGGCGGGCTGGCTGCTGGCCACGACGGGGTGCGTGTGCGCCGGGAGCTGCTGGGCCGTCAGCGTCACCGCCTCGACGCCGAAGCTCTGCCCCAGGAAGTACCCGTTGCCCTGGTGCACCGGCACGCGGCCGCGGAGGTCCGGCAGCGCGAAGGTGGTCTGCCCGTCGCCGCCGTAGGTGGTGCCGATGAGCTGGAAGAGCGTGTCGTAGTCGGCGATCGGCACGAGGGAGCCATCGCAGGGCAACCAGCCCTGGGGCGCGAAGTTGCCCGCGAAGAGGCGGATCTCTCCGACGTAAGGGGTCGACATGGTCGGTCTCTCTAGTTCTGCGAGGGGAAGATGCCCTGCAGCGCGACGCAGAAGCTGAGCACGAGGCTGGGCATGCGGTTGTCGTGCGCCTGGCTGCCGCCGGCGGAGGTGGTGCTCGCCATGTTCACGCCCGCGAGCTCGAGCGCCGGCAGGTAGACGTCCTTCACCGCGGTGGCCGGCAGCGCGCCCGCCGCCAGCGTCGCGCCGGCGCCCGCGGTGGTGCTCAGCGGCTGGTGCGCGTGCAGCGGCACCTGCGTGGTGTTCAGCGTCACGGTCTCGACGCCGAAGCGCGCGCCCTGCGGGTAGGTGCCGCGGTGCACGGGCACGCGCCCGCGCAGGTCAGGCAGCCCGAAGGTCACGCGGCCATCACCGCCGTACGTCGTGCTCATCAGCGAGAAGAGCGCCTGGTTCTGGTTGATGGGGAGCAGCTGGCCGTTGCACAGCGCCCAACCGCGGGGCGCGAAGTTGAACGAGAGGAGCCTGATCTCACCGAGGAAGGGGGTCGCCATGCGTGCTCCTTTAGTTCGTCGGCCTGCGGCAGGTGTTGACCGGGACGAGGCTGACGCCGACGTCGACCGCGCCGGTCGCGAAGTTGGTGTTCGCCGCCGACAGCTGCGCGCTCGCGCTGGCGGCGGTGCCCTCGAGCTGCGTGGTGGTGCCCGTGGGCTCGCCGAGGGACGCGGGGGCGGTGGCGGCGCCCAGCGCCGTGTTGCCGCCGATGGCCGCGCACAGGAACGCCGTGGTGCTCGCGGCGGGGGAGACGTCGAGGGCGGCCACCGTCAGGGCGGGGGAGGTCAGGCTGTTGTTCGTCACCTCGAGGTCCAGCCGGCCACCGGGCAGCAGCGCCGAGCGGCCGCGCGCCACCAGGGCCCCGCCGGTGCCCGAGCTGATGGTGTTGCCCCGCACCGCCGCGACGACCTGCGCGCTCGAGGCGGTGGTCATCGTCTCGACGAGCACGCCCGTGTTCAGGGCGCCGGGGTTGGACAGCGTGTTCCCCTCGACGCGCGCCTGCAGCACCGCGCCGTTCGCGCTCGCCCCGACCGCGACCGAGCGGCCGTTCAGGAACGAGAGCGTCGAGAAGAGCAGCTTCACGTCGGCGCGCGAGTTGAGGCCGTCGGCCGTGACGCGCAGGCCGTCGTCGCCCTGGAGCCCGGTGGACCCGCGCAGCGTGCTGTCCTGCACGTCGACCGTGAGCGTCGCCGCGCCGCTGCCCTCGGCCGCCGCGTTGATGGCGTCGCCGCTCGGGCCGACGGTGATGGTGCTGTTGTTGCGCACCACCAGGGTGAGCGTCGGCGGCGCGCCGTTGACCGCGTCGGCGCGCACCACGAGGCCGTGGCCGCCGTTGTTGGGCGCCGAGAGCGTGACCGCGTCGAGCACGAGCGTGCCCGTGTGGCCGGCGGCCTCGACCCAGATGCCGTCCTGGCCGCTCGAGGAGATGGTGACGTTCCGCAGCGTCACGGTGTTGCGAATGGGGCCGACCCCCGTGAGGTAGCCGGTGCCGAAGTTGAGGGCGCGGTCGCCCGCGGCGTCGCCCACCCCGGTGAAGGTCGAGTTGCTCAGCGTGAGCCCGTCGACGAACGAGCCGTCAGGCACGACGAGCACTGAGTCGGCCAGCGAGGCGCTGGTGACGGCGTCGATGAGCAGGCCCGTCACCGCCGTGAGCTGGAAGGCGACCCTCGCGGTGGTCACCTGCACGCGCTGCACCGTGTTGCCCGAGGTGCTGGTCGCGCTGACCGCCGTGCCCGCGGTCGTGGTGGTGAGGTTCACGTCGTTGACCTGCGCCCCCGTCGCCAGCGTCACCACCGGGGTCGCCGCGTTCGCCGCGGTGATGACCGGGCGTGAGCCGGCGCCAGCGATGCTGAAGTTGCTCGTCGGGAGCGAGAGGCCCGCGGGGCCGCCGACGAGGCGCTGGTTGGCCTGCAGCGTGACGTTCGCGGTGTACGCCCCGGCCTTCACGAAGAAGTAGTCGCCGGGCCCCGACAGGCCGACCGGCGTCGTCAGCAGCCTGGAGGGAGAGGAGGAGCGCCCGTCGCCCGCCGTGGCCGCCGCCGCGTCGACGAACCACACGCGCGGCGCGACGACGTTGACGGTGACCGTGCCGGTGGTCGTGCCGCCGGAGCCGTCGCTCGCGACGTACGTGAAGGTGTCGCTCACCCCGACGTCGCCGGCCGCGGGCAGGAAGGTGAAGGTGCCGTTCGTGGCCATGGTGACGGTGCCGCCGCGCGACGAGGTGACCGAGTACGTGCTGACGGCCAGCGGCGAGCCCTCGACGTCGGTGTCGTTGGTGAGCACGCTCGTGGTGGTCGTCAGCAGCGTGTTGCCGTTCGTCGAGTACGTGTCGGCCGTCACCCGCGGCGCGTCGTTGACCGGCGTGACGGTGACCGCGAGCGCGAAGGTGCTCGAGCTCGCCGCGCCGTCGGACACGCGCACGTTCACCGTGAGCGCGCCGTTGAAGTCGGCCGCCGGCGTGAAGCTCGCGCCGCTAAAGGTGTAGCTCGTGCCGGCGAGCACGCTGACGGTGAAGCTCGTGCTGTCCACGTCGGAGATGGTGAGGTCCGCGGTGGTGATGGTGCGCGAGGTGTCCTCGTTGAGGGTGACGGCGCTCTGCCCGGTGATGACGGGCGGGTCATTCACCGGCGTCACCGTGAGCGTGAGCGTCAGGGTGTTCGACGCCGCGACCCCGTCGGACACGGAGACCGGCACGGAGAGCGTGCCGAAGAAGTTCGCCGCCGGCGTGATGGTGGTGCCGCTGACGGTGTAGTTCGCGCCGGCCGTGAGGCTCACCGTGAAGGTCGAGCTGTCGGGGTCGGAGATGGTGAGGTCGGACGCGGTGATGGTGCGCGAGGTGTCCTCGGCGAACGAGAGGGTGGCCTGCCCGGTGATGAGCGGCGCGTCGTTGACGGGGGTGACCGTGGCCGTGAGGTTGTACGCGGCCGAGCTGTTCACGCCGTCGGACACCGTCACGGGGATGGTGAGCGTGCCGAAGAAGTTCGCCGCCGGCGTGATGGTGGTGCCGCTGACCGTGTAGTTCGCGCCCCCGCCAACCGAGAGGGTGAAGCCCGTCGTGGTGTCGATGTCGGTGTACGTCACGTCGGAGAGCGTGAGCGTGCGCGTGGTGTCCTCGGCGAGGCTGACGACGCCCTGGCCCGTGACGAGCGGCGCGTCGTTGACGGCGGTGACGGTCACGCCCAGCGAGAAGGTGTTCGAGGCCGCGCCCGCCGCGTCGCGCACGCTGACCGGCACGAAGAGCGTGCCGTTGAAGTTCGCGGCCGGCGTGATGACGGCGCCGGTGCGGGTGTAGTTGGTGCCGTCGCCGACCACGAGCGTGAAGCCGGCCGGGTAGGGGTCGTCGACGTCGGTGACCTGCAGGTCGCCCAGCGCGATGGCGCGCGCCGTGTCCTCGGCGGTGGAGACGCCGCTCTGCGCGGTGATGACCGGCGCGTCGTTCACCGGCGTGACGACCAGCGCCAGGCCGTAGGGGCTCGAGGTCGCGCCTGCCGCGTCACGCACGGTGACGGGGATGGTGAGCGTGCCGTTGAAGTCCGCCGCGGGCGTCACCGTGGTGCCGCTCACCGTGTAGTTGATGCCGGCGGCGACCTGCAGCGTGAAGCCGGTGCTGGAGTCGACGTCGGTGAAGGCCAGGTCGGTCAGCGCGATGGTGCGGCTCGTGTCCTCCGCCGTGGAGAGCATCGTCGTCGGGGCGGTGATGACGGGCGCGTCGTTCACCGGCGTGACGGTGATGACCAGCGAGAAGGGCATCGACGCCGCGCCGGCCGCGTCGGTCACCGTCACCGGGACGCTCAGGGTCCCGGAGAAGTCCGTGCCCGGCGTCACCGTCGCGCCGTTCACCGTGTAGGTCGTGCCCGCGCCGAGCGTGAGCGTGAAGCCCGTGGGGTAGGCGTCGTCGAGGTCGGCGACCGTGAGGTCGGAGAGGGAGAGGGTGAGCGCCGTGTCCTCCGCCGTCGTCAGCGCCGCCTGCGTGACGATGAGCGGCGGATCATTCACCGGCGTGACGGTGATGCTGAGCGGGAAGGGCGCCGAGCTGGCGCCCGCGCCGTCCGTCACGGTGACGGGCACGGTGAGCGTGCCGTTGAAGTCCACCGCCGGGGTCACCGTGGCGCCGCTGACCGTGTAGTGGCTGCCCGCGCCGAGCGTGAACGTGAAGCCGCTCGTGTCGTCGACGTCGGTGACCGTGAGGTCGGCGAGCGTCACGGTGAGCGCGACCTCCTCAGGCGTCGAGAGCGCCCGCTGCGCGGTGACGCCCGGCGCGTCGTTCACCGGCGTGACGGTGACGGTCACCGCCGCCGTGGAGAGCGAGGCTCCGTCGCCCACGCGGAACACGAAGCGGTCCTGGCCCGCGAAGTCCGCCGCTGGCGCGTAGGTGTAGCTGCCGTCATTGGCGACGGTCGCCGTGCCGTGCGCGGGCGGTTGGTGCAGCGCGAAGGTGAAGGGCAGGCCCGCATCGCTCGTCGCCGCGAGCTGGCCCATGCCCTGGCCGTCCTCCACGACGGTGAGCTGCGCGTCGAGCGCCACGAGCGTCGCGCTCGCGCCCGCGTCGCTGGCGCTGCCGCCGTCGTCGCCGGACGAGGAGCCACCGTCGTCGCCGGACGCGGAGCCGCCGTCGTCACCGGACGAGGAGCCGCCGTCGTCGCCGGACGCGGAGCCGCCGTCTTCGAGGGGCACCGAGCCGTCCGGGTTCGTCACCGGGCGCTCGACGCACGAGACCAGCGTCACGCAGCAGAGCGCGAGCAGGCGAAGACCGAGCTGAGACATGAAGAGAAGACCTTTCGAGCAGGGCTGTCGCGGAGCCTGCGTTGTAGCCCGAAACGGTCCGGCGCGCCTCCGTCAGGTTTGCCTGACGCGCCGAGTCGGACTAGCGAGCCCGCCATGAGTGACGCTGGAGCCAAGGACTACAAGTCGACGCTGAACCTCCCCCAGACCGGCTTCCCGATGAAGGGGAACCTCGCGCAGCTCGAGCCCAAGATGCTCGCGGCCTGGGAAGAGAAGAAGGTCTTCCAGCTCATCCTCGAGAAGAACAAGGCGGCGCCCCCGTTCGTGCTGCACGACGGCCCGCCGTACGCGAACGGCCGCCTCCACGCCGGCCACGCGCTCAACAAGATCCTCAAGGACATCGTGGTGAAGTACCGCAACCTCTCGGGGCAGAAGGCCGACTTCGTGCCCGGCTGGGACTGCCACGGCCTGCCCATCGAGCAGGCGGTCGAAAGAACAAGAAGAAGAACCCGGAGAACCGGACGCCAGGCCCGCCGCCCGAGGCGGGATGGGTGGTGTCGAGGCGGCAGGACGAGCGCCAGCGGACGCCGCTTCTTCGCGA
>JBILUC010000176.1:0-3366 GCA_044371205.1 Archangium sp.
CTCGAAGCGCAGCTGCTCGAGCGGTTCGAGCTCGACCTCGAGGCGCCCACCTCGGCGTTGTCGAAGGGGCAGAAGACGCAGCTCGCGCTGGCGTGCGCCCTCTCGGCCGACCCCGAGGTGCTGGTGCTCGACGAGCCGACCTCGGGGCTCGACCCGCTGGTGCGGCGCCAGTTCCTCGAGGCGGTCATCGGTGTGTTTCAGGAACGCGCGCCGACGCGAAAGACGATTCTCGTGTCCACCCACCTCATCTCCGAGTTCGAGGGCGTGGTCGACGCGTTCACGGTGATGAGCGCGGGCAAGGCGGTGCTGAGCACGTCGGCCGACGACGCGCGCGCGCGGTTCTGCCGGGTGCGGGCGTGGTTCGAGGGTGACGCGCCGACGGCGGTGCCGATGAAGACGGTGAAGCCGATGCGGCGGGAGGGGCGCATGCTCGAGCTCTTCCTCGACGGGTCGCTCGACGAGGGTCGGGGCTGGCTCACCGCGCAGGGCGCCTCGCGCGTCGACGAAGCGTCGTTGTCACTCGAAGACATCTTCCTCCTCGCCGCGTGAACCAGGGAATGCCCATGACGACCCAGCTCATCGAATCGAACTCCCTCTCCCTGCGACCCCGGGGAGAGAGCCGGGCTGAGGGGCCCACGCGCCCCCTCCACCCGCTCCTGCCGTGGATGCTGGTGCTGCTCCCGGGCAACGTGCTGGTGGCGCTCGACCTCGCGCGCGGTGTCGTTCGGTTCGACACGTGGCTGCTGCGCTTCGCGCCGGCGATGTTCATCCTCGGCTTCATCGCGTGGGCTGAGTTCACGCGTTCACCCGCCGCGACGCGCCTTCGCACCGAGCTCCGGCTCGCGATGCCGACGGCCTTGCCGATGCTGCTGCTGAGCGGCGCCAGTCTCTGCAGCGACGCCTACGCGCGGGATGGCGCCTGGGGCGGCTTCATTCGCACCGCACCAGCCCTGTTGCTGCTCTTCGTGCCCGGCGCGGCGCTCATCGCCCCGTGGTCCAAAGAGCTGCGCGCCCGCACCTGGGAACATCTGCTCACGCAGCCGCGCGGCCGGCGGGTGTTGTTCGAGAAGTATGTGCTGTCTGTTTCTCTGGTGGTGAACAGCGCGGTGCAACTGACCGCGCTGCTCGAGCGCGACGCCGACCTGTTCACCTGCGCGCTGCTCGGGCACTTCTTCGCGGCGGCCTCCACGCTCCCTCTCTTTCTGGTCGTACGTCACGGCTTCATGAGCGTGATGCTGACCGGCGTGCTCGGCGCCGCCGTGCTGGCGTCGGGCGACCTCGCGTACAACTGGCCGGTTGCGGGCTGGGTTTCCATGGCGTTGGTCTTCGCGACCACGGTGGTGCTGTTGGTGCTGACGCCGCGCGGGCTGCGTCGTCTCCCGCTGGTCGAAGCGGAGCTGGGCTCGACGCCACCCGCCGCGAAGTGGCTCACCCTCTCATGGCCGTGGAGAGCTGAGCTCGAGCCACAACGCCTGCTGCTCGCCTTGCCCTTCGTCGGGGTGTTGGCGATGCTCGGCGCCACCTTCGACGGTCAGGAAGGTGCGGCGCTCCCGCTCATCGTGTGCTGCGCGACGGTGGCGTTGATGAGCCCGGGCATCGTCTTCTCTGAAGCGCGCAGGCTCGGCACGCTCGACCCGCTGCTCGCGGTGTTGCCACGGCGCGTGGTGTTTCAGCGCAAGCTTATCGCTTCGGGGCTGTTCACGTTCGCGACGTGCGTGGCGCTGCCGGCGGTGGCGATGGCGGTGATGCCCCCGAGCACGTCGCTCGTCACCGACGGCAATCCCCCGCCCTTGCTGGTGACTGCACTCGCCGAAGGCATGGTGTGTCTGGTGGCGATGGGTTTTCTCTTCTCAGTCGGTCTGGTGGTCGCGAATTTCACGACCCACGCCGCGGTGACGCTCTCGATGGGCGCCGGGGCCGCGCTGGTGCTCGCGGTCGCACAGACGGCGCTCGCCGAGGGCTCGGTGTTCTTGTTGCGTGACGAGTTCCTCGACGGCCCACTGCTCGCCGCGTCGTTCGTCGGCACGAGCCTGGTGTTGGTGGCGATGGCGTGGCTCCACTTCTCAGGGCGCATCAGGTCCTCGCGCGTGCTCACGGTGGGCGTGGCGACCTGTCTGGTGCAAGCCCTCGCGCTCGCGGTGGTGGGCTCGTTCCTCCCGCGTTGATCAGCATCTGCGGTGAAGTGCGCGAAAGAGCGCCACCAGCCCCGGCGCTGCAGTCGCGATGGCCAGCCACCGAAACCGGTTCTGCAGCGACACGACGAAGCCGACGACGGGCAGCACCAGCTCGAGCGTCACACCCTGATTCGAGAACATCCGAGCCGACGACGAACAGCGTGACGCACGCGCCGAGCAGCCCCAGCCCGGCGTTGAGGATGGGGCCAACGAGAGAGGGTCGCGGTCGTTCGGTCACGGCGCGCCCGTGAGCATGGAAGAAGAAATGCACCTCGCGCGCAGGTGGGGTGTCATGCGCGCATGACTCTCTTGCTGGCGCTGGTGCTGACCGCTCTTCCTCCGGGGGAAGACCTCCCGATTCCACCCGGGGCGCTGACCGGTAACGCGTCACCGCGGCTGGCGCTGCCCATCACGCTGGCGTTCGACTCGTCCTTCGTGGACGACATCACGCAGCTCGTGAAGGACGACGGCACCACGCGCGCGGGCGCGACGCGAGACCCGCTCTGGGCGATGGCCCGCTTCGGCCCCGCCATCGCGCGCCGTCACTTCGAAGACGCGAAGTGGACCGAGGTGCTGCCGCGCTCGGTGGTGGTGAAGAACGTGACGGTCACCTTTCGCAGCGGCCCCACGTACGAGGTGAAGGTCGACGTCGACCGCATGGAAGGCACGCGCCGACTCGGTCAGGCGACGGGCCGGGGCTACGGCATGGGCCAGCGCAACACGGCGCAGCGCACCGGCGCCGCGTACGCGCAGGCCTTCGGAGCGCGCCCGAAGAACGGCCTCACCGAGGCCAACCCGGTGGCCGACGCCGAGGTGATTCGCAACGCGACGCTGCAGGCGCTCGACTCGGCGTTGATGCAGCTCTCGATGGTCTGGGGCGGCGAGCAGATGATGCAGAAGGCCCGCGAAGACGCAGAGGCGATGATGAAGAAGAACCAGCCCGCGCCCGCCGCGAAGAAGAAGTGACTCGCGTCACGTCGGGTGGGCACGGGACCCCTCGCTGAAATCGCGAGAGAGTTTGCGCGACCGACTTGGTTAACTCCGCGGCCGCATGCACTCTCGTCACGCGTGGTGGCTCGCATCGTTCCTCGTCGTCGCGGGCTGTCGGTCAGAGAAGGTGCGCGCGCTCGAGGCCGACGTGGCCGCGGCGAAGGCCCGGCTCGTGACGATGGATGGTAAACGCAAGGCGCTG
>JBILUC010000109.1:0-12126 GCA_044371205.1 Archangium sp.
CTACCACGACGCGTACCGGCGCTGGCTCGATGCGGGTGTGTACCTCCCGCCCAGCGGGTATGAAGTGGGCTTCCTGTCGACCGCGCACACCCCGGCGCACGTCGACCGGTTGCTCGACGTGATGTTGGAGACCTGACGCATGTGGCGCGCTCGCTTCGAATACGTGGTCGCCAGCGGCGCGCTGACCGTGGTCGCGGTGATGGTGACGTGGTGGTCGGTGCTCGCCCGTCGGCTGGTGGCCGACATCGTCCACCTCCAGGAACAGGTGCACCTCCTGCAGACCGGCGAGGCCATCGACCTCACCGAGCAGGCCGCGCGCATGCACTTCATGGTCACCACCGAGTTCGTGGCGGTGGCCATCGCGCTCTGCTCGGCGGTGGCGGCCCTCTTCTACGTGGTGCGGCAGCGCATGCTGGCGCAGGTGCGGCTGACGCGGCTGCTGCAGTTCACCTCGCATGAATTGAAGACGCCCATCGCCGGGGTGCGTGCGCTGTTGCAGACGCTCGAGATGGGCGCGGTGCCGCCCGAGCGCCAGCGCGAGTTCCTCCGTCGCGGCCTGCAGGAAGTCGACCGCCTCGACCACCTCGCGGAGACGATTCTCACCTGGCAGCGCTCGGTCACCGCGAACGACCGGCTCGCCGTCGCCCCGTACGACGCGCGCTTGTTGGTGGATCAAGTCCTCGAGCACCGCACCCGCACCGGCGTGGCCGAGACGGTGGCCATCACCGAGCTGCCCCCGGCGCAGGTGCGCGCCGACCACGACGCGTTTCGCGTCATCCTCGAGAACCTGCTCGACAACGCGCGCAAGTACGGCGGCGGGCGCACGCAGCTGGCCGCCTCGCTCACGCCCAGCACGTGGGAGCTGTCGGTGCGCGACGAGGGCGCCGGCTTCCCTTCCGAAGACGCCGAGCGCCTGTTCGACCCCTTCACCCGCAGCGCGCACGACGGCATGACGCACGGCAGCGGGCTGGGTCTCTACCTCTCGCGCCAGCTCGCGCTGCGCATGCAGGGCGAGCTCAAGGCCCACAGCGACGGGCCGGGCCGTGGTGCCGTCTTCACCTTCTCGCTGCCGCTGGTAGAAGGCGCCGCGCGTGGCTGAGCGGGTGCTGGTCATCGAAGACGACGCGTTGGTGCGTGACCTCGTCACGCTCAACGTCGCGCACGCCGGCTACGAGGTAGTCGAGGCGGTCGACTTCGCCTCGGGCATGAGCCAGCTGCTCGAGGGCTCGTGGGACCTGGCGCTCGTCGACGCGATGTTGCCCGGCGGTGACGGCTTCACGCTGACCCGCACCGCGCGCGAGAAGGGCGTGCGAAAGCCCATCCTCCTGCTCACCGCGCGCGCCGACGTGCCCTCGCGGGTGCGCGGCCTCGACTGCGGCGCCGACGACTACCTTGCCAAGCCCTTCGACGTGCAGGAACTGCTCGCCCGCGTGCGGGCCGCCCTCCGCCGCGCCTCACCGGGCCCGATGCGCGACACCCGCCTCACGCTGGGCACCTATTGGGTGCGCTTCGACACGGGCCAGGCCTTCACCAGCGAAGGGCTGCTCTCGCTCTCGGAAAAGGAGCTGCGCCTCATGCAGTTCTTCGCCAACCGCCCCGACGAAGCGCTCTCGCGCGCCGACATCCTCGAAGAGGTGTGGGGCATGGACGCGTTCCCCACCGACCGCACCGTCGACAACTTCATCATGCGCCTGCGCCGGCTCTTCGAGGCCGACCCCGAGGCGCCCACCCATCTGCTGACGCTGCGCGGGCGCGGCTACCTCTTCAAGCCGTGACAACCTCGCGCGCGCTGCTGCTCGTCACGCCGGGCTTCGTGTCGGACTGCCTCGAGACGCTCGAAGAATGGGGCATCGGCGCGGTGGAACAACTTCAACAGGCCGGCGGAGAGCGCTTCGTCGTGCCCTGTCTCAACGCCGACGTGGGCATCGCTCGCCCGGCTGACGCGGCCCCCCGCGAGGAACCCCATGCGTGACGTGAAGCCCGAGCTCGAAGGCATCTTGAACACCATCGTCGATGGCCTCGGCGCGCTCGAGGGCAGACCCTTCACGCGCGACGTGTGGACCAAGGCGCCCGGCGGCAAGCTCGAGGGCGGAGGCACCACCTGCATCCTCGAGGGCGGTGAGCTGTTCGAGCGCGGCGGGGTGGCGATGTCTGACGTGCGCGGCAAGGCGCTCCCGCCGTCGGCGACGCAGCGCAACCCGCACCTCGCGGGGAAGGGGTTTCACGCGGTGGGCGTGTCGCTGGTGATGCACCCGCGCAACCCGAACGTGCCGACGGCGCACTTGAACGTGCGCAGCTTTCGCACCGAGGACAACTCGGCGTGGTGGTTCGGCGGGGGCTTCGACCTGACTCCGTACTTCCACGAGGTGGAAGACGAGGCGCACTGGAAGTCGGTCAGCCGCGCGACGTGCGAGCGGTTTGGCGGCGCGACGATGTACGAGCAGCTCGCGGCCGACTGCGACGAGTACTTCACGCTGAAGCACCGGCAGGAGCGGCGGGGCCTCGGCGGGATTTTCTTCGATGACTTGAATGAGTCGCACCCGTTCGGTGGCACGTTCGAGCACTGCTGGGGCTTCACGCGCGCGGTGGGGCTCGCCTTCCTCGACGCGTACCGGCCCATCGTCGAGCGGCGCCGCGGGCAGGCGTACACCGAGGCCGACCGCGCGTGGCAGGCGCACCGGCGCGGGCGCTACGTGGAGTTCAACCTCGTGTGGGACCGGGGGACGCTCTTCGGGCTGCAGTCGAACGGCCGCACCGAGTCGATTCTGATGTCGATGCCGCCGGGCGCGACGTGGCGGTACGGGGAGCCGGAGTTCGATGCGCGCCAGCGCCGTTTGATGGAGCGGGTGCGCGTGGCGAGCTGAGCTCGATTCAGGGCACGGTCCACGACGCGGTGGCGGGCGCGAGGTCGCAAGCACGCGCCGACGATCGAGGCGACGACGCGTACGCCGGTGGGCGTGCGGGGTCGGAGTACGGTGTCACCTGTGCGAGTCGGATTGATGACGTGGGGCTCCGATGGCGACGTCCGGCCTCTGCTCGCGCTCGCGGCAGGGCTGGTGCGCCGCGGCCACGAGGTTCGGGTCGTCGCGACCTCGGTCGATGACACCGAGTACGCGCCGCTGTGCGCGCGGGTGGGGGTGCCGCTGACGCTGGTGCCGGAACGCGTGAACGCGCCGCTCGCCGAGCTCTCGCGCGCCGCGGGTGGAAACGACGCGAAGCTTCTCCGTCGGCTGCTCTCGGTGGCGCTCACGCCTTTCCTGGACGAACTGTCGGCTGCCGCTGAGGCGCTGGCTGCCTGGAGCGACGTCGTCGTGGGGCACTTCATGGCGTGGCCGCTGCGGGCAGTCTCCACCAGGCGCGGCCTGCCTCATGTCTCGTTCGTACCGTGGCCAGGCATGGTGCCGACGACGACGTGTCCGTTACCCGGCCTTCCTGACGTGCCTGGTCTCACCTCGACGTCGTGGGCCGCCGCGAGGCTCGTCGTGGGCCACCTGGTGCGGCCCATCGTGGCTCCGCTCTGGCGCCGGAATGGACTGCCGGCCTTCCGTGACGTCTTCGAGGACGTGTTCCTCTCGAAGAAGCTCACCCTCGTCGCGGCCAGCCCCGCGCTCTGTCCTCCGCCGGTGGATTGGAAGACCCGGGTGGTGTGTGGCGCGCTCGCCTTCGAAGACTCGGAGGAGCCCTGGCAGCCCGACGCCCTCACGGCCGCGTTCCTCGACGAGCACCCGCGCCCGCTCTTCCTCTCGCTGGGCTCGTCCGAGCAGGTCGCGCCAGAGCGCGTTCGGGTGCTGTTGGTCGAAGCCGCCCGTCACTCGAAGCGGGCCACCATCGTTCAGCTCAAGAGCGAACGAGCCTCGACGTCGACCCGCGACGGACAGGTGCTCTTTCTTCCGCGCGCGCCGCACGCCCAGCTCTTCCCGCGGTGTGCTGGCGTCATTCACCACGGCGGAGCGGGCACCGTGCACACCGTCGCCCGCGCTGGCGTGCCCTCGCTCACGCTGGGCTTCGTGGCGGAGCAGATGGACTGGGGCCGCAGACTCGCGGCAACCGGTGCGGCGCTGGCCCCCCGGTCGTTCTGGAAGACGAAGCCCGAGGTGCTCGCCCGCTCGATGTCGGACCTGGTGACGGTTCCGTCGTTCGCCACGTCGGCGCGGGCGCTCGCCTCGACCGTCGGTTCGGAGAAAGGCGTCGAACGCGCAGTCACGCTCCTCGAGCAATGCCTGCGGTAACGGCGCCTGCGCACCGCTCCGGGGGCTTGTCGCATGCGTACGACGAGCCTTGGTGAGTTCAGGGCGTGCCGACGACGTACTCGGCTTCACCCATGCTGCCCGTCTTCGTCGGGAGCCCACCCTGCGCCGAGGTGAAGGTGAGCGGAGGTCGCCGCCCGAGCAGTGCGAGCACCTTCGCGATGACGGCGGGCTCCTCGGCGCGCCCGGCGAGTGGGTCCCACCGGAGGCCGAACGACGCGCCGCAGGGCCACTCATCCACCGCCAGCACCACGGGCGCGCTCGCTTTGCCGAAGCGCACCTGCTGGCCGCCCCCACCCAGCAGCACCACCGCGCGCAGCGTCGCGTTCGGTTGCACGTCGACCTGCCACCGCGCTGCTTCGCCTGACGCCAGCACCAGCACGATGGGCGCGCTGCTGGCGACCTTCACCCGCGTCGGCTCGAGCTGGCCCGGCTGCGAGAAGCCGATGCCGTGCAGCTCGAACTCCCCGCCCAGCTCGAGCAACTCGGGCTGCCGGAGGGCCGGTGCGTCGGCCGGTGCGACGGCTGCCTTCACGAGGCTCACCGCGCCGCCGCGCTCGAGGGCGACCGCGCCGTCATACACGTCGAGCACACGCGTCGACTCGAGGTCGGCCGGCAGCGGCCCGCGCTGAGCGCGCCACGGCACCGAGCTCACCCCGACCGAGACGTCACCCGCCCTCGACCCCGACGCGAGCACCGCGCGACACGCCGGCGCAGCGGCCAGCGGCGTCTTCGTGGTCTCGAAGGTCTTCGCCGTGCTCACCGACGGGTCCGTCTTCGCGGTCAACGAGGCGACGTCTTCCTTGCGGAGCACCCACTGGGCGGGCGTGTTGAGCACCCGGCACGACGACCCCAGCCATCGAACGCGAAGGCCCACGGACGCGCTGAGCAGGCACGGCAGCTTCGACGCGCGCTGCTGCACGTTCGACACCTCGAGGCGCTGGGCGAGCACCGCGCTGCCGTCGAGGTTGGAGACGCTCACGTGGCCGCCGGCCACCACGATGCTGTTGGTGAGGCCCGCGACGTTCACGTCACCGGTGGCGATGACGATGCTGTCGTTGACGAAGGCGAGGTCCAGATTTCCGCGGGCGACGACGAGGCTGCCGCCGACGCCAGCGAGCTTCCCCGAGCGCGGCAGCACGAGCGTGCCGGCGAGGAGGTGCGGCTGCGCAGCGCCCAGGTCCGAGAAGCTCGAGTTGCCCCACATCGCGACGCCCGCCTTCGGCTCCCCCTTGCGCGCGGCGGCGGGGTCGATGGGCAACGTCACGCCCAGCGACTTCTCGAGCGAGCGCAGGTGTCGGGTGAGCACCTCATCGGGCGCGCTCTTCATCCGCTCGGCGGTGGCGAGCACGTCGTCGACGGTGGCAGCGAAGCAGGGTGACGCGAAGAGCCCGAGGGCGAGGAGCAGGCGCATGCCGGGACCCAAGCACAGACGGACCCCGACCCTCTCCCCGCTCTCTCGCAGGGAGAGGGAGGATTCAGTTTCCGAGCAGCTTCTTGAGGGCTTGATCCGCCCCCACCCGCACGGGGCTGCCGTCGAGGCTCTTCAGGTCGCTCTGCGTGAGCGACACCTTGGGCGAGAACGCCGCGGTGGAGAACGCCTCGATGCCCTTGTCGGCGTCTTCGCCCGACGCGCACGCGAGCTGTGAGCCGTTCTCGTCGAGCAGACAGAGGTCGACGGCCTTGCCGCGCGCCGTGACGGTGACGCGGAAGGGCGCCTTGCTCTGCACGTCGAAGCGTGGCGAGCGGCCGACGCGGGCGACGACTTCTTTGGCGAGCTCGCTCCCGTCGGAGCTGAGCGTCACCGGCACGCTGAGCTTCAAGATGCGAAACGCGGTGGGCCAGCGCTGCAGCAGTTCTTGTTGATCAGCCCGCGCTTCGTTGACGCGCCCCAGCTTCGTCAGCGCGTGCGCGCGGAAGCCCATCACCCGCCAGCGCCACACCGCGTCGCGCTTGTTCATCTTCAGCAGCGCGGCGTCGGCGAGCCGCACCGCGTCCTTCCAGTTGCCTTCGCGCCAGGCGACCTCGGCCTCGAGCGCGTCGATGAGCGGCGTGGCCTCGGGGAACTTCGCGTCGACCTCGCGCGCACGCTTGATGGACGCGCGCATCACGCCGGTGCCGACGACGTCGATGAGGTCTCCGGTGCGCCAGTAGGCCCAGTCGCTGACCTCGCCCATCGCGGGTCGCGTGAGGAGCAGCAGCCGGTCGTCGCCGCTGAGCAGCTGCACCAGGCCGCGGCGCACTTCCCACCGCGAGGCGATGGCTTTGGTGAGCTCGGAGGTGAGGTCGCCGGCCACCTTCGCCGAAGGGGCCATCGCGAGATTCTCTTCGAGCTGCGAGATGCGGCCGTCGAGCGCGAAGGCGTAGCGGAGGGTGCGGGTGAGGCGCTCAATCTCCATCGAGCTCGACGAGGCGCCCATGCGCTGCTGCTGCCCGTAGAGCTCGGCGGCCATCTTCGCGGCCTCGGCGTTCTGACCGACGACCTCGAGCAGGTCGACGAGCACGCCGCGGCGCACGAGCGCGAAGTGCGGGCGGTAGCGCTTCTCGATGTACGCGCTCTTCGACGACTCGAGCGCGGCGACGGCCTGCTGGAACTGGCCCATCACGACGGCGAGGCTGGCGATCTGGTTGTCGACGGGGTCGATGCAGTCCTTGAGCTTTCGCGCCTTCGCTGAGAGCGCTTCGGCTTCGTCGAGCTTGAGGCGGGTGAAGGCGGCGCTCGCGGCGTTGCGCACGATGGTGCAGTTCTTCCCCCCGGTCGCGTCGACGCCGGCCATCGACCAGCGGTACGTCTCTTCGCGGTCGTGCTCTTCGAAGGCGATGGAGAGCAGGCCGTTGTACCCGTCGGCGCGGTCGCCTTCGTCGTCGCTCGCGGCGAGGCGGGTGGCGATTTCGCGCGATTCCTTGTTTCGGCCTGACTTGAAGAGCGGCCAGATGCGCAGGTACGGCGGGGGCGGGCCGTACTTCGTTTCGTAGCGGTCGAGCACCTGCAGCGCCTCTTCGTTGCGGTTCATCTCGGCGAGGATGAAGTGCTCCTCGAGCAGCAGCTTCACGCCCCAGGTGGCGTCGGCGTCGTCGAGCAGGCGCTGGGCCTTGCGCACCCAGGCGAGCGCGCGCGGGTGGTTGCCTTCTTCGTCGTGGTGAATGCGCGCCATCGCCCACGTCGCGGGGAAGGAATCGGGGCGGTCTTTGAGAATCTTCTCGGCCTGATCTCGGGCCTTGATGAAGTGTTGCTGGTCGACCTCGCGCAGCAGTTCGTTCTCGGCCGCGGTGAAGCCGTCGTCGAGCGCGGCGAAGGCGGTGGTGCTGATCAACGCGAGCACCAGACCCCGAGAGGGAGTGTTCAACGAACTCTTCACGCCGCTCCCAGCGTCGAGCGAGAGAGCTTCTCGATGGGCAAGCGCATCGCGTCCTTCACGAGCACGTCGCTGAGCACGCCCGGCATCAGCTCGAGCCGGTGCGCGAACAGGGGCATCGCGAGCGCCTCGATGTCTTCCGAGCTCACGAAGTCGCGCCCCTTCAACACCGCGCGCATCTGCAGCGCGGGAATCGCCTGCACCAGACACCGCGTCGACACACCCTGCCGCGTGCGCTTCGGGTCTCGCAGCCCCTGCGCCACGTCGACCAGGCACTGCTGAATCGCCGGGGACACCATCACGTGGTGCCGCATCACCTGCCGCGCAGCGACGACCTCCGCGCGGTTGATCTGTGGCAATTCCTGCACCACGCGAGGCTGGCCCCACGTCTTCAACACCTGCAGCTCGCTCGCCGGGTCGATGTGCTTCATCGAGAGCTTGAACAGAAACCGGTCCAACTGGGCGAGCGGGAGCGGATACGTGCCCACCGAGTCGAGCGGGTTCTGCGTGGCGATGACGAAGAACAAGTCGTCGAGCTTGTGGCTCACGTTGTCGACGGTGACCTGCTTCTCCGCCATCGCTTCGAGCAACGCGCTCTGCACCTTCGGCGAGGTGCGGTTGATTTCATCGACCAGCAGCACGGAGGCGAACACGGGCCCGCGCCGGAACGAGAACGTGCCGCTCGTCGGCTCGAACATCGTCACGCCCGTCACGTCGCTCGGCAGCAGGTCAGGCGTGAACTGCACCCGGCGAAACGTCGCGATGGACGTCACGTCGCCCGCGGCCTGCTCGACGAAGCCGTGCCCCAGCGCCTTGGCCAGCGTGGTCTTGCCCGAGCCGGGGTAGTCCTCCAGCAGCACGTGCCCGTCGGCGAACAGCGCGATGAGCACCAATTCGATGATGTCGTCGCGGCCGATGACGTCGTGGCGCATGCGGTCGCGCAGCCGGGCTGCGGTGTTGCGCACGGCGTCGAGTGTGAGGGACGGAATCATGAACGTTGCTCCGGAAGGTCAGCGGGTGAACCACCAGCCGATGGGGTTGAAGAAGGCGCCCACGCGAACGTACGCGGGCATCGAGCGGGACAACTCGGCGCGCGTCTGCGCCGCGAGCATGAGGACCTGCGATTCCAACTGCGCGTCCTGACCACCGAGCGTCAGCTTCAAGTGCGCTGCGGTGAGCGGCACGAAGCTGGGCGCCTTCGCGGCCAGCCGTTCGGCGTGACGCTCGCGACTCTCACCGAGCTGCCGGGGCACACCGAGGTCACTCATCACGTCGAGCACCGCGCGGTACACGAGGCGGTGGTTCGCCGTCGCCACGCGCCTCCACGTCTTGACTACGAAGGCGAGCACCACGGTGGCCGCAATCAGCAGCACCGCAATGACTCCCAACAATTCCCACGGAATCTCGAGCGGCCGGTTGTCTTCGAGGCCTCCCGGCGGCTCACCGCGCGCCAACTCACCGAGCGCCGACTCGAGGTCCTGGTCGACGTGCGCCGCGGGAGGCTCGTCGCTCTGCTCGGGCGCGATGTCGAAGGTCACCCAGCCGACGCCGTCGAGGTACATCTCAGGCCATGCGTGCGCCTCGTTGGCGAAGATGAGCACCGCCGAGCCCGCGCCGCGCTGCTGCGTGCCGACGCCGTACCCGATGGCCACGCGTGCGGGAATGCCCTGGCTGCGAAGCAGGAACACCGCCGCGTGCGCGAAGTGCACGCAGTACCCGCGCATCTCGCCGAAGAGGAACTGCGCGACCGGGTCATCGCCCTGCAGGTTCTTCTCGGCGAGTGAATAGAAGCCGTTCTTCTCGAGGTACTGCTTGAGCGCGAGCGCCTTCACCACGTCGTCGCCGACGAAGCGCGGGTCGACGTCGCGGATGATTTCGTCGCTCAGCGCGCGGTAGCGCGGGTCGGCGGGCGTCTCGGTGTAGTGCTTGAGCCGCTCGGGCAACCAATCGGCCGGCGTCGAGCTGCGGCCAATCAAGCGGTCGACCGGGCGCAACAGGAAGAACGAGTTCACGTCATACGCAGCGACGAAGCGGCGCGGGTTGGGGTTGGGCAGCGGAGAGAACTTCGTGGGGAAGCCGACGCCGAACAACTGCGCGTGGTCGGCGAGCAGGTACATCGAGGTGCGCAGCTCGCGGTGGAACTCGCTGGCCTGCGGCGTGGTGACGTCGATGGGGCTGCCCGCGGGGAAGCGCGTCGGCACGTCGGTGTCGAAGGTGCCGGCCGCGTCTTCGATGAGCCGGTCGCCCACCAGCTTCGAGCGCACCGCCTGACGGAAGTAGAAGCCGTCGGCCTCGGGCATGTCGTCGTGCAGCACCGCGACCGCGATGGGCTCGGGCGGTTTGCCGCCACCGCCGCTGTTGTTCTTGTCCTTGTTCTTGTCGGAGTCGCTCTTGCCGTCTCCGTCTCCGTCGCCATCACCGCGAACGCCGAGCTCGTCTTCTTTCGAGACCTCCATCTTCGGAGGCGCGCCGAGCAGCAGCACGAGGGCGCCACCGACCAGCAGCAGCATCATCGCCAGCAACCGCCGCGCACGGCTCGCTCGGAGGAGCAGCAGCGCCGAGACCGCCATCGCGAACACGCCCACCACCGCGAGCACGGCCTCGGGCTCGATGCCGCGGCTCCAGGCCCAGTCGCTCAACCAGCGCGGCTGGTGAATGCGCATGTGGCGGTGGTCGCGGAACGCGTGCGCGACGGCCCCGACGACGACGGCGAGCTCGAGCACCGAGGCGGCGTGCCAGCGAGACGACGCGAGGCGAAGGGCGAGGAAAAAGCCAAACGTGGTGAGGCCCAGCACCAGCGAGTCGGCGGTGACGAGGGTGAACGTGGGCGGGAGGAAGCTCGCAAAGGACGACAACAGCGCCGCGAGCAATTGCCCGAGCAACGCGAGCACCACGCCGAGAATCATCCAGCTGCTCAGGCGCAGCTTCGCGCCCTCGAGGCGGAACGCGAGCCACGACGCGCCGAGCACGCCAGCTGACGCAGCGAAGAGGCCCGGCGTGGTGGCGAGCGACCAGAAGTAGACGTTCACCGCTCCGCAGAGCAGCAGCGCCTTGAGGAGACTGACGTTGCGTGAGTCCTTCACAGCACCTGCCCCGTCGCGCGGTGGAGCACGCGCACTGGCAACCCTTCGGCCTCGAGCGAGGCGCGCAGCTTTGCGAGCTCAGGGCGCTGCGAGTCGAGCACGTCGTCGGGTTGGAAAAGGAGACTCTGCAGCCGGCTCTTCGCGGGCGGCGCTTCGCCCGTCTCGTCGACGCCGATGATGACCGTGGCGTCGAGGCCGTGGCTGCGAATGAAGCTCAGCATGCGCGACTTCCACGGGCCGTCGACGGGCGGCGCGAAGAAGAGGCACGAGTGGAGCCGGGAGGGGTCGATGTTCGACGCGGCCGTCTCGAGCGCCTCGGCGCCGTGCTCGCGCTGCGTGGCGCTGTCGACGAGCAGCTCGATGGCCTCGCCTGCACTGCGCGCGGGCGTCGCGGACCCGTCGGCCGCGAAGATGAGGTCGGTGCCGAGCAGCCCGGCCTCGAGGTACAGCCGCGCGGCGCCAGCGCTCGCCTCGTCTTCGGGCCCGGCGACGAAGAAGGCGACGTTCACCGGGCCGGGTGCGAGCGCGCGCTCGGGCATGCGCACCAGCAGCTTGCGGGTGCGGGCGAAGACCTTCCACAGCACGTGACGCACGGGGTCTCCGTGGGCGTACTGGCGCATCTCGACGAGGTCTCCTTCGTCGCGGCCGGTGGGGTTCGCCATCGCGTCACCCTGTGCGCGACCGGCGGCGAGCTCGGCGCCGTGCTTCGCAGAGGCGGGCGCGACGCGCAGCATCGCTTCCCACTCGAGGTCGAAGGTGAGCTGCGCGAGGCCGAAGACGTCTTTCACCGTGAAGCGGCGCGTGATGCGCGAGAAGCGGCCGCGCTCCTTGATGGTGACGACCTCTGACAGCGTTCCGTCGAGGTGCTCGAGGTGCACCTTCACGTTCGGGGGTTCGACCCATTCCAGCTCGACGTCGAGCACCAGGTAGCGACCGAGCGAGGGGAAGCGGAAGTGCGTGCCGTTGGGCGCGCCGGTCTCGAGGTTCTCGGGCACGCCGGCGGGCAGGCGCTTCAACTGGCGGCGCAGCGAGAACGTGCCGAGCGAGACCACGAGCGTGCAGACCAGCAGCAGCCCGAGGGTCACCACGCCAGCGGGGTAGAGGAGGTAGTCGCCTTCTTTGGGGCTGAAGACGAAGACGATGCCGAGGCCCAGCGCGAGCAACACGAGGGCCGCCACGCGGAGCGGAAAGAGGCGCCGAACGCGAGCAGCGAAGCGAGAAAAGCGCGCCCTGGCGGACCCCATCGACCGAGGGTGTAGCACCGTTGTCGCCAGATGCTCCGTCAGACCGGGGGGCGCCTCTCTGGGAACATCGACGGCGCGTGTGGTGTTGCGCCGCGCTCGGACTTCCCCGGGTGATGTGACTGCGCTTGAATCGAGGTCTCGATGCGCGCGGAGCGAAAGATCATTCTCGAGCGACTCAGACTCGAACAACTTCGAC
>JBILUC010000061.1:0-38391 GCA_044371205.1 Archangium sp.
CCTGCTAACGGGCTCTCCGGCGATTACCCGCGCGGGACTCTCACCCGCTGGTGAAGTGCAGCGTGACCCCGCCTCCTGCTCGGCCGGTTGCCCGCCCGTCGGCTCTGAGTCTTCACGACGCACCATGGCGCGACTGTACGTCACGTGACGCCGTGACCGTCTCGCCTCACACGCCAAACGAGAAGGCGCCCACCCCATCGCTGGAGTGAGCGCCTCTTCACGTCACGACTGCGTCAGGCTCAGTAGCCCGTGCAGATGTTCTGGTTCGCCGGAATGGTGAAAGGCGCCGTGGTCTCGTCGATCGACTTCAAGAACGCGACGAGGTCGGCAATCTCACCCATTTCCTGCGGCGTGGTGCCGCCGTTGGCGAGGAAGTTCGCCGACGCCGCCTGGTAGTGCGCCGCGAACGGAGTGGTGAAGACGTCTTCGAGCCGACGCGCTCCACCCGCATGGAAGAAGGGCGAGCCCACCGTCAGTGACAGCAGCGACGGCGGGTTGAAGCCCTTGATGCCCTGCGCGGGAGTGCCATCGGCCTTCCGCTCGAGCGGGCTCTGCGGGTTGAACGTGCCCACGTTGCGGATGACGCACGTGATGCGCTCGGGGCCGACGTTGCCCATGCCGCCATCGGGGAAGGCCACGGCCGCCTCGACCGCCACCTTGAAGGTGTCGGTGTTGAGCCCCATCTGCGCGCCCGGCAGCGTCGCGCTCTTCATCTCGGTGCGCAGGCCGGTGTTCGCCGCCGGCAGGCTGTTCGCGCCCACCAGCGAGCCGTTCTTCTCAGGCGACGGCGTGTAGGGGACGGTGCTGTTCGACCACTTCGCGCCGCCGTGACAGAACGCGCAGTTGTTGTTCATGAACACCGTACGACCGCGGATGATCGCCTGAGCGTCGAGCCCACGCGGCGCCTTCAGCGGCTTGATGGTCTTCACGTAGTCGTCGAGCTCGTCCCAGTCCTTGAGCGCGGCGACCGACGCGACCACGGCCTTGGTGCTGCCCGAGAGGAAGTCGTTGCGCGTGACGTTGGTAGTGCCGCCGTCGAGCGAAACGCCGTTGGTCAGGTTGAAGACCACGTCAGCCGGAGGGGTGCCGGTGGTGATGGCGCCCTTGCCGCCCGCCGTACCGCGCGTGTTCAGCTCGAAGTCGTGCATCTCGTCGAAGATGCCCGTCCAGTTCATCACGCGCTGATCGTTCGGGTTGGTCTTCGCGTAGGTGCCGTCGAGCGGCGTCGACTGGCGGGGGCCGGCGGCGAACAGCCAGGTGATGTGGTCAGACAGACCGTCCGGGTGGCAGCTGCCGCACGAGTTGACCGAGCGATCGGCCCAGCGGCCCGTGCCGGTGAAGAAGAACTTGATGCCGTCGTTCACGCGCGACTCGGGTGAGCCCGCCGTCGGCAGCGCCGCCGACGACACGTCCTGGTCGAGGGCCTGCGTCGCGAGGTCGATGATCGACAGCGAGCGCTCGGCCCAGTTCGCCACGTAGGCGTTGTTCGCGGTGTGCGCGACGACCACGCCCAGCGGCACCTTGATGCCGCCCGTGCCGCGGGTGTTGATCTGCGCGAACGTCGCGTCGAGGCCGAGCACGATGGGGCCGCGCGCGTCGGTCATGTTGCGGTAGTGCACGCGCTGCAGCGTGTCGCCCGCCTGGCTCACCACGTACGCGACGTTGGTGTTCGGGCGGAAGTCGATGCCGATGGGCACGCCGAGCAGGTTCGAGGTCGAGGTGCCCTGCGCCGCCAGCAGCCGCGAGAGCGCCGCGGTGCCCGCGATGCCCGTGTCTTCCATGTTGGTGGTGACGTCGAAGACCGAGACCGCCGCGAAGAGGTTGGTGAACTTGTTCACCGGACCCTGGGGCGATGCGCAGACGTGCGTCACGTAGCCCTTGCCGTTGTTGAGCGCGATGCTGAACAACTGGTTGGGGCTGCAACCCACGTTGGTGCCTGCGCCGCCGTCGGCCTGGGCGATGTTGAAGCCGGTGTTGGCGATGGGGTTCAGGCTGATGGTCGCGGTCACGGCGCGCGTGCTCACGTCGACGACCTGCACCTTGCCGATGCGACCCTGGTCGCTCACCTCGGTGACGGCCTCGCCGAAGAACTGCGTCACGTAGACCTTCTCGTCCATGTCATCGCCGTCGCCGTCGTTGCTGATGGCGAGCGCGCGCGGGTTGCCGCCCACCGCGGCCGTGCCGATGACGGCCATGGTGCCGGTGTTCACGAAGGTGAGCGTGCCTTCGGTGAAGTTGGCGACCACGGCGACGCTGCCCGTCGGGGTCAGCGCCACGCCAGTCGGCTCACTGCCCACCGTCGCGCGCGTCGCGTCGACCATGGGGGTCACGGTGTTGATGCCCGTCACCTTCGCGAGCTGCCCACTGCGACGCAGCGCCACGAAGGCCGTCGCGTTGTCGGGGTGAATCGCGACCGAGACCGGCATCGTGTCGTTGCCGAAGTCGACCGTCGCGGTGCGCGTCTTGCCCGGGGCGTTGAAGAGCGAGAGCGAGTTGGAGTCCTGGTTCACCATCGCGACGATGGTGTCGTTGCTGGTGATCTGCACTGGCGTCGACCTGTTCGCGCGAGGCAGCACGACCGCTGCACCGCCGCCGCCCGTCGCCGCGCCACCGCCCGTCGCTGCACCACCGCCCGTCGCTGCACCACCGCCCGTGGCTGCACCACCGCCGGTCGGGTCACCACCACCGGTCGCAGCGCCACCGCCGGTCGCAGTTCCACCGCCCATCGCGCCGCCACCACCCGTCGCACCGCCGCCGGTCGCCGCACCGCCGCCCACGCCCCCGTCCATCGTCGATGGATCCGGACAACCCAGCAGTGCCGTTGCGCACACCGCGATGAATGCTGCTCGTTTCATGATGCCCCCAGAGAATGTTGCGATTGGTCCGAAGAGAAGGACGGGGCGGACCCTAATCAACAGCCTCCGTGGGCCAACAGAATTCAGTGTGGCTGCCGTTTCCTCCCTCGTACGCTGCTCTCGTGAAGCGACTGGTCCTCGTGCTGGTGGTGTTGGCGGTGCTCGTGGCGGGCGCTGTGGGTGGCTCGTTCCTCTACTTCCAATCCCTCGCGACGAGCCCCGGCTCAGGGGGTGGTGAAGTGGAGTTGGAGGTACCGAAGGGTGCGACCGCGCGCAGCATCGGCACCCTGCTCGAGAAGAACGGGCTCGTGCCGAGCGCGACGGTGTTTCGCTTCGCGGTGTGGAAGCGCGGCGGGCTCTCGCTCAAGGCCGGCAAGTTCAAGCTTGCGCAGAGCCTCTCGCCTCTGGAACTCGCCGCTGCGCTCGAGAAAGCGCCGCTGGCAGAAGACGAGCCGTTTTCGGTGCTCGAGGGGTGGCGCATTCGTGACGTCGACGCCGCGCTGGTCGCCGCAGGCCGCGCCGAGGTGGGGGCGTACACGAAGGCCGCCGCGTCGCGCGTGGGGTACACCGCGGCCTTCACGCTCCCCGAGGGGCCGCTCGAGGGCTACCTGTACCCGGAGACGTACATGCTGCCGAAGGGCCGCATCGACGCCCGGCAACTGGTGCAGAAGCAGCTCGACCTCTTCGCGGCGCGCGTGTTCACCCCGCTCTCAGCCGAGCTCAAGGGGTACAAGCGCTCGCTGCACGAAATCGTCACCATGGCCTCGATGCTCGAGCGCGAAGAGCCGACGCCCTCCAACCGGTCTCTGGTGGCTGGCATTCTCTGGCGGCGCATCGACCTCGGCTACCCGCTCGGGGTCGACGCCACCAGCCGCTACGAGCTGCCGGAATGGAACGACCGGGCTGCGTTTCTGGTGAAGCTGCGCAACCAGAGCGACCCGTACAACACGCGCCACAAGAAGGGCCTGCCGCCCACACCCATCGGCGCTCCGACGCAGGTCAGCATCGAGTCGGCGCTGCGGCCCACCGCGAGCGAGTACCTCTATTATCTGCATGACGCGCAGAAGGTGTTGCACCCCTCACGCAATGCGGAGGAGCACGAGGCGCTTCGCAAGAAGTACGACGTCTACTGACCGAAGCGCACTGGCAACGCGAAGCAGTGGCCCGCCGCTTCGGTGGGAAACGGGCTCGCGTTGGCCACCACGCAGTCGAGCGCGGCGCGATCGAGCAGCTCGAAGCCGCTGCTGGTCTTCACCACGGTGTGGGTCGCCTGCCCGCGAATGTCGGCGCAGAACGAGAGCTGCACCGTGCCGCGTTGACGGAAGCGCTTCGCGGCGGTGGGGTAACACTTCTCGGCCGAGGCGCTGAGGCGCGCATGGAGCAAGGCCTCGAGGTCGACGAGCGCTGAGCCGCGGGGTGATTCTGCGTTCCCCCCCACTGCGCCAGGCAGCCCATCATGGCCTTCGGTTCGCCCAACCCCCGGTGCGGTGAGCTCGTCCTTCCCTGTGACCCCATCCTTCCCGGCGAGTTCGTTCTTCGCGGCGAGTTCGTTCTTCGCAGCGATTTCGTTTGGCGCGGCGAGTTCGTCCTTCGCGGTGAGTTCGTCCTTCGCTGTGGGGATCGCGGTCGGTGGACCGCCCTCCCTCACGGGCGGCGGGTCCCGGTTCGGAGCGGTGAGCTTCGGCACCATCGAGGGTGGCTCCCTCTGACCCTCACCCCGCTCTCGCAGGAAGGGCGCGCCGCTGAGGGTCACCCGGGTGAGGCGCTGCGGCACAGCAGCTGGATTCGAGGTCGTCGGCGCAGAGACGGTGGGCGGGCGCGTGAGCACGAAGACGCCGAGCAACGCGACAGCGTGCAGGGCCGCGGCGAGCAACAGCGCCCGGGCCCACTGCTTCACGGCGACAATACTCCGGGCACGAAGACGCCTCCCCCGGCCGTCATCGCTTCGACCATCGGCACGCCGAACAGCTCGCTCAGGCGCGCGACCGTGAGCACTTCTCGCACTTCGCCCTGCGCGAGGGTGCGCCCGTCTTTGAGCAGCAACGCGTGCGTGGCGAACGTGCGCGCGAGGTTCACGTCGTGCAGCACCGCCAGCACGCCAAGGCCCTGCTCTCCGCGCCGCTTCACCACCTGCATCGACTCGAGCTGATGTCGAATGTCGAGGAACGCGGTGGGCTCATCGAGCAGGAGCACCTTCGGGTCCTGCACCAGCGCGCGCGCGAGCCACACACGGCGCCGCTCACCGCCCGAGAGCTCATTGACCGGCCGATGGGCGAGGTGGGCAATGTCGAGTTCCTCGAGCAGCGCGTGGGTGCGCGTCACCGTCGCGTCGTCGGGCATCGACCAGACCGAGCCGTGGGGTGCGCGACCCATCAAGGCCACGTCGAGCGCGGTGAAGGCGCTCTGCTCGTCGATGCTCTGCGGCACCCACGCCACGCGTCGGGCGAGCTCGCGCGCGTCGAGGGTGTCGAGCGGCGCGCCACACACCGAGACGCGACCGGTGACGTGCACCAGCCCGAGCACCGCGCGCACCAGCGTCGACTTGCCTGCGCCGTTGGGGCCGAGCACCACCCACGTCTGGCCGGGCTCGACGCGAAGGCTCAGCGCGTGCAGCACGGGCTCCGCGCGTGGCGAGTGACGGGCGTTCACGCCCTCGAGCTCGAGCAGCGCGGCGCTCACGGCTGCTTCGCCAGCTCAGCGCGAATCTGCGCGTGGAGGCTGTCGACGCGGCTGAGCATCACCTCGTCGTCACCCTTGCCCACTGCGTCGAACTCGAGCGCGTTCAGCTTGAGCTGGAACCGCCGGGCGACCACGCCATCTTGAAGCTTCTCGAAGTCGGCCTTGAGCGCCCGCAGCGCCACCTCGACCGGTGCGCCGCCACCGGCTGCCTTCTTCGGCGCCGGCCTGGGCCTGTTCTTCGGGGCCTCGGCTTCCTTCGGCTCGGGCGGAGGTGGCGACACGTCTTTCGCTGCCTCGGGCGCCGGCGTCGGCGCCCGCTTCTGCACCGGCTCGAGCGGGGACACCTCGGCCGCCGTCGCCTCTTCTTCGATCAGCTCCGGCTCGAGGGGCGCGGGCTGGGTGAGGTCCCACACGATGTAGCCACCGACGCCGACCATCGCGAGCACGGGGAGCACGAACCACAGCCAACGTGCGCCCCCCTTGCTCGATGCGACGGGCGCCTGAGCCGCGGGCGGCGGTTCTCCCGCCACGCGCTCGATGAGCTGGGTGTCGCTGCGTTGCGGAGCGGGTGCCTGTTTGGCGGGGGGCTTCGAGGGCGCGCGCGCCTCGGCCTTCGGCTGGCTCTTCGGGCGCGCCGGCTTGCGGGTCTCGGCCTTCGCGCCCCCGCGAGAGGGGCGCGGCGGCGGCGGCATGCTCGGCGCCACCTGCGCGGGGATTTCCTGCTCGGTGCGGAAGGGCTCGGAAGGAATGCCGTCGACGACGATGGACGCTTCGGGCATCGCCGGCTGGCGCGGTGGCTCGGCGGCAGCAGGGACGTTGGCCGCGCTCGGTTCGGTCTCGAACGACTTCGCTGCCACGCGCGCGCGAATCGGCGCCGACGTGTGCGTGACGGGCGCGGGCGCAGGAGCGGACAGCTCGGGCTTGAGCTGAATCGCGGGCAGCGTTGCCTTCTCGTGCACCTCGTCGAGCGTGCTCGCGAGGTTGACGGCGCGGGGCGTGGGCGCGAACGAGAGCGCCTCGGGCTGCAGCGCCTGCAGCCGGTCTGCGTGCGGCGTCTCATCGTCCATCGTGATGGCCGGCATGGCCAGCGGCGTCATCTTCGCGGCGAAGGGCGAGGGCATGTTCTGCGCCGTCTCTTCTTCGGGGCCGGCGGGCGACTCGTCGTCGGGCTGCAGCGCCCGCGCCTGGTCTTTCACCGTGGTGAGCATGCGGCGCTCGGCCGAGTACTCGACGGCGAACGCGTCGCGCATGAAGCGGGACGTGGTCTCGGCGCCCGCCAGAGGGTCGATGTCCTGCAGAATCGACTGCAGCCTGCCGCGGAACTCTTCGGCACTCTGAAAGCGCTGGGCCGGGTCGACGGCCAACGCGCGCGCGACGGCTTCTGACAACGTCGCGGGGCACAGCGGCTCGACCGTTTGCAACGGGGGAATGGAAGGGTTGCTCACCCGCCCCATCAACTCGCCCGAGGGCACGTCTTCGAAGGGGTTCTTGCCGGTGAGCAATTCCCACAAGCACAAGCCCACGGCGTACAGGTCGCTGCGGCGATCGACGGGCTTGTGCCGCGCCTGCTCGGGCGACATGTACATGAACTTGCCCAGCACGATGCTGGGGTTGGTCTTCGACACCGACATCGCCGACTTCGCGAGCCCGAAGTCGATGACCTTCACCTCGCCCTCGTAGCTGATGAGCACGTTCTGCGGGCTGACGTCGCGGTGCACGAGGTTGAGCTCGCCGTCGTTGTCGCCGCGCCTGCGATGGGCGTAGGCCAGCGCGTCGAGCACGCGCACCATCACGCTGAGCACGAAGGACATCGGCAGCGACAGGTTGCGCTCGCGCATGCGCGAGACGACGCGGCGCAGGTCTTTGCCGTCGACAAACTCGAGCGCGATGTAGGGGGCCCCGTCGTTGACGCCCATGTCGAGCACCTGGGCGATCGACCCATGCGACAGCTTCACGAGGATGCGGGCCTCGTCGATGAAGCGCTCGATGAAGTCACCGTCTTGCGCGAGGTGCGGGAGGATCTTCTTGATCACGCACAGCTTGTCGGAGCCGCGCGGGCCCTGCAGCTGCGCGAGAAACACCTCCCCCATGCCCCCGGTCGAGATGGGCATCAGCAGGATGTATCGACCGAACAGTTGGGGCCGAAACGGCCGCAAACGCTGGTTGGGAGAGGCTTGGCTCATGCGCGAAAGGTGGGTTGATTCAACACCCAAAGAGTGCCCACCGCACCAACCAACCATTGTCGTGCGGCGCGGCGCGCGGGTTGCGCGACGCAGGGGTGCGGATCACTGCCACTCCACCCGAAAGTGACCGCCCTGCACGGGGTCTCGCCGGTCGAGCACCACGCGCGGGTTCTGGCCGCCCGCAAGCTCGAGGCCGCGGCTGATGATGCCCACGTACCAGCCCGGCATGCGGAGCTCGTTGACCCACAACTCGAAGTGCCGCGGGGCGAGCTGGGTGAGGCGCGTCTGGGAGTAGTTGTTGGCGGTGCGGAAGTTCTGCGTCACCCGCTTGAGCGAGCCTTCGGGGCCGATGACGCGCATCATGCCCAGCATCGCGCGGCCGATGAGCGTCTCGTCAAACCCGTCCATGAAGCCCCGGCCCACCTGGGCGATGGCCTCGTCGAGCGACATCGAGGGGTACAGCGAGCGCGCCACGAACTCGACCACCGCGCAGAACACTTCGATGGAATACGCCGGCTCGAGGCGCGCGTCGCAGTTGAAGCCAAGCTCCCGCATCCCGCGCCGCAGCTCGGGGGTGAGCCTGGGCCCGATCGAGCGCACGAGCCCCTCGAAGGTCTGCGCGAAAATGAGCTTCTCCGCCATCGTGGCCTTTTGGTTGACGCTCATGTCGTTAACACTCACCCCATGACCTCGCAGACTCACGTCGTCACGGGTGCGACCGATGGAATTGGTCTTCAAACCGCGAAGCTCCTCGCACAACGCGGGGCACATGTCCTCGTTCACGGGCGGGCCGAAGAGAAGGCCCGCAAAGCCGTGGAAGTGTTGAGCGACAAGCTGCCCGACGCGCGCTTCACCCCGGTGTGGGGCGACCTTGGCCGTCTGGCAGAGGTGCGCACCCTCGCCGAGCAGGTGCGGCACCATGCGCCGGTGCTCGACGGGTTGGTCAACAACGCCGGCGTGTTCATGAAGGCCTGGAGCGAAACCGTCGACGGCTTCGAGACCACCTTTCAGGTCAACCACCTCTCACACTTCCTGCTGACGTCGCTGTTGCTGCCCGAGCTGAAGGCCGCACCACAGGGCCGGGTGGTCAACGTGAGCTCCATGGCGCACGCGCGGGGCCGCGTCGACCTGGGCGACCTCGACTCGAAGAAGCGCTTTGACGGGTACGACGTGTACGCGCTGAGCAAGCTGCTCAACGTGCACTTCACGCACGAGCTCGCGCGCCGGCTCGAGGGCACGCGCGTCACCACGTACGCGCTGCACCCGGGCGTCATCACCACCAAGCTGTTGCGCACCGGCTTCGGGATGGGCGGCGCGAGCGTCGAGACGGGGGCGCTCACCAGCGTGTACTGCGCGACCGAGGCCGAGCTGGTGTCGAAGACCGGCCGCTACTTCTCGGATTCACGCGAAGCGCGCGAGGCCCCGCAGGCGAGCAACCCCGCGCTCGAACGCGCGCTGTGGGACGAGTCAGCCCGTCGCGCAGGCCTCAGTTGAAGTCGTCGCACGGCGTGCCGAGACGCGCGCCGGTGTAGGGGCCGAGGTCGAGGTAAACCAGGCGCGCGGTGTCGTAGCGGTCGAGGTCGATCTCCACGAGCGAGGACGCCTCTTTGCCCTGCACCCACTTCGCTTCGGACTTGCCATCGGTGCCGGTGATGAGGCGGAGGTTGCCGTTCTTCGTCGAGAAGATCATGCCCTTGGAGTCGTCGACGATGTCCTTGAGGGGCAGCTGCTTCATCGACCCCTTCCGACCCGCGAAGACCCGGAAGTCGCGGCGGTCGGTGGCGTTCCTGGTGCGGAAGCGATCGACCAGGTAGTAGGTGCCCTTGTCGTCGCGCAGCAGCTTTTCGGGCACCCGCGTCCACAGCGTGCCGACGAAGGTGGCCCCGTCGAAGATCTTCTTCGCCTCAGCGGGGGGCACGAACGAGATGGTGGTGGTCTTTCGGCCACAGGTGACCGAGTACGCCCGGCTCCCCTCTTTGAGGCCGCCGTCGGCCGACGGGGTGTTCTTCATGTCGATGGTGGTGCTCATGCCATCGCCCGACCACATGCGCGGGTCCCACAGCGCGACCGACCACTGCTCATCGCCAGAACGACCGCCGCCGATGACGCGCACCTTGCTGAAGGTCTTGCCGTCGCCGGAATGAAAGAGATCGAAGCCGCTCGGGTCGTCGGTGACGAAGGCGACGTAGTGGCTCTTGCCGTCCGTCAGCAGCGACAGCTTGTCTTTGAAGGCTGAGACATCAAGGGCCTCAGGCTTGTCGTTCTGCGCGAGGGCCAGCGACACCAACACCGTGGTGAGGAAGGTCATGCGGCGGACCATGCCACACGTCTTCCGATGCGTCTTCGGCGCGCGCGAGTATGGTGCCCGTCATGTCGGAAGCGGTTTCTCCCCTCTCGCCGGGCGTCGTCATCGCCGAGACCTACGAGATCGAGCGGCAGCTGGGGCGCGGCGGCATGGGGGAAGTCTGGCTGGCGAAGCACCATCGGCTCGCCGGCAAATGGGTGGCGATCAAGGTGCTGCACGTCGATCGCCAGCTGCCACAAGAGGCGCTCGCCCGGTTCAAGCGCGAAGCGGAGATCGCCGCGCGCCTCGAGCACCCCAACATCGTGCAGGTGCTCGACTTCAACACCCTGCCCACCGGCCAGCCGTACCTCGTGATGGAGTATCTGAAGGGGCAGAGCCTCGCCGCGCGCGCACAGGGCCGCCCGATGGCCGTCGAGGTCGTTCAGGGCGTGATGCTGCAAGTCGGCGCAGCGTTGATGGCGGCCCACAAGGCCGGCGTGGTGCACCGCGACTTGAAGCCCGAGAACATCTTCCTCGTACCGACCGCGCTCGGCGATCAGGTCAAGGTGCTCGACTTCGGCATCAGCAAGCTGAGCGACTCGAACATGACCACCGACTCGGTGCTCATCGGCACTCCGCTCTACATGTCGCCCGAGCAGGCGCTGGGCAACAACCGCGACATCGGCCCGCAGAGCGACCTCTTCTCGCTGGGCAGCATCACCTACGAGCTGCTTACCGGCGAGGCGCCCTTCCTCACCGACAACATCGCGCGCGTCGTCTTCCGCATCGCGTACGAGAAGCACACCCCACTCGCGAAGGTGCGCGCCGACCTGCCGCCCAACGTGGTGCAGGCCGTCGAGCACGCGTTGGAAAAGGAGAAGGACAAGCGCACGCCCGACATCTCAGGGTTCGTACGCGAGCTGACCGGCACCTCGCTGGTCGAGGTCACGGAGGAATCGAGCGGCGTCTTCACGTCGCGACTCGGCGTCAGCGACTCGATGATCTCCGGCGAGACGCGCAACGCGAGCGAACGCGCGACGCCGGCCCCGAGCTCCACGCCACCGAACTCGTTGCCGCAGCCCTCGAGACTCTCGGGCAAGACCTACGTCATCACCGTGGTGTCGGCGGTGCTGATCATCGGGGCCATCGTCAGCAAGGTCCGCATGGACAACTGGAAGGAACGGGCGGCGTATCGGGCGCAAATGGTCGACGCTGGCTGGGTGATGCTCGCCGATGGCAACTTCGTGCGCGACGCGGGAGAAGGCGACGCTGGGGTCGACGCAGGGCTGCGCGATGCGGGCACCTCCGATGCGGGCACGGTCGACGCGGGCACGGTCGACGCAGGTCGCCTCCAGACGGGTACCCCCGACGCGGGCGCGGCAGAGACCGTGCGCATGGTGAAAGACCCTCCGCTCACTGCTGACGAACAGCGGCAGCTTGGCGGGCTGCGCGAGCAACAGCTCGCAGGTCGCTGGGAGATCATCTGGGAGGCGCGCGGCACACTGCGGGTCGCGATGAAGACCGCGACGCCCGGAGCGCGCAAACAGCTCTTCGAGGTGGTGCTCGAGGCGGCCTGTCAGCGGCGAGACCTGGACGGGGTCAAGGGTCTCACCAGCGACGCGCGCCAGCTCTTCGGCCCGCAGGCGCAGCGACTGCGCCAGCGCTGCGAGCAGGTCTACCCCGATTCGGCCAACCTCGACTGGTGACGGGCCTCAGAGCTGACCGAGCATCGTCTTCGCGTCGCTGACCTCGAACTGGCCGGGCTTCTCGACGTTGACGCTCTTCACCACGCCGTCGTCGACGCGCATCGAGAAGCGCAGGCTTCGCACGCCCATGCCGAAGGCCGTGAGGTCGGCGTCGAGGCCGAGCTTCTTGACGAACTCCGCGCTGCCGTCGCCGAGCATGCGCACCTTGCCGATGGCGCCCAGGTCTTGCCCCCACGCGGCCATCACGAAGCCGTCGTTGACCGACACGCACCACACCTCGTCGACCCCCTTCGCCTTCAGTTCGGCGAGGGCCTCGACGTAGCCGGGCACGTGTTTCGCGCTGCAGGTCGGCGTGTAGGCGCCAGGCAACCCGAAGATGACGACCTTCTTGCCCTTCACCGAGCCGGCGACGGGCACCTTCTTCGGGGAGATCGGGCAGGCCTCGCCGAACTCGGTCGTCTCGTAGAGGGTGGCGTCCGGAAGCTTCGTTCCAGGTTCGATGACAGGCATGGAGTTACCCTCTGATTCCAGACAAGGTGCCCGAGTCTGAATCTTCGTCGAGCACTTCAAACAACGAGGTCTTCGTCTTCTGTGCGCCAAGCGCGCGCTCACCCAGCGGCGTCACGTCGAAGCGGGCGCCCACGTGGGCGAGCGTCTTGCCGGTGATCAGCACCTGCCCGGCGTCTGCGGTGGCGACGATGAGCTGCGTGAGCGTCACGGGCTCGCCGAGCAACACCGGGTCGACCCGGTTCTCGCTGCCCATCACGCCGGCGACGACGCGCCCGGTGGTGAGCGCCACGCGCAGGTGAAAGCGCTCTTTCGCGCCGCGCTTGCTCGACACCTTGTCCCATTCGGTCTTGAGCGCCATCGCGGCCCGCACTGCGCGGATGGCGTCGTCACCGCGCGAGGCCGGCACGCCAAACACCGCACGCAGCGAGTCGCCGGTCACCACGTCGACCACGCCGTCGAAGCTCAAGATGAGCTGGGTGGCGATGCGCTGCCACTGGGCGAGCGTGTCAGCGAGGCGCTCGGGGGCGAGCTTCGCGGCCTGCGCGTTCAACCCATGCAGCTCGGCGTGGAGCACGGTCGCGGCGACCTCGGCGACGTGGCTCACCTTGCCGGCACCACGCGCTTCGGTGGCGCGTCGCTCGGCCGTCTCAGGCGTGTAGAGGCGCTCGAAGGCATGCTTGAGGCGATCGCCGCCTTTGACGACGCCCGCGGGCTGCGCCTGAAACTTCTGCACGCCGGTCTCGAGCAACTGCGTGATGGCGGTGCACACGTCGAGCAGCGCCTCGACGGGCTCTTCGTCGGCGCGGGTGCGGTTGAGGTAGAGCACGCCCGCAAACGGGTCGCGCGTGCCGATGGGAATGCAGAGCACCTGATCGACGCCGTAGAGCACGACCGACTCGCGGTCGGCGAAGCGGCTGTCGTCCTGCACGTTGGCGACGGCGATGGCCTGCCCCATCTTGAGCGCCGCCTCGAGGATGCCGTCGGACACGGGCACCTCGCCACGCGCAAGCTTGTGCAGGTGGCGCACCGCCGAAGGCACCATCACCCCCGACTCGTGGCGCAGCAGCACGACGCCGGTGGTGGCGCGCACGCGAGCCATGACCAGGTCGCACGTCTCGTCGAGGAACGCCTGGAGCGTGGGGGCGCGCGCGAGGCACTCGGCGATGCGGTACAGCACCACCAGCGACTTCAGGGCGACGCGGTTGCCGTTCTCTTCGATGGGGTTTTCGCCGGTGTTGCCGTCGGTCTCGTCGGTGTCAGACGCGCGGGCCGAGGCGATGGGCGGCTCGGGCAGATCGAAGGGCGCGAAGTTGTCGAGCGCCTTGAGCACGCTCGATTCCTTGATGTCGCGCGCGAGCATCACGGCCTCTTCGATGTTCACGCCGCGAAAGCGCTTCACCCGCCCGCCGGCACCGGTGTCGATCATCTCGGTGTCGAGCGCTTCGGACTGGCGGAGCTTCTTGAGTGACAACGAGTTCTCGCCGATGCCCACCACGTCGCCAGCCTTCAGGTCGACCGAGCCGGTGACGGGCTCGCGGTTCAACCTGGTGCCGTTGCGACTGCCGAGATCTTCGAAGACCACGCCACTGCTGCGCACGTGCAACCGGCAGTGCTTGCGCGACACGAGGTCGCCCGAGAGCACGATGTCGTTCTCGTCGGCGCGGCCCACCTGCGTGACGCCCTCGGGGAGGTCGTATGCCGTGTCGAAGTAGCCCGGACCGTTGATGATCAGTTGCCACATGCGCAGGCTGCACGATGCCACACACGCGTGATTTCACCCGCGCGGAAATGCGGTGCTGCGCTATGCGAGCCGCATGGCCATTCGCCTCGTCGTCACCGACATGGACAACACGCTGTACTCGTGGATTGACTACATCGTCCCCGCGGTCGAGGCGCTGGTCGAGTCGGTGATGCAGTCGACCGGGTTCCCGCGCATCAAGGTCGTGCAGTCGCTCAAGGCGGTCTACACGAAGTACGAGTCGAACGAGTACCCCTTCGCCCTGCAGGAAAGCTCGCTGTTTCAGGAATTCCCCGAGTTCGGCAGCTTCGACAAGTTGATCATCGAGCCTGCGCGCACGGCGTTCAGCGACGCGCGGCGCAAATACATGAAGCCGTACAAGGGCGTGGTCGAGACGCTGCAGGCGCTCAAGGAACGCCGCGTGCTCGTGGTGGCCCTCACCGATGCGCCCCGCAACCCCGCGCAGCAGCGCGTGAAGGCCATGAAGCTGGACCAGTGGTTGACCGCGCTCTACACGATGCCCGGCTTCACCTTCCCCGAGGGGCCCGACGGCTCGAAGCTGGTGGCGCCCGACATCGTGCAGCGCGAGGAGCGTGGCGTCTACGAAGCGGCGTGCCCGGCCATCGAGTTACCGCGCGACCACGAGAAGCCGAACCCTGCGGGCTTGCGGAAAATCCTCTCGATGTACGGCCTGTCGCCCAGCGAGGTGTTGGTGGTGGGCGACTCCGTCAAGAAGGACATCGCCGTCGCGCAGACGCTGGGCTGTCACGACGTGTGGGCCGAGTACGGCACGTACTGCAGCCTCGAGTACCGCGAGCGGCTCGACATCATCTCGAGCGCCGCCATCACCCGCCGGCATGCCGCGCACGTCTTCGAAAGTGGTCAGCAGCAGCTGGCGCCGACCCGCAGCATCTCGAACTTCAACCAGGTGCTGGGCATCGTCGACCTGCTCTCGGCCGAGCCGGGGATTCGCTGATCAGGGTTTGCGGGTCACGTCGACCAGCGCTTTGACCATGTCGAGACGCCTCCCTGCTCACTGAAGCTCGGGGTACTTGCGGCGGTAGTACTCGCGGAACTCGCCGGCCGTGATTTGCCCGTTCTTGTTCAAGTCGAAGATGCCGTTCACGCGAGCCACCTCGGCGCCGCCGATCTTGTAGCTGTCGTTCTGGCCGACCGCGGCCGGCCAGAAGGTCGCGAGGTACAAGTCGGTGCCACTTTTGATCTGCCCCTGGAACGACGAGTAGTACTTCTCGACGTACTTGAGCTGCTCGGTCGCGCTCATCTTGCTGAGCGCCTCGGTCGAGGTACCCAGCCCGCGCGCAGTGTCAGGCATGAACTGAATGAGGCCCGTGGCGCCTCCGTTGGGGTTGCGCGCCTTCGGGTCCATGCCCGACTCATTCTTCATCACCGCGAGGATCCACTCGGGCTTCACACCAAGACGAGTGGCCATCTCCTTGACCTTCTGCACGAACTCCGGGCCGTGTTTCTGCAGGGCGAGCGCTTCGAGCTGCTGCGCGGTCGCCGTGTTGCCCGAAGGCGTCGGCGTGGTGCCGCTCGGCCCACTCGGGCCATCCGACGGAGCTTCCGCGCCGCCACTCGGACCGCTCGGCGCGCCGGGCTGACGACCTCCCGGAGGCACTGGCGGCAGCCCGAGCAGCGCCGCCCGCGTCTGCGGCCCGACGATGCCATCGACCTGCAGCCCGTTCGCCTGCTGGTAGGCGCGCACGGCCGCTTCGGTCTGCGGGCTGAACTGGCCGTTCACGGGGCCGGGGTCGAAGCCCTTTTCCTTCAGCATCTTCTGGAGGTCTTCCACGCCCGCACCACCCGAGCCGTTGCGCAGCCAGCTCGAGCGCTCGAGGGAAATGTTCTGCACGCTCGAAGCACCCGACGAAGCGCCGGGCCCGCTCGGTGCCGTGGGGCCCGTCGGCGCAGTGGGGTTCGTCTCGGGGTTGGGGCCGGAGAAGTGCATCACCGCCATCGCACGCCAACCCCTCGGCACGCCCGTGGTCTCACCGACCCGCTGGGTGCCGTCGGAGTTGGTGTTGTTCGAGCCGATGAACTTCGGGCGGCCTTGCTCATCGCGGCCTGAGAAGACGACGACGTGGTGGCCCTTCGTACCGTCCTTCTTCGTGTACTCGAAGGCCACGACGTCACCGGGCCTGGCTTGATCGAGCGAGGTCTCGGTGAAGTTGGGGTTCTTGCGGAGGTTGGAGACCAGAGACGTCACGCCGGCGTGCGCTTCCCTCTGGGAAATCTGCCCGGTCGAGACGAGCAACCCGCTGACGAAGTTGGCGCAATTGACGGTGTCGGGCACCCAGTCCTGCATGGCGGCGCCGAGCGTGGTGGCGTTGGCGAGCTTCAGGTCGTGCGCGTTCTGGCCCATCACGCTGCGCGCGAGGTCGATGGTCTTCTCACCAGCGCTCTTCTCTGCGTTCGCGGTGCCCAGAGAAAGAGGGCCACTGCGCGAGACTTCGAACCCATCGTTCTCGACGCGCGGCGGCGGCCGCCTCGGGAGCGCTTCCGTGGAGCTGCGCTGCGTGACCGGAAGAGAAGGGCGGGGTTGGTTGATCTTCATGCCCACATCATCCGCTTGATGCGCAAGGAGGTTGCCATGTGTGACAGTCTCCTCCACGGGACTGAGTCCAAATGCCTGGATTGAGTGGCCAATTGGAATGACGCGTTACGTCTTCACAGCGGCCCTCGGTGCAGTGCTCCTGTTCGTTGTGCAGCCCATGGTGGCCCGGGGCGTGTTGCCCTGGTTCGGTGGCTCGGCGGCCGTCTGGACGACCTGCCAGCTCACGTTTCAGGTGTTGTTGCTGGGTGGCTACGGCTGGACGCACGTGCTCGTCGCGCGCCTGAGCGCCCGGGCGCAGGTGATGGCGCAGCTGGGGTTGGTGCTGGCAGCCGTGGTGAACATCGGGCTCGCGATCGCGCTGTGGGGCACACCCCTGTTGCCGCCATCGTCTCTCCGCCCCGAGGGCAGCGAGAACCCGTTACTGCAACTGGTGCTGCTGTTGCTCGTCACCGTCGCCCTTCCCTTCCTCGCCCTCTCGACGACAGGCCCGCTGGTGCAGGCCTGGGCGAACCGCGCAGGGCACAAAGACGTGTACCGCCTCTACGCGCTCTCGAACGCCGGCTCGCTGCTGGGGTTGCTGGGCTACCCGCTCGTGCTCGAGCCGACGCTGACGCTGCGCGCGCAAGGCTGGGCGTGGACCGGCGGCTTTCTCGCGTGGGTCTTCGTGATGAGCAGCGTGGCGCTCGTCGCGCGTCGTCACGAGGTGCCCGCAAAGTCGACGGCGCACGGAGCGTGGAGGGGGAAGTGGCTGGTGCTGTCAGCGTTGCCCGTCGTGCTGCTGCTCGCGGTGACGAATTACCTGACGCAAGAGGTCGCGCCCGTACCGTTCCTCTGGGTGCTGCCGCTGGTGGTCTACCTGCTCAGCTTCATCGCCACCTTCGAGCGGGTGCAGCTGTACCAACGTCGCGTGGCGCTCCCGTTGTTGGCGGTGTTGACGCTGGGCGTCGCGGGCCTGCGCAGCGTCGAGCAGGAACTGCCGTTGCCGGGCCGCGTTGCGCTCTTCATCGGGTTCCTCTTCGTCGCGTGCCTGGCCGCGCACGGAGAGCTCGCCGCGAGCCGCCCCCCCGAGGGTGAGTTGACCCGCTTCTACGCCGCGCTCGCGCTCGGTGGTGCCGCGGGAGGCGTCTTCACCGGCCTCGTCGCGCCGGCGGTGTTCAGCAGCTACGCCGAGCTCGAGTGGGGCCTCATGCTGACGCTCATCGCACTGGGCGTGGTCATTCATCGCTCGAGCCGGTGGACGTCTGCGTGGTGGCTGCTCATCGGGCTGACGATGGCGCTGCTCTTTCTCGGGGCGAACGCGCGCCACCGCGGGGTGCTCGAGGCGAGCCGCGACTTCTACGGAGTGCTGCGGGTGGTGACGTCGTCGGGCGGGGATGACGAGGCGTTGCTCCTCATGCATGGGCGCACGATTCACGGCGCGCAACAGCTGAGCGCGCGCGAAGCGGCGACGACCTACTACGCGCCCGAGAGCGGCGTGGGCCGCGTGCTCAACGCGCGAGAGGGCGTGCGGCGTGTGGGCGTCATCGGCCTCGGCATCGGCACGCTCGCGGCGTACGCGAAGCCGGGCGAGGCGTGGCGCTTCTACGAGATCAGCCCCGACGTGGTGACCTTCGCCGAGGGCCGCGGCGGGCACTTCTCATTCCTCCCCGACGCACGCACGCGAGGGGCGCAGGTGACGGTGGTGACTGCCGACGCGCGCTCGGCGCTCGAGCACGAGGCGCCCAATGGCTTCGACGTGCTGGTGCTCGATGCGTTCTCGAGTGACTCGGTGCCGGTGCACCTGCTGACGAAGGAAGCGCTCGCGCTCTACGCGCGACACTTGAAGCCCAACGGCGTGCTCGCGATGCACCTGTCGAATCGCTCGCTGAACCTGGTGCCGATCGCGACGCGCCTCGCGAAGGAGACCGGCTTCGCGCGCGCGGGCGTGCTCAAGAGTGAAGGCGTGAGCCCGTGGGCGCTCAAGGCGCGCTGGCTGTTGCTCGCGCGCTCGGCCGAAGGGCTCGACGGCGTGACGTTCACCGACAGGAATCCACCAGGCGCCAACGTGGTGTGGACCGATGATTACTCGTCGCTCTGGAGCGCCGTGGAATGGTGACTCACGCGACGCTCTGGAAAGATGAAGCGTGAGCGGGTGGTCATGAGTCGGGTGCTGCGCGACAAGCGCGCGGACGATGGCTCGTTCGATCGTGACTTCTGGAAGGCGGCGTTCCACGCGCCGACTTGAAGAAGAACCTGACGAGGAACACGCCGAGCATCGGCCCGTAGAAGATCGACCCGAGGGTGTTCACGGCCTGGATCAGGTTGTCGACCTGCGAGGCGAACAGCGCGAAGCCCATCGCGATGACGCCCCACCCCACCGTGAACCACTTGCCGGCGCGCACGCCTTCTTGATCCGTCGCTCCGTCGGTAGAAGTCGACGACCGTGGCCGTACCGAGCGCCTTGAGCGCGCCCCGACGGGAAGCGGGTCATCACGAAAGTGAAGAACACGCAGTCAGTGTCCTTCACGTTGGCGCTCGGGTTGACCTAGACCCGAGGGCGTGACGAGGGTGTTGACGATTCCAGGGTGGCAGGGCTCGGGGCCCGACCATTGGCAGAGCCAGTGGGAACGACTCGACGCGAACATCACCCGGGTCGAGCAGGAAGAGTGGAACCAGCCGCAGCTCCACGCGTGGAAGCCGCGCCTGGTGGCGGCCTGCGCCGGTGAGCCGGTGGTGCTGGCCGCGCACAGCCTCGGCACGATGCTCGTCGCGCACGCGGCGGGTGAGCTCAAGAACGTGGTGGGTGCGCTGCTGGTCGCGCCGCCGAGCCTCGAGGTCGAAGCGGTGCGCTCGTTCGCGCCGACGCCGCGCGCGCGGCTGCCCTTCCCTTCCATTCTCGTCGCGAGCCGCACCGACCCGTGGATGACGTTCGAGCAATCGCAGTCGCTGGCCGCCGACTGGGGCGCGGAGTTCATCGATGCTGGCGCCCTCGGGCACATCAACGCCGACTCGCAGCTGGGCACCTGGCCGTTCGGGCGCGCGCTCTTGCAGCGGCTGCTGACGAAGGCGCCGTTCACGCTCGACCCGCGGCTGCGACGCGACACGCACCTCGTGGGCGAGAGTGCGCTGTCGCTGCTGCTCTCGATGAACGACGCGCGGTACCCGTGGCTGGTGCTGGTGCCGAAACGCGCGGGCGTGACCGAGTTGCATGAACTCTCGGCTGCCGACCACGCGACGCTGACCAACGAGTCACGCCTCGTCGCCACCGCGCTCACCGAGCTCTTCCGGCCTGACAAGGTGAACGTCGCCGCGCTGGGCAACGTCGTGCGTCAATTGCACGTGCACCACGTTTCGCGTCGCCTCGGTGACGCAGCGTGGCCCGGCCCGGTGTGGGGACACTCGCCGCGGGTCGCGCGAAGCGAAAACGAACGCGATTCACTCATCGCCCGCCTGCGCGCCCACGCAGGTCTGGCTGGGTGCTTCGGCCTCTGAGCGAAGGCGCCCTGGACAGCTGCGGGGCCGCAGAGATCGAAGACGCAGAGAGGATGTTGGTGCTCGACAGCGTCGTGAAGGATCGTCCGACGCGCTGAAGGCCGGAAGGGTTGCACTGGGCTCGGTGGTTCACAAACCGCTCGTCCCGGGCAGCCCCTCGCTTTTGGGCCAGGGTCTGCTCACGTCCGTGGCCTCGCGCACGGGTGGCGCCGGCCATTGCGTACGGAGCAAGCCCGACGAGGTACCAGGCGTCGGGCATCTCGGAGCCACACCACGAGCAGCGCGCTCCTGCATCTTCGACCTGCGGCCCGAGGCACGCGACGCAGCGCGCCGACGAGAGCCCCATCGGCCGCGCGGTGCGAACGCCCGCCTTGCGACGGAGCTCGAGCGCGAGCCGCACCGATTCCCGACCGCTCGAGGCAGCGTGGGTCCACAACGCGTCGACGATGGCGACCTGGTGGTCCCCGTCGAGGTGCAGCGCAGCGAGGCTCACGCGCCGCAGGTCGACGTCGGTGTAGCGCTCGGCGCTCTGGAGCACCGGCGCGAGCTGTTCGGTGAAGGCAGCCTTGCGCGCGTCGTTCACTGGCGGCGTCGTCACCACGACCTCGGGCCGCGCGCGGTCATGGAGCAGCATGCGAACCCAGATGACGACGGCGAGTCCGACCACGAAGCCACCGAACACGAAGAAGGGAGCCATCACCGCGACCTTACGCCCGGCCCAGCCGGGACGCCCCTGGCGGGGGACCGACCACCGACCCTGTGCCGTTCACGACGACGCCGACCACGGCCCGTCCGAACTCGCTCGAAGGAACCACCGGCGCGAGCACAGCGGTCGATGGTTTCAGCGCGTGAGGCGCGGCGCGTTCGGCAGCCGATACACCCGGCTCGTCGGCGTGACGCTGAACCGCCGCAGCGAAGGAAGGTGCGCGGCGCACAACACCGCCTGCAGCTCGGCGCCACGCACGAAGTCGGCCTGCAGCTCGAGGTTCAGCTCGAGCAGAAACTTCGAGATGGGCGCCGAGACGAGCACGAGCACGCAGTGGTCGAGCCACGGCCGCACCTCCTGATGCCACTGCTGCCGCAGCACCACGGTGCGCAGATGACCGTGCGCCCACACCGGCTCGCAGAGCTCGGGTGACGACAACACGTGCCCCACCTGATGACCCGGCCACGTCCACCCGATGGCGTTGCTGCGAATGCGCTCACCTCGCGCATCGCCGAGCTCGAGCAGTCGGTCCGCGTACACCGACCATGCGTTCTCGTCGTCAGGGTGCTCGAAGAGCGCCTCCTCCAGGCCGGTCGCAAGCGCGTCGTGGGGTTCCTCGAGTTCGATGCGCACCTGATCGTGGAGCCCGATGACGTCTGCGTGCTGGAGCACCACCGGCGCCATCACCCGACCGAGCAACGCCCCGCTGCGCGTGAGCCACGTACCGAACGAGCTGCCGAGGTCCGACACCCACCACTGCCCGTCGCGTTCTTCGATGGCGCAGTGCTCACGACTGAGCCTCGCGGAGTCGATGCGCAGGGCACAGTGCAGCCCCCGGCCGATGACCATGCACCCCTCGAGGGGAACGCGACGCCCATCGGGAAGAACGGCGACGGCCTTCACTGCTTCGTGAGCCACGGGCAGTCGCTGCGCACCATGCACGGCTCGAGCGCGACGCGCGTACCGCCGCTGCCGAGGTAGTCCGCGAAGAGGTCGAGGACGAGCGTGCCGAGATCGAACGGCAACCCGGGGTCGGGCACCGGCAACGAGTGCTCCCCCTGCGGGTTCATCATCGGGAAGAGCGCACCCACCTGGCCCGCGCCGTCGTCTGATGGCTTCACGAGCCGCATCGGTGGGTTGAGCCGCGGCGTGCCGAAGCCGTCGTTGGCCATCGAGATGTTCTGAAAGACGTCGACGTCCATCAGCACGTCTTTGCCCATCGGGTCCTGGTACCGCTTCGTGCGCTCGACCCCCTCGACGAAGCCGACGTCGATGAGCTGCTGCATCTGCGACTTGCCGTAGCGCGGGTCGTCGTTGAGGTAGTCGACGAAGCCGGCCGCGCGCATGAGCGCGGTCGCCGTGGCAACCGGCACGCCAGGGTCACCCGTCATCGGCAGGAGCAGCGCCCGCGTGGAGACGGTCTGCCCGTCTCCGTACGAGAAGGTGCGGTGGCCCTGCCAGAACGGCGCGAAGTTCGCCGGGTCGGCGGGCTCGAGGGCAATCTGCGCGAGCGAGAACAGCCGGCGCAGCTCAGGCGAGCCACGGCGCAAGCCGAAGCCATCACCCAGCGCGATGAACGGCGAGCCCGCAGTGATGGTGCGACCCTGGAACGCGAAGTCTTTGCCGAAGGTGTCGATGACGAGCTTCGGCGTGACGCCGGTCGGGTCACAGCCCTCGCGCAGCTTCGAGGGCAACTCCTCGTCGTAGAACTCGACCTGCAGCGCGTCGCCGTCGTCAGAGGCGACCGCCATGCGCAGGTGCCCGTTGGGCTGCACGCGGCCGCAGCGGTACTCACCGTTGGTCTTGTTGCGGACGAGCGCGATGCTCCCCGGCAGGAGCGCGGCCGGCAGCTCGGCGATCTCGCGCTCGGCCACCTTCGTCAGGTCGGGCACCATCTGGAAGAGCGCCGGCTTCCCCGCAGCGTTGGGGTGCACCAGCATCAGCGGCGCCATCATGCGCAGCACGAGCGGGTTGCGCACCTGGCCCAGATCAGACCGCGTGCCGATTTCCGACATGTAGCCACCGGGCAGAATCGGCGAGATGGCGTCGACTTCAGGCTCGATGCCGCCCATCAGGCTGGCGAGGATGCCGCCGAGCGACGCGCCGCTGACGTAGATGGGCACGTTGGGGCCGCCGAGGTCGACGGTGCCATCGCCGTTGAAGTCGCCCGCGAGGTCATCGTCGACGCCGTTGCGGTTGACGTCGTACGGCCACTTCTTCTGCCCGTCGAAGCTGCGGAGCAAGCGCACCATCTGCATCAGGTCGATGGCCGTCTGGCGCACCACGTCGCGGGTGTGCGTCACGTAGCCGGTGAAGTAGTCGGCGCCCGAGTCGATGAGGCCGTCACCGTTCTGGTCGATGCCGCGGCCGTCTCCGACCATCGCGTTGGCGAGCGGCTCGATGCCGTAGGGCTTGACGATCTCCGTCACGAGTTGACGGTCGACGTCGTTCAACCCGAGGCCGTGGCTCACCGCGTCCATCCCGATGGTGGCGATGCCGGCGCGCGCCATGGGGCCCATCACCAGCAACGAGTCCAACTTCGAGCCGCTGTGGCCGTGCATGAAGATGACGACCGGCGCCGGGCCCGAGCGCACCTTGGGGATCGAGAGCAGGAAGGGAATCGTCTCGCCGCGGTGGAAGGTCTCCTTGTTGCCCACCTGCGTGTCCATCACCTGCTCGTAGAGCGGGAGGAACTTCCCGTCTCGGTCGGTGCGGGGGAACAGCTGGGGCGAGACGAAGTGCGCCGTCGCGTAGAAGTCGACGTTCGAGAGCCACAGGTTGAGCAGGTCCTTCGTGGCGCTCGACTGGCTGCCGCCGTACAGCTCGAGCAACCGCGAGCCGAACTGGAGAAACTGCGAGCCGGGCACCGCCTTGGTGTTGCGGTTGTCACCCGTCGCGCGCCGGCCATCGGGGAACGCGGTCACCTCGGCGGGGTACTTCGTGCTCAAGAACGCGAGCGGGCCTTTGCCGTACAGCCCGTCGCGGAACGAGCGGTAGTCGTGCGTGATGTTCTGCGTGGTGAACGACCAGGTGAAGGCCACGTCGGTGAGGCCGAGGTTGTTCTGCGCGAGACACTCGGCCAGCGGGGCGAGCGTCGGGGTCTGCGCGAGGTGGTTGATGTTCTCGAACGGGCTCTTCACCGGCTCGCCGTTCTTGCCCACGAGGCGGTTGGTCAGCACCACCGCGTACTTCGTCTCTTCGCGCATCGGGTACAGCGGGCGCGCGATGAGGGTGTTCGTTTCCTTCTCGTAAAAGCCGATGAGGTCGAACTTGCCGGTCTTGCCGTCCATCAGGTTCGGGTGGTCGAGCACCCCGTCCATGTCGGTGTCTTCGCCGGGGTCGAGCACGCCGTCGCCGTCGAGATCTTCCTCGACCTGCTCGTAGAGGAGCGACTGCAGACCCGGGTGCGGCTCGTCGGGGTAGTAGTCGGGGTCGTCGAGCACGAGCGGGAAGTGGCCCTGGCCGAGGTCGAGCAGCACCGGCTTGCAGAAGTCGGGCGAGCCGCGCGTGACGTCGAACACGTAGATGACGTCGTCGGCGACATCACCCGGGCGCTGGTGCCGCGCGACGATGTTCTCGAGGTCGAGCGGCGCGTCGAAGCTGACGGTGATGGGCGCCAGCGTGCCCCACCCCGACATCTGGTCGAGCCCGCGGCGCGTTCCCTTTTCCCACTTCGTCGGCGCGACCTCGATGCTCGCGTTGACGCGCAGGTTGGTGCTCGCCGTGGAATCGAAGCGCGTGGCGAAGTCATTGGGCAGCGGAATCTCGGGCAGCGGCCGGTGCATCACGTCGAAGTTCACGCGCGGGCCGGAACCCGCGGGCGTGAGGCCGAGGCCGGTCGGGGTGGCAGGCGTACACGAGACGACAAAGACTGCAGCAAAGAGGAGGTGGCGCATCGAGCGCTCACCGTACCGGTTTCGGGGGAACCCGGGCAGTGCGGCGGTGGCGAGGCGCCATGCGCGCGCCCGCCCTCGCCGTCGCCTTTTCCCTTTGTGCGTGTGGCCCTCAAGATCTCGCGGGGTTGACCGCCCCCGACGCCCCGCCCGTCACCGAGCTCGCCCACACCGTGTCGGTGCAGTTCCTCGACGGCGCGGCCCACCTCACCGTCAAGCGCACGCTGCGCCATGACAGCCAGACCCATCAATCGCTCACCCATCGCCTCCTGCTCCCCGAGGGCGCCGCCGTCACGCAGCTGCGCGGCGGGCCCGCCGGCCAGTTCGCCGAGAAGGCGGCGTTGAGCACGGCCGAAGAAGCGAACGCGCGGTGGGACCTGTTGCGCTCACCGGGCAACGCCACGCCCGCGACGCTCGGCCTGCTGTCGTGGGAGTGGGAGTGGGACGGTGCGCTGCAGCTCCAGCTCTTCGGGCTCGCCCCGCTGGCGCTCGTGGACGTGCAGTACGAGCTCGACTCCGGCGTTCGCGGTGGGCGACGACTCGGTGCGCACCAGCCTGAGCGACGACGAGCTGCTCACCACCGCCTTCGTGGCGCAGGCGGTCTCGCCGGTGACCAGCTTCCTCGCCGTGCCGCGAGAGGCCGCACTCTCGACCATCGGCGTCGAGCTGATGGGAGGTGTCGGTGGGCTCGGCATGCGCGGCATCGGCTGCAGTGGCTGCGGTGGCTCGACGAGCTGCGGGTGGGGCACGGCGCACTCGTGGCCCAACCTCGAGCCCGTGTTGCGGGCGCTGCTGGCCCCGGTGGTGAGCGCGTGTGAAGCGAGCCTCGGCTCGACCTCCGGCGTCGCTCTACGCCTCGAAGCGACCCGGGACGAGGTGGTCGACGTGACGGTGAGCGGCGGCAGCGACGCGATGAACGCGTGCCTCACCGAGGGGGCGTGGGCGATTCGTTTGAGCCCCGACTTCAAGCGCACCCACGCGTGGACGCTGCAGTACTGATCAGCCCCGCATTCCCGGTCGAACAACTCCACGCGCGGAGTCAACGCACGTTGGTGGTAGGGGGGCCGGCCATGACGTTCCCTGCCCTGCTCGTGCTGTGCGCTGCGCTCGGTGATGAGCCTGCGGCGAACCCCGCCCCCGAGGGTGCCGCGCCGGTGAGCGAGCCCGCGGTGACGAGCGTCGAGCCGGTCACACCCGTCGACGCTCCGAAGGTCACCACGCCGGTCGAGACAGTCACCGTGCCTGCGGCCCCCAGCTCCCTCTCGCTCGAGAAGAAGCGCACCGACGGCTGGGCGACCGACTTCGGCGTCGACGGGCTCGAGCTGCGCCTCAACGCGGCGGTGCGCCTGGCGCAGACCGTGACGTCGCCCGTGCTGCTCGACGACCTCGGCACCACCAGCCAGCAGACGCCCTTCGAGACGCGGCTGCGCCTCGCGCCCGAGCTCAAGTTCAAGGGCTTCAGCGTGGTCTCGGAGTTCGACGTGCTCACCGGCGCCGTGAACGGCCTCCCCGACTCCACGGTGGTGGCCTCGCGCGTGCCGACCCCGGCCTTTCGCGCGGCCGAGCTGCGGCAGCTCTACGCCCAATACAAGTGGGACAGCGGGGCCATTCGGGTCGGTCAGCAGACCGCGCTCTTCGGCCTGGGCATGTTGTCGAATTCCGGTGCGCGCGATGCAGAGCCCGGTGACTTCGGCATGCAGCATGGCGGCACGGTGGCGTTGCGCGCGCTCATCGTGGGTCGCCCCTTCCTCGGCACCACCGAGCTGGCGAGCGCGTTCGAGCCCTTTGCGGCGTTCGACCTCGTGGTGCGCGACGGCACGGCCGACCTGCTGCAGGGCGACCGCGCCTTCAACGGCATCGCGGGCCTGCGCTTCAACATCGACGAGCGCAACGTCATCGCGCTCACGCTCATCTACCGCACGCAGCGCCGCGACAACGGCGCGCCTGGCGAGCGCAGCACCGACGCCTTCGTGGGCGACCTCTCGGGCAAGTGGACGGTGTGGGAAGGCGTGGGCGCGTCGCTCGACCTCGGCGCCGAGCTCGCGCTCATCGCGGGCACCACCACCCAGTCACGCAGCGACACCGCCGAAGTGCTCGACGTGCGCCAGCTCGGCGCGGTGGTGAAGGCGAACTACAAGACGCGGCGCTTCGGCATCCTCTTTGATGGTGGCTACGCGTCGGGTGACCAGAACCCGTACGACAACCAGCTCAACAATTTCCGCTTCGACCGCGAGTACAAGGTGGGCCTCGTGCTGTTCGACCAGGTGCTCGCGTACCAGTCGGCGCGCACGGGCTGGCGCGCAGCCGACCCGCTGCTGACCGGCCTTCCGCCCGAGGGCATCGACCTGCTGCCGACGGGTGGGGCCATCACCGGCGCCTGGTACCTCTTCCCCCGCGCGCGGGTGAGCCCGACCGACTGGCTCGATTTCTTCGGCGGCCCGATGTTCGCGTTCACCTCGGCGCAGCTGGTCGACGTCTTCACCACGCGCATCAACGGCGGCACCCCCATCAACTCGCTGGGCGCGAAGCCCGGCAACTTCCTCGGCACCGAGCTCGACCTCGGCGCGTCGGTGCACGTGACGCCGGCGAAGTACCTGAAGATCTCCGCCACGCTCGAAGGCGGCGTGCTGCTGCCGGGTGACGCGTTCAAGAAGGCCGACGGCACGGTGATGGCGCCCACGGGCATGGGCCGCCTGCGCTTGAGCGTCGCGCTCTGAGCTTGGGCGACTACAACCTCCACGTGTACGTCGCCTTCGCGACCACCCGGAACTCAGACGCGGGCGTGTTGGGTGCGGGGTACGCGTTTCGCGTGTCGGTCACGACGACGTAGATGAACGACAGCGGCAGGAATTCCCAGGCGAGGCGGGCATTGAGCACCGCGACGTTGCCGTCGGTGTCGCGCTGGTAGCTGCCGATGAGCTGAATCTTCGGCGTGACCGCGAGCCGCGTCTCGAACAACAACAGGTGCGTGTCGGTGAAGTCCTTCGATACGCCCGCGCCCCAGAAGCGGTTGTAGGTATACGAAGCGCCGAGCGAGACGTGGGGGATGGGCTGCACCGACAACCGCGCGAGGCTGCCGAAGGTCGACGCCGAGTAGTAGCTGCCTCCGCTCACGTCGAGCGACACCGAGACCTTGCGGCTGGCCTGGCTGCCGAACGCGATACCGCCGCGCTCGTAGCTGTACTGGCCTGGCGCGAACTCGACGTTGTTCACCGGCGTGAAGGGCTCGGTCAGCACCTGGTCGGCCTTCTCGAAGAACAGCCACAGCTCGTCGCCGCCGGCGAACTGCATCCAGAACGGGGAAAAGTAGGCGCTCGCTTCCTGAAACTGCCCGGTGCTCACGCCCCACAGCGCGAAGCCGTCGATGAAGGGCCCGAAGTTGCGAATCGCGGCAGGAAGCCAGTCGGGCCTCAAATCGAGCCCGCCGTTGAAGCCGACGCCCATGATGTCGCCGCGCGCGATGAAGCCCGTGCGCGCCTCGAAGTCGGGCGTGACGCCAAGCGCGTTGACGCCGAGGTTGCCCCAGTTGCCCTGCACGTTTGCCTCGAGGGTCGCGGCGCCGCCCACTTTGGTACCGAGGCTGCGGGTCGAGGTCGTCGAGCCCATCAACGTCGCGCTCACCGTCACCGGCCCGGTGCGAAAGAGCCCGTCGACCACCGGCACCACGTTGGTGTTCGCTTCACCGCCGGGGCCATCGAAGTCGTGGCGCACCACCACCATGCCGCCGAGGCGACTCTGCTCACCCAGGTTGCGTGAGTAGCGACCCACGCCGAAGAGCGAGCTGTTGTCGGTCGCCGTCGGGAGCGTGTGAACTGCCAGCGCACCCGCGCTCTGCTCGGGCGTGCGGTAGACGAAGCGCGCGCCCGCCGTGATGGGCACCGAGCGCCCGTTCGCGAGGCCAATCTGCCGGCTGAAGAACGGCTGAATGAAGCCATCGAAGCCGGCGCTGAACACGCCCGACGACTCGAGGAAGAACTGCCGTCGCTCGGGGAAGAAGACGCTGAAGCGCGAGAGGTTCACCACGCGGCGATCGACGTCGGTCTCGGCGAAGTCGGTGTTGCCGGTGAGGTCGAGCACGGTGTTCGACGTCGGGTTCCACGTCGCCTCGCCACCCGCACTGGGCGCCAGCGTCGGCGGCCCGTCGCCCGTCACCTGCAAACGCCCGATGACGTAGGGCCGCAGCTGAATCGAGAGCAACGAGGGCTTCGGCGTCTCGAGGTTGGCGATGAAGCCGGCGTACGGCATGCGCGCGGCCGAAACGGTGCGGGGAATCGGGCTCCACACGGTGTCTTCGTTGATGCCGCGCTCGCGTCGCAGAAACTGCACGCCCCACGTCGCGCCGGTGCCGCCGTAGCGCAGCGACTTCCAGGGAATCGAGAACTCCGCCGTCCACCCCGTGTCGTCGCGCTTCGTCGAGACGCGCCACAGCGTGTCCCAGTTCGGCTCGACCAGGTCGTCGTCGACGATCTGCACGTCGCGCTGCGCACCGAAGGGGTTCACCGCGAAGACGAAGGCGTTGCGCCCGTCACCCAGCGAGTCGAAGAGAATCGAGAACGCGTCACACTCGTTGGTCTCGAAGTCGCGCTTCATGTTGCGCTGGTTGAACGCCGCCCACCCGCCCGGCTGTTCGAGCTCGACCGCGACGTAGATGGCGTCGTCGTCGAAGAGCATGCGCACCACCGTGCGGTGCGTGGCCTTCTCGCCCTGCTTCGGCTCGGACTGCACGAAGTCGGTCGTCGGCTTTGCCTCGAGCCACACTGCGTCGCTCAAGTCGCCGTCGACGTCGGGCGCGGTCCTGGTGCGCGTCGCGGGCAGCTTTCGACGCTGCTCGAGCGGAGGCGGGTCGAAGAACGCAGGGACCTGCGCCCGCGCCGTCAGCGCGAGCAGGAGAAAGGCACCCAGAAATGTCCGTTGCATCGGCCGCCGCACGAGAAGGGGACACTCTATTGCCGAAAAAGTTCGCTAGAGGTGCCGCATGAAGATTGCCGTCCTCGGAGCCTCGGGTGGGTGCGGCCAGCACCTGGTGAAGCTGGGCAAAGAACAGGGCCACGACGTCATCGCCGTGGTGCGCAGCGCGACGTGGCAGCCTCCGCCGGGGGTGAAAGTGGTCCGTGGTGACCTCACCAACGAGACCTTCCTGCGTGAGGCGATTCGCGGGTGTGACGCAGTGCTCTCGGCGCTCGGTCTGCGCATCGCGGGGCTCGCGCCGTGGAACAAGCCCGAGGTGCCCGACTTTCTGGCGCGCTCGACGCCTGCCCTCGTCGCCGCGATGAAGGCCGAGAACGTGAAGCGCGTCATCGCCATCAGCGCAGGCGGGGTCGGCGATTCCCGTCAGCGCATCCCGGGGGTGTTCCGCGCGATGCTCTCGTTGACCGCGTTGAAGAAGCCGTACGCCGAGCTCGAGAAGATGGAGAGCGCGCTGCTCGCCTCGGGTCTCGACGTGCTCATCCCGCGCCCGACCGGGCTCACCGATGGGCCGCAGACCAGACAGGTGAAGACCATCTCGTCGTTTGGCAGTGGCCGCGCGACCATCAGCCGCGTCGACGTCGCCGCGTGGATGTTGGAGCAACTCGCCGCGCCCGCGTTCCCTCAGGAAAAGACGCCGATGATCACCGTCACCGGGGGCGCATGACGGGAGCACCCGTGCTGTTCGAGTGTTCAACGAGGTAGAGTCGCGTCATGTCGTCGGCGAAACGGCTTCACTACTCCTACGAGGACTATCTGCGTTCGCTCGACATGAGCGACGTCAAGCTCGAGTTTTCCGACGGCGTCATCTACGCCATGGCGGGCGGCACGGTCGCGCATGCGGCTCTCGGCGCAGCAGCCGTGCGCATTCTGGGGCAGGCGCTCCTTGGCACGTGCACGGCCTGCTCTTCTGATCTTCGCGTTCGAATCGACGCTTCCGATCTCTCAACGTTCCCGGACGCGACGGTCATCTGCGGCAGTCCCGCGCCCGCCACCATCGACGCCAATGCCGTGACCAACCCGACCCTTGTCGTCGAGGTCACCAGCCGTTCAACAGAGGACTATGATCGCGGAGACAAGCTCAGCCACTACAAGCAACTCCCCTCGCTGCGCGCGGTGCTCTTCATCTCGCACCGTGCCCCGCGGGTGACGCTGATCGAGCGCACGAAGTCCGGGTGGGCGGAGCGCGAGTTTCGCGGCGGTGAACGGGTGGCTCTCGTCGAGCCGAAGTTCAGCTTCGCGGTTGATGACCTCTACGCAGGGATTGCGCTCGACCCGGCCTGATCAGTCACCGTCGGGGTCAGCAGGCTCGGGCTCGTCGGCGTCGGGCGGAGGCAGCTCGTCGCGCGGGTTGCCCTCTTCCTCGAGCAGGTTGAACGTCTTCGCGCCGGCCTCGAGCTCCATCACCGAGTAGGTCCACGTGCCGCCCTTGCTGGTGGCGACGACGCGCAACTTGCCCTCGGCCTTCGAGCCCTTCACGGGGATGGTGAAGCGGGCGCTCCCCCGGCCGCTCTTCTCGTCGACGCTGCCGTTGAGGCCGAAGCCCGGCACCAGCGGCGTGCCCATCGCCGCCTGCACGTCGGGGTTCGCGTTCGCGCGGGCGAGCGCCGTGGTGAACACCGGGCTGCTCTCGATCATCGTCGTCGCGCCGAAGTAGGCCACCGCGCTGAACACGCCGCAGCACAGCAGGGGCCCGAAACAGCCGAGCGGCACGAGCCACTTCCAGTTGCGGGAGAACCAGTTCTTCTGCTGCGGGGGACCGCCTTCAGGGTTGGGATTCATGGCTCACACCGGGTCGAACTTCTCGAAGGGGTTCTCGAGCATTTCCTTCACCGTCCTGGCGAGGATGCCCGCGTGGAAACCATCGATGAAACGATGGTCGAAGCTGGCGTTCAGGTTCATCACCTTGCCGGGAACCACCTTGCCGTCTTCGACGACCGGCAGGTCCTGCACCGCGCCGGGCGCCACGAAGATGGGCGTGTTGGTGTACGGCACGAGCGGCACGTACGCGACGTCGAGGCCCAGGCTGCCGACGTTGGTGATGGTGACGCCGCCGAACGCGTCTTTCGGCATGCCGATGCCTGAGAGGTCGATGTTGAGCGTGTACATGAGAAAGCCGAGCAGCTTGAGGAAGGCGTTCATGAACATGAACGGAATCAGGGCCACCATGCCCTTGCCCTTCTCGACCGACTTGTCCTTGCGGTTGCGGGCCATGTCGACGGCGGTCTGCATCTCGGCCGCCATGTCTTTGAGCGACTTCTTCTCAGCGTCGGCGATACGCGCCGCGGTGAGGTCCACCTTGCCGTCGCCTTGATCGGTCTGCACCACGAGGATCGAGAGGGTGATCTGCTTGCGCAGGTAGATCTTGTTGAAGCGCAGAATCGCGTTGGCGTCGGGGCAGCGCTTCAAGCCTTCCGCGACCGCCTTCGCCACGAGGTGCGTCACCGTCAGGCGAACGCCGTGCACCTCGCGGAAGCGCTCGATGTACTGCAGCGCCTTTTCCATGCGAATGCGCAGCGTGCCGTAGACGGTGGGGTCGTAGGCCGTCTGCCAAGTTCCGATCGCCAGCTTACGAAAGCTCGAGACTTCCTTCTTCAGCTCCAGATCGAGATGGCCCATACGGGAGGCGGAGCGTGACACGCTCGAGGCGCAATTCAATTGAAGACGAGCCTCGGCGACACATCGCTCGAGCAGCGAGCGCGCAAGGAGCATGAGCATCGCGCTCATTCATCAACCCGGCGGGAGATCGCGGGCTGATGGGTCGTCGTGCGACGCCAGCCTTCCCCCACGAACGAATCACCCCGGGGGCCACGTCAGCGAACGCCCACCCAGCACATGCAGGTGCACGTGGAACACCGTCTGCCCGCCGTCGCTGTTGGTGTTCATCACCACCCGGTAGCCGCTGTCGGAGAAGCCTGCTTCCCGCGCGTACTTCGCAGCGCTCACCATGAGGTGGCCGAGCAGCTCGCGCTCTTCCGGCGTCGCGTCGTTGAGCGTCGCGAGGTGCCGCTTCGGAATGAAGAGCGCGTGGTGCGGCGCCTGCGGGTGGATGTCCTGGAAGCCGAGACAGAGGGCGTCTTCGTGAACCTTCTTCGCGGGGATGGTGCCCGCGACGATGCGGCAAAAGAGGCAGTCGCTCATGGGCGCTGCTTACACGATGTGAATCGTCGAAGCCTTCGTCTCCCCGCTCACGCAGGGAGAGCGAGAACGTCGACGCCCACGCGAACCGTGCCGAGCCCGCGGTGCACGAGGTTCATCCCGAAGATGGCGCCGGGTGAATTGCCGACCTTGAGGGTGTGCAACTTCGCCAGCTGCGCCAGCGGCTCCGAGCCCTGCGGCCGCTCACCCGTCTTCTGATCCGTCGTGATGGCCACGCAGCGCGCGCACGGCTTGACGCCATCGAAGCGCACGCCATCGATGATGAGCTTCGCCCACCCGTCCTCGCCCCACGCGGGCTCGTGACGCACCACGAGGTTGGGGCGAAACCGGTCCATCGAAATCGGGCTCGACAGCTCGGCGTTCAACGCGTCGAGCGACGCCTCGTTCACGATGAGCAGCGGGTACCCATCGGTGAAGCTGGTCTCGGCGTCGCGCGCATACGTCAGGTCGACTGCGCGCTTCACGTCAGGCGCGAACGCCACCAACCGCACCGCGAGCCCCAGCCGCACGCTCAACCACGCCGCCACCTCGTCACCCGCATCGAGCGCATCGAAGTCATCGCGCCAGATGGTCACGTGCGGCCGCTTCGCGCTCGCCGCAGACGGAAACGCCACCTGCACCACCGAGCCGCCGTCATCGAGCTCGAGCCCACCATCGCGACGCAACGAAGGCTGAAGGCGAGTCATCGCCGTCACCGTGCGCTGGGTGACGAACTTCCCGTCGGCCTCGACGACCATCCACCGGCGATCTCCGACGACCCCGCGCGCGTCGAGCTCGAGCGCGTCGACCTGCACCGCGCGCATCGACTTCACCGGGTACAGGAAGGCGGACAGGACCTTCACGCCTTCGACCCCAGCATGCCTCCGAAGTGGCGCATCGAACGCTCGTGGATGATGGCCTGTGAGAGCCGGTACAGCGGAAACGGCAGCGCCGGCTGAAAATCGATGAGCACCGCCATCGAGGTCACGCCGTCGAGCAGGTTGCGGAACTCGAAGCGGCCCTGGCGGGCGTCTGCGCGCAGCGCCCCGTCGGCGATCTCGAGCCAGGCGATGTCGTCGTCAGACCGGCCGGGCACGTGGCGCAACACGAGCGAGGGCACCCCCGCAGCGAAGAGCGTGAACACGCCCTCGCGCTCTCGGGTTCGCACCATCGGCGTGTCAGACGGCAACCACTCGAAGTAGGCGCGCGCGAGGTCGAGGGCCTTCATGCCCTTCGGGCGGCGGTAGCGCTGCACACTGCAGGTGGTGAAGCGCGGCGCGCGCGTGGGGTCGCTCGGCGCCGGAGACCACGCGGCGCCTTCCTTCTTCGTGCCCGGAGCGCCGTTCACCAGCTCCACCAGCGACTCGACCGGGTCTGCGCCGCCACCCTGCAGCACCGAGACCGGCACCCCGCTGAGCTCGAGCAAGGTGGTGCGCTCGTCGCTCGGCGCGTTGGCGAAGTGCACGAGGTGCTTCACACCCGCCAGCTTCGCGGCGCGCGCCAGCGTGTCGGCGATGATCGCGTCGACGTCCCGGGTCTCGGCGCGCGGCAATCGGGCCACGGGCGCGTGGCTCCGCGTCACGTGCACCACGATCTCCGCGCCGGCAAGCTGCACCTCGGTCTCGGGCAACGACGTCAGCTCGGCCTTCGCGACGCGCACCTCGTGGGTGGCTTGAAGGCGGCTGGCCAACGCAGTGCCGAGGTTGCCTCCACCTGCAATGACGACGCGGGCCATGTCGCGCACTTGCCACGCACGCGCCGGGGAGTCGACAGGCGTCGACAGCTTCTGGGCGGGTGCTAAGGGGCGCCGCGTGACTGCGGCTCCGCTCCTCATCGGTCTGGCACTGGGCGTTCGCCACGCGCTCGAGCCCGATCACCTCGCGGCGCTGTCGACGCTGGCGAGCGAAGAGCGTGGTGGCGCGCGCGCGAGCCTGAGCCTCGGCGCGCTGTGGGGCGTCGGTCACAGCGTTGGGCTCTTCCTCGTCGGCGGCACGCTCGCGCTGCTGGGTGCGCACATGCCGGCGCACGTCGAACGCGTGCTCGAGCTGTGCGTCGCGGTGATGGTGGTCGGCCTCGGTGTGCGTGCAGTCCTGCGCGCAGCGAAGGAAGGCCGCGCCGGCGTCGTGCACGCCCACGCGCACTTCGGCACCGAGCACGTGCACGCGGCGCCGGTCGAACACGTGCACGTGAGCCGCATCACCTTCGCGACCCGGCCGCTGCTCATCGGCGCGCTGCACGGGCTCGCCGGCAGCGGCGCCCTCACCGCGCTCGTGCTCGCCGAACTGCCGAGCGCGACGGAACGGCTGAGCTACATCGCGTTGTTCGGCGCTGGCAGCGTGGTCGGCATGGCGCTGCTCACCGGGCTCGCGGGCACGCAGGTCGCTCGACTCATTCGCACCCCGCGGCTCGCGAGCGCGCTGTTGTTCTTCACGGGCGTCGCGTCGACCGCGGTCGGGCTGTGGTGGGGCCACGGGTCGCTGCAGTCGCTGCTCGGCTGACTCACGGCCTGAAGAGGAAAAACGCCGCCGCGGCCGCTGCGAGAAAGATCGCGAGCCTGTTGCTCCCACCGGCCTCCACCACCACGGGCGCGGCTGCGAGTTGGACGCCAGAAGGAACCGCGACGAGGGCAGCGACCTCCTGCTCGAAGAGCCCTGCCAGGCGCGGTGAGACCCGCGCCCCGAAGAGCACGCGACCCTCGGCGATGGGCCCCGCGATGAGCCCTGCACGCTCGTGCTGAGGCGCGTCCTTCACGGCCGCGTTGGAGAGCATCACATCGGCGCAGATGGCCCTCGCCAGTCGCCGCGCCTTGCCTTCGTCGTCGATGACCATGACTGGACTGTCGAGCGACGAATCAGCCTTCGTGCGGGCGGTACGCGGTCTCGAGCGGCAACGGGGCCCCCCGCCACACCCGCAGCGTGATGGGCACCTCGAGCACGAAGGTGACCACGGTGCCCGCGCCCGCGAGCACGAGGCTGATGCGGCCCGACCACGCGTCGAGCGGGCAGAACGCGATGATGAGCCCAACGGCGATGACCGTCGCGACGTAGCCGCCCATCGACATCCACATGAACTGGCGGCGGTCGTTCTGCGCGCTGTCGAAGTGAAAGATGAGCGCCGTCACCGGCCAGCGCGGGTAGCTGACCTTCGCGCCCGTGGCGAGCGATGCGACGAGGTGGCCGTACTCGTGCACGAGAAAGCCGACGAACGCGGTGAGCACGCCAGTCACGACGGCGACGGCCCAGCCCAGCGCGGAGCCATCGCGAAAACCCGGCTCGAGCCACCACGCGGCGGCGAGCAACACCACCGCCGAGACGTCACGAAGCACGAGGGGGGTGGGCGGCCTCTGCGAAGACACACGCGCACCCTAACCCGACCGCGTTACCGTCGCCTCGCTCCATGGCCGCGAAGAAGAAGAAGAAGAAGGACGTGAAGGGCCCGCGCTACCCGCCGCGCTCGGCCCGCGCGCTCGCCGCACGCCATCGGCTCTCGTCGCTGACCATCGCCGAGCCGCACGACGAACAGAGCATCGACGCCGCGCGCGACCAGTGGCGCCTCGAGGTGCTCTGGGAAGGCTACCGGGTGGTCGCCACACGTCTCGACGACGACGTCGCGCTCTTCGCCGACGACATGCGGGAATGGACGGGCCCCGCTGCCGCCATCGCGCTCGCGCTCAAGGACGTGCCGGTCTCACCGCTCGTCGTCGAGGGCTGGCTCTGTGTGCTCGATGACAAAGGCCGCCCCGACTTCGAGCTGCTGAAGGCGCGCATGACGACCGGCAAGGGGTCGCCGCTGGTCTTCATGTTGAGCGACGCGCGGGTGCTCGGCGATGCGCCGCTCGAGGGCCTCACGCTCGCCGAGCGCCGGGCGAAGTTGAACGCCGTGTTGCCTGCAGGGCACCGCACCCTGCTTCCCCCGCAGGAGCTCGAGGGCACCGTCACAGAGCTCAAGCGCTCGCTCGAAGATCTCTGGCTGCGCGCGTTTCTCGCGAGGCCCGAGCGCGGTGAGAACGTCGGCCTCGTCATCCCGGTCGACGACGAGCCCGTGCCGCTCACCCGCTCGCTCTCGGCCGCGCCGAAGGTCACCAACAGCGACAAGGTGCTCTTTCCCCGCGATGGCTTCACCAAGACCGATCTCGTGGCGTGGTACCGCGACCTCGCGCCGGTGCTGCTCACGCACATGCAGGGCCGCCCCATCGTCGCGCAGCGCTGGCCTGACGGCATCGACGAGTTCACCTGGTTTCAACACCGCGCCCCGCCCCGCGCTCCCGACTACCTGCGCTCGACGCGCATCGAGGGCGACCGCCGCATCCTCATCGAGAACGAAGACGCGCTCTTGTGGATGGTGAACCAGGCGGCGCTCACGTTTCACGGTTGGGCCTCGCGCGTCGGCTCGCTCGCCCACCCCGACTGGGCCATCGTCGACCTCGACCCCGGCACGAACACCACGTGGGCGCAGACCATCGAGATTGCCCAGGCGGTGCGCGCGCTGCTCGAGCTGCTCGAGGTGAAGAGCGTGGTGAAGACCAGCGGGCAAAAGGGCCTCCATGTGTTGGTGCCCCTCGCGCCGGGCCACACCGCAGCAGAGGCAACCGAGTTCGCGCGCGGCGTCTGTGCGGTCGTCGCGCAGCTCAAGCCCGAGCTGGTGAGCCTGGAAGCGGAGACCGGCCCTCGCCGCGGTCGGCTCTTTCTCGACTTCCTGCAGAACTACGCAGGCAAGACGTTGGTGCTGCCGTGGTCGGTGCGCGCCGCCGATGGAGCGCCGGTGTCGATGCCCTTGCAGTGGGATGAGATCATTCCCGCACTCGACCCGAAAGCCTTCACGATTCGCACCGCGAGGAAGCGGCTCGACGCGATGGGCGACCTCTTCGCGCCCGCGCTGACAGGCACGTTGAAGCTGGCGCCCGTGCTCGCGAGGCTGCGGAGGTCGTGAATCGCCGGTCCTGAACGATCAAGGTGGCTGAGGCGCATCAAGTTGATGGTGCCCCCGAGCCGGTGCCGTGCTCGGGCAGCGGCCTCACGCGTGCACTCGTCGACCTCATGAACCCACAGAGACCCCAACGCATGCTCGTGCAGCGCAGCACCATTCTGGAACTCCTGAGCGACGACGAGGTGTCGCGCGTCAGCACCGCTGAGACGGAGGTGCACCTCGAGGAGGGCGACGAGTTCATCGACCTCGAGAAGCTCAGCGAGGGCGTTCGCCGCGCCGATGGCGACGTCGTGCACATGGGGAGCGTGCTGCCGCGCAAGGTCGTTCAACCCCAGACCTGGGAGAAGATCGCGCAACTCCTTGCTGGCTCGCACTGACCGCGCCCGCTCAGTCGAGGTCGGAACGAACCACGGCGGCGTTGAGGTCAGACGCGGAGCTCGCGCCGACGTGGCTCCGCGAGATGACGCCGAGGAGGGAATCGACCCGAACCCACCACGAGCGCCCCGTCGTCGCGCGTGACGCACCGCAGACGTGTTGATGTGAGACCAGCTGGAGCACCGCGTGGTCGCCCGCGAGCGCCGCGCCAATGACGAGCAGAGCGGGTCGCACCCCTTCGAGCAGGCGCACCTGCCAGGGTGAAGTGGACCCCGTTTTTCGGACCACCCCGAGATTTGGAAACAGGGACAGCTCCGTGATGGAAGGAGCTGCACATGGGCAGGAAGAATCTGAAGAAGTACGACCCGGCGTTCAAGGCGCGGGTCG
>JBILUC010000177.1:0-3207 GCA_044371205.1 Archangium sp.
CCTGATCAGCGAAGAAAGTCGGACAGTTCGACACTGATGCTCGGCACTGCGGCCGAGGTCACGCGCTTCCCGCGGCCGAACCGACGCACCGAGGTGTAGCGACCCGCTTTGGGGAGTCGGTGCACGACGAGCGTGTGCGCAACCAAATCAACGACCCAGTACTCCGGCACGCGACTCGCGGCATACAGGCGCGCCTTGGGCCCCAGGTCGAGCTTTCGGCTCGAGTCAGCGACCTCGACCACCAGCAGCGCGGTCTCGGGGTGATCCGCACCGGGCTCGTGGGAGGCAGGCACGAGCGCAAAGTCAGGCTCAGGCTCCGAGTCGTCAGCGGCCGCCAGAGGCAGCTGGACACGCACGTCGACGTCATCCGGGGCGTGCTTCATCAGGATGCGGCTCAGCTTGGCGACGGCAAACGCATGCGGCGTGCCCATGGGGCTCATGACGATGACGGTTCCGTTGATGAGTTGAACTCGCAGCCCTTCGAACGCTCCCTGAGCACCAAGGCGCGCGTAGGTCTTGCGGCTGAGCTCCATCGTCTTCAACGGAGCGATTGCGTCGGTGGACAGCATGTTCCGATTGTCTGAGATCACTCCCGTCACCGCAGCGCCACATGGGCAGTGGAGCACCTCAACCCCGAACGTCTTGCGCAGCTTCACGGTCGCGAGCGTCGCCGAAAAGGTGAGCGCGCGCTCGTGCCCACAAGCCAACAGCCCCAACCGCTGCCTGCAGATCTGGCGGGTCGAGCTCTATTCGACGCCGGCCTGCCAGTTCGACGGCACCTACGCGTGGAGCTTCGACATCGGCTGCGCCCCCGGCGGTGACTGTTCGCGCATCGACCCGGCGCTTACGACCTTCTCGTTCAACGCGACGCACGCCTCGGAGAACTTCTGCAGTGTCTTCCAGCCGCTGCCCTTCGCGCCCTTCAGGCCGACCCTGTCGGTCTTGCTGCCCATCTCCGGCGTGAGGCCCTTCACCACTCGGCTGTTCACGACCATCAACGAGCCCTACGTGCTGACCAACGGTTCCGTGGTGCCGCCGCAGGGGATGTCGTCGGTGAGCTTCATGGAAGCGGGCACTTCACCGCAGTGCGACGCCGACGCGGGCATCTGCCGGCACTGGTGGGACCAGGTGGTCGACCCCGGCACGCAGTGCTCGCCGCGCGGCTCGTACACGCTCACGTTCAACGTCGGCTGCCGCTCGGGTGGCAACTGCGACCCGAACATCACGAGCTGGCAACCAACGGTGCCGCTGTCGCTCGACCAGCCGAACCAGTGCCCCGACGGCGGGCCGTGACGGACCGCCTTTCGCTTCATCACGCGTGTTCCGATGACCTCGTGATGTGAGCCGCGACGGGGAGCCGGCGCGGCGGGCACTTCGAGCGACTGGTGAATCCGAAGCGCCTGGCGGAGCTCGCGCTCCTGAACGGTGGCACTCGAGGGCGGCGCAGACCACCGGCGAGGCGTCAGCGCGGCATCATGCAGCCACGGAAGCAGGTGCGGAACTCCTCCTCGCACTTCGGCACGGGCGGCCCTTTCGGGTCGTAGACGTCCGCGTAGAAGAGCATCGGTGCGTCGGTCATCAACAAGCGGATGAAGGACTCGACTTCGAGCGCGAAGGCTTGAGCCTTCTGGCGCTCGAGACACGAGGGCAGGTCCTGGCGGCACCTGACCTCGCATTGGCCCGCCCGTTCCTCGACGAGGGCGTCGCAGCGTGCAGCGAGCTCTGGGCTCACTTCGCGTTGCGCGGCCTCGCTGGCCCGGAGGTTGATTCGATGGACTGCAAGGCACTGCTGCCGCTCCTCAGGTCCGCTGCGCGCCACCATCACCCAGAGCTTCTCAGCGCCTGCCAACTCGCGTTGGCGTTCCAGGAAGTCAGCGCAGGCGAGCGCCGCGTCGCCCGTCAGTTCCGTCGCAGGGCAGTAGTAGTCGCGCAACGCCTTGGAGGCCGGCTTCTGCACGGCCGGACGCTCGCGTTTGATGGCGTCGATCTTCGCCATCGTCTCGTGCGTCTCGGGAACAGTGACACAGCCCATCGCGCCCACTGCCACTGCGAGGAGGAGTCTCATGGTGAGGCAATATGCCCCAGGCGTTCGCGGCGCCGCAAAAAGAGCGATCGCTGGGACCAGCACCCATGGTCGCCTCTGTCGAGCCGGCGCTGACGACAGGCTTACGCTCTCGCCACTGGCCGTCTTGATCGACGCTCCGCTGGTCACGATTGCCGGCCGCGTCGGCTCGAGGAACTCCTCGAAGCCCTCCGGCCAGTCCTCTTCTCCCACTGGAGACTGCGCTTGGCGTTTGCGGTGTTCGCTGAGCGGCTGCCGAAGCTTCGATACGCGACGCTGCGCTCGAGCTCGAAAACGACCACTCGAAGAGCTGAGTCGCCTCGTTGCTGCGCACGAGGACGGGGACTAGGAGGCGCCCCCATGACCACCCACCACTCCCTGTCGTCTGACGTGCAGGCACAGCTGGAAGAACTCCGTCGCGAAGTGGCCGAGCTGCGCGCGCGCCGCCGCACGCAGGCGCGGTGGGCGGTGGTGACGGTGGTGGTCGCCAGCGTGGCGTGGGCGTCGACGCGCACCGACGGCCTGTGGGTGTTCGACCCCGACTCGCCCGCGCAGGCGGCGGAGGTGAACGACAACTTCTCCCAGGTGCGCACCTGGCTGCGGAACAAGGTGGGCACCGACTTGAACTCAGGCAACGTCGCCATCCCCGGGAACCTGGCGGTGGGTGGCTCGGTGTCCTTCGGCAACCTGTCGGTGGGCACGCTCGCGGTGACCGGCTCGGTGGGCAGCCTCCCGGTGAACGGGAACGTCACCGTGAACGGCAGCCAGACGGTGAGCGGGAACCTCGCTGTGAGCGGGAACCTCGCCGTGGGCGGCACCACGTCGCTCGGGCTGCAACAGAAGGTCTGCTCGGGCGCCGCGGTCTGCACCTGCGACGCCGGGCGCGTGCTGCTGGGCGGAGGCGTGCAGTGCGGCAGCGGCAGCGTGGTCGGCAGCTTTCCGGCCTACCAGGCCATCAACCTTGGATTGGGGGGCACCATCCCTGCCCAGTCGTGGATTGGCTCGTGCTCGACCTCCCAAGAACAAGAGGAAGAACCCGGGAAACCGAGAGCCGAACCTGGTGACCGAGGCTCGAGTTGGGGGTGCGGAAGTCGGCAGCACGAGGGTGAGCGTGGCCGTTTTCTGCCGAGGAGAGTGGGCGCAGG
>JBILUC010000110.1:0-11683 GCA_044371205.1 Archangium sp.
TTGCCCTCGACGGTCACCTCCGTGTCCTGGGCGCCGTCGCGCCACACGCCGGGGGACTGGCGGACCAGCTTGAGCCGCAGCTCGCCCGGGCTGTTGGTCGTCACCACGTCTTCGGTGAACCAGATGTTGCTCACGCGGCCCTGCGTCTGGTCGACGCCCGAAGTGAGCGGCATGGTCGGGTCGGTGCGGTCGAACGAGACGTCGCTGAGTTCCACCACGCCGCCGCCCTCGACGACCAGGCCGAGGGTGAGCAGCTCTGCCTCCCGCGGCACGTCCACCACGACTGAGACACGGGCGCACGCGTTCGTTCCGCGCAGCGGCCGCGACCGCATGTCGTCGAACGCCACCGTCCTTCTGCCCGGCGCGTCAGCGCGGAAGAGCAACCCCGCCCAGCCCGTGACGCCCTGCGTGTCGACCGTGGCCGAGTACCGCAAGCGCTCGCCCCGGTAGTCCTGCGCGCGGAAGGACTGCAGCAACGCGAGGGGGCCGGGCCGCCCGGTGGTGGACGCGACGCGCGCGCTGCGCTTGCCGCACCGGCCCGGCTCGAGCGACCTCACCTCGTAGCCGGCGGCCCCCTTCCCCGACACGTACCACCCGGCGGCGAGGCCCGCGTCTTGCGCCCGCGCCGGGTGCGGGAGCGCACCCAGCAGGCACACCACGATCATCGTCACGAGCTCGAAGCGCATCGGTTCTTTCCTCACAGCGCGAAGGGTGAAGTGGCGGCGAAGGCTTCGGGCGGGGCCTCCTCGCCGTCGAAGTGCGTGGCGTCGGCAAACTCCACGGAGCCCGCATCGAGGGCGCGGGCGTCGGAGGCTGCCGGCGTTCCATGCCAGAGAAGAAGCGCCACTGCGGCAGCGGCAGCCAGAGGCGCAACGAGAGGCACCACCCACCACTTCGCCGCCCGCGGTGGGCGCGCGCTCAGGACCGCCGCCTGCAACGCCACCTCGGTGCGCGCCTGCGCCTGCAGCCGCCGCTCACAGTCCGCGCAGCCAATGGCGTGGCGCTCGAGCTGCGCGGCGCGCTCCGCTTCGAGCAACCCGGCGGCCCAGCGCCCGGCGTCGGCGCTCGTGAAGTGGCCCGCCGAGAGCGCCTCGACGAGTTTCACCTCGAGCTGCGCCTGCGCCACCAGTCGTTGCTCGCACTCCACGCACACCCGGGCGTGCTCGGCGACCGCGTCGGCTTCGGCGTCATCCAACACGCCGGCGACCCACTGAGCGGCGCGCTCCTCCGTCAGGTGCGTCATGGCGCTTCCTCGATGGCGGCCCGCAGGGCGACGCGCACTTCCCAGAGAATCTGCCGCACGCGTTGCAGCGAGAGCCCTTCTTCGCGCGCCAGGTCGGCGTGGGGCACGTGCTCTTCCACGGCCCGTCGGAAGATGCGCTGCTGTTGCGCGGAGCGTTGGCCCAACACCGCCTCGACCCGGCGGAGGGTCTGCGCTGCCATCAACCTCGGCTCGGCCGTCGGCACGGGCGGCCGCTCGGTGCCATCGCTCAGCGACCGCCGCGCGCGCCGTCGCTCATCCATCGCCAGCAGCCGCGCGTGGGCGATGACGAGGCCGGGCAGCTCGAGGCGCTCGAGCTCGCCGCGCTGGTGCTTGTCCCAGATGGCGGCCCACGCTTCCTGGGCGAGGTCACGCGCCCCCTCGATGCCAAACCCTTCAGCCAACAAAGCCACCACCACGCGGTGCCGCCACCGCTCGACGAGGCTCGCCCACGCCTCGCGCTCACCTGCGCGCGCACGCTCGAGCAGCCTGGGGAGGACGAGGTCGCTGACCATTCACCCCTCTGAAGGCACCACCAGCCCTTTCATATCGACCTCTTTCTCGAGCAGGGTGGGCGCGACCTGAAAACTTGAGCAGCCACCTGCTCGCCCGTACAGTCACCACCACTGAACGGGAGAGCAGATGAGAGACGTGACGTTCGCGAGGAAGCGCAGCACGCCGTGGGACGCGACGGTGGGGGTCGACGGGCTGCTCGCGCAGTGGCGCAACAACCGCAAGGTCTGGGACCACATCGTGCTCGACGAGCTGCTCGAGGGCACGGGGGCGAAGCACGCTCCGATTCCCGAGACGCTCGACCCGCGCATTCGGGCCGCGTTGATCAAGCGCGGCGTCAACGAGCTCTACACGCACCAGGCGCACGCCTTCGAGCTGGCGACGAGCGGTCGCGACTTCGTGGTGGCCACGCCGACCGCGTCGGGCAAGAGCCTCTGTTACGTGCTGCCGGTGCTGCAGGCGCTGGCGAAGAAGCCTGAGGCGCGCGCGCTGTTTCTCTTCCCGACGAAGGCGCTGTCGAGAGACCAGGAAGAGTCGCTGCGCACGTTGATGAAGGACGCGGGGCTCGACCACGGCGCGGTGACGTTCGATGGAGACACGCCCGCCGATGCGCGACGTGCGGCCCGCGAGCGCAGCGGCGTCATCTTGAGCAACCCCGACATGCTGCACGCCGGCGTGTTGCCGCACCACGCGGGCTGGGCGCGCTTCTTCTCGGGCCTCGAGTACGTGGTGGTCGACGAGCTGCACGCGTACCGCGGCGTGTTCGGCTCGCATCTGGCGAACGTGCTGCGGCGGCTCGATCGCGTGGCGCGCTTTCACGGCGGCAACCCGAAGTACCTGCTCGCCTCGGCGACCATCGGGAACCCTGAGGAGCACGCCTCGAAGATGCTGGGCCGGCCCGTCGAGCTCGTCACGCAGAGCGGCGCGCCGCGCGGTGACCGACGGGTGCTGCTCTACAACCCGCCGGTGTTGAACGCCGAGCTCGGCATTCGGCAGTCGTACGTGAAGGCGAGCGCGCGGCTGACCACCGACCTCGTGAAGGCGGGCGTGCCGACGCTCTTGTTTGGCCAGTCGCGGAACACCGTCGAGGTGATGCTCAAATACATCCGCGATTCGCTCGAGGAAGCGCGGCTCTCACCCGAGTTGGTGCAGGCGTATCGCGCGGGCTACCTGCCGCAGCAGCGGCGGGACATCGAGCAGCGGCTGCGCGGTGGTGACGTGCGGTGTGTGGTGGCGACGAGCGCGCTCGAGCTGGGCATCGACGTGGGCTCGCTCGACGCGGTGGTGTGCGCGGGGTGGCCGGGGAGCGTCGCGGCGCTGTGGCAGCGCTTCGGTCGCGCGGGGCGTCGGCAGGGCACGAGCTTGTCGCTGCTGGTCGCCTCGAGCGCGCCGGTGGATCAATACGTGTCGAGCACCGCGAACCAGCTGCTGGCCGCTCCGGTGGAGCAGGCGCGCATCGACCCCGACAACGTCGAGATTCTCGTACAGCATTTGAAATGCGCGGCGTTCGAGCTGCCGTTCGAGAGTGAAGAGACCTTCCGTGAAGTGAAGGCCACGCAGGTCAAGGAAGTGCTCGACTACCTCTCGTCGCACCAGGTCGTGCACGCAGCGTCGGCTCCGTCAGGCAAGGCGACGTGGCACTGGAGCAGCGACGCGTACCCCGCAAACGACGTGAGTCTGAGGAGTGTGGGCTGGGACAACTTCGTGGTGGTCGACTTGAGCACCGACAAGACCATCGCGGAGATGGACTGGCGCTCGACGCACACCATGCTCCACGAGCAGGCGATTTATCAGCACGACGGGCGGCAGTTTCAGGTCGAGAAGCTCGACTTCGAGAACCACAAGGCCTTCGTTCGGCCGGTCGAGCCCGACTACTTCACCGACGCGATGACCTACACGAAGGTGACGGTGCTCTCTCGCGCCAGCGGGGAAGCGCGGCCCTCGTGCGAGCTCGGTGCAGGCGACGTGTCGGTGGTGGAGCGGGTGGTCGGGTACAAGAAGATCAAGTTCCACACGCATGAGAACGTTGGCTACGGCGACGTGCGGCTGCCTGAGATGCAGATGCACACCACGGCGTTCTGGCTGACGGTGCCTGAGCCGGTGATGCAGGAGTTGATCAGCAGCGGCGCGGGGACCCGGCCCGATGTGCTCGACGCGTTGAATGGTCTCAACGCGGTGCTGCACACGGTGGCGGCGGTGGGGTTGATGATTGACCCACGCGATCTGGGGCGGTGTCTCGGCTCACGCGATGGGAGCGGCTCGCGCGGTGACGCAGTGTACGAGCCGACGCTGTTTCTCTACGACCACGTGCCGGGCGGCGTGGGCCTCGCGTCGCGGTTGTTCGACGAGCGGGAGCGGTTGTTGACCAGCGCCGGTGAGTTGATCGACGGGTGCGCGTGCGAGCAGGGCTGTCCTTCGTGTGTCGGGCCGGCCGATGGCGGCGCGCGCAAGAAGCTCGCGCGGGAAGTCCTGAGTTCTCTCTCGCAGCGCTCCGAATCGTCGCACTGACCTTCACCCCTCTCCCCGACCCTCTCCCCCGCGGGGGAGAGGGAGATGAAATGTCTCTGTTCACTGCCAGGCTCGCGACGCTGCCCGCGCCGCGAATGAAAGTGACGGCGCCTCCCCCGGCGCAGACGTCACTCTCACGCCTGATTCCCGCCAGAGAGACGCCGTTCGGCAGTCTTCACCTCGTCGAGCACGAAGCGCGTCTACCCACGTTGAACGCTGAGTCGCTCAGCGCGCTGGCCTTGAGTGAGACGCTGCTCGACACCACGCACCCCTTCTTCTTCGACACCGAGACCACCGGCTTGATGGGCGGCACTGGCACCCTCGCCTTTCTCCTCGGCACGGCACACGCGCTCGACGACGGGCGGTTTGTGGTGTCGCAACTCCACCTGCCGTCTCCAGCGCACGAGCGGCCCATGCTCGAGTGGCTCGCGGATCGACTCACGCGCGCGACGGTGTTGCTCAGCTTCAACGGCAAGTCGTTCGACTGGCCGTTGCTCCGCGCGCGCTTCGTGATGAACCGCCTGCCGCCGCCGCCGGAGCTGCCGCATGTCGACCTCCTGCACTGCGCACGGCGCGTGTTCCGCCATCACCTCGATGAGCTGACGCTCGGGTCGCTCGAGCGGCGCGTGCTCGACGTGCACCGGCGCGGAGACATCGAAGGCGCTCAGATTCCCCCCGCGTGGTTCGACTTCTTGCGCACGGGCCGCGTGGCGACGCTCGGTCGGGTGCTGTCTCACAACGAACGCGACGTGCGCAGCATGGTCGACCTCGTGCAGCGGTTGATTGCAGCGTGGGAAGAGCGACACCCGCTGCTCCCGCCGACGGCGCTGGGGCTCGCGCAGGTCGCGATGCGCTCGGGTGACGAGCCGCGGGCGTTGCGGTTTCTCGAGCGCGCACAGTCGGGCGGCACGGCGAGCCAGGCCTGGAGTCTGCGCGCCGAAGTGCACCGTCGAAAAGGCCGCTGGGTCGAGGCGGTCGAAGCGCTGCACCACGCGCTCGAGGGGAGCGACGACCCGGCGCCGTTGCACCTGCGGCTGGCGATTCTCTACGAGCACCGACTGCGAGACGTGGCCGCCGCGACGAGACACGCCGAGCAGGGAACGCCAGTCGACGTGAGGGCCCTCTCGCGCCGAGCGCGGCTCGAGCGAAAGCGAGCGGTGCCGGAACTCACGGAGGCCACGCGCTGCGCCGACACTGAAGGCTGAAGTGGCCACGGCAGGCAGCAGGCGCTTTCGTCATCGCCTCCTTGCCGTTTCGCGCGAGCGCACGGCCCGGGCCCCTCACCCCGACTGCCTCAGAGGCTGCCCGACGGCACGCGCCGCGAGCGGATGTCGGCGTTCTGCGTCTCGAGGTACGGGGGCTCGAACAACTGCAGCGACTTCTGCCGGGTGCGGAACAGCGTGGCGATGAAGCGCATGCGGTCACCCAGCTCGCTCCAGTCGTGCGCGCGGCTCGGCTGGCCCGCGGTGAGCGAGTCGTAGAGGCGCACCAGCTCGGGGTGCTGCAGCGTCTCGAGCATCGGCGGGAACGGCTGCGCGCGACCCCAGCCGGGCACGTCGTCGCCCAGCGACAACTCCGCGTCGGGCAGGCGCATGCGCATCAACCGCCCCGTCAAGAAGCGCCGCAGCTCGCGCTCGAGCCTCGGGCGGGCCCGCGGGGCCAGCAGCCGCAACGGGCGAGGGAGTTCACCCAGCAGGTCATCGAAGAACACCTCGAGCGGCGCGCCGAGCGCAGCGTCGATGATGGGGTCGACGCGAATCTGCTCGTGCAGCCCAATCTTGAGGCTCCCGAGCAGAATCAGCTCGGCGCGGCGACGCGGTGAAGGCTCCTGGCTCGCCTCGGCGTAGGCCGCGACGGCGCCGAACAACGTGTCCTGCCCGCCGTGCTCGCTCGGCCCCGGCTTGAACGACGTGCGCAGCGTGGCGAGCTTCGACTCGCCAGCGCCGCTCGCGTACGCCTGCACGAAGCGCACGAAGGCGGGCCCAATCTCGGCGAAGATGAAGCGGTTCCCCTCGGCCACGCGGTCGGCGACGGTGTCGATGGTGTCTTCGAAGCGCCGCACCAGCGCGAGGCGGCGCGCGATTGAGGTGCCGCGCTCGACCCACGGCCAGAGCGGTGAGCGCTCGAGCAGCTGACGCAGGGGCAGCTCTTCCCCCCGAATCGAGGCGCCCGCCGTCTTCGACGCGCGGCACGCGAAGCCGAACCAGTTCACGTCTTGCGCGCCGAGGAGCACGGTGAGGTCGACGGCGATGCGGTGGTAGAGCTGGGTGATGGTCAGGTTGAGCATCACGGGGTCGGTGAGGCTCACCGCGGTGTCGCAGTCGGGCAGCGTGACGAAGGGGGTGGCGCGCAGGGTGACGACGGCCCCACGGCCCCGCGCGGCCTTCGCGAGCCGGCTCGCCATGGTGCGCGCGAAGACGGCCATCGCCTTCGGGTGCGCGGCCATCAGCGCCTCGTAGCCCGAGCGCGACAGCCGCAAGAGCCCGGTGTCGTCGTCGGCCCGCGCAGACGCCATGCGCGCCTCGCCTGACAGCAACGCCATCTCGCCCACCGATTCTCCGGGCCCGGCCTCGCCCAGCCGAACCTCGTGGCCGTCGTCGCGCTCAGCGACGACCTGCAGGCGCCCGCTCACCACCAGATAGAGCGCGTCGCCCGCCTCGCCCTGCCGGAACAGCCGCGCCCCGCGGGGAATGGTCACCCACTCGACCTCGCCGGCCACGTCGTCGAGCCGCTCTGTGGGGAGCTCGGGGAAGAAGCCGCGCAGCGCGTCGACCACCTGCGCACGGGGAGGGCGCACCCGCCGCGTCGTCGACCACGCCCGCCGGTATTCGGCGAGCCGGCTCAGCGTCGAGGCGGTGTCCGGGTGCGCCTCAAGCGTTGCAGCCAGAGCGGCGCGGGTGATGCTCAGCACGCGCGTGGGCTCGAGGGCGCTCGCGGTCGCCGTACGCACGGTGTTCTCGAGCAGCGCGCGCTCACCGAGGTGCTCGCCCTTGCGCACCTCTCCGAGCAGCCGCACGCCGCCGCCGGGTTCGAGCTGGGTGACCTCGAGCGCACCGTCGATGACGACGAAGAGTTCGTCTCCCTGCTCTCCCTCGCGCAGGAGCGTCTGCCCGGTCGCGAGGCGCTGCTCGTTGGCACCCGCAGCCAACTGCGCGAGCACGGCCTCGGGGAGGTCGTGAAACAGCCACGTTCCGCGCAGTCGTCGAAAGGCCCAGCCATTCACGTCGCCGGTCATGGCGCGGGCGTGTACACCGCGACTGGCGCCTCGTCACCGGCTGCCGGAGTGACTTGCATCGTGCAAGTGACGACCCTAGGGTCCCCCGCCGTGAAGCGCGTCTCTCTGTCGAAGCGGCCCTGCCCCATCGCCCGCGCGCTCGACCAGCTCGGCGACGCGTGGAGTCTGCTGATTCTGCGCGACGTCTTTCTCGGGGCGCGGCGATTTGCCGACCTCGAGGCGGCGCTGGGCATCGCCCCCAACATCCTCACCGCGCGGCTCAACGCGCTGACGGCGCACGGCCTGCTCGAGGCGCACGCGTATTCGCGGAGACCCGTGCGGCACGAGTACGTGCTGACCGCGAAGGGGGCCGACGTGCTGCCGCTGCTGCTCTCGCTGGCCGCCTGGGGCAACCGCTGGCTCGCCCCGCGCGGGGCCCCCCTGGTCCCCATCGATGCGCGGACGCATCGCACGGTGGAACCCGTCCTGGTCGATCGGAAAACAGGTCGTCGACTCGTTGCGGGCGAAGTCGGGTTAAAGGCAGGGCCGGGCGCGCCGCGCTCGGTACACCGCAGGCTCACCCCACCTCGTCTTTTCGAAGCACATCGGAGTCAACCATGAAGCGCGTCGTCATCACCGGCATGGGGCTCGTCAGCCCGCTCGGCGTGGGGGTGGACCACGTGTGGAAGCAGCTGCTCGAAGGCAAGAGCGGCATTCGCCCCGTGACGTCGTTCGACGTGAGCGACCTGACGACCAGAATCGCCGGCGAGGTGCCGCGCGGCAAGGGGCCGGGCGAGCTCGACCTCGAGGTGCACTTCGACGTGCAGGAACGGCGGCGGCTCGAGCCCTTCCTCCACTACGCCATCGTCGCGGCCTGCGAGGCGGTGAAGGACGCGGGGTGGGAGACGCCGCCCACGGAGCTCGAGGGGGACCGCACCGGTGTGCTCATCGGCTCGGGCATCGGCGGGCTCAACCGCATCGCCGAGTGCGCAGTGATGATGCAGGAGAAGGGCCCCAGGCGCGTGTCGCCCTTCTTCATTCCCATGGCGCTCATCAACGAGGCGCCCGGGCTGGTGTCGATGCGCTTCGGCTTTCGCGGGCCGTGCCATTCCGTGGTGACCGCGTGCGCGACGGGCTCGAACGCCATCGGCGACGCAGCGCGCCTCATTCAATACGGAGACGCCGACGTGATGGTCGCGGGCGGCACCGAGATGGCGACCGGCCGCATCGCCTTCGCGGGCTTCGCGGCGATGCGCGCGATGTCGACTGACTACAACGACCGACCGCAGGAAGCGTCTCGCCCCTGGGACGCGAAGCGAGACGGCTTCGTGCTCGGTGAGGGCGCCGGTGTGCTGGTGCTCGAAGAACGGGAGCACGCGCTCGCGCGCGGCGCGCGCATCTACGCCGAGGTGAGCGGCTACGGCATCTCGGGCGACGCGTACCACCTGAGCGCGCCCGAGCCCGAGGGCGCAGGGGCGTTGCGCGCGATGAAGACGGCGATGGGCCACGCGAAGCTGCGGCCCGACCAGATTGGCTACGTCAACGCGCACGCGACGTCGACGCCGGTCGGTGACCCGGTGGAGCTGAAGGCGATTCGCGGGCTGCTCGGTGAGGCGGCCAGGGGCGTGTCCATCTCGTCGACCAAGTCGTCCATCGGGCACCTGCTCGGCGCGGCGGGCGCGGTAGAGGCCATCTTCACGGTGCTCGCGCTGCGCGACCAGGTGGCGCCGCCGACGCTGAATCTTCACGAGCCCGAAGAGAAGGAGCTCGACCTCGTGCCGCTGGTGGCGAAGCAACGCAAGATTGAGCACGCGCTGTCGAACTCGTTTGGCTTCGGTGGCACCAACGCGGCGCTGGTGTTCAGCCGCGCCTGAGGTCATCGCGAACAGCTGAAGTCGTCGAACGACTTCTCCCTCGTCATCAGCTGGGCCCAGGTGAGCGGCCCCGGCCGCTTCAGCTTCGCCGGCCAGCGAGCAGCAGCAACACCGCAGCGCCGGTGCACGCCACGAAGTCGAACGACATCACGAAGGCGAACTGATTCGTGGGCCAGAGCGCGACGAACGCCGCGAGGTCGCCCCCCAGGAAGAAGAGGCCGAGCAACGCGACCGCCGCCACGGTCAGCATTCCGCGCAACACCACCGACTTGAGCACCCGCGCGACGAGCGAAGCGTTGGCCGGGCGCGGCTCCCAGCTGCGGATGACGAGCCACGGCAACAGCGCAAACGCACCGAGCGCGAAGCTGCCCAGCACGAAGGGCCACTTGCCCTTCGGGTCGTCGGCCATCAGCGCCGCCAACACCATCGGCCACACCCCCATCAGATTGAACAACGCGAAGAACGAGCGGTTCACGCCCTCGAGCTGGCCCGTCATCATCTTCACGATGAGCTCACCCGCCTGAGGGTCTGACGGCGGCGACGCCCCGAAGGCCACCGCCATCAACGCCACCCACAAGACACCCGCCGCAACCCGAAAAGACATCACGTCACTCCACCTTCAATGAGAAGCGCCCGAACGCCCCCGGCACCTCGGGGCTGGCGCTGTCGACGACCAGGAACACCGTCTGCCCCTGCGTCACCGGGAAGGCAAACGACTCGGGCACGCCCACGCCCGCAGCATCGACGCGCCGCACGCACTCGGTCGCCGCGCAGCTCGGCTGCAAGAGCAGCAGCGCCGGGTTGAAGCCTGCCTCGGGAGTCGCCGTCGCCGTCACGGTGCCCGTCGCGCCCGGCGTGAACTGAAACACGACATCGCGCGCATCGAGGAAGGTCGAGCCACGGCACGCGGCGCTGAGGTTCAACGACGAATACGTGTTCGTCGCCGCGCTCGTGTCGCCCATCACGCCCGTCGCGCCCTGCGTCACCACCACCGGCGCGGTGCAGCTGTCGTTCGTCGGAGGACTCGTCGGCGCGCGCACCGTCACGGCCAGCGAGAAGTCACCCGCCGCCAGCGAGTTGGAATCGACGAACAGGAAGTACGTGCCCGCAGCCTGATTCGGGAGGTACGCACGCACCGGCCGCGACTCGCTCTGCGCGACGCACGTCAACTCGAAGCCCGCGCTGAAGCTGCTGCACTGCCCCGGCGCGCGCACGTACACCACCGGCACCAGCCCGCCGTTCGACGGCGTCACCGTCACGTCGACGTCTTGCGCCTGCGTCAGGGTGTACGAATAGACGAGGTCGCGGCCGAAGCGCCGCGGGAAGAAGTCGGTGCCGCACGCCGGGGCGTTGTCGTTGGGCGTGTTCGAGTTGCCCGCCGCCACCATGCTGCCGCTCACCGTCGCGACGCCGTTGGTGAACGAGAGCACCTGCGCCCCGCTGCACCCATCGTTCGCCGGCGCGGGAGTCGGTGCGCTCACCGTCACGCTCCCCGTGAAGGCGCCTGAGCTGTTGCCCGACGAGTCAACGAAGACGAAGTAGGTGCCCGCCGCGAGCCTCGTGAGCCGGCTCGTCACCGTGCCAATCGCGGCCTGACACACCACCTCGTCCGACAGCACCTGGCTCGTGCACGAGTTCTTCCGCACGTACACCGCCGGAACCAGCGTCGAGCCGCTCGCCGGGGCGACCGAGAGCCCCACGTCTTGCGGCTGCGCGAGCGTGAACGAGAACACGACGTCGCGGCCGTTCTGCCTGGCGCTGGGGCTGCAGGTCGGCGAGACGTCACCGGGGAAGTTGTCGTTGGCCGCCTGCGCGGTCGAGCCCGAGAAGCTCGCGACGCCGTTGGTGAAGGTGAGTGCCTGTGGAGCGCTGCACGAGTCGTTCGCCGGTGGAGGCGTGGGCGCGGCGAGCTGCACCTCGAGCTGGAACGGCCCCGTGCTGTCGCGCGACGAGTCGACCCACACGAGGTACGTGCCGGCGGGTTGATTCACGAGCGAGAGCCGCGCGGGTGTCGGGGCCTGCGGGCTCACGCAGCCTCGCTCGGCGGTCGTGGTCGCGTCGCTGCAGGTGGTCGCGCGCACCGAGAGCACCGGTTCCAGCGTCGGCGAGGTGCCGGTGGGCGTGACGGAGAGGGTCACGTCCTGCGCCTGCGTCAGCGTGTACGAATAGACGAGGTCGCGACCTGCCGTGCGCGCGGTGTTGCTGCAGCTCGGGGTCTGATCAGCCCCCCCGTTGCCATTCGTCGCGAACGTCGTGTCGCCTGTCGCGGTCGCCGTGCCCGACGTGAAGGTCAGCGCCGTCGCGCCCGGACAC
>JBILUC010000016.1:0-135349 GCA_044371205.1 Archangium sp.
CGGCGCCTGGCGACGCTGCTGCCGACCGCCTGAGTTGATCAGCGAGAGCTGATCAACGAGGCCCCTCGTCCAATTCCACAAGACACTCATTACGGCCCTCAACGCAGTATTTTCAACGCCCTGTTAGATCTTGCGCGTGGTTCGGCACGTCTTCTTCCTCGTTGTGCTTGCTCTGCCCGCCTTCGCACAAGACGGCGGCACCGGCGTGCTCACGAAGCCACCAGCACTCGTGAAGCAGGTCGACCCCGTCTTCCCGCCCGAACTGGTCGATGCCGGCGTGGGTGGTGATGTCACGCTCGAGATCGACATCGGCCCCGACGGCGCAGTGATGGACGCCCGCGTGGCGCAATCGGCCGGTGAAGCGTTCGACGCCGCCGCGCTGACGGCGGTGAAGCAGTTCGTCTTTTCTCCCGCCGAGGTCGATGGCGTGCCCGCAGCGGTGCGCATCGCCTTCACGTTGCACTTCGTCTACCGGCCGCCGACGCCCGAAGAGGTTCCGGCGGTCGACGCCGGTACCCCGGTGAACTTCTCGGGCCGCATCGTCGAGCGCGGCACCCGCGACGCGCTGGGGGGCGCACAGGTCGTCGTGCAGGGCCGCGAGGCCGTCTCGGCCGATGACGGTCGCTTCGAGTTCACCGACATCCCCGAGGGCACCTGGCCGGTGGTGGTCGTCGCCAACGAGTACGAGAAGTACGAGGTCACCGAGACGTTCACCCCCGGCAAGCGCACCGAGGTGACGTACTTCATCCGCAAGAAGCTCTCCGGCGCGTTCGAGACGGTGGTGCGCGCCCCGAAGGAAAGGAAAGAAGTCGCGCAGGTCACGCTGTCGCAAGAAGAGATCCGCCTCATCCCCGGCACGAATGGCGATGCGTTTCGCGTGGTGCAGAACCTGCCCGGCGTGGCGCGCGCCCCGTTCGGCATCGGCCTGCTCATCGTGCGCGGCGGCAAGCCGTGGGACACCAAGACCTACGTCGACGAAGCGCCGGTGCCGCAGCTCTTCCACTTCGGCGGGTTGTTCTCGACGTACAACGCGAACCTCCTCGAGAACATCAACTTCCAGGCGGGCAACTTCAACGCCGACTACGGCCGCGGCATCGGTGGGCTCATCACCGCTGATTCGCGCACCCCTTCGAAGAAGGGCATTCACGGCTACGTCGACATCAACCTCGTCGACGCGTCGGCGTTGATCGAAGCGCCCATCGGCGACGACTGGAGCTTCTCGCTGAGCGCCCGTCGCTCGTACATCGACGCGGTGTTGCCGGCGGTGCTCTCGCTCATTCCCGGAGCGGAAGACGCGATCAGCTTCACGCTCGCGCCCCGCTATTACGACTACCAGGCGCGCATCGAGTACCGACCGAAGAAGTCCCCCAAGACCCGCTTCTTCGTCTCGTTCTTCGGTTCGTCCGACGCGCTGGTGCTCGCGTTGCCGAACCCGTCGATTGATCCGGAGGGCCGCGGCACGTTCGGCACCTCGATTCTGTACAACCGGCTGCTCGTCGGGCTCGACCTGCAGCTGCACCCGCGCGTCGGCTATCGAATGCGAACGTCGGTGGGCATCGACGAACTCAACTTCAACGTGGGCGACGACATCTTCGCCAGGGGCGTTCAGTACCCTCTGCGCTCACGCCACACCTTCACGGTGCCGCTGCCGGAGCTTCGCAGCGAGGTCAGCGCGGGCATCGACTTCGGGTTCCAGCCTTACTCGTTTGAGGTGCAATCGCCTCCGCTGCCGAAGTTCAACCTGCTGCCCGACCCGTTCCAGAGCAAGTCGCTGGTGCTGACGAGAGACTTCGTCGTGCAGGCCGAACCGGCGGCGTTCGCGCAGGTGCTCTTCAAGCCCATCGATGAGCTCCGCATCATCGCGGGCGTGCGCGCCGACTACAGCTCGCAGATGAACAAGGCGTGGGCCGACCCTCGGCTCTCGGTGTTCTGGCAGCTGCACGAGCGCGTGGCGTTGAAGGGCGGCGTCGGGCTGTACCAGCAGCCTCCGGATTTCCGGACAGGTCAGCTCAGCGCGGCGCTCGGGAACCCGAACCTGCTGCCCGAGGGCGCGACGCAGGTGATGCTCGGCAGCGAGGTGCGCTTCACCGACGCCATCAGCCTCGACCTGCAGTTCTATTCGAAGAACCTCTTCAACCAGTCGCGGCAGACCATCGGCATGACGTCTGGTCAGTTCGACACCGGCCAGGTTGACCTCCGCTACACGAGCGATGGCCGCGGGCAGGCCTACGGCATGGAGGTGCTGCTGCGCCACGCGCTGACGAAGAACTTCTTCGGGTGGATCGCGTACTCGCTCTCGCGCGTCGAGCGTGACTTCGGGGGCGGCACCATCTGGGGCCCTTCGCAGTTCGACCAGCCGCACAACCTCATCGTGGTCGCCAGCTACAAGCTGCCCTTCGACTTCATCGTCGGCGCGAAGATTCGGTACACCTCGGGGCCGCTGAACCGCCCGGTGAGCGCGTCCATCTACGACGCGAACGGGAACTACTTCTACCCCGTGCAGAGCCAGCTCTATTCGCGGCGGCTGCCCGACTTCTTCCAGCTCGACGTGCGCATCGACAAGCGCTTCGTGTTCAAGGAATGGATGTTCGCCATCTACCTCGACGTGCAGAACGCGACGTACCGTCAGAACGTCGAAGCGGTGTTGAACAGCTACGACTACTCGAAGGAGGCCTACCTCACGGGGCTCCCGATTCTCCCCGTGCTGGGGCTGAGGGCCGAATGGTGAGGCGCGCTCTTTTCGCGGCTGCGGTGCTGCTCGGCGCGACCGCATGCGACTTCGGCTTTCCCGTCGAGACGTTGGTGGAAGATCTCCGACTCATCGGCATCAACGCCACGCCTGCGAGCTTGAAGCCCGGCGAATCGACCCAGCTCACCGCGCTGGTGCTCGACCCGACGCGTACCATGCCGAGCACGCTGTTGTGGATTGGGTGCGACGCAGACCCCTACGCGCTCAACCGCAGCCCGTGCGCGAACCCCGACGTGCTCACAGACTCGTCTCGGCTGACGGGCGGTACCGGCACCTTGCCTCCGGGAGTCGCCATCATCGGGCTTGGCCCGCGCGCGGTGTACCGGGTGCCGCCGACATTGTTCGACCCGCTTGCCGCCGATGACCCGCGGCGCACATCGGGCACGGTGGGCATCGTGCTGGTCTTCGCGGTCGCCGAGACGGTGAGCCCCGCGGCCACGCCCGACGAATTGAAGACGCTGTTCGAGCGCGTGCAGAAGAAAGAGGTGAAGTCGATCCTCGCGCTGTTCCGCATCGCCATCAGCGAGTCCGACGTGCGCAACGAGAACCCGGTGGTCGACCGCCTCATCGTGGCCGGGGAAACGTGGCCGCTGGGCGCGCGCGTGTTGGTGCGGGAGCGCGAGCCGGTGACGCTCGACATCCTCGCGCCCGAGTCGACGTTCGAGTCGTACGACATCATCAACCCGTCGGGAGAGCTCGAGACCCGGCGGGAACGCGTGCTGACCGCCTGGTACTCGACGACGGGGTTGTTCAGTGAAGGCCGCACCGCGCTCAACGAGGGCGTGAAGACCATCTTCACGGCGCCGGGAGACGCGAAGAACCCGGTCCCCGAGAAGCGCACGGGCCTCTTCTATACGGTGTTCCGCGACACCCGCGGGGCGCAGGCGTGGCGCGAGTGGCCGCTGTTCGTCTGCGAAGAGGGCGCCGCGGTGCCGAGCGTCACGAGCGTCGAGTGGCCGACGACGCCCGACGGGATGCTGGTCGTGCGCGGGAACTCGCTCGAGAACCTCGTCGACGTGGTGCTCGACGGCGTCGCGCTCGAGGGCTCGTTCATCGCGAGCGAGACTGCCTGGCAGGGCCGGCTGGCGACAGGTCTGCCTGTGACTGCGAAGCCGCTCACCTTTCACGCACGCGACTGCAGCCGTTTCACGCGGTGACGCTCAAGACGTCACGTTGAGAGCGTGGGATGCAAGCGCGTTCGTCATCAAGCGATATGCGCGTGAGGTGCGAGCCACGACGCGAAAACGGCCTGGCGAACGTGTCGCACTGATCGTCATGATCGATGGGGACAACCTCGGTGTTCAGCAAAAAAAAGAACAACTCGAAGCGGCGCTGCGTGAAGGGAACGAACCGCCGCGGGCAGCCAACGAGCCGGTTGTCCTTCTCGTTCCCACCTGGTCGGTTGAAACCTGGCTGCTACCGCGGGGCCCCGGCGTGACCGAGGACAAAGACTTGAAGCAACAAGTGAGAAAGCCGCAGCACGAAGACTTCCGAGAGGCTGCCCAACGAATCGTCGAGTCGGACGTCGACGAGCCCCTCCAGAGCGTTCGGGACGCCTCGCGCGAGGTTTCTCGAATCAGCGGTTGACTGGCGAGCAACAAGACGTGCACGGTGGCGAATAGCGCTCGTTGACCGACTGCATCGTGTGGGGGAGCGCCAACAACCACCAGGCGCAGACTCCGGCGTACGCGGTGTGCTGCCAGCAGTGACTGGGCTCACGAACGCTGCAGGCGCGTGCTAGGCGGCAGGCCACCACCTCCCGTTCCTGGAGCCCTCATGACCCGCCTGAAGATCGCGCTCGGCGCGCTCGCGCTCACTGCCTGCGCCACCTCGTCTGGCAGCACCACTCCCGACACGAAGCCCGGGGCGAACAAGCCGGCAGAGCCCGTGAAGCTCAGCATCACCAACGTCATCCCCTTCGACGTGGCGTCGTGCACCGCGCGCCCCATCATGCTCTCGCCGCTGACCGCCGAGGTGCTCACCGGCGCGATGCTCTCGCTGAGCCCCGCCACGCAGGAATGCTTCGTCGACCCAACAGCGCGCGAGGGCACCTTCGACCTCAAGGGGAAGATCACCGTCTCCGATTCGGGCGTGACGTACGAGTTCAACGGCACCGGCGCGAGCGCGGCCGGCAAGGCGTGCCTCGAGGCCGCGTACAAGAAGCTGAACCTCACCGCGCTGCCCGCCGGCGCGAAGCCCATCACCGCCGAGATTCCGCTCAGCGCCATCCCCCAGCAGGTGAAGCTCGGTGACAACGCGGCCAACGACATCGCCGGGCGCCTGCGCCTGAGCCAGGCCACGTTCTGCGAATGCTACGCGTCGGTCGCGGTGAAGACGCCCCCCAACCTGAAGGTCGAGGTCGAGGTCGCGCAGGGAGGTGCAGTGAAGGCCACCTTCCCCACCAGCGATGACATCACCACCTGTCTCACCGGCAAGGTGCAGGCGCTGAAGCTGGGTGAGAACGCGGGGAAGATGACGTGGCCCTTCCTGCTCAAGAACAGCTACGCGACCGACGTCGACACCACCGCGCCCGCCGCGCTGCAGTTTCAGCAACTCGACGGCATGCGGGCTCAGCGCACCAGCGACGTGCTCATCGCCGCCGGTCAGCGGGTCTCGGCCGCCCTCGCGTTCGATGACCTCGCGCAGAAGTACAAGAAGAAGCCGGCGAAGGGCCTGCTCGAAGAACTCAAGACGAAGTGCGCCGACGTCGTCGCCGGTGACGACAAGCAGATCGCCGCCCTGAAGGCCCTCGTCGCGGTGCTCGAGGGCAGCCAGAAGCTCGCCACCGCCGAGAAGGCGAAAGACGCGCAGTGGGGCCAGGTCGAGGAGCAGCTCGGCAACCAGCTCAAGACGTCCACCGCCGAAGTCGTGCGCGTCGAAGAGCAGAAGAAGAACGACCTGAACGCCTGCCCGAAGACCAAGTACTGACCCATGCACGCTGGCCTCTTCGCGGAGCTGGCTCGACTCGAGGCCGACGGACAGCCGTTCGTCGTGTGTACCGTCATCGCCTCGCAGGGGAGCACTCCGCAGAAGCCCGGCTCGCGCATGGTCGTGCCGCGCCAGGGTGAGCTGGTCGGCACCATCGGCGGGGGCGCCATCGAGAAGCAGGTGGTCGACGCTGCGCGCGCGTTGCTCGACGACGTGACGCGCGACTCGCAGACGCTCGAGACGCACCTCACCCACGACCTCGGCATGTGCTGCGGGGGCAAGATGACCGTCTTCCTCGAGAAGCACGGTCAACTCGCGAAGCTCTTCGTCTTCGGGGCGGGCCACGTCTCGAAGGAACTCTCAGAGCTCGCGCAGTCGGTCGGCTTTCACGTCACCGTCGTCGACGAGCGCACCGAGTGGCTCACCCTGGCCCGTTTCCCGAACGTCACCCGCCGCCTCGAGCCGCCCGACGTCGTGGCGAAGGCGCTCGCGGGAGACGTGCACACGTATTGTTGTGTCACCACGCACGACCACCCGCTCGATCAAGCCTGTGTCGAGGCGCTGGTACGCAAGCCGCTCGCCTACCTCGGCGTCATCGGCAGCAAGCGCAAGGCCGCACGCTTTCGTCAGCGCATGGAAGCCGGCGGCTTCACCGAGCAGGAACTCACCCACTTCCAGAGCCCGATGGGCCTCGACATCGGCGCGTTGACCCCGCGGGAGATCGCCGTCTCCATCGTGGGGAAACTCATCGCCGTTCGCCGGGGAATGGGGGCTCGGTGATAGCGTCCGTGTGCGTGCGCTCCTCTTCTCGCCTGTGGTTGCCGGTCTCGGCGCTCGTCGCGCTCGCGGCCTGCCCACCTCCGATGATGACGGTCGATTCCGGCACGCCCATCGAAGACGCAGGGCTCCCCGAAGACGCCGGGGTCGATGCGGGTCGCCCACCGCGCGATGCGGGAATTCCCGACGCAGGCTTTCTCGCCGCACCGCTCGGCTCGTGGTGCGACCTGCGTTCGCTCGCCGAGTGCGAACGCGATCGCCGCTGTGGCCGCCTCGGTGACGCGGGCTTCCCCGGGTGTCTCTCGCAGCGCCGCCAGGTGAGCGTGTGCGACCAGGCCGCCCTCACCCGCAGCGTCGGCGAAGGGCGCCTGCAGTACCTCGACAGCGAAGGGCTCAAGTGCCTCAACGGCTTCGGCGCGGGGAGCTGCGAAGACACGCCGCTGTTCTGCGGGTCGACCTTCACCGGCCTGACGCCCCCCGATGGCGGCTGCTTCACCGCGCTCGAATGCGACGCCTTTGGCTTCTGCAACCTCTACGACGACCAGTGCCCCCACCGCTGCACGGGGTGGACACCCCTGGGCTCGAGCTGCGACGGCTTCTATCGGCGGTGCGACCCGTCGAGCGCGGGGTGCGACGAAACCGATGCAGGCGTTGCGGTGTGTCAGCCGAAGAAAGACGCGGGCGCGAGCTGCGTTCGCTTCGACGCGTGCGGCGACGCCATGACCTGCAGCAACGGCAAGTGCGTCGTCCGCCAGGCGGGCCTCGGTGAAGCGTGCGGCGTCGAAGGCGGCTTCCCCTTCTGCACCGAAGAGTATTTCTGCCGACAGGGTCCGCCCGTGAACGGCATGCGCCCGCCCGGAACGTGTCAGCGCAAGGCGGGCCTCCAGGGCACCTGCACCGGGCCCGGCAGCTGCCTGCCCTCACTGCGGTGCTCGACGCTCATCACCACCGGCACCTGCCTCGTGAAGGCCGGCTTCCATCAGGGCTGCATCTCCTACGACGACTGCGAAGACGGCCTGTACTGCGACTCGAAGACGCAGCAATGCGAGCGGCTCCCCGTCGCAGGTGGCGACTGCTCGTTCGAGGTGAGCGGGTACCGCTGCGCACCTGGGCACACGTGTTCCTTCTCCACGGCCATGGACGTCTGCGAGGCGTGGAAGGCAAACGGCGAGGCCTGTGGTTACGATGGCCAGTGCCTGTCGAATGATTGTCAGTACGCCACCCTGCCGGATGGTGGCTTTGGTGGAACCTGCAGGGTCAGCTGCTCGGTGCGGGCTGATGGCGGGTCGTAAGTCACTCTCGTGAAGCGCTTCGTTCTCTCAGTGATGCCGTTGATGCTGCTGCTCGGGCAGAGCTGCGGGAAGTTGCCGTTCCTCTTCCCCGATGCCGGCCGCACCGATTCGGGAGTCGACCCCGTCACCGACAGCGGGGTGCGCCTCGACGGCGGCGTCTCTTTTGCCGACGCGTGCAAGAGCCTCAACTTGAACCGCTGCGCGTACTTCATTCGCTGCGGGCTGGTGGAAGACACGATGGAGGGCCGCGACGCCTGCGTGAAGCAGCTCGAGGTGACCTGGTGTGGCCCGCTGACCTGGCCGCCGCACGTGACGGCGGGCGCGCTGCGCTTCGACGCGGTGAAGGCCGAGACCTGTGCCACGGCCTTCGCGACGTGGTCGTGCGACGAGTTCCAGGCGCTGCCCGATTCGTGCCTCACCTTCCTCAGGCCCCGCGCCGCGCTCGATGAGCCGTGCTTCGACGGCTATTCGGAATGCACCGAAGGCGTTTGCCGCGGCAGCGTGTGCCCGCGCACCTGTCAGCCGCGCGGTTTCTCGGGCGAGTCGTGCTCGTCCGACGCGGAATGCCGCCAATTGCACTCCTGCCGCCGTTCCCCCTTCATGCCGACGGTGGGGGTGTGCACCGCATTGGGGACGTCAGGTGCGACGTGTGAACTCGACGCGGAATGCCTCATCGGCCTCAACTGTGTGGACCAGCAATGTCGGCTGCTCCCGTCGTCGGGTGAAGCGTGCCTTGGTGGCCGGTGCAGCGACTCCGCCTTCTGCGACGCGCTGGCGGGTGATGCCGGCGTGTGCGTCACGCGACGGGGCGAGACGGCGAGCTGCGCTGGAGACGAGTGCCAGGCGGTGCTGGTCTGTGACGTGCTCGCGCAGCGCTGCCTGCGCCGCGAGGTCGGCTCGGGTGACGCCTGCTCGGCCTCACAGGTGTGCCCGACGAACGAGACGTGCATCGGTGTCAGCGCTCGCGACGCCGGGTCGTGCGGTGCACCGCTCGCCACGGGGGAACCGTGCACCGGCCACGACGACTGCCAGGCCCACCTCGCGTGCCGCACCGGCGGTGACGCCGGCCTCGCGTGTCGACCCCGCGCGGCAGCGGGCTCGAGCTGCGCGAGCACGCGCGATTGCTTCACCTCGGCGACGTGTCTCAAGGGCATCTGTCAGCAGCGCCCCCTGCCGATGGAAGCCTGCAGTGACGCGCTGTCGTGTCGATGGGGTCTGTGTCGAGAAGCGAGTAGCGGTGACGGAGGGGTGTGCGGCTCGCTGCTCACGGCTGGCCTGACGTGCCGTAGCAACGAGCAATGCGCGTCGAACATCTGCGCGGCCGGCACCTGCATCGGGCGCTGCCTGCCCTGAAGGTGAGCTCGTTGATGCGTCGCGTGATGGCTTGGCTCGCCCCGCAGGTGCCCGAAGCGCTTCGTGCCGACCTCGCGCGTCGGCAGTTGATGAGCATTCAGCAGCACGTGCCGACCATTTACCTGATGGCCTCGCTCAACGTCTTCATCGTCATGGCCGTCTGCGCGCAGACCGGCATCGAGCCCCGCTACTACGTGTGGATGACGAGCCTCGTGGTGCTCGCGCTGGTGCGCACGGTGGTGTGGTCGCGCACCGCGCGCGCGAAGCTGACGCCCGAGCAGGTCTCGTTGGCCCTCCGTCGCTCGGGCCAGGTCGCCTTCTTCAGCATGCTGGTGATGGGGGCCTTCACCTGCGTCACCTTCGCGACCGGGGTGTTTCACGGCTCCACCCTCATCCCCATCTCGTTGGCGTTCGGCTCGATGTCGATTGCGCACTGCTTTGCGGTGCTGCGGCCCACGGCGGTCTCGGCCCTGCTGCTGGGCATCGCACCGACGGCAGTCACCTTGCTGCTCTTTGGTGACTTCAACGCGCAGGTGCTGGGCGTCAGCATGCTCAGCGTGTCGTTCCTGATGACCCGCTTCGTCGCGGTGCAGTTCGATCAGCTCGTCGTCGAACTGAAGCTCCACCGCGAGGTGCACGACCTGGCGAACACCGACGGGCTCACGCACCTGCTCAACCGCCGCGCGCTGGTGACGCTCGTGGACAGCGAGCTCGCCCGCGGGGCCTCGTTCGGCCTCGCGCTGCTCGACCTCGATGGCTTCAAGGGCGTGAACGACCGCCTCGGCCACCTCATCGGTGACGAGTTGCTGAAGGTCGTGGCGAAGCGGCTCGTCGCCGCGAGTGGCGACGCCGGCACCGCCGCGCGGCTGGGCGGCGATGAGTTCGTCGTGGTGTTTCACGACGTGACCACCGCCGACGACCTTGCGCAGCGCGTGAAGGCGCTGCGCTCGCACCTCTGTCAGCCGACGGGCCTCTCGACCGAGACCGTCGAGGTTCGTGCCAGCCTGGGCGCCGCGTGGGCCCCGCGTGAGGGGTCGACGACCGCTGCGCTGCTCGGGGCCGCAGACCAGGCGCTCTACGAGAACAAGCGCGAGCGAACCCGTACGGGCGAACGGCGCGCCCCTGTGGCCGACGAGTCACCCGACCGCCGTCGTCACCGCACGTCGTGACCGACGTCAGCGCGGCGGCTTCTTCTTCGAGCGACTTCGCGTGGCCAGCGCCTCGAGATCGGGCGGCAACTTCACCGAGCCTGACGAGTCGTCACTGCGCACCTGCAGCTTGTCGGTCGCTTCGTTCGTGCGCAGCGGCACGTTGAACTCGGTCTTGTCGAGCGCATGCCTCAGCTCGACCGACGGCGGGCCCTCGACGAGATCGAACGCCGAGCGGCGCATGGTCGCGGTGTCGGGCTCTTCGACCACCGGCACCATCTCGGTCGACTCGAGCTGACCGCGCATGCCGCCCAACCGCAGCTTCACCTTCGACTCGTTCATGCGCCGCTTCCACAACGAGACCTCTTCACCCATCTCGGCGGGGGAAGGCGGCGGGTACTCTTTGAGGAAGTCGCGCAGGCGGTCGCCGAACGCCTTCATGGTGGGCAGGCGCTTCTTCGCGGGAGCAACGGCGGCGGCGATGACGTCGTCGAGCTCGTCGGGCACGCTCGGTCTCACGCTCTTCGCGCGCGGCAACCCCACGTTCACTACTTCTCGCATCACTGCCGGCCCGTGCAGCCCCTGAAACGGCTGATGGCCCGTCACCAGTTCCCACAGCGAGACGCCCAGGGAATGCACGTCGGTCTTCGGGCTCTGCACAGCGTCGACGAGGTACTCGGGTGCCATGTACCGAACCTTGCCCTTGCGGGTGCCGGCGAAGGTCGTGGCCTGGCTGGTCTCGGCGCGCGCGATGCCAAAGTCGACCACCTTCATGTTCCCGTGACGGTCGAGCAGGAGGTTGTCGGGCGAGATGTCGCGGTGCACGAGGTTCATCTTCTGGCCGAGCAGATCTTTCAGCTCGTGGGCGTGGTGCAACCCGATCGTCGCCTGCGCGATGACTGCCGCCGCGAAGGCGGGCCACAGCGGGCCATCGTGCGCGGCGAGACAGGCGTGGAGGTCGAGCCCGTCGATGTATTCCATCGCCATGAAGAACTCGTCTTCGTGCTGACCACCCTCGTAGAGACGAACGATGTTGGGGTGCTCGATGCGCTGCAGCAGCTGCAGCTCGTCTTCGAAGAGCGTCGTGATGCGCGGGTCTCTCGCGAGATGGTCATGAACGCGCTTGATGACCACCCGGCTGGCGCGGTGACCCTTCACGGTTGGGTGCGCGAGCCACACCTCGCCCATGCCACCGACCCCGAGCTTTCGTTCCAACTCGTAGTTGCCAAGCTGCAGGCCTGCCTTGAGGGGACGATTCACGCGAAGCTGCGAGTGTAGACCTGCCGGAGACCTGGTGGCGCGCACGAACGACGCAGGGCACGACGCGAAGTACCGCGAGCTGAAAGGCCAGTGGGCTCCCACCGGGGTCGACCTCTCTCAGACCGCCGCTTCCACTTCAGGCCCGGTGGCGGCCGGGGGAAGCCGCTACGGCAGACGCAACAAGTCCATGAACGGCCCGCGCGAGGTGCCAGCCATCGCCGAGACCATCTGCTTGCGAACCCACGGCACCTTCGCCGCCGTCGCCAGCCCGTAGTCGCGCAGCGGGCCCAGCCACGCCAGGTCTGACTGGAAGAACGGCGTCAGCGCGCGGGTGATGAACTGGTACCACTGCAGGTGCCACCGCCGCGTGCGCGAGTAGTGGAAGAGCGCGTCAGGCACCGACTCGGCGCCGCGCATCGCTTCAGCGAGGAACCACGCGTCGAGCAGCGCGAGGTTGCACCCCTGCCCCAGCTGCGGGCTCATCGCGTGCGCCGCATCGCCCAGGTACACGACGCGCTCGGTGTTCCACGGCCACATCACGACGTCGTGGTAGTGGCTGAAGAGCAGCTCGTTGGCGCTGCGCAGTTGCTCGAGCACCGGCGCTGCGCTCGGCACGTCAGCGAGCACCTCGGTCTTCCACTTCGCGAAGTCGACCTGCGGGAAGGCGTCGAATTGATCTCCGCGCAGGCTGAAGAAGAAGCTCACCTGCCGCGGCCCGCCCTCGGGGCCATGCCCTGTCGGCAGCAGCCCGATGAGCCGCCGCGTGCCACGCACCACCTGAAACAACCGACCCGTGTACCGGTTCTCGACGTCGGGGACGATGGCCCACAGCGCGCCCCATGGGTACCGCTCGACGCTCTTGGTGAACGCGGTGTCGTCGCGGAGCGAGCTGCGCGCCCCGTTGGCGACGACCACGAGATCGTGTCGGCCGTACTGCTTGCGCGTGTCGCGCTCGATGGCCGCCAGCCGCCCATCGGGGAAAGGGTGGAGATCTTCGACGTCTACGCCCAGACACATCGTCACACCCGGCTCGCGACCGACGGCCTTGTAGAGCTCGCCGAACAACACCCCGCGGTGCAGACCGACCCCGAAGAGGCCGGCCGCCAGCTGCTCGTACTCGAGCTCCATGATCTTCCGGCCGCCCGCAGTCTCGACCCAGAGGCGATCGACCCGGTCCCCCTGCGAGACGACCTGCTGCTCGAGCCCCAGCTGCCGCAACACCGCCATGCCCGAGGGCTGCAGCATGATGCCGGCGCCCACGGTGCGCGGGTCGTCGACCTTCTCGTAGACCGTGACCCGATGGCCCTGCCGCGCGAGAAACAACGCGGTCGCGCTGCCCACCGTACCCGTGCCCACCACTGCGACGTCAAGCTCGCGCATCGAGTGGGATGCTGCCGGTTTCAGCCACCCGAGTCACCACTCGTCGAAGTGACCCGCGAAGGTCGGCGGGGGTGCAGACAATCAGGTCTCGTTGACGCGGCGTGCGTTCTCGTGCACCTCGTTCCCCCCTCCGGTGTCACCTCGCGGGGCTTGCTTCGGGCCGCCAACGCAGGGGAGATCCGGCGCCATGAGTGACAAGAAGAGCCTGTACCTGGGCATCGATCTCGGCACGACGAACTCGGCCGCCGCGGTCTTCGACGGCACGCAGGTGCACCTCGTTCGCAACCCGCAGGGCACCACCCTCACGCCATCCATCATCCGCATGGACGCGAAGGGCAACGCGCTGGTCGGCAACAAGGCGCGCAAGATGCTCGACGCCGACCCCGACAACACGCGCAGCGAGTTCAAGCGCCTGATGGGCACCCAGCAGCTGCTCGAGTTCCCCGCAGCGAACAAGAAGCTCAAGCCCGAGGACCTGTCGGCCGAGGTGCTCAAGTCGCTGCGCACCGACGTGCAGGAACAGTTCGGCGTGGCCCCCGCCCGTGCCGTCATCTCGGTGCCCGCGCTGTTCGAGCTGCCGCAGTCGTCGGCCACGAGTGAGGCCGCGCGGCTCGCCGGCTTCGAGCGCGTCGAGCTCATTCAAGAACCCATCGCCTCGGCGCTCGCTGCAGGGTGGACGACCGAGAACGCCGCCGGCGCGTGGATGGTCTACGACCTGGGCGGCGGCACCTTCGACGCCTCGCTGCTCGAGACGCGTGACGGCCTGTTGCGAGTCATTGGTCACGACGGCGACAACTTCCTCGGCGGGCGCGACTTCGATCACACGCTGGTCGACCACGTGCTCGGCATGCTCTCGAGCGACACCGGGCTCACGCTGGTGCGAGCCGACCCGTCATTGGCCGCCGGGCTCCGCAAGCTCAAGCTCGCCGTGGAAGACGCGAAGATCGAGCTGACCCGCGCGACGACCGCGAACGTGCTCGTGCCGGCCCTCAAGCTGGGGGAGCACCTGCTCGACGTCGACGTCACCATCAAGCGCGAAGACCTCGAGCGGCTGTGCCTGCCGCTGGTCGATCGCTCGATCGGCGTCTGCGTGCGGTTGCTGCGCACCCACGGCCTCGACCCCTCGCAGCTCTCGCGCCTCGTGCTCGTCGGCGGGCCGACGGTGATGCCGGTGTTGCGGCAGCGCTTGAAAGATCTCCTCGGCGTCTCGCTCGCCGACGGCCTCGACCCGATGACGCTCGTGGCGCAGGGTGCCGCGCTCTACGCCGCCTCAGCCGGGCTCGACGCGCGACCGGCTCAGAAGGTCGAAGAGGTCGGCCGCCGCGTGTGGTTGCAGTACCCCGCGATGACGAGCGACCTCTCACCGCACGTCGTCGGTCGCCTCGTCGAGGAGCCGGGACCGAAGCCCACCTCGATTCAGCTCGTGCGCCACGACGGGTGGAAGAGCGCCGAGAGCCCGCTCAACGACGAAGGCGCCTTCGTACTCGCGGTCGACGTACAACCGCGCCGCCCCAACGAGTTCACGCTGGTCGGCAAGGGCGCCGATGGAAAGCCGGTCGCCCTCAAGCCCTCGAAGTTCTCCATCGTGCAGGGCCTCACCCTCACCGACCCGCCGCTCTCGCGCACCATCGGCGTGGCGATGGCGAATGACCTGGTGAACGTCTACTTCGAGCGCGGAGCTCCGTTGCCGGCGCGGCGCACCTTCCGCCACGAGACGGTCGAGGCGATGGTGAAAGGGCAGCGCGAGAGCGTGCTCCGCATCCCCATCGTGCAGGGTGAGTACGAGCAGTCGCACCTCTGTCGCCTCGTGGGCGCGCTCGAGATTCGCGGAGACCAGCTCAACGCCACCCTGCCCGCCGCGAGTCAGGTCGAGTTGACGCTCGAGCTCGACCGCGGTGGCCGACTCTCGGCGCGCGCCATGGTGGTCACCACGAAGCAGGTGTTCGAGGAGATCGCCCAATTGCTCGTGCCCGACGCAACGCCCGACGCGCTGTCTTCAGGGCTCACCGCGACGCGCGACCGCGTGAACACGCTGCGCACCAACGCGTTCCGTCACGGGCTCACGCGATCCATCGAGCAGCTCGGCACCGTCGAGCAGACGCTCGGGGAGGTCGAGCGCGACATCGCCGCCGCGCGCGGTGGAGACGCCGACGCCGGGCAGAAGGCCAAACGCGGGCTGCTCGAGGTCGACGCCACGCTCGAGCAACTCGAGGCCGACTCGAAGTTCCCCGAGGTCGAAGAGAACGCCGTGAGTCAAGTGGCGACGTGGTCGAAGTGGGTGGCGCAGTTCGCTTCGCCGCAGGAACAGCGGCTCTTCGATGAAGCGGTCGCCGGCGTCGAGAAGGCGCGGCGCGCGCGACAGATTCAAGAGCTGCAGCGACGCGTGCGACAGGTGCGCCAGCTCGGGCTCGCGGCCTATTACAAGCACCCCGACGCCTGGCAGTGGGAGTTCGAGAACGCCGCCGCCGACGTCTCGTCGATGAGCGACCTCCCCCGCGCTGAGAAGCTGGTGAGCGAAGGTCGCGCCGCCCTGGAGCGGGGCGATGGCGCAGCGGTCAAGCGCGTGACCGAGCAGCTCTGGCGCTTGATGCCTGCCGACGCACAGACTCGGCATCGGGGCCACGACAGCAGCCTGAGGTGACATGAGCCGCGGACTCTTCGAGCGCATCGCGCAGAACCCGTTTTACGTGCTGGGCGTCGCGCCCACGGCACAGCGCACCGAGCTCGAGCGCGAGGGCAACAAGCTGCTCTCGATGCTGCAGGTGGGCATGAAGGAAGCGAAGGTCTACCGCTCCCCGATGGGTGAGCACCCGCGCACGGAAGAAGCGGTGCGCGAGGCGATGGCAGAGCTGAGAGACCCGAAGCGACGGCTGGTGCACGAACTGCTCGCGGCGCTGCCGGTGGGGTCGACGCCGCCGAAGAGCGCAGTCGAGGGGGAGATCGGCACCCGCTGGCCCGAGGCGCCGATGGTCTTCGGCTACGGCCCCGTGAGAAAGGAAGGCTGAGCCGTGTTCCCGGTCGCCGCCGTCGTGGGCGTGGTGGTCATCCTCATTCGGGTGATCAACGCTGCGCAGAACAGCGACGGCGGGGGAGCGACCACCAACCAGGCCGGCGTGGTGCAGACCTCACGCGGGAGCACCAACTCCTGGTCTGACTCTGGCGCCGCCGGCACGGTCGTCTTTCAGCTCATCCTCCTGCCGATGTGCATCGGGCTCACCGCCTTCGCGCTCGAGTCGGGCTCGCTGGGGGCGCTGTCGTTTGCTGCGCTCTGCGGCTGGTTCCTCTTCCCCGCGTTCCTCGCGCGCTCGGTGTTCGCGCCGCTGGGGTTCATTCGGTTCGCGTTCACCACGGCGCAGCTCTCACGCGTCGCGTGGCGGCGTGACAAGCCCGGTGGGCCCGCGCTCATCGCCGCGTGGGGCCTCGCGCAGCAGGAAAAGCCGTGGCCCTCGTCCATCTCGTGGGTCGAGAACAAGCTCAACGCCTCGAAACGCGCGCTGCAGGGCTCGGGCGTCGTCGCGCGAGGGTTGCTCGAGGCCGCGAAGGGCAACCACGAGTCAGCCCGGGTGTGGATCGAGAGCGTCTTGATGTTCGACCCGCGCGTGGCGCCGACGCACGTACGCGCCATCGCTGCCGAGTGGCTCGCCACCGACGCCGCGGCGCGCGGTGACTGGAAGCGCGTGAAGGCCATCTGCGAGAACCCGAAGTGGCCGGGCTCGCGACCGCTGACGCTGTTGGGCGCCATCGCCGGGCGCATGCTGGGCGAGCCGATGCCCACCAACGCCGGCTTGTGGATGTGGTGGCTCTTCGCTCCGCGCCGCATGTGGACGCTGGGCTTCGTGCGCCGCGCGGCTGCGCATCGCCCGTCGGGGCCGAAGCCTGAGCTGTCGTTGCCTGCTGCGCCGGAGGCACTCGAGCCGATGGGTCGCGCGACCTTCCTCACCCTCGCACTGAAGCAGTCATCGACGCCCTCGACAGCCTCGGTCATCAACGTCGCGCGCGCGTGGGAAGCGGCGCTGTCGAGTGACTTGCGCTCGAAGCTCTTCGTGCGCGCGACGATGAATGGTGGCGGTGAGCCCGACGCGGCCATCGACGAGGTGCGGCAGTTGATCGAGACCGCGCTCGCGCCGCTGTTGCCCGCGAAGCTCACCGGTGCAGGCGAGTTGCCGATGCTCCTCGAATCGGCTGCGCAAGAACGGCGCAACCGCATTCACAACGAGCTCGAAGACAAGATGAACCGCATGGAGCAGCGCAAGCTCGCGCAGCGCGAACTGCCGCAGCTCGAAGAGTGGAACGAGTTCCTCTCGTTGCGCGCGCTGTACCGGCAGGCGTGCGACGCGTCGGCGAGCTTGAGCGACCTCTCGCTCGCGCACTCGATCATCCGCGACAAGCTCGTGAACTTCGCGGTGTGGCTCTACAACGACCGCACCGAGAAGCCGCTCGCCAACGCCATCTTCCGTCTGCTCGAGGCCGAAGCCGTCGCGCTGGGTGACGCCGAATCCGAGCGGCTCAACAAGAAGAACTCCAACTGCGATCTCTAGACTCCCTCTCCCTGCGCGAGCGGAGAGAGGGACTTCAGATCGGCTGCAGGAAGTTCAGTCGATAGCCATCGGGGTCCGTCACCACGAGCTCACGCGTGTGCCACGGCTGCACTTCGGGCCCCTGCGTCGGAGCGCCGAGCGTCACCGCACGCTGCGCCAACACCTCGAGGTCGGTGCTCGAGGTGAAGCAGAGCAACACGCCCCACCCGCGCTTCCCGTCGACGCGCACGCCCGTCGGCGCGCCCACCAGCATCACGTCGCCCTGCTCTTCCCAGCGGAAGTGATGAAACGTGCCGTCGGCCCCGACCCGCGTGAACCCCATCGCCTCGTAGAACTTCGCGCTCGCCGTCACGTCGAGCACGAGCAACTTCACGAACGACTTCAACTGGGGTGCAGCGGTCATGGCGACGTCTCTCCAAGGGCGTTGGCGAAGAAGCGGGAATGCTGCGCGAGGGTGCGCACGTAGCCCTCGACGTCGCGGCGCGCCTCGGCGCCCAGCTTCGTGAAGGGAATGACGTGCTCGTCGGGCACGTAGCGGAAGGTGAAGTTGATGCGCCGGGTCTCGAAGTCGCTGACGTTGACCTCGAAGCGATGGCCACCCTTCGTGTCGACGCGCTGCACGCGGTGAAAGGTCCGGTTCTTCCACTGGTCGCCGCCGAAGATCTGCAACGAGCCGTCGTCGAGCCACTGCTGCTCGACCACGGCGTCGCGATCTCCTGGCTTACGGCTGGTGACGAACTGAAACATCGCACGCTCACCGAGCGAGAGTGACGCCACCGGCCCCGGCTCGAAGTCTTTGTGCTCACCGACGCGCGCCACGTCGACCCACTTCCCGTCTTGGAGGCGGCTCCCGTAGAAGTTCACCAGGCAGGTGTTGAGGTGCCACTTCGCCGGCATGTCTTCGCCCTGAAACATGCGCCGCGCACGCTGTTCCATGATCTTCACCAGCTTCGTCAGCACCGGGGGAAACGGCTCGGCCTCGACCGCGCGATCCACCAGCCCGTGCGGTGGCCGGTAGTAGTCGAGACACGCGAACTGCCAGTTCCCCAGCCAGTACACCGGCCGCAACAAGCGACGCTGCGTCTCACCTTCAGGCAGCGGCCGAAACTCGGAGAACCGGTTTTCCCACAGCGGGTGCAGCGTACCGAGCCAGGTGAAGATCTCCGCACGATCGCCGCCAGACAGAAAACCAGCGTCGTAGTGGAGGCCCCTCGTTCGCTGGGGCTTGCTTCTCAGAGGCCAGCGGCTGCGCATGCCCGCGCTCCCGTACCACGTGCCGTTCTGGAGTAAACGCGCGGCATGACCGAACGGAACCTGCTGATGATTCCCGGGCCCATCGAGTTCGAGCCCTCGGTGCTGCGCGCCCTCGGGGAAAAGACCCGCAGCCACCTCGACCCGGTGTTCATGAAGGCATTCAGCCGCAGCTTGAAGCGCCTGCGCGAGGTCTTCGTCGCCCCCACCGCGCAGCCCTTCGTCGTCGCTGGCAGCGGCACCCTCGCCATGGAGATGGCCGTCGCCAACCTCACCCAGCCCGGTGACAAGGCGCTCGTCGTGAACAGCGGCTACTTCAGCGACCGCATCGGCGCGATGCTCGAACGCCACGGCGCGAGCGTGACGCACGTGAAGGCAGCGCCCGGCGCCATCGCCTCACTCGATGAAGTGAAGCGCGCACTCGAGGGTGGTGGTTTCAAGCTGATGACCATCACCCACGTCGACACCTCGACCGCGGTGCTCGCCCCGGTCAAGGAGCTCGCCGCCCTCGGCAAACAGCACGGCGCGCTCGTCATCGTCGACGGCGTGTGCAGCGTGGGTGGTGAAGACCTGCAGATGGAGGCATGGGGCGTCGACGTGGCCTTCACCGCGTCACAGAAGGCGCTCGGCGCACCTCCGGGGCTCGCTGTGCTGCTCGCGAGCAAGGCGGCGATGGCGACCTGGAAGGCGCGCACCAGGCCAGTGGCGTCGATGTACCTCGACTTCGCAGAGTGGCTGCCGATTCACGAGGCGTACGAGGCCGAGAAGCCGTCGTACTTCGCGACGCCCGCGGTGAACCTCATCATGGCGCTCGACGTGAGCCTCGGGCACCTCATCGACGAGGGCATGGCGAACCGCATCGCGCGACACGTGAAGATCTCCGCCGCGTTCGCAAGGGCATGGGCGGCGCTGGGGCTCGAGCACCTGCCGAAGCACGAGGCGCACCGCGCGCACACGCTCTCGGCGCTCCTGTATCCGGCGGGGGTCGACGCCGCGCTGGTGAAGGCCATCGGCGCGGAGGGCGTCACCGTCGCAGGGGGCCTGCACCCCGAGCTCAAGACGAAGTACTTCCGCGTCGGCCACATGGGCGCAGTGTCGATGAATGACGTGAGCGCAGTCACCGCCGCCATCACCCGCGCCCTGGGGAAGTGAACGACGAAGAAGACGTCGGTTCAGCGCCGCTCTCGAGCCGACAGTCGCATGCGGTCTTCATGGGAGGCACGACGTCATCGACCGTCACGCTCGACGAGCTCCGCCGGACGAAGAGGACGACTGAGCTCGTCGCGCGCGCGCATCAACGCAAAGCCAAGCAGATTTCGGCCACGCCACTTCGCGGGCTCGCGTACGAGCGGGTTCTCACGCCCCAGCCCAATGCCCCAGATCTGATCTCGTGGCGCCGCTTCGACCAGCACCGCGTCTCCGGTCGCGAGCAGGAAGGCCTTCAACCCGCGCGTCGACGAGAACTTCGCGACGTTGCCTTCGGTCACGGCATCGAAGCGCCGCGCTTCCCACTTCGCGCCATCGAAGCCGCGCACCTGCCGACCCAACGCCTTCACCTTCGAGGGGTCGGGCTGCGCGAGGATCTGTCCCAGTACCTCGTCGTCACCAAACAGCCGCGCCTTCTCGGCCATCATGAACTGCTCGGCGTTCTCGTAGCGCACCGCCTTCACCTCGAACGGCGCGCGGTACCACTGCGAGAAGCACGCATTCGACAACGCGCCGTCTGCGCGCGGCGTGTGTCCGTAGAAAGGAAGGAACTCGAACTGCCGGCCCGCCCGCAGCTCGGCGATCAACGCGTCTCGGGTGAGTGGAGTCATGGGTGCCAATGACGATCTCGATAGTGTCATTCTGACTTGATTTCACCCGATCGTGTCGACGAGCCCGAGAACAGCTCACGCAAAGCCGCGAATCGAGAACGGAGACGATGTGGGTTGATCTCTTCATCGCCTCCCCCGTTTGACGAGGCCGAGACACTCGTGAGACCATTTCGTCACTCGTCGCTCCTGGCCGGAGGAAGCTTGATGAACTGAAACAGCCGCTGAGCCCCGCTGGTGAACGGGACCGACGCTCGAGCTGGCAACCCTCCAAGACAGTCGTTCGCGTGAGCGCGCTGACGACGAAGAGCTGTTTCGCTCCACATACGCACGCTGTGGCGCAGCGACGCTGGACTCGATTCAAGCCCCGCCACGCAGTGCAGACACAAAGGTCCTGACTTCTGGTCCCCGGGGAACGACTCTCCCGAGGGACACCTTTGTGTTGCGGGCGTCTGCTTCAGGGAAGGCCAGCGTCGCCCTGCACGAAGGGCTCGTCGCGCAGCGGGTACTTCGAGGCGTCGGGCAGATCGTAGTGCCACCACTCCATCGAGTTCTTCTTGAAGCCGTTCGCTTCCATCGTGGTGCGCAACAACTCGCGGTTGGCGAGCGCCGACCGGGTGCCGCCCTGAAACGAGTGGTGCGCCTCTTTGCCGAAGAAGTCGTACGGAGAGGGGAACTCGACGTCTTTTCCCTCGAGCGTGACCAGACCGAGATCGACCGCGCCGCCACGGTTGTGGTTGCTGCCCTTCTTCGGTTCGGCCACGTACCCTGGCACCGGCATCACCTTCCACAGCTCGAACTGAACGTGGTGCGGCCGGTAGCAGTCGTAGAGCCGCAACCGAAAGCCCTTCTCGCGCAACACGTCGGCCGCGGCCTTGAGCTGCTTCGCGCTGCGCTCGAGCAACAGGCACCGCGCGTTCGACGGGTACACCTGCTTCTTCATGAAGTTGTCGGCCGTCGCGTAGCGCAGGTCGACCACCGCGTCGGGGATGAGCGTCGTCACCTCGACCAGCGGATCGGGTGCAGCGTTCAACACCAGCAGGAGCGAGAGCAGCATCCCCTTCAGCGTCCCACGTAGCGGGTGGGGTCGGGTACGCCGGCCTCGTCGAAGCCCTTCTTGCGCAACAGGCACGAGTCGCAGCGACCGCACGCCCGCCCGTCGGCCGACGGGTCGTAGCAGCTGTGCGTGAGCCCGTAGTCGACGCCCGCCGCCAGCCCCGCCTTGATGATGTCGGCCTTGGTCATGCCCGAGAGCGGCGCGTGCACCGTGAAGCGGCCGCCCTCCACACCCGCCTTCGTGGCGAGCGTGGCCAGCTGCTCGAAGGCGCGAATGAACTCCGGGCGGCAGTCGGGGTAGCCGGAATAGTCGACCGCGTTGACGCCGATGAAGAGGTCGCGCGCGCCGACCACCTCTGCCAGGCCCAGCGCGAGGCCCAGAAAGATGGTGTTGCGCGCCGGCACGTAGGTGGGGGGAATGCCGGTGCCCAGCTCGCTCACCGAGTCGTGCTTGGGCACCTCGATGTCGTCGGTGAGCGCCGAGCCGCCGATGGAGCGCAAGTCGATGCTCACCGTGCGGTGGTCCTTCACGCCGTGCGCCTGCGCCACCACCTTCGCGCGCTCGAGCTCGACCGAGTGCCGCTGCCCGTAGCTGATCGACAGGCACACCGGCTCGAAGCCTTCCTTCAGCGCGAGCCCGAGGCACGTCGTCGAGTCGAGGCCGCCGGAAAGGAGAACGACTGCTTTCTTCGTCATGCAGGCGTCTTACCGACGCTCGCCCCGGAGTTGGTATTCGATGAAGCACCCCGTGCACTTCGCCTCGCAGGCGCCGCCGTCCGACGTGCCAGTCCCCACCACCTGCGTGGTGAGGGAGCCGCACAGGCGCACTGCGTCGAAGCCCTGCAGCGTCTGACCCGGAGGAAGGACGCCGCCGTCGGGCACGGGCACTCCACCGTCGATGTTCGCAGGGCACCGGCCGCCCAGCGCTTCGGCCTGCGAGCGGCTCAGCACCGCCACGGTGATGTCTTCGACCAGCTTCGTCTGGCACTCACTGCAGTCGCTGAACACGCGGTTCGCCTCGGAGCGCGTCGCGAAGTACTGGCCATCGAAGGTGCCGGGGCGCGAGTAGCCGGACAGCGTCAGCCACGCCTCGGTGCTCGTGCTCTGCCGCGTCAGCACGCCCTGAAACGCAAAGTCGGTGACCCCGCCGTCGGTCTGTTCCTTCAGCTCGGGCAGCTCACAGCCCCTGGCGCGAGACGAGACGGTGGCGTTCATCGCCCACGTGCCCATCGGCTGGTCACCGGGGAGCACCGGCGGCGGACACCCGGCAAGCCACACCGCGAGCAGCGCCAGAGCCCGACGCATCACCCGCGCCCGGCGATGCGCTCCACGGCCGCCTGCGCGACAGCCTGGAAGGCGCGGCTCGAGCGCAGCACGGCGCCGACTTCGACCTGCGCGGGATCGGTTCCACGCACGCCGTCTTCGAGCTGGGCGAGCACGCGGAGGAAGGCGAGCGATGCAGGGTACGCCGTGAACGCAGTGACGGCCGCGCGTTGCCAGCCGTCGAGCGCGCCCGGTCGACGCAGCCCTTCACCCGCTTCACCGAGGGCCACCGCCAACGCGACGAGCGCGCTCAATTCAGCCTGACCAAAGGTGCTCAACGCGCCGGCGCCGAGCACCAGCTTCGAGCCCGCCAGCCACGCTTCAAGACCGCCGCGTACGTCGAGCACCAGCGCGAGCCCGCTGCCGCCGAACGATTCGAGCACCTCGCTGAGCGCGCCGTGGAGCCGCGGCATCGAATCGGGTGTCACCGCCGCCGCACCTTCGGGCACCGCATGAGAGGTCGCCTTCCACTCCAGACGCTCGGGCGTGACCGACGTGACGCCCCCGGTGGTCGAGGTCAGCGCCGCACCGAAACCGTCGGCGAGCGCCGCGAGCTCTTCACGACCCGAGTGCCGCAAGGCTTCGCCCAGCAGCGTCCACCCGTCGGCGTCGGTCAGAGAGACCGGCATCAGCTCCAGCCACGCCTTCACGGCCAGCGGAGCCCCCTGCGCACTCGTCGCCAGCCGCTCAGCGAGCAGCCGGTTGAGCGCGGCGGGCAACGGCGCTTCGGCGCGCAGCTTCTCAGCCAGGCGCACCGCGAAGGGCACCAGGTCCGACTTGAGGAAGCCCTCGAGCACCGCTTCGAACTCTGCGCGGGTGCTGGCGATCTTCTCGGCGAGCGCGAAGGCCTCACCCTCGAGACCGAGCTGCCGGGCCAACGCCACGCGGCGCGCGATGCGCTCGGGCGTCTCGTCGAGCAGCCCGAGGAGGCCGTACGCCTCCTTCGCGCGACCCAGCGCTTCGTACGCATCGGCGAGCGGAGCACGCCACGCGACCATGGCTTCGGGCCCGGCGAGCTGGCCCAGCCGCTCGACCATCGAGGCGAAACGGCCGGGCTCTCCATCGCGGTACAGCTCGACCAATTCCCGAACTGCGGCGAGCTGCGTCACGTCGTCGACCAGCGCACGCTCGAACGCCGCCTGTGCGAGTTCCTTCTCGGTGAGGTGGCGGAGCAGCAGACCACCGCGCTCGATGTGCAGCACCGCGCGCGCCGAGGGGTTCTGCTCGAGCGAAGCGAGCTGCTGCAGCGTCTCGACCGCTTCCTGGAACCGGCCCGCGTCTCGACGGAGCGTCGCCAGCTCGCGGAGCATCGGTGCGCGACGCTGCGGCGCCGCCTTCGCGACCGCCTCGAACACCGTCTCCCGGCGCGGCAGCTCGAGCGTCGTTGCGTGGGGCAGGAGCGCGACCAGCACGTCAGCGACGTTGGCCTCGAGCGCCTTGCGGGCCAGCACGTCGGTCATGCCGTTGGCGACCAGCACCTCGATGAGATCCAGCTGACGGAACTCGAGCACGAGGTGCAGCCGCAGCGCCGTCGCCGCCTCGGGCGCCTGGCTGTGAATGGTGGCGGCGAAGCGCGCCAGACCGTCGACGTCGCGGGCTGCGCGCAAGAGTTCGATGAAGCGGGTCACGTGGGGGCCTGAAGGCGCGGCGACCGCGAGCGCCGACAACGCCTCACGCTGCCGCGTCACGTCGCCGGCGGCATCGGCGAGCTCGAGCGCTTCGAGGTGACGACCCGCGTCCATCGCGGGCTTGAACGAGAGCTCGACGGCGCGGCGCGGTGCACCCAGCTCGATGAAGCGACGGCCCGCCTCGGTCGCGCTCAACACGCCCGGGGCTTCGCGCAACACCCGCTCGACCACCTCGCGGGCGGCCTCGAGATCGTTCGCCTCGCGCCACGCCGCGGCGGCCTGCAACAGCAGCGCAGCGCGCTCGGCGCCATCGCCCTGCTCGGCCAACTGCACCAGCGCGCGCGCCAGCTCGTCAGTGCGGCCCCCCGAGCGGGCCAGGTCGACCAGCAACGTGAAGCCTGCCTTCGACGGGCGGGCCGAGAGGGAATCGCGCGTCAGCTGCAAGGCGCGGTCGAGCTGCTTCGCTTCGCGGAACGACTTCGCCGCCTCGAGCAGACGGCCCGCCCGCTCCTGCGCGCCCATCAACTCGGCTGAAGCGAGCTGCACTTCGGCCAGCCCGGCGGCATCACCCAGCGCGATGGCGAGGCGCTCGAGGGCGGCCAGGGCCTGCGAGTACCCGGGAGCACTGGGCCCTTGTCGACGCAGGGTCTCGAGCGGCACGCGGGCGTCGGCGTACTTCTGCCGTGACTCGAGCGACGCGGCGAGCTCGAGCTTGAGCTCGGCGGCGCGGCCCTCATCGGGCGTCATCACCGCGAGGCGCACCAGCATCAGCTCGAGGCGATCGACGTCGCTGCGACGGCGGGCGTCGAGCACCACGGCCTCGGCCGCCTCGACGTCGTTGGGGTCGGCTTCGTAGGCGGCGATCTTCAGCTCGTACGCGCGCTGGCCCTCGTTGAGCTCGGTCTCGACGATGGTGGCCGCGGCAAGCAGCGCCTTCGCGGCAGCGCTGCCACCGGAGGCCGCCGCGAACCGCTCGTGCAGCGCGACCAGGCCACCGACGCGACCCAGGGCTCGCAGCGCGCGCTGGCCCTTCTCGTACAACGCCAGCTCGCCGGGGTGGCGCGCGAGCAGCCAGTCGAGCGCGACGATGATCTGTTCGGGCGCGTCGACCAGCCCCAACGCGCGCCGGTAGAGCGCCTCGGCTTCTTCACCGCTCGACGCGGCGGCGAGGCGAATGAGCGTGCGCACCTGACCCGGTGCGTCTCCGAGGCGGGAGAAGGCCTCGTTGAGGTGCGAGAGGGCCTCTCGGCCGCGCGCTGACTCGGGCTCGAGCGCGAAGGCGGCCTCGAAGGCGTCGACCGCATCGCGCCACGCCTGGCTCTCGATGGCTGCGGCCCCGAGGCGATTCCAGAGCGTGAGGCGCACCGCCACAGACAGCGAGTCGCCGCCGGCCTGAACGAGCCGACGATCCCACGGCTGAGCGGCGCGGGCGCCACCGGCAGCCGCTGCGAGCGTGCCTCGCGCCTCGAGCGCCTGAAGATCATCGGGGACGAGCGCGAGGTATTCGTCCCACGCGACGGCCGCGAGCAGGGCTTCACCGGCTTGCGTGAGCACCTCGGCGCGACGACGCAGCAGCGACGAGCCTTCGCCCGGCACCGCCTGCGCGCGCAGCTGGAGCAGCTCGGCCTGCCGGCGAGGGTCGCCCTCCGCGCGGTCGAGCAACGATTGAAAGGCCTCGGTGTTCTGTGGAGCGGCCTCGAAGGCGGCCGTCTCGCAGAGCTGCGCGCGCTCGTTGGCGCCAGCCCGACGGAAGCTGGCCGCAGCCTCGAGCCACCACGTGCCGGCGTCGTCACCCTTCGACGCTTCGGCCCTGCGAGACAGCACGCCCGCAAGCTCGAGCTCGTCGCCCGACTCGCGCAGCCACGCGACGTGACGCTCGAAGGAACGGTGGAAGGGGTCGGTCGCCAGCAGCACACCGTCGAAGTCGGCCGCGTCTTGCCGACGACCCAGCTCGATGAGCAGGTCGGCCACGCGCGAGGTGAGCTCGAGATCGTCGGGGTTGGCCGAGCGCGCCGCGAGCAGCGCCGCCGCCGCGTCGTGGGGCCGCGAGGCGCGGTCTTTGTAGAGCTGCGCCGCCTTGAGCAGCAGCCCCGCCTTGCGCGCCGGCTCGGTGACGCGCACCGCAGAGGCCTCGTAGTAGGCAGCCACGTCGCCAAGCCGATCCTGACGCTCGAGGAGCGAGAGGAGCATCGACTCGGCTTCCCCGAGACCCGGCGCGAGCATGAGCGCCTGCTGCAGCGCCGCTTCGGCTTGATCGGGCGCGAGGAAGAGAGACGTGGCGACCTCGCCCGGCCCTTCGGCGGGCAGACCCAGATGCAGGCGCGCGAGCTGCACGAAGGCCACCGCGCGCTCGGTACCCGTGAGGAGCCCCAGCACCCGCTCGTGCCAGTCGATCTCCACCTCGCGGTCACTGCGGCGACGCGCGAGCGCCAGGCCGTCGCGTGCCAGCGCGAGCGTCGGCGCCAGGTCCCACGCGCGCACCAGCGCCTCCATCGCGCCGTCGAGATCGAGCTTCGAGTCGCGCAGCAACTCGGCGCGGCGAACCAGGTACCGGGCCGCCTCGTCGCTGCGACCTTCGTCGGAGCAGACCTCGGTCATCGCCGAGAGGGTGCGGAGCGCGTCGTCGATACGACCGGTGCCCTCGGCGAGGCCCGCCTCCTCGGCCCACGACGCGAGCGCGCCATCGACGTCGCCCGAGGTGAGCTGCAGCTGGGCGATCTCCGCGAGCAGCGCCATCAACTCTGCGGTGCGACCGGCCTCACGCAACACCCCTGCCGACTCGAGGTGAATCGGGAGCGGCTCGTCGGAGGCGGCAGCAGCGAGCGCGAAGAGCCGCGCGGCGACCTCGAGATCGCGGTGCTTCTGGTGCGCCTCGCGGGCCAGGTCGAGCAACAACTCCGACGTGCGCACCGAGCGAGAGAGCGTCTGTGCCCAGCGCGCGCGAATGTCGAAGGCCGCGCGAGGGTCGCGCTGGGCGACGAGCGCCGCGAGCCGCTCGACGGCGTTCGCGTTGAGCGGCCGCTCGGTGACGACCCGCCGCAGACACGACTCGGCGAGGGTCAGGTCGCCCACCTGCTCCGCCAACTCGGACAAGCGCAGCCAGACGCGCTCGGCGATGTCCGGCGACTCGTGGAACGAGGTCGACGCCGCGAGCGCCTGCTGCAGCGGCAGCGCCTCGCGAATCGCGCCGTGGAGATAGAGGGCGTCGGCGAGGCGGTGCAGCTCTTCGCCCGTCGCCGGCACGAGCGCATGGGCGCGACGCATCAACCGCAGCTCGAGCGTCTTGTCTTCGGCGTTGACCGCCAGCCGCGAAGCATCGCGCAGCACGGCCGCGGCTTCGGCACCCGCAAGACGGTCGGCCGACTCTTCCAGCAACGAGAGCGCCTCGACCCACTCGCCGCGCGCCGAGAGCAACCCGGCCAGGCGGCGACGCGCAGCGGTGTCGGTGTCGTCGAGCGCCACGATGCGACGCAGCGCCGCTTCGCCGGGACCCAGCGCCCTGAGCTTGTCGAGGTGCAGCGCGGCGAGCTCGACGAAGAGCCCAACCGCCTGCGCCTTCGGGGCGTGCGCTGCCTCGACGGCGAGCACCTCCGCCAGCCCTCCCCAATCCCCGACCTTGCGCAGGGCGGCGATGAGGCCGGCGGTGGCGCGCGGATGACGAGGGGCGAGCTCGAGGGCCGCAGCCCACGACGCGACGGCGGCCTGCACATCGTTCCGGCGCTCCTGCAGCTCGGCGCGCTCGAGCAGCGCGTCGACCCGACGCGGCACGGGGCCCTGCTTGCTCGCCTCGAAGAGCGCCTCTTCCGCGCGGCGCACGTTGTTGGTGGCGCGGGCGACGGCCGCGAGCCCGAACCACGCGTCGTTGCGCTCCGGCGCCGAGAGCGGGAGCTCGACCAGCGCTTCCCATGCCTCGAGCGCGCGCGCGACGTCTTCGGCCGCGGCGCGGCTCTTCGCGATGGCGAGCAGGCGATCGGCGGCGCTCGACACGACCGACGCGTCTCCGGCGGCGTGCGAGAGCACGAGCTTGAGCGCCGAGAGCTCGGCCCCCTCGTCGTGCGACTGACGACAGAGCTCGGCGAGTGAGCGCAACAGCGGCAGCGGGTGCGGCGAGAGCTGTGAGGCCTCGAGCAGGTCGGCGCGGGCCGCGACGAGGTCGCCCGACAGGCGTTGGAGCTCGGCGCGACGCGCGAGCAACTCGGCGCGCGCTTCCCCCATCGCAGTGGCAATCAGCCGGGTGAGGAGGTCGAGCCGCTCGGGCCGGTGCCCCTCGTCGTTGGGCAACAACGTGAGCAGCCGCGAGGCGGCCCACTGGTCTTCGGGCTCGTCGACCAGCATCGCGCGCAGCGCCTCGAGCGCCGCGGCGGTACGGCCCAGCGAGAGCGCGCCTTCGGTGAACTCCCGACGGGTGGCGACCTTCTCCGCGCCCGACAGACGCGGCCAGAGTTCTCCGAGCAGGTCGACCAGGGGCTCCAGCGCGCCCGCGCGCCGGTGCAGCTTCGCGAGCTCGTGCAGGGCCTCGAGGTCGTCCGGCCGCAGCGCGACGAAGCGCGAGAACAGGCGCCGCGCAGCGTCGTAGTGACCGGCCCGCTGCGCGGCCTGCGCAGCGCGACGGGTCAGGCCCGCCACGTCGAGCTGCAATGCGGCCACGTCGTCGTCCTTGAGGTCCTGCGCGCCGAGCACCACCTCGAAGTCGGCGAGCGCCTCGCGGGGGTTCGAGACCTCGATCAACTCGGCCCGGCGCAACCGCGCGGGAACGTAGGTCGCGTCTTTCTCGAGAGCCTGCGCGAGGAAGGGCTGCTCCCGCTGCGTGTCGCGGGTGAGGGTCGCCGCCCGGAAGTACCAGCGCGCCGCCAGCCGGGGCTCGCTCGCCAGCGCCGCACGACGGCCGTAGAGCCGCGCCGCTTCCTGGGTGGCGCCACGCTCGAGCTCGAGCTTCGCCATCGCCTCGAGCGCCTCGCCCGCCTTCTCGCCCGTCGGAGCGGCATCGAGCGCCGCGTTGAGCCGCAGAATTGCGCCCTGGGTGTCGCCCGCTTCGAGCAGCGTCTGGGCGGCCTTGAAGAAGAGCGGCGCCGCGTCGTGCGCCCGCCCGGCCTGCAGCAGTGCCTGCGCGCGCGCGGCCCAGAGGTCGGTCAGCTCACGCGTGTTGCGGTTCTCGACGTAGAGGGCCTCGAGGCGGCCGGCGAGCTCGTCGTCGAGCCGTCGCAGCGGGAAGGCGAGGGCGTAGTTCTCTCTCGCTGCGTCCTTGTCTCCGAGCAGCTCGCACGCATGGCCGAGACGGGCGCGCACTTCGGCGAGCTTCTCGGGGGGCGCGTGGCGAGGGAGCAGCGCCAGCACATCTTCGAGCGCCCGGCGAGCGTTGAGCGGACGCTCGAGGCGCAGCGACAACGTGGCGAGATCGAGCAGCCCCGTGACGTCGGGGAACAGCCGCGTCGACTTCTCGAGCGCGACGAGTGACTCGCCAGCACGACCAAGCCGCTGGTCGAGCACCTGAGACAGTTCGCGCAGCGCAGCGGCGGCGAGCCGCTTGTCACCCGCGTTCTCGGCGACCCGCGCGCGCTGCTCGAGGGCCCACGCGAGGCCGGCCATGTCAGAGCGACGGCGCTCGAGCGCAGTGAGCTCACCCAGCACGGGCAGGTCGTCCTGCTCGACCTTGAGCACTTCGCGCGCGGCCGCGACCGCGACGTCGAGATCGAACGCGAGATCGCGCGCCGCGACGATGAGGCGGCGGTAGTGCCGCACGCGTTCCTTCGCGTCTTCGGCCAGCTCGGCCAGCGCCTTGAGGCACCGCACCAGCTGACCGCCATCACGCTTGCTCTCGGCGAGCGCGAGCATGCCTTCGAGGGCGATGCGGTTCTTCGGGTCTGCTTCCAGCGCCTGCGAGAGCAACCGCTCGGCGCGTTCGGGCTGGTTGAGGCGCCCGCGGTACAGCTCTCCCGCTTCGGCCCACAGCGTGGCGCGACGGGTGGCTTCGTCGACCACCGCCGCGGCTTTCTCACAGGCGTCGGCCAGCTCGGCGGCTTTGCCCGACGCGCGGAAGTACGGGAGCAGCTCGTCGAGGGCGAGCGCGTCTTGTGGGTCGAGCGCGAGCGCCTGCTCGAGGTGATCTCGTGCGCGCGCCGGTTCCCCGAGCTTCGTCTTCAGCAGCCGCGCGAGGGCGTGGTGCGAGGCATGCGCCGCCTTGCGGATCTCTTCGGTGCGCGGCGCGGGCCCGGCGAGCTCGACGGCCTGCTGGTAGCCCGCGACCGATTCCTGCAGCTTGCCCAGCGATTCGGACACGCGGGCGGCGAGGTAGTGCGGCTCGGGCTCCCCCGGCAGGAGCGCCGCAGCCTCGCGGAACCGAAGCAACGCGTTCTCGGGCTGCTTGAGGCCCGTCTCCCACACCAGGCCGGCGAGCACGTTGGCGCGACCGACGCGATCGACCTCATGGCGACCCATCGCCACTTCACGCACGCGATCGAGCGCCTTGATGGCGCGCAGCCACTCGCCGCTGCGGAAGCAGAGCTCGCCGAGCTGGAACAACGCCTCGGGGTGATCGGGCGCGAGCCGCAGCGCCGCTTCACAATGCAACCGGGCGCCGGCGAGATCGTCTTCGGTCAACGCGCACAACCGCGCGAGCTGCACGTGTGCATCGGCGGCGTCGGCCGGATCGCGCGAGAGCGCTGCAAGGCGGCGGTACGCACGAATCGCGCCCGCACGATCCTTCGCCTGATCGGAAGCGCGGGCGAGCGCCTTGAGCGAGGGCAGGTGATCGGGCTTGAGCCCCAGCAACTCGCGCAGCGCCTTCACCGCCATCTGCGGCGCGTTGTCGCGCGACGAGCGGGCGGCGGCTTCTGCAGAGAAGAACGCGCCCGCCTCTTCCTGGTTCTTCCGGGCCAGCGTGCTCAGCGCCAGGAAGCGCTCAGACGCGCGCGCGAACTCACCGCGGCGCTCTCGCACCACGGCCTCGGCCCAGAGCGCGGTGGCGCTGCGTTCACGACGACGATGGAGTGAGGCCGCGATGTCGAGCACGAGCTCGTGCGCCTGCAGGTCGGCGACCAGCAACGTGAGCAGCCGCTCCACGGCGAACGGGTGCGCCTCGGTCGCGTCGCCCAGCCGCAGATACGCCTCGCGTGCCTCTGCCAGCCTGTTCTGTGCGAGCAGCTCTTCGGCATCGGCGAACGCACGGGCGCCCTCGAGCGCGAGCAGCAGCTCTTCGTCAGGCGCCCCTGGAGGCGGGAGGCCACCCGAGCTGAAGCGCAACCGCAGCCCCTTCGAGCTGACGGTCGCCTCGGTGAGCCGCGCCTGGTCGAGCGAGGGCATCTTGTAGCCGCGACCGACGGCCGCCTGTTCCACCAGGCCAGGGAGGATGCGCGCCGTGAAGCCGGTCGCGCCGCGACGCTCGACCTCGGGGAGCACGCCCAGGTCCTTCACCGCCTCGCCGATGATGGCGCCGAGGCGCGCGGCGGGCGTGGTGCTGAACGAGTAGAGCCGAACGTCGTACAGGTAGACCGCGAGCCGCTCACCATCGCCGTCGAACGCCACCTTGAAGGTGACCGGCGTGCGCTCAGGCCCGCGCAACCGCGCCTGCACCTCGAGGTGACCGGGGCGGAAGTGCAGCTTGAGCTCGTCGAGCTCCGACAGCTTCGCCGAGGCGGCGCGCACCTCGCGCTGGAGCACCTCGGCGTCGATGGAGAGGTCGAGGAAGCCGAAGTCGAGCTTCTTCTTCTGGTACTTCGACGCGCCGCCCGAGAGGTTCATCGGGAACGTGACGTCGGGGATCTGCAGGGCGAAGTCGGTGATCAACACCCCGGGCGCGAGCTTGAGCTCGGGGAAGCCAACGAAGGCGCGCCGATCGACCAGCCTCAGTTCCGGGCCGACGACCTTCGCTGCTGAGGTGTCCTTCTCTGCCATGGGGAACGGTGCAACACGGTACCACCCGCGCCATCACCCCGAAATTTCTCTGTTCTGCAGTTAGAGGTCGGCGACGTCGTTGTGGGGAATGCCGGCAGGAACGTTGACTCCGTTCACTTCCCGGGCCCCGGTCGAGATGGTCCACACGTCGGGTTCGCCGTCGTTGTCGGGGTCGCCGACGCACGCCATCGTGACGTTGCACTCGGGGCAGTCTCCGCTCAGGCCGAAGGTCGTGCGCAGCCCACCGGGCACCAGCTCGAGCAGCGCCGAGGCCGACTTCGCCTCGGGGTGCGTGGGCGGCACCTTCGAGTCATCGCTGACGATGTACAGGTACCGCGTCGGGCCCATGGGGGCGAAGCCGATCTCCTCGGCCGTGGCGCCGTACGCGTCCTTCTCGGCGTAGAACGACTTCTGAGCGACGAAGAGCGCCTTCAGGTTCGCTTTGCACTCAGACTGCTTCGACCTGCCCTGAAACTTGATGAAGTTGGGGATCGCGATGGCGGCGAGGATGCCCTGAATGGGAATGACGACCACGCTGAGCACCAGCCCGATGATGGCGAGCGTCTTCCGCGACGCGTAGGCCGGGTCGCCGCTCTTCACGAGCGAGACGATGGCCAGCACGAAGCCGATTGGAAAGAGCGGGAAGAGGCACAGGCCGCCGATGCACAAGAGCAGCGCAACGAGTGGCAGTGCAGCTGGCTTCACCTGAGGAGCGTGCGGTTGAGGGGTCATGGATGACGTAGGGTAGCCGGAAGCCCATGAAGACCCTCACCGAATACCTGTGGTTCGAGACCCAGAAGCAGCGCGAGCTGGTGCGCGTCACCGACACCGTCGCCCAGCTGGTCAAGAAGAGCGGCGTCAAGGAAGGAATGGTGCTCGTCTCGGCGATGCACATCACCGCCGGCGTCTTCGTGAACGACAACGAAGAGGGCCTCTTCGAAGACATCTGGAAGTGGCTCGAGCACCTCGCCCCCGAGGCCGACTACCAGCACCACCGCACGGGAGAGACGAACGGCGACGCGCACCTCAAGTCGCTGCTGGTGCACCATCAGGTCATCGTGCCCATCACGAAGAGCCTCCTCGACCTCGGCCCCTGGCAGCAGATCTTCTACGCGGAGTTCGACGGCCAGCGTCGCAAGCGAGTGGTCGTGAAGGTCATGGGTGAGTGAGTCGGGGCATTCTGGAACTGCGGGGTGACACCGACCTGTGACCATCCCGTGACGCTCGCGCTGATTGTCGGTATGCCTTCGTTCCACCTCATTGCGGAGAAACCACCATGGCCGTTCGTGACGTGAAGGCAGCCTTTCAGCGCGTGACCACTGACCGGAAGATCGACGCCAAAGACGTCGACACCATCCTCGCGTCGGCAGGGGCCATCTCGAAGGAAGAGCAGGCCGCGATCAAGGCAGAGGCCGACAAGTTCGCAGGGATGATGGAGCCTGACGCCAGGCGCAAGCTGCAGACCAAGCTGGGTGAGATCGACACCCTCCGCTCGCAAGCGGGCCGCTTCAATCGCAACGTGGAGATGGAGGCGCGGGCTCTCACGGCCGAGGCGAAGTCGCTGCTGACGGTTGGCGCCGACACGAAGTCGTTTGGCGGCTCGAAGATTCCCGAGGCGGTCAAGAACGTCGTCAACAACGCCATCGCCGGTGGCGCGACGGCGTACGACGTGCGCGAGCTCAAGCCCGACCCGGTCTACGACACCTCTCACGGCGAACCCGAGCTCACCCTCGACGGCAAGTTCAACCCGTACTCGCAGGAATCGAACGCCGCCGACTCGCTCGCCTTCAGCCACACCGAGCTGACCCCCGAGAAGATCGAGAAGGACATGAACACGGTGCAGACGTTCAACGTGATCACCGGCGTGAGCAACAATCGCGCGACCTACGAGAAGGTCAGCAGCAAGGGCAGCGGCAGCATCACCGCCCTGTACGACGAGGCCAATCACTCCGACACGATGGCGCGCGGCCGTGGGGGCCAGAAGTACGCGTCGAACTTCGCCATCCTCGCTGACGGCTCGGTGCACGCCGTCCCCGCGTCGCGACGCTCGAAGGGCGACCCCGGCCTCATCCTCACCACTGCCTCGCTCGCGCGCGGCAAGCAGATGCTCTTCAACGGCCACATCCACATGGACAAGGGCGTGGTCACCTACGTCGGCATGTCGGGCCGCCTCGGCAAACAGGCCGAAGACGGCATGAAGTTCGCCGACCCGATCGAGATCATCAAGGCGTGGGGCTTCAAGACGGCCCCCGGCCTCAAGGTCACGCAGGAATGACCAAAGCCACGGCCTGAATTCCCGAACGCCCCGGCTCGACCGGGGCGTTTTCGTTTCAGGCCCCGGCGTCGTGCGCGAGCCACGACGCAAGCAACGAACGCGCGCTCTGGTGCGTGGGGTTCTTCAACACCACCTCAGGGTCGCCTCCCTCGATGACCACGCCGTGGTCGAGGATGCAGACGTGCTCGACGCCACGCGCGAGCTGGAGATCGTGCGTCACCACCACCTGCGTCACCCCGCTCGCGTCGACGCGCTTCAAGGTCTGCAGCACCTCGTTCTTCATGGACGGGTCGAGCGCCGAGGTGGGCTCGTCGTAGAGCAACACCCGCGGCTCCATCGCCAACGCGCGCGCGATGGCCACGCGCTGCTTCTGCCCACCCGACAACTGCTCGGGGAACGCGTCGAGCCGGTGCTCGAGGCCGAGCTGACACAACAGGTCCCTCGCGCGCTTCGTCGCCGCCGCTTCGCTCTCGCCCTTCACCTTCACCGGGGCGAGCGCACAGTTCTGCATCGCAGTGAGGTGGGGGAAGAGCTCGTACGATTGGAACACCAGACCCAGACGACGGCGCGCTTCGGCGACCGACTTCTTCCGCTCGCCGGGGCCGACTTCCCTGGTGCCACGCACCACCACCCCGTCGATGTCGATGGTGCCGCTCTCGAAGGGCTCGAGCCCCATCACGCAGCGGAGCATGGTGCTCTTCCCCGCCCCGCTCCGCCCGAGCATCGCCGCGAGCGTGCCCGCCTCGAGCGAGAACGACATGCCGTTGAGCGTCGGCTTCGGGTTGCCCGCGTGGTGTCGCACGAGGTTGGTGACGATGAGGCTCACGCGCCCTCCTTGCGGAGGTGACGACCGAAGTGCCGCTCAGCTGCGCGCGCCAGCCGGGCGAAGGGCAAGCCGAGCAACAGGTAGAACGCGGCCACCACCAACCCGAGCCCGAGGTGGTCTCGCGTCGAGTTGGCGAGGTTGCCGTAGGTCTTGGTCAGCTCGGTGAGCGTGACGACGGACACCAGCGAGCTGTCTTTGAGCAGAGCAATGAAGTCGTTGGTCATCGGGGGAATCGAGATGCGCAGGGCCTGCGGGCCGACCACGAAGCGCAGGGTCTGCCAGGTCGACAGCCCCAGGACCTCGGAGGCCTCGACCTGCCCCCGCGGCACCGACTCGAGGCCTGCGCGGTAGTTCTCAGCCTCGGCCGCCGCATAGTTGAGCCCCAGCGCGAGCACGCCCGCGGTGAACGGCTCGAGCCGCAGCCCCAGTTGCGGCAACCCGAAGTAGACGACGATGAGCTGAATCAGGAGCGGCGTACCGCGGAAGACTTCGATGTACGCGACGCTGAGCCACTGCACAGGCTTGGGGCCGAAGCGGCGACCGAGCGCGAGCGAGATGCCCAGCGCGATGGCCAGCGACATCGCGAGCACCGACACCACGAGGGTCAACAGCGCGCCCTTGAGGAACGAGGGGATCATCGCCGGGTAGCGCGTGGTGAGCCGTTCCCAGAACGGAGGCAGCTTGCCGACCGCCGCACGCCACCGGTCGTACTCGAGCGGCGGCGTCTTCGGAGAGAGCGTGGGGTCACCGAAGAGCTTCGCGGTGTCAGGCCCCCACACGCCCCACCGCTCGTAGAGCGCGCGCAGCGAGCCGTCTTTTTCCATCGTCTCGAGGGCGGTGTTGATCTGCGCCAGCAACTCGGCGTCATCGAGGCGAACGGCGATGGCGTACTGCACCTCGCCAAAGTCGGCGCGCACCGACTCGAGCGCCTCTTCGATGTCGCCGTAGTAGTGCGCCACCGGCTCATCGAAGAGCACCCCGTCGATGCGCTGGTTGAGCAGGTCTTCGTACATCTCGTTCTGACCGCCCTCGTAGGACTTCACGTCGGCGCCCGCAGTGCGCGCGATGCGTTCGGCCATCGTCCCCGAGAGGGCGGCGATCTTTCGACCCGAGAGCTGCGCGAGCGTGCGCGGCGCGTTCGCGTCACCCTTGCGAATGGTCAACACCTCGGGCGCGACGAAGTACGGCCGCGAGAGCAGCGCGGCGCGCCTCTTCTCTTCGGCGACCTCCATGCCGTTGATGACACAGTCGAAGTCACCGCGCGCGAGCAGCTCGAGCAGCTTGTCCCACTGGCCGTGAATGGGCCGCGCCTGACGCCCGAGCTTCTCGCCGAGCATGGTGGCGAGCTCGACCTCGAAGCCAACGAGGCGGTTGGGGTCCATCGGGTCTTGAAAGACGTACGGCGCCCCACCCTGCGAGTCGGCGCCCCACACCAGCGGCGGGTTCGCGGCGAACGCGAGCGACGACGAGAGCACCACGCCCAGCAGGAAACGAGGCGTCATGGCGCGCGGTACACGTCGACGCCGCCCACCACGGTCACCTGCACCCTGGCGTCGAGCAGCGCGCCAGGGTCACCCGCCACGGGGTCGATGGGGAGCACTGCGAAGTCGGCATCGGCGCCCTCCTTCAGCACGCCCCGGCGTTCCTCCGCGAATGCGGCATACGCGGCGCCCTTCGTGAAGCCCGCGAGCGCCTCGTCGCCCGTGACCTTCTGTTCCGGCATCCATCCTCCTGGCGGGGCACCCTTCGCGTCGGTGCGCGTGCGAGCCGCGAAGAGCCCGAGCAAGGGGTTGGGATCTTCGACGGGGAAATCACTGCCGAACGCAACCTTGCCCCCCGCGTCGATGACCGAGCGCCACGCGTAGGCGAACTTCACGCGCTCGGTGCCGAGCCTTGCCTCGGCCCACGGCATGTCGCTCGTCGCGTGCGTCGGCTGGAAGCTGGCGATGACACCCGACTTCGCAAAGCGCCCGACATCGGCAGCGGTCAGCACCTGTGCGTGCTCGACGCGGTGGCGCAACGCCGGGTTCAGCTTCGAGAGCACGTCCAGCGCGAGCGTGTTGGCCTTGTCGCCGATGGCGTGCACCGCGACCTGAAACCCGCGCTCGGAAAACTCGCTGGCGCGTTTCTCGAACTCTTCAGGAGACAACAACAACAAACCGGTCGAGCCCGCCTCGTCTGAATATGGAGCGTGCAACGCCGCGCCTCGGCTGCCCAGCGCCCCGTCGACGTACAGCTTCACGGCCTTGAGCTCGAGGTGGCGACCCGCGAACGTGCCCAGCCCCAGAAACTGCTCGGCTTCGGCGCCCTGCCCATCGGCCATCACGTACAGCCGCACCGGGAGCACGCCCAACATGTCCCACTGCTGCAGGAGCCGAAAGGTGCGCAGGTCCATACCCGCGTCGTGCACCTGGGTGAGGCCCAGGCGTGCACACGTCTCGAGCGCGAGCTTCAGGTGTTTGAGAAGGTCGGCGTCAGAGGCAGCGGGGATCTTCGTGGCCACCAGGTCCATCGCGTTGTCGATGAGCACGCCCGTCGGCTCGCCCTTCGCGTCGCGCAGAATCCGGCCGCCCTCGGGGTCCTTCGTCGCCGCCGTGATGCCCGCGCGGCGCAGCGCTTCACCATTGACCCACGCGGCGTGCCCGTCGACGCGCGACAGATAGACGGGCGTGGCAGGAAACACGGCGTCGAGCGCCGCCTTCGTCGGGAACTGCTGACCGGGCCAGTCGTTTTGATCCCAGCTGCGGCCCATGAGCCACTCGCCCTGAAACGCGGTCTTCGGCGCGCTCTGCGTTCGCTTCACCGCTTCGGCTTCGCTCTTCGCGTCGAGCAACGAGACGATCGACAGCGAACGCCCCAGCGATTCGACGTGCCCGTGTGCGTCGACGAGTCCGGGCACGATGGTCGACTGCGGGAAGCGCTCGACCTCGACGTCGCTGCCGACGGCAGCCAGCACTTCCTTCTCCGACCCGACGGCGAGCACCTTCCCGCCCTTCCACGCGAGGGCCTGCGCCATGGGCCGCCGGGGGTCCTGGGTGCGGATCTGCTTCGCGATGAAGACGACCGTGCGCTCGCCCGCCGGAACGCGGTGGGCACACGCGGTCAACCCCAGCAACACCACCAGCAGGCTTCGTTTCACGGCGCGGGCTTCTCCACGCTCCACGTCACCTCACCGGTGAGCGACTCGAGGAAGGCCTTGAGCGCCTTCGCTTCTTTCGGGCTCAACTTCTGCGGCTTCAACTTCGCCGAGAGGTTGGGGTTCTTGTTGCCGCCCTTCGCCATGAGCGCGATGGCCTCTTCCAGCGTCTTCGCGCTGCCGTCGTGGAAGTACGGCGCGGTGAGCGCCACGTTGCGCAGGCTCGGCGTCTTGAACTTTCCGGTGTCGGCGTCGGCTTTCGTCGCGTCCTTGCGGCCCGGGTCGTCACCGAGGCCCACGTTCTCGAAGTCGTAGTGAGTAAAGAGCGGCGGCACGTGGCAGGTCACGCACCCCTTCGCGGTGAAGACCTTGAAGCCCTCTTTCTGCTCGGCAGTCAGCGCAGAAGCATCGCCGGCCTGCGCCTTGTCCCACGGCGAGTTGCCCGAGTTGAGCGTGCGGAAGAACGCCGCGAGTGCCTTCGGCACGTTGAGCGCCGTTGCCGGTTCCTGAAACGCGCGCTCGAACATCGCCTTGTAGACGGGCACTTCATTCAACGCCGCGGCCACGGTCGCCGGGTCGGCGCCGAGTTGCCCCTTCCACGCCGCGTTCGAGACCGCCTCGAGCGTGGGCATGCGGCCGTCCCAGTAATACGAGGGGTGGAACGCGAGGTTGACGACGCTGGGCGTGTTGCGCTTGTTGGGCGCGCCGCCGACCTTCACGTCGACCACGTTCTCCGTCGTCCACGCGCGGTGGGCCTCGTGGCACTGCACGCACGCCATCGAGCCGTCTTTCGAGAGGCGCTTGTCGAAGAAGAGCTTGAAGCCGAGCTCGGCCTTCTCGGACGTCGTCGGGTTGTCTTCAGGCGAGACGACTTCCGGCAAGCCCAGCGGCTTGAGCGGCAGGGCTGGCGCAGGCGGCAGCTCGACCTTCGGCGCAGGTGCTGGAGGAGGCGGTTCTGCAGGCTTCACCGGCTCAGCCTTCACCTCGACAGGCGCGGCGGGCTTCGGCGTCTCCGCCGTCTTGCAACCGAAACACACCACGAGGAACACAGACAGAAGAGGTCGGCGCATGACCCTCTTTCTGCCCCTCTCGCGTCGACGGTGCACTCCAAATCACTTGAGCCGCGTCTCGAGCAACTCGGCGAACGCCGTCATCGCGTCGATCGCGGTGAAGACGCCCACCACGTGGCCATTGTCGACCACCACCGCCGAGCCATACTTGTGGCCGGCCATTTCGCGCACCACCTCGTCGACCGGCGCGTCGGGCGACACGGTGAAGGGCTTCGCGCTCATCACCGCGCGCAGCTCGACCTTCGACGGGTCGACGCCCGCAAGCGCTTCAGCACGGTGGAGATCTCCATCGGTCACCATGCCCACCACGCGATCGCCTTCGCAGATGGGCACGTGGCGAATGTGATGATCCTTCATCAGCACATGGCACTCGACCACCTTCGCGCCGGCCTGGAGGGTGTACGGCTCGGTCGTCATGAACTTGCGAATCGAGGGAACGTTTTTGGACATGCCGTCACCCAGCAGCATCGCCCGTGCCACGAACTTCTCCAGCGCGAGGGCAGACCCGTCGCGCAGTGAATGCGCGACCAGGCAGCAACTGCGCGAGGTTTGCGAGTCTCGCGGGTGGAGCGACAAGCCGTGGCGTTTCAAGAGGTTGGCTCGGGCATGGGCGACGCACAAGTGCGGTCCCGTCTCGCACCCCAAACCCTGGAGAACCCATGAACCGCATCGTCCTCCCCGTCGTCGCCCTCGCCCTCGCGTCTGGTTGTGCTGGCGCCGCCCGCTCCGTCGTTCTCCCTGTCTCGATGGAGGCACCGCTTGCGACGGCCACCATCGAGACTGGCGCGAAGCAGCGCACGCGCGTGTTCGACTTCGAGATTCCGCGCGTCGCCGCCAGCCGGCAGACGGGCTTCGTCTTCAAGCTCGGGCCAGTGACGCTCAACAAGGGCCGCACTTCGCAAGAGCGGAAGTTCACCATCGAGCGAAGCGGCAGCCCGTTCATCACCGACGTGAACTGCATGTCGGTCAACCAGGAGCAACGCGAAGGTCTGCTCGTCTACTACCGCCACTCGTACACGTGCTCCTCGCCGTCGGGCTTCGAGCTTCAGGTCGACCAGACGTCTCAGGCGCTCTTCAACGGCACCGTGAAGTACGGCGGCGTGGCGCTCGAGGTCGTCAGCACCATCGACTTCACCGACGGCAAGCAGGGCTGGTCGCCCGCCGGTTTTCACCTCCGCCGCGACGGTCGGTGGCTGGGCACCTTCGAGTACTTCAAGGACGGCAAGGCGTACCTCGCGCCCGACCTGGCGCCCGAGGAGCACGCCGCGGTCCTGGCAGCGGTGGTGAGCATTTCGTCGACGGGCAGGTGGTTTCAGCTCAACCCCGACGGCACCACCGGCAAACGCGCGGGCTTCTGATCAAAACGAAACGCCAACGCCCGCTGAGATGCGCTGTTCGCCCAGCGGAATGAACTCCACCGAGAGGTCGAGCCCGAGTGGCAGGCCGACCACCAGCCCGGCGCCGAGCTGAAAGTGAAAGAGGTCGGTGCCGAACAGACCGCCGTAGAACACGGGGCCTCCGAACGCGCGCACCACCGCGTAGGGCGTGATGCGCTCGAGGAACGTGTAGCCCGCTGCGAGCCCCACGCGGATGTCGAAGGCGGTGTACGGCGTGTCGCTCACGCGGAAGTACGAGAACCCGAACGAGCCCGAGAGCTGCAGAAAGGGCACGAAGCCCTTCTCTTCGAGCAGCACCGAGGAGAGGCCCACGCTGAGCACCGCCCCCGGCGACGACGCAAAGCCGCCGAGCGAGCCCGCGAACAACCCGCCCCCGGCAACGACGAGCGTCACCTTCTCGGCGGCGCGCGTCTCCACAGCTGCCGAGACCGCGAGCTGCTCGAGCTTCGCCTGTGAGCCGTCACTGAAGAGGAGCGTCGTGCGAAACGCGCCGAATGACGCACCGACGCGGTACTTCGGCGGCGGCGACTGCTCGTCGTGCTTGCCACTGCAACGTTGTGCGAGCCCCGTCGGACCGACGGGCGGCGAGACGCCTCAGGCTCTCGCGTCGCGCGGCGCCAACGTGACACACGCCACCAACGACACCGCCATCGACGTCACGAGCGCTCGCATACGACGGGTGTAACGGCTTCAGCGAACGGTCGCTACGCCCTCGATGACTTCATCGGCCGGTGCCTTCACCGCCGCTCGTTTTGCGTGCTGGGCCATGTCGCGCGCGATCAACCCGAACGCGACCGTCAGCACGCCGAGATCGTCGAGCCAGCCCAACAGCGGCACCACGTCGGGGATCGCGTCGATGGGCGCCAGCGCGTAGACGACCGCCAGCAGACCGAGAACCTTCTTCCACCCCGCCACGCGCGGGTTGCGGACGTACCGACCGACGTGAGCGACGTTCATGTCGTGCCAACGAATGGCGGTGAAAACCATTTCACCCCGCCTCGCCAGAGGGCCAGACTCCGCCCCCATGGGAAAGAAAGACAAGAAGAAGAACAAGCGCTTCACCGACCGCACCCCCACCGCGTACGACTTCGAGGTCTTCCCCCACGGCACGCTCGACCTGAAGTCCACCGATCTCTCGGTGAAGACGAAAGACAAAGACGCGGTCGATGACGAGATTGAAGAGCTGCAGGAAAAGCTCTTCGAGTTGCAGGTGCGCTACTGGATGGAACGTCGTCGCGCCGTCTTCGCCTTCGAAGGGTGGGACGCGGCCGGCAAGGGCGGCAGCATCAAGCGCATGACCGCGCTGATGGACCCTCGCGGCTACAAGGTGTGGCCCATCGCCGCGCCCGGTGAAGAAGAACGCGCCCACCACTACCTGTGGCGCTTCGCGACGAAGATGCCCTCGCGCGGCACCATCGCGGTGTTCGATCGCAGCTGGTACGGCCGTGTGCTCGTCGAGCGCATCGAGGGGTTCTGCAGCGTGAAGGAATGGCAGCGCGCCTACGACGAGATCAACGCGTTCGAGCGCATGCACACCGACGACGGCGTCACGATGGTGAAGTTCTTCCTCCACATCGACGAGAAGACGCAGCTCGAGCGCTTCAAAGAGCGCGAGAAGGACCCCATCAAGCACTTCAAGATCGGCCCCGACGACTGGCGCAACCGCAAGAAGTGGGGCGACTACATGGACGCCTACCAGGACGCGTTCGATCGCACCCACCGCCCCGATGCACCCTGGGTCATCGTCGCCGCCAACGACAAGCGACAGGCACGCCTTCAAATCCTCCGGCGTGCGGTCGAGGCCCTCGACGCCTGACGGCAATTTCTGCACTTCGTGAAGTGTCAGTGTTGGGGCCCATTCGCTAACGCGAAGCAGGCCGTCACGTCGTGTTGCGAGCCGCGCTGAATCGCGCCATGAGCACCTCGTCTCTGCACCGCTCACTCGCAAGGAGAATTCGTCATGACAAAGTTCCTGGTCGCCGCCGCTGTCCTCTCGTTCCCCGCGTTTGCTGGCACGTTCGAGCTCAAGGGCGACGCCACGAAGGGCGAGGCTCACTTCAAGGCCATGTGCGTCTCGTGTCACGGCGAGAAGGGCAACGGAAACGGCGCAGCCGCAGCCGCGCTGAACCCCAAGCCGAGCAACTTCACCGACCCTGCCAACGCGGAGCGCCTCACCGAGGAGTGGGTGTACAAGATGGTGAAGGACGGCGGCGCGGCCAACGGCAAGTCGGCGATGATGGTCTCGTGGTCGGGTGCGTTGAACGACCAGCAGATCCGCGACGTGTCGGCCTACGTGCTGAAGTTCAGGGCCGCGCAGGCAGCGCCCGCGAAGGACGTGAAGAAGCCCGCCCCGAAGAAGTGAGTCGTCGGGTTACAGCTTCCCTTCCGACGCCATCATTTCGAGCTGCGCGTCGGTCGGGAAGCCGCGCACCCGCCAGCGCTCGGGCAGATCTCCAATCGGCTGCATGAGATCGCCCAGCGTGCGGCGCGCCACGTCGAAGGTCGTGCTCCAGACCTTCGCCGAAGCCGGCGTGTTCTCGGGGCCGGGTCGCACGAAGTCGATGCGATCGGTCTGCGGCAACAGCGCTTCCATGCCGTCTTGCCACGCGCACGAGGTGAACACATCACCCGCCGGGCTGCGGAAGGCGCGCAACGTCGCCACCAGAATCTCATGCCCGTTCGACTCGAGCAGCGCCTCGAGGATTTCCTTCTGACGGGAATACGCAGAGGCGGTGGTCTGCAGCGCGAGCAGCTTGAGCTTGGCGTACGCCCCGTGCCCTTTCGGTGGCAGCCACGGCTTCCACGCGTCGCCGTCGAGCACGAAGGTGATGGCGCTGTGGGCCCGAGGCTCGAGCAGGGCTTCTTCGGTCCACACCCCCAGCTGCTGCAGGCCCTCGACGTCGTCTTCACCTGTGGCGAACACGATGTCGTGGGTGGGCGCGATGGCCACGCACCGGCCCTTCACCTTGAGGCCCTTGAAGAGGTCGGTCAGCAACAGGCGACTCGCGTCGAGCGTGTCGTGGAACGGCGAGACGAACACGCCCGGCGCCGCTTCCTCGAAGGGCAGGGTCGAGATCTTGCGGAGGTTGCTCTTGGCTCGCTCGAAGAGCCAGTCGAACGTCTGCCCCCACGCCTCAATGCGATCGGAGCCGACCTCCGTCACCGAAGACGGCAGCTCGTAGGCCAGATGTGCCGCAAGCTCGTCGTTGAGCGTCACGTGCGGCAGCATCACCTCGTTGATCGCCTCTTCGTCGGCCCCCAGCTCGAGCTCTGCCTGACGACGCACCGCCGAGAACCACGCGCGATCACGAATGCGAGGGAGCACCGAACCGAGGATCAGCTCGGCGCGGGGCTCCGACTCAGACTGGCGAATCGATGACCAGAACCGACGGTGCAGCACGCGGTTCCGGGCTCCCATCGGCGCCTGGTCCCACTCGGGGCGCGCGTGGAGAAGGTGAATGAACGAGACGGGCCCCTCACCGCTGCCCACCACGAGGCGATCGCGACGCGAGTCGGCATGAATCGGGCGAACTTCTCCCTTCGCCCGGAGCAGGTCGGTGCAGATCGCGGCGAACTCGTTCCAGGTGGCGGCCATGAAGCTGTCATCATGATGGCAGATCAGGCCCGTCCCCCCCATTGGAATTTCGGTCTAGATTCCTGCGTCGCTTCGATCAGTCCCCTTCTCCGGAGGCATCACCATGTTCCGCACCACGTTGCTCACCGCGCTCCTCGCCGCTCCGCTGGCCTTTGCAGGCTGGACTCAAGACGGTGAGGGTGAGGCCACCTTCGACGCCAGGGCGAACGTCGGCCTCAAGATCCATGGCGATTGCAAGAAGGTCGTCGTCGCCGACGATGGCAAGTCGCTGAGTGTCACCATCGCCATCAAGGACATCGACACCGACAACAGCCTGCGCAACCGGCACATGTCGGAAGACATGGGCTCCGACAAGTTCCCCAACATCGTGCTCAAGGTGCCGCTCGACAAGTTGAAGGTGCCCGACAACGGCAAGTCAGTCGAAGCCGAGGCCACCGGCTCGTTCGAGATTCACGGTGTCACGAAAGACGTGACCTTCAAGTACAAAGCGAGCTGCAACGGCTCGTGTGAGGTCGAAGGTTCGGCCGCCGTGAACGTGAACGACTTCGGCGTCAAAATTCGCTCGTACATGGGCGCCACCGTCAAGCCGGACATCACCGTGGGAGCGAAGTTCAAGGTGAAGAAGTAAGTTTCTCTTTGCACCGCGAGAGCCGAGGTAGAAGGGTCGTGGCTCACTGGGGTCACGGCCCCTGGTGTTTCTGGCCTCGGAGGTCCCGTGCAGGCGATGGTGCGCTGGTTGTTGCTGGCTGTGGTGGTGGCCGCGCCTGGGGCGTGGGCCTTCCCTTGGATGGTGAAACACAACTACGGCAGCTGCGCCGTCTGCCACGTCGACCCCTCGGGTTCCGGGCAGCTGACGCCCTACGGGCGCGCACAGGCCGACGTCATCGTGCGGTGGCGAACCTCGCCCCGAAACGATGAGGAAGAGGTGCCGAAGTCGGCCAACTTCCTCTGGTTCATCGCGCTGCCCGACTGGCTCAACCTCTCGGGCAACGTGCGCGCCGGAGCGCTGATTCGCCCGTCGAGCACACCCGTCGTGCCGCTGATCATGGCGACCGATCTCTACGCCACCGTGAACCTGGGCCCCGTCGTCGCCCACGTCACCACCGGCGTCGGCATCAAGAACCAGGGCCAGGCCGCGCTCCTCCCGCAGTGCGAGCCGGCGATGGGAACGTGCGGTGTGCAGTGGACCGCGCGTGAATTCTGGGCCGGGGTGAAGTTCGCCGACGAGGCCGTGATGGTGCGCGCCGGCCGCACCAACATGCCCTTTGGTTTGAGAAACAACGAGCACACCAGCTTCGTGCGCAAGTTGACCCGCACCGACATCAACATCGGTCAACAGGTGGGCGTCAGCGCCACCTACCAGTCCGACGTCGTGCGCGGCGAGGTGATGGGCATCCTCGGTAACTTCCAGGTGGGCCCCGACATCTACCGCGACCGTGGATATTCGGCGTTCGCGGAGTACTCCATTTCCCACAACGCCTACGTCGGCGTGTCGAGCCTCATCGCGCATGCGGGCGCCGACATCGAGACGCAGCTCGAGACCACACGGCATGCACACGGGCTCTTCGCGCGGTGGGCGCCCATCCAGAAGCTGGCGCTGCTCGCCGAGGCCGACTTTCTCGCCTGGCAGTCGCCGCAGAAGCTCGACCGCCTCGGCTTCGCGGCCTTTCTGCAGGGCGACTTCGAGGTCATGAACGGCCTGCACCTCATGGCCACCGTCGAAGGCGCGCACACCGGTCGGGGCGAGACGGGGCCGTCCCTCGGAGGGTGGATCTCCGGCGCCTGGTACTTCCTTCCGCACATGGAGTTCCGGTTTGATCACATCTTCCGCCGTACCTCTCAGCCGGGTGTGATGCCCTTCTTCGAGTACGCCTTCATCGCGCAGCTGCACTTCTTCCTGTGAGGACCGCCATGCACCGCACGCTCCTCGTCCTCACGCTGGTCTCGAGCGCCGCCCTGGCGAGCGCCGACTACCCCGGTGAGATTCAGACCAAATACGGGCTCTCAGCGCCGCCGCTTCAGTCGTGCGGGCTGTGTCACACCAACGGCATTCCCGGCAGCGGCACGGTGAACACGCCCATCGGCCTCGCGTTGCGTTCGCGCATGCTCGTGTCGGGCGATCCCGCCACGCTGCGCGCCGCCCTCGATCGACTCGAGATGGACATGGTCGACAGCGACGGCGACGGCGTCATCGACGTCCAAGAGCTGCGCGCCGGCACCAACCCCAACGTCGCAGAAGGGGCGACCGACGGCGGCATGGGCGGCGGAATGGGTGGTGGCACTGGTGGCGGCGGGGGCACTGTCGCGGCGCTCAAGTATGGCTGTGGGGCGTCGATCGTTCCCGAGGTGGTCATCGTGGGTGGTCTGTTGTTCCTGCGTCGCCGGCTCCGTCGCTAACGAGCGAGATCCGCCCTGCCCCGCGGTGTAGAACTGCCGCATGAACGTCGAAGATCTCAAGCAGCGCGTCAATACCGCCTTCGCCGATCGAGACAAGGCGCGGGAGCCGTTCTACGCAATGGCCGTACGCGAGACGATCAACCTCGTCGACCGCGGCGTGCTGCGTGTCGCCCAGAAGGGCACCGATGGCTGGGAAGTGAACGCCTGGGTGAAGGAAGCGATTCTCCTCTTCTTCTCCATCAGCGAGATGAAGACGATGGAGGTGCCTCCCTTCGAGTTCCACGACAAGATTCCTCTGAAGAAGGGGCTGTCGGAAGCGGGCGTGCGCGTCGTGCCTCCCGGGGTCGTGCGCTACGGCGCCTTCTGCGAGCGCGGCGTGGTGGTGATGCCCGGGTACGTGAACATCGGCGCGTGGGTCGGCGCAGGCACCATGGTCGACACCTGGGCCACCGTCGGCAGCTGCGCGCAGGTGGGGCGCAACGTGCACCTCTCGGGCGGTGTGGGCCTTGGCGGCGTGCTCGAGCCAGCCTCGGCCCGCCCGGTGATCATCGAAGACGGCGCCTTCATCGGCAGCCGCTGTGTGGTGGTCGAGGGCGTCGTCGTCGAAGAAGAGGCGGTGCTCGGCGCGAACACCGTCCTCACCGCCTCGACGCCCATCATCGACGTCACCGGTGAGCAGGAAGTGGTGCACAAGGGCCGCGTGCCCGCGCGCTCGGTCGTCATCCCCGGGACACGAGCGAAGAAGTTCCCCGCGGGCGAGTACCACCTCCCCTGTGCGTTGATCATCGGCAAGCGCAGCGCGTCGACGGATCAGAAGACCTCGCTCAACGCCGTGCTGCGCGAGTTCGCGGTGCCGGTGTGACCCTCGCCGAACGTGCGCTCGAGCTGGTGCGAATCTCCTCAGTCATCGGCGACGAGCGCGGCATCGCCGACCACGTCGAGACCTGGGCCCGGCGACACTTCGAGCAAGCCGAGGTGCTGCGCGTCTCGCACTCGATGGTGCTGGGCCGCCGCGATGATCCCCGGCCCAGCGTGGCGCTCGTCGGTCACCTCGACACCGTACCCGCCCACCCCACGCCCAACCCGGCGCGCCTCGAAGGCGACCGGCTCTTTGGTCTGGGCAGCAGTGACATGAAGGGCTCGCTCGCGGTGATGATGGCGCTCGCCGAGTCGCTGCCGCGCGACACGCTCCCCATCAACTTGCTGCTCGTCTTCTACGAGCGCGAAGAGGGGCCCTTTCAGGAATCGGGGCTGGGCCCCCTGTTCACTGCCGTGCCGCAGCTCTCCAACGTGAAGTTCGCCATCGCCATGGAACCCACCGACGGTGCGGTGCAGGTCGGTTGCGTCGGCTCGCTCCACGCGACGTTGCGCTTCGAGGGGCAGGCGGCGCACTCCGCGAGGCCCTGGCAGGGGAAGAACGCGGTTCACGCCGCCGGCGCCCTGCTGAACGAGCTCCACCAACGCGAGCGACGGGCCGTCACGCTGGAGCACCACACCTTCTTCGAAGTGATGAGCGTCACGCTCGCGAAGGGTGGTCGCGCCCGCAACGTCGTGCCCGAGTCGTTTGAGCTCAACCTGAACTACCGCTTCGCGCCCGGCAAGACACTGGTTGAGGCGCAGCGCGACGTGCTCGAGCTGGTGGCCGGTCGCTGCGAGGTCGCCTTCACCGACCTCGCCCCCAGTGGCCGGCTCTGCGGCGCCAACCCGTGGTTTCGGGCGCTGGAACGCGCGTCAGGCAGGCCAGCCGAGGCCAAGCAGGCGTGGACCGACGTGGCCCGCTTCTCGGAACTCGGCGTCGACGCGGTGAACTTCGGCCCCGGCGAAACGGCGCAGGCCCACCAGGCCGGTGAGAGCTGCTCGGTGTCGGCTCTCGACCACGCCTGGCAGACGCTGACGCACGTGCTTCGCGGGGTGTGAGCCACACGCGCAAGTAGGAACATGTGCGCGGGCTCTTGAGCGACGCAGAAGACGACGGTCCGAGCAATCCAGCTACCATCGGGGCCAATGACTCGCTCGCTCGCGCTCGTCCTGGTGATTGGTTCGCTCCCCGCTCTCGCGGGCAACAAGGTCATCCAGAACGACACGTTCACGGGCGTGGGTTCGGTCAACGCGGGCATCTCGTTCAACGAGTACCAGGGTGTCGGGGTGATGTTCGAACCTCCGCTCGCCGAGTACCCGCTCACGGTCGTGGGCGTCGACATTTTCTGCGTGCCGTACATGAACCAGGGCAACGGCGTGGGGAGCTATCTCGTCGACCTCTACGACGAGACGAGCATGACCCCCGCACCGCGGCCCGACGACGCCGGCGTGTGGCCCGACTTCGTGATGACCAACGGCCGCCTTGGCCAGACGGGCGCGGCGCTCACCGCGTCGACCACGACGTTCAACCGCTTCACCTTTCCCCAGCCCATCACCATCGCCTCGGGCCGCGTCTTCATTCAGGTCACCCAGCAGAACTCGACCACCGGCTCGGGCGGCAACGCGCTCGCTGACAACACCACCATCGCGCTCGACAACGCGACCTCGACGCGGCCCGGCGCGAACTGGTTCTTCGACGGCTTCGGCGTGTTTCACCCCTTCGTTCAGGGCGACGGCGGCACGTACATGGGCCTCAACCGAAACTGGATCGTTCGACTCGTCCTGCGCGTGCCCGATGTGCAGGTGACGGTCACCTCCATTTCCCCCAACACCATCACCGTCGGCACGCCGACCACGGTGGTCATCAGCGGCACCAACTTCGAGCTCGGCGCGAAGGCCTTGCTGGGCACCACCGAGCTCCCCATCACCAACCTCACTGGCACCGGCATCTCGGCGACCGTGTCCGGCCTGGGGGTGGGCGTCTACGACGTGAAGGTGCGCAACCTCAGCGGCGTGGAGGGCGTGCTGCCCAACGGCTTCACGGTGCTCTCGGCCGATGGCGGCGCGCCGACCGGAGGTGGCACCGGTGGTGGTGGCACAGGTGGTGGGACCGGAGGCGCAGGGGGAGGAGCAGGCGGCGGCACCGGCAACGAGGCGCTCGGCCTCACCGCCATCACGCCCACCCAGACGTATGAGGAAGATGCGACGGCGCTCTTCCTCACCGGCGCCGGCTTCAAGGCAGGGGCGCGGGTGCTCGTCGGCGGCACGCGGGTCGAAGGTGCCGTGGTCGAGTCGGGTGGTGTCATCAGCGCAGCGCTCGTCGCCAACCTGCTGCCCATGGGCAAGTACGACGTCTCGGTCATCAATCTCAACGGCGAGCAGGCGACGCTGCCGCAAGCCTTCACCGTGCTGGCCGGGAGCCGCGCCGCGCCCAAAGGCTGCAGCTGTTCTCAACTCGAAGGGGTCGTCGCGCTCCTCGCCATGGCGACGCTGATGCGTCGGCGAAACCGCACAGGAGCGTGAATGAATCTCCGAATTCCTCTCCTGGTCGGCGCGCTCGCGCTCCTCGGGGGCTGCCGCATCATCGATCTGAAGCAACTCACGGCGTTCGGCTGCAACGAGGGCGGCTCCTGCCCCGAAGGGCTGGTGTGTTGCGGTGACTTGACCTGTCGACCCGATTGCTCGGGCTCGACGGGCGGGGGCACTGGCGGGGGCGGCACGGGTGGAGGGCTCGGCGGAGGCGGCGCGATGGGCGGCGGCACCGGTGGAGGTGGCGGCGGAACCACCGTCTGCGACGCAACGACGTGCCCCACCGGCTGCTGCGACGGAACGACCTGTGTCACGTCTCTGACGGCGACACAGTGCGGTCGCGCCGGCGTGGCGTGTCAGGCCTGTCCCTCGGGGCAGGCGTGCGTCGACGGTGCGTGCGAAGGCTGTCTCCAGACGTGCCTCGCCGGTTGCTGTCTGGGGAGCACGTGCTCTCCACGCACCGTCACTTCGTGCGGCCTCGCCGGTGCTGTCTGCAACACCTGCGGCATCGAAGCCGATACGTGCACCAGCGGCGGCCAGTGCCAGTGCGGGAGCGGCCCGGCCTGCGCGTACGGCCAGCGCTGCAACCAGGGCCAATGCGTGTGTGACGCGACGAGTTGTCCGCAGGGGTGCTGCACCGCCTCGGGTGCCTGTCTGCAGCCCAACCGGCAGAACGGCACCCAGTGTGGAACCGCGGGCGCGTCGTGCACCGGCTGTGATGCGCCCCCCAGCCCGACCTGCAGCATGCCCGGCGAGCGCACCGGCTACCGCGCGCCTGGCGTCTGCGCGCTCGGCGTCTGCGAGTACGCGACGGTGACGATGGCCTGCGCGTTCGGCTGCACCAACGGCTCATGCGAGAACGATCTCTGCCAGGGCTGTCTGCTCCCGCCGCAGGCCGTCTGCGTGGGCAACGTGCGCCGCAGCTACCTTTCACCCGGCTCCTGCACCGCCGCCGGCTGCACGTACACCCAGGTCGACACCACGTGTTCCTTCGGCTGCAACGGCGGCGCGTGCAACCCCGATCCGTGTGCGGGCGTGCTCTGCGAGCAGCCTCAGGCGCCGCGCTGCAACGGCTCGACTCGCATCTCCTACGCGAACCAGGGCACGTGCAGCCTCGGGAGCTGCACGTACACCGAGACCCAGACGGCCTGTCAGTTCGGCTGCGACGCGCCCACGGGTCAATGTTCGAACGACCCCTGCGCGACGATGTCGTGCAACGCGCCTCCCGTCGCGACGTGCATGGGCACGGTCCGCCGCAGCTACATTTCTCCGGGCGCGTGCGCTGCGGGCGTCTGCACCTACACCCAGCAGGACACCACCTGCGCCAACGGCTGCAACGCCGGGCAGTGCCTCGGAGACCCGTGTCAGGGCGTCACGTGCTCGATGCCGACCGCGCCCATCTGCCTCAACGGCACCACGCGCCGCACGTACGCCAGCATGGGCACCTGCAACCTCGGCGGCTGCAACTACGCCACCACCGACCAGGCGTGCCCGTTCGGGTGCGCTTCAGGTTCGTGCCTGGGAGACCCGTGCTCAGGCATCACCTGCAACACCCCGCCCGGCCCCACGTGTCAGGGCAGCCTGCGTCGCACCTTCTCGAGCATGGGGACCTGCAGCGCGGGGGCGTGCAGCTACGCACCGAGCGACGCCGCCTGCAATGCACCTCCGGCGGCCACCTGCACCAACTCGACCACGCTGCGCAGCTACGCCTCGTCCGGCTCCTGCTCGGGTGGCACGTGCACCTATGCCCCCACCGACACCACGTGCAGCAATGGCTGCAGCAACGGGGCCTGCAACACCGACCCGTGCGCCAGCGTCACCTGCACCACACCTCCCTCTGCGGTGTGCGCGAACAGCACGACGCGCCGCGCCTTTGGCAGCCCCGGCACCTGCGGAGGCAGCGGCACCTGCTCGTACCCGACGCAGGATCAACCGTGTAACTCACCGCCCGCAGCGGCCTGCATGGGCAACACCGCACGCGTGTACGTGGCGGCCGGGACCTGCTCAGGCGGGGCCTGCACCTACACGTTCAACGACACCGCGTGCGCCAACGGCTGCACCAACGGAGCCTGCAACGGAGACCCGTGCGCAGGCGTCACCTGCACGGCCCCGCCGGGTCCGACCTGTGCGAACGCCTCGACGCGGCGCACATTCGCCGCCAGCGGCACGTGCAGCGGAGGCGCCTGCAGCTACGCGAATACCGACACCGCGTGTAACTCGCCGCCCCCCAACTTCTGCGCGTCGGGTACGACCCTGCGCAGCTACGCGTCGTCAGGCTCGTGCACCAACGGCGCCTGCAACTACACGACGAACGACACCACGTGCCCCTTTGGCTGCGCCAACGGTTCGTGCAACGCCGACCCGTGCGCCGGGGTGAACTGCACGAGCGCACCCGGAGCCGACTGTGCGAACTCCACGACGCGCCGCACCTACTCGGCGCCCGGCACCTGCAGCGGAGGCAGCTGCAGCTACCCGTCGAGCTCGGTGGTCTGCAGCTCGCCACCCGCACCGACCTGCAACGGCGCCAACACGGTGCGCACCTTCTCGTCGAGTGGCACCTGCAGCGCTGGCGCGTGCAGCTACCCGCCGGTCGACACGGCGTGCAGCTCGCCACCCGCGCCACAGTGCGTATCGGGCGCATCGCGCGTCTTCTCGTCAACGGGCACGTGCAACGACGGCGCGGGCACGTGCAGCTACTCCTTCACGGACACGGCCTGTCAGTTCGGCTGCAGTGGCGGCCTGTGCTCGGGCGACCCCTGTGCCACGGTCAGCTGCAACTCGCCGCCGGCCAGCACCTGTGATGACGCGTGGACCTTGCGCGTCTTCGCCTCGAGCGGCACCTGCAGTGCAGGCAATTGCAGCTACGCCTCGAACACCTCGTCCTGCGCCAACGGGTGTCTCAACGGCGCCTGCCAGCCCTGCAACAGCACCACGTGCGCAGCCGGGTGCTGCAACACCCTGGGCAATTGCCTCCTGCGAGAAGACTATTGCCGCGGCACCGGTGGCGGCACGTGCGGTACGGGCTGCACCGGCGGGCGCATCTGCGACTTCGGCGTGTGCGTCTGCCCCCTGCGGGCCCCGGACCCGGACTCGTTGACCTCCGAGGAGCCCGTCGTCAGCGATGACCCGGCGCTCCCAGTCTGCCCCTGAGGCACGCTTCACCAGCGGTGGTGCGGGTGTCGGTCCTGACTGCGGGCCTGGCGTCTGCCGGGTAGGACTTTTGGCACACCCCGCGAGAGCGCCTGGGAGCGTCGGGCCTTCTTCGTGCGTCCCCCTTTGCCATCACAGCTTCAGCCGTGGCTTCTCGGGCTGCACGCGAATGCGTCACATGTGGCCAGCCCACAGGGCAGTGAGCAGCAGGACAGTTCGGTACATGTGAACGTTGTAGCCGAGGTGGCGAGGAGGCCAGCGCGCCCTCTGAGTGGCAGCGACGTGGAACGGTCCAGGTCAACCGCCACCATCTCCGCGGTCCGCCCCACTCCGCCCTCGGGGGCCACTTCACCTGCGCCGGCGGGCCATCAACGCCAGGAACAAGGGCCCGCCGAGGAGCGCGGTGATGACGCCCACCGGAGGCTCGGTGTGAAAGACGAGAAACAACAGCCGCGCGGCGAGGTCGGCCAGCATGAGGAACGCAGCCCCGAGCAACGCACTGGCGGGCACCGAGAGCCGTTGATCAGCCCCGAAGAGCAGGCGGCTCAACTGCGGCACGAGCAGGCCGACGAAGCCGACGAGCCCCGAGAGCGAGACGACGACGGCCACCACCAACGACGCCGTCATCAGGAGCCACCGTCGCGTCTGTCGCACATTGACGCCGAGGCTCTGCGCGTCTTCTTCCCCAAGCGTCAGGAGGTTCAAGCGGGGCGAGAGGGCCGTCAGCACGACGAGGCATGCCAGCACCACGGTGGCGGTGACGGCGAGCGTGGGCCACGACTCGTGACCCAGCGAGCCTGAGAGCCAGAAGAGAATCTCCCCGAGCTTGTCGGGCGCGACGAGCGCCTTGATGAAGGTAATGGCCGCCAGCGCGAAGGCGTTGAAGATGACGCCCGCGAGCAGCGTGGTGTTGGGCGTGTTGCCTCCCGCGAGCCGGCCCACCAGCAGCACCAGCGCCGTCGCGCCGACCGCTCCCGCGAGCGCAAACGACGACACCGCGGCGAGCCCGGGAATCGAAGCCACTGCGCTGACCCCGAAGGCCAGAGCGATGGTCGCGCCAAGCGCAGCCCCCCCCGAAACACCGAGGACGAAGGGGTCGGCCAGCGGGTTTCGCAGCAAGGCCTGCAGCGTCGAGCCGCTGGCTGCGAGCGCGGCGCCGACCAGCGCCGCGAGCACCACGCGCGGAAGCCGCAGCGAGAAGAAGATGAGCCGTGCGGTGCTGCCCTCGTCGTTCAGCTCACGCCAGGTCAGCGACTGCTCGCCGAAGGCGGCGGCGAGGGCGAAGGCAACGAGGCACACAGCGACACACGCGGCGAGCGCGAGGAGCCAGCCCTGCAGCGTGAAGCCACGCCGCGCCGGTATCGCCGGGGCCGCGCTCACCACTCCGTCTGCGTCACCACAGGCAATTGCAGCGCCCGTTCGCGATCGAGATCGAGGTTACCGACGTGCAACGAGATGGGTGACTGCACCCACTTGTAGATGCTGATGGTGAAGAGCCTGACGAACTTCTTCACGTGCGCCTCGGCCACCTCGTGGCTCAGCTCGGGGAAGATGGCGCGCACCGCGGCCACCACGTCGGTCGGCCCCAGCTTCTCGCCGGCGAAGAGGTGGAAGCACGCGTCGAGAATCGGGAAGGGCATGAGTTCGTCTTCGCCCACCTGGTTGTGCATCAGCTCCGGTCCCGCTGGACGCGCGGTGACAGCCTTGATGCCCTGCAGGCCGGTCGTCTCCTGCAGGTACTCGATGAGGTACATCACCACCGTCTTCGGCAGGTTGGAGATGACAGCCAGCGCGCCCATCAGATCGCCGCCGATGGTGGTGTAGCCGACAGCCTTCTCGGACATGTTGCCGGTCTGCAGGAAGAGGCCACCCGAGGTGTTCGCCCAGTTCCACATGCGCTGCGCACGCAGCCGCGCCTGGATGTTCTGCAGGGTGATGGGCGTCAGCGGGCGACCTTCGCCGAGCATGTCTTTCGTGGCGGCCATCTCGCGCTCGAAGGCCTCGTCGATGCTGATGATGGTGAACGAGACCCCCAGCTCCTTCGCGATGAGCGCTGCAGCGTCGCGGGTGCCCTGCGACGAGAAGCGAGTGGGCATGAAGAACGTCTCGATGGGCACCTTCGCCTTCGAGGCCCAGCGATGGGCGATGAGGAGCGTCAACAGCGAGTCACGGCCGCCAGAGAGCGCGATGCCGAGGCACTTGAAGCCGCGCGTCTTCTCGAAATAGTCGCCGATGCCCATCGCCAGCGCGTCGAGCAGGTCTTCGCAGTAGGCAGCCCGCGCGGTCACCGCCTTCGGCTCGTGGGGCAGGAAGAAGCTGAGGCCGTTCGGCACCGGGTAGCTGAGCGTGTCGCGCCTGGTCTTGAAGTCGACGGTCAGCGCGGGCACCGCCGCGTGGTCGGTCGCCCAGGCCTTGCGGTCGTCGCGCCAGGTGGTGTTCTCGGTGCGCAGCCGCAGCGTGCGGTCGAGGTCGACCACCGCCGCCTGCCAGGTCTGCTGGAAGCGCGGCAGCGTCAGCGCCATGCGGCCGTTCTGGTTGATGAAGCCGCCGCCGTCGAAGACGAGCCCGTCCTGCGCGCCGACCTGGTTCACGTAGGCGATGGTGCACTGGTGGTCGCCCGCGCGGGTCGAGACCATCTCGCGGCGGGTGCCCTCGACCCCGATGCGGAAGGGAGACGACGACAGGTTGCAGATGAGCTCCGCGCCTGAGTACGCGCGACGCCGCATGGGGCCGTCTGCGCTCCAGATGTCTTCACAAACCTCGAGGCCAAGGGTGCCGAAGTCGAACTGAAACAAGAAGTCACCCAGCGGTACGCCGCGGTGCCGCTCGTTCATGCCGGGGGCGCCGCGCGCGAAGGTGCGGCCCTCGTAGAAGATGTTGTAGGTGGGCAGCTTTTCCTTCGGCACGAGCCCATGAATGCGACCGCCGGCCACCACTGCTGCACAATTGTAGCGCAGGCCCTGGTGCGCAACCGTCACTCCGACGCACGAGACGAGCGGCAGCGACACGGTCTCGGCGGCGAAGCGCTCCAGCTCGGTCCACTGGCGGTCGACGAAGCGCTGCCACTGGACGAGGTCTTCCTGGGGGTAACCGCCCACCAGCTGCTCCGGGAACACCGCGAGGGTCACCTGCTGCTCGGCCATCTCCTCCGCCATTGCCACGGCGCGGTCGACGTTCTTCCCGAAGGCGCCGACGGTGGTGTTGACTGCGGCGAGCGCGACCTTGACGAGTCTCATGGCCGGTCACCCTAGCCCAGCGCGTAACGAGGAGATTGGCCCGCGCGTACACACGGCACGATGCGATCTCGACTCCTCGTCCTTCTCGTCCCGGGGTGTGGCGCCAGCCCCCAGCTGAACGCCTCGGAGCTGCCCGCGAAGGTGGCGCTGGCTCGCGCGGGCGAGTACCGCGGGTGGCCTTCAGAGCCAGCGCCTCACGCGTCGGCGGGCCCGCACGGAGAGCAGGTGCGCACCTTCACCAACCCGCCCCTCTTCGATTCATTGAAGCAGGGCGCTTCGAGCCCACGCTCGACCAGGACTTCGACGTCGGCACGGACAACGGTTGCGCCGGGTGCCACCAGCCGGGGCTCGACTTCGTACTCACCAGGCCCACCGCGCTGCGCGATGGCGGCACCTAGTTCAGCAGCCCGCCAGGCTTCTGCGGCTTGATGGCACCGACGAGGTTGAGCAGCTCCTCGGTGACGATCTCGATGCGGGCGCGTACGTCGGTCTCCCGCAGCACCTCGAAGCGCTGCGCCGGTTCCTGCATGAAGGTGCTGGCGACGACGTCGGCGAGTTGGCCACCCGAGACGCGCGAGGTCACCTGCGCCACGCGCTGGCCGACGGCCTGCGGGATGCGCGCCACGAGCTCGACCACCGCTCGACGCAACGACTCGTCGGCCTCGGGCTCGACCACCTCGTCTTCGACGAGCTCCGCCTCGATCTCACGGTAGCCGTGAACGTGGGGCAGCTCCTTCACCAACCGCGCGCGCGCGATGCCAACCAGCACGAGGTTCGAGCGACCATCGGGCAGTTCCTCGTGAAGCGTGATGGTGCCGATGCAGAGCATTTCTTCGAGCGCAGGGGCACCGGAGATGAGCGATTCCTGCCCGGGCATCACCTGCGCGATCGCGATGAGGCTGTCTGACGCAAGGGCGTCTTTCACCAGCTCGCGGTAGCGCGGCTCGAAGATGTGCAGTGGCGCAGCTGAGCCCGGCAGCAACACCACCGAGGGCAACGGGAACACCTTCAGTTTACGGACGGCCAGGCGCGCCCGTTCGAGCGCTTCGGTCATGCGCTGGGGGGCGTGGTGGGCACGGGCTTGTCACCGCCGAAGCGGGCCTTCGCCCACGCGATGATGCCGGGGAGGATGGACAGGAAGATGATGCCAATCACGATGAGCTCGATGCGCTTCTTGACGATCTCGAACTGGCCCAGGAAGTAGCCCGCGACGGTCATCGAGACCACCCACGAGATGCCGCCCACCACGTTGAACATCGCAAAGCGGCGGTAGGGCATCTTCGCGATGCCAGCGACCACCGGCACGAAGGTGCGAACGATGGGCATGAAGCGGGCGAGGATGATCGCCTTGCCACCGTGCTTCTCGTAGAAGTCCTGAGCGGCCTTCATGTGTTGCGGCTTGAAGAGCTTCGATTCGGGCTTGTTGAACAGCGCCGGGCCCGTGCGCGAGCCGATGAAATAGCTGAGCGCGTCGCCGATGATGGCCGCCGGAATCAGCAGCAGAAAGAGCATGCCGAGGTTCAGCGTGCCCTCACCCGCGAACAGGCCCGCCATGAACAACAACGAGTCGCCGGGGAGGAAGAACACCAGCGCGCCCGTCTCGAGAAAGACGATGGCCGTGAGACCGGGGTAGCCGAACACCTGAATCAGGTAGGTCGGGTCGAGCAGCTCTTTGAGCTTGTGGAGCAATTCCATGGCGAGCGCGCGTAGCAGCAGCCCCCAAAAAGCGAAAGCCCCGGAGATTTCTCTCCGAGGCTCCCGTGCTTCAGCAACCATCGCGGTCTAGCGCGACGCGGTTTCCTTCTTCTTCGACTCGTCGCTGCCACCGGCCGCCATCGTCGCGAACGAGATGTTGCCGTAGCCAGCCGAGGCGCAGCTGAACATCACCTTCTTGATGATGCGGAACTGCACCTGCTTGTCAGCCTGGATGTTCACGTCGCCCTTGAAGGCGCCCTGATCACCGGCCTGGTTGTGCAGGTCTTCGAACTGCTTCTTCATCTCGCGCAGCTTCTCTTCGAGCGCGGGAATGTTGAGGTAGTCCTCCCGGGCCAGGTCGTCGACGCGGCCGATGGTGGTACCCGAGACGACGACTTCCTGCTGGCTGACCTGCACCACCGGAGCGAGCGTGAGCTCTTCCGTGTGCGCGGCCTCGGGCAGCTGGATGTCTTTCGACATCGAGAGCAGCTCACCCGTCGCGGAGAAGTTCGCGATGAGGAAGAGCACGAGGATGACGAACATGTCGACCAGTGGGGTCACGTTGAGGTCGGAGAACACCGACTTCTTGCCGTGCAACCCGTGACCGAACACCTTGGAGTGCTGCAACCGCACCCCGTACCGCTTGCCTGGAGCAACGATGGCCATTGGCTGATTCCTTACGTCGCCGACGCCGGGCTGACCGACACGGAGGGGAAGAGGGGATTGGTGCCGTCCTGCACGACGGTGTCGATGAGGCGCACGAGGTCTTCGTACTTCACCGCGTCTTCGGTCGAGAGCGTGATGGCCGACTGGTCAGGCTGCTGCGTCTTGAGCTCACGCAGCTTGGCCATCAGCTTCTCGATCTCGATCTTCCCGCCGTTATCGCGGGTGATCGCGATGGGGTCGAGCTGCGACCCACCGACGGTGAGCTTCAGGTCCTTCTCGGTGATGAGCAGCGTAATCGGCTGGAGCTGAGTCGGAGGCGGCTCCTGCTCGCTGCTGCTCTGACCCGACTGCGACACCTGGAGGCGCCCGAGTTGGGTCCACACGGCCGTCATGATCAAAAACACGATCGTAACGGCCATCAAATCGATGAAGGGCACCAGATTGATGGTCGTATCGAGCGGCTTCTTGCCACCCTTGCCACCACCGCCCATGTCCATACCACCGGCCATGAAACTCTCCCGTCAGTGGCCCTCAGCGAGGGCCATTCACATCGACAGCCGCCAGCCGGGTGGGTTCCAAGGCTTTGAAAAGCCCACCTGACTGTTCGGCACCAACCCAAAAACGGCGGAGGATTACTCCTCGGCCGCTGCGGGAACGCTCATGTTCTTGAACTTGTCGCGGTTCTGGACGATCAGGTTCAGAACGGAGACCGACGACTCGTTGATGTCGTTGATCAGGCCCTGCGTGCGGCCGTTGAGCACCGAGAACGAGATGAGGAGCGGGATCGAGGCGATGAGGCCGAACTGGGTGCAGTTCATGGCTTCACCGATCGAGCCGGCGAGGATGGTGGCGCGGTCGGCAGGCGACGCGTGCGCAACGGCCTTGAAGGATCCGATGAGGCCGTGCACCGTGCCGAAGAGGCCGATGAGCATGGCGGCGTTGCCAAGCATGGCGAGGTAGCCGGTGCGCGCCTCGAGTCGGGGCGTCTCGCGGAGCGAGGCCTCGTCGAGAGCCGCCTGGACCTCTTCCTGGCCCTTGGGAACGTTCATCAGGCCGGCCTTCACCACATTGGTGAGCGGCGTGGGCTTCTGACCGGCGACGTAGTTGATCGCCTTGTCGAGGTCGCCCGCGTAGATGTGCTTCTTCAGCCCGCGAATGAAGCCGTCCTTGTTGATGGACGCGGTCGCGAACAGCACGATCAAGCGCTCGACGGTGATGGCCAGACCAATCACGAAGGTCATCGCGATCGGGTACATGGGCCAACCACCTTCGTTCCACGAGGCAGCGATGCCACCGAAGAACGACTCTTCCCCACCACCCTCTGCAGCGGCCTCAGCGGCCAGAATTCCAAGCTGTGCAAGCGTCATTGTCGTGTTGCCTCCGAAGAAAACCATTTGTCTTCCGGATCAGGACACCGGAAAAGCGGGCGGACATTAGGCCCCGGAAAAAGTGGGTGTCAAGCAAGGGCCCCGGCGCCATGTCGTTTCTCAACTGCTGAGACCGGCTTGAGTTTTCCTACCCCGAAGAGCGCGTGCTAGGCGCTTGGCTGATGGCGCGAAAACGAATCGGCGAGTTCCTCCTCGAGCGCGGTGCGATCACGCAGGTGCAGTTGGACGCAGGGTTGGCGGCGCAGAAGCGCACGCGCCAGCGGCTCGGTGTGACGTTGATTTCGCAGGGCGTGTTGACCGAAGTGCAGCTCGCGCAGGTGCTCGGTCAAGCGCTGCAGCTGGGGACCGTCGACCTCATGCAGGTGCAGGTCGAGTGGGCCGCAGTGCACATGCTGCGAGATCGCTTCTGCGAAACCCACGAGCTCTTTCCGTTCGCGATCGACGGCAAGGGAACCAAAGACAAGAAGCTGCTGGTGGCGATGAGCGACCCGCTCAACCAGCCCGCGATCGAAGAGATCGAGTTCACGACGGGTCTCGCGGTGGCGCCGTACGTGTCGACGCACAGCCAGGTCCGCGCGGCGATCCTCCGCTACTACCACAAGGCCGCTCCAGCCGAGGCGGCAGCGCGGGCGAAGCCCCCGGAGCCCGTTCCCGTCGAAGAAGATCCACCCATGGTGGTGGGCGAAGAGATCATCTCGGCTTCGAACGTGATCCCCGAAGGTGCAGGGACCAGCGGCAAGCGGAGCAGCGACGCCGTGTCGCGGGACCTCGAATTTCTCTTCGGAGGGCGCGCCGATGAGGAGACCGACGTCGAGAAGCTCGAACGTCGTTTCTGGGGCCTGTTGCGGCTGTTGCAGCGAAAGGGCCTGCTCACGCGCGACGAGTTCCTCGCTGAGGTCGAGCGCGGCGGGACCTGATCAACTCGCGGGTTTGAGCATCGGCAAGCGCAGCATGAACGTCGTGCCTTTGCCGACCTCACTCTGCACGGACACCGAGCCACCGTGGCTCTCCATGATGCCCTGAACGATCGAGAGCCCAAGCCCGGTGCCCTTGCCGTCCGGCTTGGTGGTGAAGAACGGCTCGAAGATGCGCGCCTGCGTCTCGGGGCTGATGCCCGTTCCAGTGTCGGTCACCGTGACCAGCGCGGTGTCGCCTTCGCGTGTGGTCGTCACGATGACGAGGCCGCCTGAGGGCGTGGCGTGGCAGGCGTTGGTGATCAGGTTGATGAACACCTGCACCAGGTTCTGCCGCACGGCGAGGAACCCCGGCACCGGCGCGAGCGACCGCTCGATGCGCACGCCGTGCTTGTGCAGCACGTGGTCGCAGAAACCGATGGCCTTCTCGACCACCGCGTTGAGATCGATGACCTCGGGCTTTTCCTGCGCGGGGCGCGCGTAGCTCACCAGGTCTCGCGTGAAGCGCAGCACGCGCTCGGAATTGTCGACGATCTTCTTGTACTTCTCGACGTCGCCGGGGTCGGCGGTGGGCGTGGTGCGGGCGCGGCTGTAGAGCGCATCGGCGTAGGTCGAGACCGCTGTCATCGGGTTGTTGATCTCGTGCACCACCGAGGCCGCGAGCTGCCCGAGCGAGGCGAGCTTCTCGGCCTGGATCATCTGGCGCTCGAGCTCGCGCATGCGCGTCAGGTCCTGGCCGATGGCCATCACGCCCTCGACCTCACCTGACTGGCTCATCACCGCAGAGGTGTTGAAGGCGATGCGCATCTCGCGCTGGTTCTTGCCCAGCAGCGCCGATTCGACCCCGGTCACCGCCTGCCCCTTGAGCGCCGCCCCGAACACACGCATCAGCTTGAGGCGTTCCCCCTCGGGCATGAGCTGGCTGATCTCAGTGCCAAGCACGTCAGCCTTGGCGCGGCCGGTGAGCTGCACCATCGCGTGGTTGAACACCACCACCCGGCCTTCACGGTTGACCACGAGGATGAGCGCGTTGGCGTTCTCGAGCAGTTCCTCGAGGTACTTGCGCATGAAGGTCAGCTCGTCGATGAGCTTCGCGTTTCGCACCGCGACGGAGACCTGGTTGGCGAGCTGAATGAGAATGCGCTCGTCGCTCATCACGTCGGCGGTGAGACCAGCGGGGTACTCGATGTTGATGGCGCCAAAGAGCTGACCCGAGGCCACCAGCGGCGCAGCGATGCCCCGCACGCTGCCCTGAAAGAGCAACGGCAGCTCGCCCGAGGTAATGGTCACGCGATCGGCCGGCAGCCCGCGCGTTTCCATATGGGTCTTCTCGACCATCGAGCGACGGAGATGGAACATGTCGCGCTGGCCATCGCGCATGCGCCCTTCGGCGTAGAGCGAGGTGAGGTGGCAGGTGCGCGGGTCGACGATGCGCACGCAGAAGGCGCGGCCGGTGAAGAGCCCCTTGACCCCGCGCGCGACGGTCGCGACGAGCTCTTCTTCGCTGGTCGCGCCCGCGACGTTGCGGCCGATCTCGAGCAACGCCGTCTCGACCCGCGCCTGCTCGAGCAGCGCACGACCGGCGGCGGCGAGCGAGTCGAGCATCGGAGAGAGCCGGCGCGCGATGACCGCGACGTTGCGGCCGCGGCGGGTGACGGTGAGCACCACGTGCTGGCCCGTCTTGCACGTGACCTCGACCTCTTCATTGCGGCGTTCGTCGGGGACCTTGAGGGTGGGCGGCTCGACGAAATCCATCAACGAGCGGCCGGCGAGATCCTTGGCGCCGCAGAGCACGTCGAAGGGCGCGTTCGACTTCAAGATGCGCAGCGTGAGGTCGCACAGCGCGGCCGGCGCATCGACGAGCTCGAAGAACGCTTCGAACGCGTCTTCACCCGCGCTGGCCGGGAGAGCAGTGATGGTCGGCTCACTCTTCATGCGCCGCCGCCTTGTCGAGATCGACGATCTTCGCTGAGCCCACGTACGCCTTCGTCTCGTACCGGGTGATCTTACCGATCTTCTTGACGATCTCAGCCATTCGCTCGGCTTCGCGGTGAATGATGTCCACCGGGCGGTAGGAAGGGTCCGAGTCCTTGAGCTTGCGCTTGAGCAACTCTGCGTACCCCATGACCGACGTCAGGGGCTGGTTGAGCTCGTGGGCGGTGGTGCCTGCGAGCGCGACGATGACGGCGTTCTTCTCGCTCTCGAGCAGCCGGGCCTCGGCGTCGGTCAGCTTGCGCTCGAGCGAGATGCGATCACGCAGGTCGGTGAAGAGACCGACGGTCGCCGACTCGCGGTTGCCTTCGAAGATGATCGACGCAGACAGGCTGACGGGGATGCGGTCCCCCGTGCGCGAGATGATCTCGGCGCGCGCGTTGGTGATGCGCCCCTTGCCGCCGAAGTCGTCGGACCGGAGCTTCTTCATCAGCTCGCGCGCGAGGCCTTCGGGGTAGAGCTGAGTGACGTGCAACTTGCCGATGACGTCTTCTGACTTGTAGCCGCACACCAGCTCGGCGGTCTTGTTGAAGAGGATGATGTTCCCCTTCATGTCGGCAGCGATGATCGCGTCGACCGAGGCGTCGATGAGGCGCTCGAGGAAGTCGGTGGTCTGGCGCAGTTCCTCGGCCATCTGGCGTTGGAGCGTGACGTCGCGCATCGTCAAGATCGCAATGCCGTCGCCCGCGTCGCCCCGCAGCGGCGCCGCCGAGACCGACAGCGTCAGCCGCCGCCCCATGCCGGTGCGCGCGTGCAGGTCGACGTCGTTCTTCACCTGCCCCTTCGAGACGGCGAACAGCACGTCGAGCAGCAGCGCCTCGTCGCTGGGGTTGGCGATGGTGTTGATGTGCTTGCCCGCGGCGTCACCGCTCTTCAAATCGAACAACGCCTCGCCGGCGGGGTTGAGCGAGAGCACGCACGCGCGCGCGTCGAGAATGGCCACCCCGTCGGAGAGGTGATCGAAGTATGCGGCGTACCGCTTCATGTTCGCGGCGCGCTCTTCGGCGGCGATGCGGGCGGTCTTCTCGTTCTCGCGCTGGCCCCGAATGCGCTCGAGCTGCCGCACGTTGCGAAAGGCGACGGCGGTCGCGTGCGAGACGGTGGTGAGGAACTCGACCTCGCGCGGGTTGAAGGCGCCGACCGTGGAGCGACGCAGCAGCAACACGCCCTGCACCTGGCCCCCGACGGTGAGCGGCAACGCCGCGAGGTTGCGAATGCCCCGCGCGGCCACGGTGGCCTTCACGTCTTCGAGCAGCGGGTGCGACGGCGCGTCTTCGACGATGACCGGCTTGCTGGTGCGCAGCACTTCGCGCACCTCGGGGTAGCGGGCGAGATCGATGCGGTGGTCGGTCAGCTTCGCGTCATCGCTCGCCGCGATGATGGTGCCTTCCTGGCGTTCGCCGCCGACGACGACGAGGGCCACGCGGTCGATCTGCATTTCCTCGGCGAGGCGGCGCGTGACGTCGTGGAGCAACGAGCCCACGTCGGTCGCTTCGGCGTAGCGGGCCGTGAGTTCGAGCAGCACCTGCAGGTCGCGCTGCCGCTGCTGCGCTTCTTTGAGCATCGCCAGCCGGGCGCGCAGGTGCTGGAGGCGCGGCACCAGCTCGGCCTCGATGGAATCGGGGGCCACCACCTCGAGCACCACCGCGTCGACGCTGGCGCGGGGCACGGTGACGCCCAGCACGGCCGTGCGCGGAGCGAGCTGCGCAAGAGTCTTGTGGGCCTGATCAGCGCCCGGTGCGGTGAGATCGATGATGGCGATGTCGAGATCGGGGCTCACCGTCTGCACGACGGGCACGTTGGCCGCGAAGAGCAGCGCCTTGAGTGCGGCGGTTCGCGGGCCATCTGCCGGGAGCACCGCGACCGGTCTGTGCGTGATCGACGACACCTGCCGCGAGTTCTAGCACCCTGAACACAGAAGGCCCCACGCGAACGTGGAGCCTCCTGAAAAACCCGAGCTGTGCGTGGCGTTCAGTACACCGTCATCGAGAACGAGCCGTTGGTGCCCTGCGCCTTGATGCCCGCGGTGCCCTGGTACGCGCCGGAGTACGGCCTGGGCTGCGGCTCAGCGCGCGCGACCTGCGCCCCCGCCGTCACCGCCACCAACATGAGCCCAGGGAGTGTGTGGTTCATGCGGCTTCAAACGGGTCCGACGCCGAAAAAAATTCAAATAGGGTGCCGCACCCATGGGCTACCACCGGGACGAGGTGAAGGCGCCGCGAGTCGCGGGCATCGCGTTGAAGGCATTCGTCGGCGCGCTCGAGAGCCGGGTCGGGCCGGTGCTGGTCGACAAGTTGATCAACGACAGCGGTATTCAGCGCTGGCGCGACACGCCGGTCGAGCTGCCTCCGCTTCAGTGCCCGCTGCCCCACCCCGCCGAGCCCGGAGAATCGCAGACCGCCACCGAGCAGGCCGCGCGGGCCATCGCGGCCGCACTACCCTCGAAGCGCGAGACGGTGGCGACGTTCGTGAAGGCCTACCGGGAGGGGGCCGACCCGACCTCGGTGGTGCGAAAGCTCCACAGTGAGATTGAGCGGCTCGATGGGCGTGATGAGCGCCTGGGCCTCTTCATCTCGCGCAAGCCCGACGAGGTGATGGCAGCGGCGGAGGCCTCGTCGAAGCGACTGCGGGCGGGCGCTCCGCTCAGTGTGCTCGACGGGGTGCCGGTGGTGCTCAAGGACGAGGTCGATCTCGAGGGCCACGTCACCACCTGGGGTACGAAATGGCGCAAGGTCGTCGCGCAGAAGGACTCGACGGTAGCGGCGCGCTTGAAGGCTGCCGGCGCAGTGATTCTCGGCAAGGTGAACATGAACGAGATCGGCATCAACCCGATCGGCCTCAACCCCTGGTACGGGCCCGCGCGCAACCCGTGGAACCGACATCACATCACCGGTGGCAGCTCGAGCGCATCGGGCGGAGCGGTGGCTGCCGGCATCGCCCCGCTCGCCATCGGCGCCGACGGCGGGGGCTCGATTCGCATTCCCGCAGCGCTGTGCGGCATTGCGGGCCTGAAGGCGACGTGGGGGCGCATCCCCGAGACGGGGGTGCCAGCGCTCTGCTGGAACGTGGGGCACGTGGGGCCGATGGGGCTCACCGTCGACGACGTCGCGGCGATGTACGCAGTGCTCGCGGGTGACGACGGGGTCGATCTCGTGTCCTCGATGCAGCCGAAGCACCACTTGAGCGGCTACGAGCAGGGCTCGCTTCGGGGCGTGCGCGTCGGCGTCTGCTGGCCGTACTTCGAAGACGCGTCACCCGAGGTGGTGGCGAAGTGTCGCGACGCGGTGAAGCAGCTCACCGATGCAGGCGCGACGCTGGTCGAGATTCCGCCGCCCGATCTCAACGTCGTGTTGTGGACGCACTCCGTCCTCATTCTCACCGAGATGTGCGTCGCGGTGCAGGACCAGCTCGAGCGCGACCCTTCGCAGTTCGCGCTCGACTCGCGCACCAACCTCGCCATCGGCCAGCACTTCCGCTCGACCGACTACGTGCACGCGCTGCGGCACCGCCACGCGATGACCCGCGAGTGGCTGGGCATCATGAAGACGTGTGACGTGGTGGTGAGCCCAACCTGTGCGACCACGGCCCCGCCCATTCCCGAGAGCACGCTGCCTGACGGTGACTCGAACCTCCCGGTGGTCGACGCGTTGATGCGCTTCATTCGACTCGCGAACCTGACCGGCTTCCCCGCGCTGTCGGTGAACGCGGGGTTCGACCCGGCGGGGCTGCCCATCGGCGTGCACCTCATGGGGCGCCCATGGGAAGAGCACCTGCTGTTGCGCCTCGGGCGCGTCATCGAGCGCGGCGTCGAGGTGCGCACGCCCACAGAGCACGCAAAGGCGTTCCCGTGACCACGAAGGGCGAATACCGCACCACAACCTGCACCGAGCGGGGGCACCGCGAGTTCACCCTCACCTTCGCGGCCGACGTGCCAGTGCCGGGCCTCGAGCGCATGCTGCTGGGCTATTTCGAGACCGCAGTGGCGCAAGGCAGCCAGTTCAAGCCTGGCCAGACGGTGCAGCTGGGCTGGGCGACGTTGCGGCTGACGCAGCGTGACGACGGCACGCTGGGCGTGCTCGAGCCCGACTTGAAGCACGAGCTGAAGTGGGTCGAGTCAGTGAACCAGTCGTTGCTCGAGACGTGGCGGCAAAAGGAAGTGCTCGAGAGCCTCGGCCTCACCGCGCGCGCCGATTTTCCACGGCAGGCGTTGCAGGCCATCGTCTGCAGCCGGGTGTGGGAGTCGTCGGAGTTCGTGATGGGCCGCGCCAAGGCGACGGGGCCCACCGACTCGGGCTGGTTCGTGGGGTGCACCGACGAGGCGCACGACCATCAGCAGCCCGAGGCGTTGTACGTGGTGCCGTTGATCGAGCTCGCGGTGCGTCTGCCTGCGCTGACGCAGTTCCTCGCGTTGCCCGAGGGGACGGACGTGGTCGCGAGCGGGCCGGGCCGCGTGCGGGCGCGGGTCTTCGTCGATGATGTGGAACTCACTCCTCCCGCTGGCAGCTACCTCGCCTCGCTGAACGAGCCGGGGTGATCTGGCACCGCTGAAGACACTCGACACGCAGGGTCGAGTGGGAAAGCTTCAGGGTTCCTCTTTCAGCGGAGGGGCCCCATGGCCTCACAGGTCACGCTTCGCGATCTCTCGACCAACGAAGACATCGTCGTTCCTCCCGAGGGGTTCATCTTCGGGCGTGTGGGTGGCGACGCCGACATTCAGATCGAAGACAACTCCATCAGCCGCCGTCAGGCGCGCGTCTCGCTGAAGAATGGGCAGTGGTTGCTCGAGACGCTCGCGGTGCCGCAGGGCCAGCGCCCTCCCCGGCCGGTGGCGCTGCAGGAAGGTGCGACCTTCAACGTCGGCCAGAGCGAGTTCGAGGTGGTGCAGGTCGAGGAAGAAGAAGAGATGGACCCCGGCGCGAAGACAGTGGCGCCTCCGTCGAAGGGCAAGTCGGCGCTTCCACCAGCGAAGAAGGCGCCCGCGCCGCCGATGGACGCCAAGACCACGCCGGCCGCGCCGGCGCAGAAGCGGGCGGCGACCAACGCCGAAGCGGAACCGGCCCAGGGTGGCGGTGACGAGGCCCCGGCCAAGGGCATCAGCGTGCTGTTCGTCGGCGTGCCAAAGGGGCTCGCGTACTACCTGATCAACGTGCCGAAGCTGCTCGTCAACCCGGTCGGCACGGTGCGCAAGACCATCGAAGAGCAGCCCAACGAGCCGATGGGGAAGATCGAGCTCATCGGGTACGCGCTGCCAGCGCTGGTGCTCGCCGGAGCGCTGGGGTCGATCGCGCGCGGCCTGGCGCAGCTCATCGGGCCGGGCCACGTCTTCGAGTTGATGGCGTTCATCCCCGTCGCGGCGTTGATTGGCGGCGTGCTGGGCGCCCTCATCACCGGGTGGTTCTTCCACCCCGTGCTCACGTGGGTGCTCGACAAGCTCAAGGGAACGCACGACGCACGGTCCCGCAGCAACTACTTCCTGCAGATGCAGACCGTGGCGCTGGTGGTCGCGGTGCCCAACGCATTGGGAACGATTCTGGGTTCGTTGCCGATTCCGTTCATCAACCTGCTGGGGCCGTTGCTGATGATCGTCGGCACCCTCGCCAGCCTCTACGTCGTGCACGCGTGGATGGTGCACTTCGAGGTCGTGAAGTGGGTGTTGATCGTGATCAAGGTGCTCGCGGTGCTGGCACTGCTGGGCACGGGTCTGGGCTTCGTGACGGGGCTCATCGCGACGATTCGCGGGCTCGGCAGCGGCGGTGGCGGGAGCGCGGAGATCGCGACCGGGGACACGGGCGACGTCGAGAAACCCGAAGGGGCGCTCGAAGAGATGCCGACCGACCCTGAGGAGCTGAAGGCCTGGCAGCAGAAGAAGGTCGAAGCCGCGCAAAAGAAGGCGGCCGAGCTTCAGAAGAAGGCGCTGGCTGCGGCCAACGCCGGGCAGGACACGGCAGACAACGCGGTCGCCGACGCGAAAGACACGAAGAAGGACGCGCCGCCCGAGCCGAAGCCCGACAAGAAAGACACGAAGAAGGACCCTGAGCCGAAGGTCGAAGACAAGCCCACCGAGCCGGAACCCGTCGCGGTGAAGGACACGCCTCCGCCTCCCGTGAAGGACACACCGGCGCCTGCGGCGAGCGGTGCGTACGGCTCGTTCGCGCGCAAGCGTGACGCCATCGAGAAGCTCTTCGAGACCGACCCGACCGTGCTTCAGAAGAGCGACGACCTGAAGGACCTCTACGCCCGGTACCTCAAGGCCCAGTACGACCTCGACAAGAAGTGGGGCAAGGAGACGGCCAACAAGCCCGAGCTTGCGCGGCTGCATCAGCGCCTGCGCGACGCGGACCTCTTCAGCAAGTCCGGGAAGACCATCGATCAGATGGCCGAGAAGCTGAAGATCAAGTGATGCTCAGCGGCTGCGGCGATCGGGCAGATACCCGTTCGTCCGCAGCCAGCTCTCTTCGACCTTGGGCTTGTCCTGCGGGCGCCAGGTCGGCTCGACGACGAGCTCGCCCCACATGCTCGCGGGGCGGGCGCCGGTGCGGCGTTCCATGTTGGTGGTCTCGGTGTTGCGCTCGTTCATGGTGATCTCCGGGTGGAACAGGTGGCTACGCACCTGATCCAACGCTGATCTCGCCGCTCGTCAAAAAAGCAGCCGTCACTCGCTGCGCAGCAGCGCGCGAATGACGAGGCCTTCTTTGACGTGGATGACGCGCCGCTCGCCTCCGCAGCGCCAGAGGTCGGGAGTCGTCTTCACCTTCCACCCGGTCGGGCCAATGACTTCGCTGACCCACTTCGGGCGCGCCTCGACGGGGAAATGATCACACCCCATCGACCACTGAGGAGCGTCGAGAGGGTCGATCTTCGCGACCGCATGCACCACCGTGCCCTCATCGGTCGCGTAGATGTGGAACGCGACATCTTGCGGCTGGGTCGGGCAGAGGGCCGTGTTGCAGAGCGCAGAGATGCGCTCCTTCACGGTGGCAAGCGAAGTGGAGCGCACGTCGGTGTCTGGTGACTTCGGGCAGCCCCAGAGCGTGAGGAGGATGAGCAGCCGCGGCCCCTCACCCCAACCCTCTCCCCGCGTGGCAGGGAGAGGGAGCTTCATTGCTTCACGTCGTTGCAGCTCAGGCCGTCGGCCGGCGCACAGTTCTGGCCGATGAGACAACCGCCACCGCCCTGGAAGTCGACGCAGCGAATCGAGCGGCAGTCGTTGTCGGTGACGCACGCGCGGCGGCTGATGCTGCACTCGCCGGCGCTGCAGGTTTCCTGCGCGCAGTCTTGATCGACCTGGCAGGTGCAGAAGCCGTTCTCATCGCCTTCGGACACTGCGCACTTGCCGCCGCAGTAGCCGCTGGTCTGACCCGGTGACTTCACGCACGAGCCGCCGCGGCGACAGTCGGCGTCGGTCATGCAGGGCAACGTGGGGTTGGTGGGACAGCCGGGGTTGCTGCGCGAGCAGGCCCACTGCGTGAGCACCACGATGACGTCTTCACATGAGTAGCCGCGCGGGCACGACTGGCCCGAGCTGCAGTCGGCGCCGCAGAAGGAGTTGCCGGGGTTGCGGGTGTCGACGAGGCAGTAGTTCGGGCCTGAGCCGCAGATCTGCGTGCCTCCTCCGAAGCTGCAGTTGTCGCAGTAGGGGCGCAGGCGATCGTTGTAGTCGTTGTAGCAGCGTGCAACGGGGTCGCCCGCGTCGGGCTGAACACCGCACGATTCTCCGAAGCGGCAGAACGTGTTGTTCGCGCAGAACTGGGCATCGCACACGCCGATTTGGCAACGCGCGAGCTCTTCAGGCGTCGAGCCGGTGCACGCGCACGCGACGTCACCGCAACGGCAGCTGGTGCCCGCACAATCACCGTTGGTGCGGCAACCTGCGACGCAGACGCTGCGGGTGGTGTCGCAGATCTCACCGAGCACACACTGCAGGTCGGACGAGCAGCGGCCGCGCGAGATGCACTGCCCGCTCGCGGTGTCGCAGAAGGTCGAGCTGTCGGCGCAGTCGAGGTTGGTCTCGCAGCCCGCGCGGTCCTGGCAGAAGCCGGCGATGTTGCAGAACTGCGCGCCGGGGCACGCCTGGTCGGTGCGGCAGTAGCAGACCCCGGTGCGCGTCTCGCATTTGAAGGCCGACGCGGGCGTGCCGCACTCGCCGTCTTGCTGGCAGCCCATGCCCGTGAGCTTCGGGTCACGACACCCGAGCAACGCGGCAAGCACCACCGGAGCGACGAAGACCAGTCTCATGGAGTGAAGCCGGGGCTCAACGCGATGGTGTAGCTCGACCAGCTCACGCCGCTGAGCCCGTCGTAGGTCCACTGGTTGTACGCAAACTTCGGCGCGCGGCTGCTGAAGATGACGACGAAGAGCTGGTTGCCGGCCTCTTCACGAAGCAGCTTGGCGACGGCGGCCTGCGGCAGCACGACCTGGTTCTCGGTGCCGGGCAACACCATGCTCCACACCGTCACGTTGCCGAACAACGTGGGGCGCAGAATCTGGATGTTGTGCAGGTTCGGCACGGGGCCGGGATCCATCGTCCACGCGATGGTGCCGGTGAAGCTGGTCGTCGGCTGCGTGATGTTCGGCGCCGGGAGCATCGGCCCGATGGTGACGCCCATCGAGAGGTCTCCCGGCTGGCGGCGGAAGTAGTAGCTGACGGGGTAGCTCTGGGCGCTCGCCGACTCGTTCAAGAAGATGAAGTTGGTGCCGTCGAGCCGGGGGAAGTTGGGGAAGCTCAAGGTCGAGCCTGCCGACGCCACGCTGCTCGAGACGCCGAGCCCCGAGCCCCAGTTGTTGGGGTTGGGCACGAAGCCTTCGGCGCCGAGCTCGAGCCACGAATAGATGCTGTTGAAGCCGGGCTCTGGCCCAAACGTGCCGGGGAACTGCACCGGCGAGTCGATGGTGATGGGCACCGTCAGGTCGAGCGCCGTGTCGATGACGATGTCTTTCCCGGTGGCCGGGTTGTCGGCCGAAGTGGTCACGCCGCGCTTCACGCCCATGGCGATGGGGGTGAAGTTGGCGCCCTTCACGATGCCGAGGATGGCGTAGACGCCGCGGAGGCCAGCGCCCGTGTAGACGAGGTAGTCGCCGCCATCGCGCGTGATGCGCCACTTCTCACGCGACTTGTCGGGGCCATTCGCGAACGGAGGGCCGCCGTACAGCGAGGTCTGCGCCACGAAGACGCGCGCCTCGAGCGACTCGTCTGACGCAAGCACGCGCGGTGACTTGAAGCCAGTGACGCGGCCCGAGATGGTCGAGGGCGGCACTCCCGGAGGCGGGCTGCCGGAGCCAGGCTCGCCGCCACCCGTGCGCGCGATGAAGACGGTGAGGTTCTCGGCGTTGACGCCGGTGATGGTGACCGACTCGAAGAAGTCTTTGAACACGGTGACCGTCTGCGCCTTCACGAGCGAGGGGTCGCTGAAGGTGATCTGCCCGCGTTGATCCGTCGTGCCCTGGTACGGCGTGGTCGGGTCGAGGCCGAGCATCACCTGCGCTCCGGAAATCGGCGTGCCGTACGAGCCCTGCGTCGACTCGAGCACGGTGATGTTGAGCGTGCCGACCAGCGGGCCGCCCGAGAGACCGCCCGAGATGCTGCGCGGGTCGAAGTACGAGAAGCCGCCGGGAAGCGTGTCGTTCTCAGTCAAGCGATCGACGCGCACGTCGACCACGCCCACCGAGCTCTTCGGCGTACGGCAGGTGATGGTGTGGCTGTCGACGAACTTGAGATCCTTCGCCTTGAACTGACCGAACGAAACGGTGGTCGAGTCACCGAAGCCCGAGCCGAGCACGGTGACGAGCGTGCCGCCGGCGATGGCGCCGCGCTCGGGCTGCACGCGCCCGATGGACAGGGGCTCGAGGTACGTGAAGCCCGCGCGCAACAGCGCATCGTTCTCGACGTCGGTGGTGTCGACGACGAACACGTCGCTCGCCGCGCCGCCGCTGCCGGCTGCGGTGGTGGCCGAGAGCGAGGTCTCGGACGCGACGGTGACGGCGGTGGCGTCGAAGGTGCCGACCGCGACGCGCACGCTCGAGGGCAACGCGCTCGCAGCGACGGTGAGCTGCGTGCCACCGGCGGCCGGGCCGCTGTCGGGCGTGACGGAGGTCAACGAGAGGCGCCATGTCGCGCCGCCGGTGAGCGTCAGGGTGGAGCTGCCAGTGACTCCAACGTCGGACACGCGAGGCGCCGCACCGCGCACGGGCACGGTGAGCACAGCGGTCGAGAACGTGCGTGCGCCCACGGTGGCGGTGACCCCGCCGATGGTGACGTCGAGGCTGCCGGTGTCGAGGGCCTGACCGGTGAGCGTGACGGTGTCACCGGGGCGCACGAGGCGCGGCGTGACGGCGAACGCGCTGAAGGCGCCCGCAGGGTCGAAGAAGGTGAAGCCGCCCTTCGTCGTCCAGGAGCCGGCCGGCGTGACCACGGTGACGTCGACGGCGCCTGCCGTGGTGGCGGCCGGCGTCACGGCGGTGAGCTCGGTGCCCGAGACGACGGTGAAGCTCGCGGCGTCGACGGCGCCGAAGCGAACGGCGGTGGCTCCGGTGAAGCCGGTGCCGGTGAGCGTGACGGTGGTGCCGCCGGCGATGGGGCCGGTGACCGGCGCGACGCTCGTGATGCGCGTGTCGGCGACGTACGTGTACGCGCGGCGCTGCGTGCTGACGCCGTTCTTGTTGTACACGACGAGGTCGACCACGTCGGCGCTCTGCCCGCGCGGTGCGGTGGCCTTGAGCTGGGTGACGCTCACGAAGGTGATGCGCGGGCTCGAGAACGCACCGAAGAGCACCTGGGTGTCGTTGGTGAAGCCCTGGCCGGTGATGGTGACCTCGGTGCCTCCTGCGAGCGGACCCGAGCGGGGCGTGAAGCCCGTGACCACGAGCTCATCGAAGTACGTGAAGCAGTTGTTGCAGACGAAGTTGCCGTTCGGGTTCCGCATGGCGACCGAGGCGCTGCCTGCGACTCCGGGAGGCGTGCGCACCTCGATGGTTTGATCGTCGATGATCTGGAAGTCCTGCACCTGGTTACCGCCGATGCGAATGGTGGTCAGCGGCTTCGCCTGCGTGCCGCTGCCCGCGAAGTCGCGCAGGAAACCCGTGCCTTCGATCATCACCGGGGTGCCGCCCGCAGATGCACCACGCGGCGGAAGGAGGCGGGTCAAGCGCAGCTCGGGCGGCGGGCCGGCATCGACTTCGCCCGCGTCGATGGGCTCCTCGATGCCCGCGTCGAAGCCGGCGTCGAACTCGACGGAGGCGTCTTCATCACCGGCATCGGGTCTCTGGGGCGGCTGGCAGTTGCAACCGGAGATCAACGCCACGAAGAGCAGCGACTGCAGAGAGGAGGTTCTCATGGGAACTCCAGGGACAGCGTGTACGAGTTGGCGATGCGGTCGGTGTCACCGACCACGCGCAGAACGACCGACGAGCCCGTGAGGCCGGCGGACGAGACGGTGATGGAGGGCATCAGGTCGGAGCTGCAGGCAAGCAACGAGACGCCGTCGCTCTGGAACAGGCACAGGCGCAACAGGCCCGTGCCCGCGTTGTAGTTGGTGAGGCGCACGCGCACGTCGCGGCCGCTGGGCACCGAAGCGCGGAACCAGTCTTGATCCTGCGGGCAGATGCGACCATCGGCAGTGGTCGCGTTGTTGAGCAGCACGGCCTGACCCGCGGAGTCGTTCGGCTCGAGCACGTCGTCGTCGCAGGGCGTGCCGCGCGACTTGAGGAAGGTGACGTCGTAGGGCTGGAAGGGGTCGCTGGTGCTGATCACCACGAAGTAGGTGGCCGGGAGCGGCGCAACGTAACTGACGAGCAGGCGGCCCCCGGCGAGCGTGCGGCCGGTGCTGTCTTTCACCACCGTCGTGAAGTTGTTCTCGGAGAACGGGTCGGCGTCGACGTTGATGCCGAGCTGATCTCCTCGTGAGAGCGCGATCGAGTACCAGTCGACATCCATCGGGCAGAGCGTCAGGTCGCGGTAGGCGATGGGCGTGACCCCGAAGGCCTGCATGTCGTTGTTGTTCGGCTCGTAGCGATCGGGCTGGCAGTCGCGCGCGAGGCAACGACCGCTGGCGACGTCGCAGCGCTGGTTTGACGCGCAGTTGTCGTCGCTGCGGCAGGCAGGCGCCTTCTGGAGACACGCGCCGGTCTGCACGAGGCAAACGAGGGGCACCGAGCAGTCGCGATCGGTGTAGCAGCGAGAGCCGGCCGAACAGTTGCCGGCGGAGTCGCAGGAGAGGCCCGCGCCACACTCGGAGTCGGCGGCGCACTGCACGCACTTCTCATCGACGCAGCGCTGACCGGCGGCGCAGACGTCGGCCTGCGTGTCGACGGTGCAGCGCGGCTGGCATTGGCGTGAGCCGGTGTTGCAGATCTCTCCGGCTGAACAGTCATCAGAGGTCAAGCAGCCGAGATCTTCTTCGCAGACGAGGTTGATGCGGTTGCAGCGCTCCCCTTGAGGGCATTCGGTCGTCTCACCGCCGGGGCAGAGCGAGACCTCGGAGCGGGCCTGGCAGAGGCCCTGCTTGCACCACGAGCCGGCCTGGCAGTCGTCGTTCACCGCGCACTGCGTGCCCCAGCCGCTGCGCAGGACGCAGAGACGGGAGTCGACGTTGCACTCTTCTTTCACGCTGCACTGGCCCGAGGTCGTGCAGGTGGTGCAGTACTGCTCAGTCGTGCAGACGAGGCCCGCGTCGCATTCGGAGCGGGAGGTGCATTGCGGGGTGAGGCCGGCGTCGGTGGTGGGCTTCGGCGGAGGGCAGGCAGTGAGGAGAAGAGCGAGGGTGACAAGGGAAAGACTGCCCCTCACCCCTGCCCTCTCCCCGCTGGCGCAGGGAGAGGGAGTTCGTGCGTTGAGCGACTTCATGGGAGCACCGTCACGTCGCCAGAGGGCCAGGTCACGTCGAGCACTTCCCAGATGGCGCCGCGCCGCTCGAGCGTGCGGCTCACCTCGGCCTTGAGCACGCCAAAGAGGTACACCCGAATGGTCACGCGACTGGCCGGGCTGGGAGCGAGCAGATCGTTCTCGAACACCGCGAGCACCCGGTAGGTGCTGTCGACGGGGTTCACGTAGCCGAACACCTCGGGCCCGTACCCGGTGAGCGCGTCGCGCACGAGCTCGGGGTCATCGGTGGCGTCGCCGACGATGCCCCAGTCGGGCGTGCGGTTCTGGAAGAAGCAGTCGTCGGGCGGCGTGTAGATGAGCGACTGCGTGTTGCGCAGTACGTGCAGGTCGACGTCGGTCGCCGAGTTGTCCCAGAACATCTCGACCAGCAGCTTCTGCGCGGGGGTGGCGACGATGGTGGCGCGCGCGGGCTTGCACGACTTCGCTCCGGTGGAATCGGTCACCTCGAGCTGCACCTCGTAGGCACCGGGCACTTGCGGGTCGAGCGTCATCTCAGTGGTGGGCTGATCAGGCATCGCGATGACCGTGGTTGACGCGAGCGGCTTGCTGCGAATCGTCCACCGGTACGCAATGGGGTTGTCCATGTCGGGATCCATCGAGCCCGAGCCGTCGAGTGTCAGTCGCTGCCCCGGCGCGCCGTTGCCAAGCATGGCGATGGTGGCGACGGGCGCCTTGTTCACGACGGCGAGGAGGGGAACGGTGATCTCCCGCCGCTCCGGGTCGGTGGACTTGATGCGCACCCCACCCGTCAACATGCCCTCGCTGCCTTCGGGCGCGGTGACGCGAATGGTGAGCTGGATTTCGCCGGGCAGGCCGTTGCTGCCGATGGTCTTCACCGTGGCCGGCGTGCGGGTCGAGCCCACGAAGCTGAACGCGCTCGAGGTGCCCTCGGTGAACGAAATCTCCTCGACGACGAGATCGGCGGTGCCCTTCGAGAAGATGCTCAAGAGCTGCACGCCCGAGCCGCACTCAGCGACGCGGCTGAAGTCGAGCGAGGCCGGCATCACTTCGATGATGGCCTTCGTGCTGCCGATACCGGTGAGCGTCAACGTGAGCGAGGCGTTCTCTTCGTCGTCGGTCTCGAACGTCAGCGTGTCTTCGTAGCTCTGCTCGGCGAGCGGCTGAAACACCACCACGATGGGCTTCGTCTCGCCGCCCTCGACGATGTCGGGCGCCGACTCGATGCGGAAGATGCCGTCGGCCTTGCCGAGCACCACGTTGCTGACCGTCATCTTGGCGCGGCCGACGTTGGTGAGCGGAATCTCGACCGACTTCTGGTTGAGCACCGGCAGCGTGCCGAAGTCGACCGGTGAGCCTGGCGGGTTCAAGCGGGGTCGCACCTGCTGCAGGTTGCCCCCATCGCAGCCGCAGCCCGGCAGCACCGCGAGCGTCAGCACGACCGCGAGCTTCACGAGCGGCCTCACGGACCCTTCCCCTCTTCGTAGTACTGCAGCTCGATCTGCCCGGAGAGGCCTGGCACCGAGTCGCCCTCGAAGAACACGAGGTTGCCGCCCGCTTCGTATTCCCACCCGTCGGGCGCGCCCTGCTTCGGCGTGCACACGAGGTTGGTCGAGTCGGCGGGGTTGCCCATGCACGCGGTGCGATCGACCGAGGCGCAGGCGGCGAGCTGATCAGCCGCCACGTTGCACGGGTAGCGGAGCTTCACCTGCAGCGTCTGCAAGTTGGGCCTGGCCTGGAGCGCGAACTTTCGTTTGAGACCCACTGCGTTTCGAGCCAGCTTGCCGAGCGTTGTCGCAAAGTTCGCGTCGCAGATGCTGCCGACCTCGCCGCCGGTGAGATCAGACAACGTCTTGTAGCGGGTGCCGGGGGTCGCGCCGCACGAGTTCGACGGTACGTCGCCCATGATGGCCGCGGTGGTGACCATGCCGTCGTTGCCGACGCCCTTCACGGTCTCGAAGTACCGGTAGAAGAAGCGCACGTCCTGGCTGGAGCGATCTTCTTCGTCGGTGACGAAGATCAAATACAAGTACGCGTCGCGCCGCAGGAATTGGAAGACGGTGTCGGTTTCGCACTTCGCCTGGCACTGCGCGCGGTTCATCATCGGGCACGCCGACTTGCAGGTCATGATCGCCGCGGCGTTGGCCTGCATCTGCAGATCGAGCGAGAGCTTGGCGGCGTCGAGGCCGACCTCGTACGGGCTGCCAGCGATGCCGACCTTGATGCTGTTGGCGAAGACGGTGGCCACGTTGGGCGTGGTGGGCGTGAGGATCTTCGGCGTACCGACGAGGCGACCCGCTTCCTTGAAGATGTCGGTGGTGGTGATCGCGATGCGGTAGTCGATGGAGTTCTTCGTGAACTCGGTGATGAACGAGCCGAAGTTGCGGGCGAGGTTCTCTTGCCGGGCGGCCATCGAGCCCGAGTTGTCGACCACCCACAACACGTCGATCTTCGACGCGGCCTGCTGGGTGTAGGTGTCGACGCGCACGTCGGGGGGCAGCGTGTTCATGAGCTGGTTGCCACGGCAGTCACAACCGGCAAACGAGCCCAGACAGGCCAGGGAGAGGAGGGGGGTGAGGGAGCGCAAAGCTGAGCAGGTATAGCAAGGTGCGCACCCGAACCGCGCAGGTCAGAAGGCAAGCTTCTTCAATGACTTGCGAGGAGGGGCAATCCTCATTGACTTGGTTTCCTGCGCCTTCTATGGCGCGCCCGCCATGGCTTCTCTCCGCGACATCCGCAAGCGCATCCGCTCGGTCAAGAACACCCGCCAGATCACCAAGGCGATGAAGATGGTGTCGGCGGCGAAGTTGCGCCGCGCCCAGGAGAACGTGATCGCCGCGCGCCCGTACGCGCAGATGCTCGACGGCGTGATGTCGACGCTCATCGGCAAGTCTGAGCCAGGCTCGCTCTCGCACCCGCTGCTCACCCGCCGCGACGTGAAGAAGATCGAAGTCGTGGTGGTGACCAGCGACCGTGGCCTCGCCGGCGGCTTCAACGCGAACATCAACCGCAAGGCGCTCAAGTTCGTCAGCGAGCAGACCGGCGTCGACGTGGTGGTCTCGACGGTGGGCCGCAAGGGTCACGACTTCCTCCGCGGCCGTGGCGCAAAGATCCGCAAGGACAACCCGGGCACCTTCCAGAAGTTGAACTACGCGACGGCCGAGGCGCTGGCGAAGGAGCTCAGCAAGCGCTTCCTCGACGGCGAGGTCGACGCGGTGTTCCTGATGTTCAACGAGTTCGTCTCGGCGATCGCGCAGATTCCCACGATGACGCAGCTGTTGCCGTTCGAGGCGAAGGGCGCCGACGCGAAGTCGGCGGGCGCGTCGGTCGACTACAAGTACGAGCCCAACCCCCAGGCAGTGCTCGAGAAGCTCGTGCCTCAGGCGGTGGCGGTGAAGATCTACCGTGCGCTGCTCGAGAGCTTCGCGGCCGAGCACGCCGCGCGAATGACCGCGATGGAGAACGCGACGCGCAACGCCGGCGACATGATCGGCTCGCTGACGCTCTTCTACAACCGCAGCCGCCAGGCGCAGATCACCAAGGAGCTCGTGGAGATCGTCTCGGGCGCCGAAGCGCTGAAGGGCTAGAAAAAAACAACGGGCCGAGTCGTCCCCACGACTCGACCCGCTCTTTTCCCCCTGCTACTGCCGCGACGCTGCGGTTCCCCAACCGGGCGTCGCGTTCCCCCTCCTCACGCGGCTCGCTTGAGGCCTGCGGGCACGCCCGAGGCTTCTCGCTTGTCCGCGTACATCTCTTCATCCGCCCTCGACAGCAGGCGGATCTCGTCGTCGTTGGGTTCCCAGCTCCCCAAACCGAGGGCCAACGCGCGACGACTCAGGCCGACTCCAGCGAGGGCGGGCATGTGCGAGCGGATGCGCTCGAGCACGGTGAGGGCCTGCTCGCGGGTGGTGTCGGGCAACAGCACGATGAACTCGTCACCACCGAGGCGGCAGGCGACGTCTTCGAGGCGAATGAGGGTCTCGAGCACCTTGCCGACCGCGATGAGGGCAGCGTCACCGGCGGAGTGGCCCTGGGTGTCGTTGAGCCTCTTGAAATCGTTCACGTCGATGACGATGACCGAGAGGGCACCGACCGGGTTGCGCTTGAGGCGGCAGAGTTCTTCGCTGAGGCGCTCGCCGAAGTAGCGGCGGTTGCGGAGGCCGGTGAGCGCGTCACGGTAGGCAAGCTGAGAGAGGCGATCGTTGTCCTGCCGAAGGCGATCGATCTCGGCGCGCATCCGCATCAGCTCGCGCCCCTTGGTGAAGTCGGTGGTGTGGATGTCGTGAGTCACGCAGCCACCATGAGCAACGACCTTGCCAACGGCTGATCGGTGACGCGTCACGGATGGATCAGGCGTTTACGTGATCACGCGTCAGATCGATGACACGCGCATTGCCATTGTAACTGGGGACGAATCGACGCCACGTGTCGTAAATGACCCGCGCAGTGGCTTCAGGTGTGCGAAACAACGTGCATGCGAACCGTGGTGATGGCGCTTGTCGTGGTGGGCCTGTGTGCGTGCCCGAAGACGGAAGAGGCTCCGAAGCCTGCTGCGACCGTGGTGAAGGGCCGCCCGAAGACAGCTGAGGTCGAATTCTTCGGTGAGTGGAAAACAGGTGGGGTGAAGTCGGCAAAGGTGATCTTCGTGGCGCAGGCCGAGCCGTGCACGCCCGTGCCCGCGAAGGCGACGCGCTACGGCGAACAGAAGCTCGACGCCGAGGGCAAACTCTTCGCGGAGTACTTCATCGACCAGGGAACGAAGGGCTACGCCTGTGTGTACGCGCTCGACGAAGGTGGGAAGATCATCGCCGCGGCAGGCACAGCCGAAAACCCGATGACGTTCGAAGGCTCGGGTGAGGTAATCAAAGCGAACCTGAAGTTCGAGCTTCAGTCGCTTTGATCAGCTGCGGAGCGAGGCGACCTCTTCGGGTTCACCGCCCGAGTGCAGACCGTACTTCTTGAGCTTGTCGTGCAGCGTCGCGCGCCCAATCTTCAACTGCCTCGCCGCGTCGGAGATGTTGCCGCGGGCTGCGTCCATCGCAGCGACGATGAGGCCTCGCTCGGTCGCCTCGAGTTTGTCTTTGAGACCGGCGCCGTCGCCTTCCGGTTTGGGGGCTGCCGCGTTCTTGTGAGGCAGCAGCCCGAGATCGATCGACCCGTCAGCTGACAGCGCGATGGTGCTCTCGATGACGTTCTCGAGCTCACGCACGTTGCCGGGCCAATCCCAGGCGAGCAGCCGCTCGAGCAACTCCGGCGTCAGCGCGCTCACGGGCTGGCCGTAGCTGCGGGCGGCGCGTGAGAGAAAATGACGGGCGAGCGCGGGGATGTCGTCGGGCCGCTCGCGAAGCGACGGCACGCGCAGCTCGACCACCTTGAGGCGGTAATAGAGGTCTTCGCGAAACCGGCCGGCCTTCACCTCGGCGGCAAGGTCGCGGTGCGTCGCGGCGATGAGGCGCACGTCGACCTTGACCGGGCGCTCCTCACCCACGGGCCGCACTTCGGCTTCCTGCAGCACCCGCAACAGCCGCGCCTGTACCGACGCGCCCAGCTCGCCGACCTCATCGAGCAGCAGGGTGCCGCCATCGGCCTCGCGGAAGAGACCGCTGCGCGCGCGAACGGCGCCGGTGAACGCACCGCGCGCGTGACCGAAGAGCTCGGCCTCGGACAACTCTTCGGTGAGCGAAGCGCAATTGAAGCGCACGAACGGACGCGCGGCGCGCTTGCTGGCGGCGACGATGGCCTCGGCGACGCGTTCCTTCCCCGTGCCGCTCTCGCCGGTGATGAGCACCGTCACGTCGCGCGGGCCCACGCGCTGCACGAGCGCCGCCAGCCGCGACATCGCAGGCGAGACGAAGACCATCGAGCGCAGCAGGCTGACCTCACCCTGCAGTCGTGAGTTTTCCTTCGCGAGCTTCGCGTTGCTGAGCGCCCGCCGCACCGCGGCGAGTACGTCGTCGAGTTCGAACGGCTTGCGGAAGTAGTCGAAGGCCCCCTTCTTCATGGCCTCGACGGCGAGCCGCTCATCGCCGTGCGCCGTGACAAGCACCACCGGAGGGCGAGCGCCGGTGCTGGCGTTGATCCGCTCGAGCAGCCCGAGGCCATCGAGGCGCGGCATGCGCACGTCGCTGATGATCAGATCCACCCCGCCCTGCTGTTCGAAGAGTTCGAGCCCCTGCAGCCCGTCACCCGCTTCGAGTACGTCGAGGCCTTCGTCTTCGAGCAGGCCCTTGAGCGTGAAGCGCACGCCCGCATCGTCATCGACCACCAGCACCCGGCTCATGGGGGCGCTCCGGGGAGCAGCAGCTCGGCGATGGTGCCGCCACCCTCGCGGGGCAGGAGCCGCACGTCGCCACCGTGTTGTCGCGCGACGAGGCGCGAGACGGTGAGCCCCAGCCCGTTACCGTGCTCTTTCGAGGTGACCCCGGGCACGAACGCGCGCTCGGCGTCGGCGACGCCGGGCCCACGATCCATCACCAACACCGCGCCGCCCGCCTTTTCGCTGCGCACCACGAGGTCGACCGAGCTGCCCTTCGGCGCGACGTCGAGCGCGTTCTGCACGAGGTTGATCAACACCTGCTTGAGCTTGCGGCTGTCACCGGTGACGGAGAGGTCCTTCGCGTCGGCGCGCAGCTCGATGCCGCGTTCGTGCGCCATGCCCTCATGGAGCTCGATCACCGACTGCACCAGCGCGCTCAACGAGACGGGCGCGACGGCGAGCGGGACCAGTGGCCGCGAAAAGGTGAGGAACGATTCGAGGATCTCCTGCATGCGATCGACCTCGCGCCGCAGCACGGTCAGGCGTTCTTTGTCTTTGCCCTGCGCTTCGCGGTCGACGAGCGCGGCGAGGCCCTTCACGCTGGCGAGCGGGTTCTTGAGCTCGTGGGCAATCTCAGCGGCGAGCGTGGTGAGCGTCTTCGCCGATTCCTGCTGGTTGTGGAGCACCTCGTCGCGGGCGTCGAGCGCAGCCTGAATCGCAGAGCGGAACGCGCGCCGCATCACCCAGCCGACGACCGCGCCCCACCAGAGCGCCACGAGAACGGCCCCGCCGCGCGAGAAGAGCAGCGCCGAATTGGAGAGCCGCGCACCGCCTCCGAAGAGGAGCGGGATGAACTCCGGGTTGAGCTCGGCCCACTGAAAGAGCGTGACAGCCAACATCACCACCGAGCCGAAGCCCGCGAAGAGAAAGCCCGCCCGATGCGAGAGGAACAGCGAGAGAAAGACCGCGACGAGCGGCATCATCACCACCAGCGGGCTGTCGACGCCTCCGCTGGCGACGACCACGAGTGTCATGACGGCGGCGGGCACCGGAAGCAGTGACGAGATGCGGCCTCGCGTGATGGCGACGCTGCGGCTCTGCACGGCTTCCCACCCGAGGCGCAGCGCCGCGAGGCTGACGATGAGGAACACCGTCCCCCGTCGCCAGGGCGCGCCGTCCCACGTGAGGAGCGTGATGGTCGAGAGGAAGACCGGCGGCGCGAGGTAGAGGCGCAGGCGAATGCCGCCCTCGAGCAGTCGATTGAGCGCGGCGTCTTCGAGGCCCTCGAGGCTCAACCGTTCGGCGTTCATTTGACCGGGATGGTGCACCCGGGCCAGTCGGTATGTCGACTGTCGGAAATCCGACATCGAAACGTCGGAGCGCCGACACCCGAAGCGCCACACAGGGGGGGGACGCGCTGGCATCCCGCGTGCTCTGAGAGGCGTCGACATGGGACCGCTCCTCTCGATGGCCGTTCGGAACGTGATGCGCAATCGCCGGCGCACGTTCATCACCCTGGCTGCGCTCGCCATCGGCGTCGCCGCGGTGGGCAGCATTCGCGGCATCCTCAACGGGCTGCAGGGCGCCATCATTCGGGGCACGGTCGAGGGTGGTGTGGGTGCGCTGCAGGTCCACCGCACCGGCTACCTGGCGAACGTGATGTCGACGCCGCTGTCGCTCGACTTCGAATGGAACGAGGCGCTCGCGCAGAAGTTGAAATCGGTGAAGGGTGTGACCGCCGTGACGCCGCGCATTCAGTTCGCGGGTTCGCTGACGCTCTCGGTGCCCGAAGGCCAGGAAGCGCCCGAGGCGGTCTTCTTCGCGGCCACCGGCATCGACCCGAAGAGCGAACCCACGGTTTGCGCGCAGCGCTTCGACACCTTCACGCCGGGCACGACTTTCGACGAGTCCCACGTGGTGCTCGGTGACGCGCTGGCGGCGGCGTTCGGCGCGAAGCTTGGGGCCGAAGCGGTGTTGCTCGCGCCCGATCGCGATGGCTCGTTGAACGGCGAACTCTCGAGTGTGGGCGGCGCAATGCGGTCGATCATGCCGGGCGAGATGAAGATCGCCGTGGTGCCGCTCTCACTCGCCCAGAAGCTGCTTCGCATGGAAGGTCGCGTCACCGAGGTCGCCATCGCCGTCGACGATCTCGATCGCGTGGAAGAGGTCGCCGCCGGGCTGCGCACTGCTCTCGGCCCTGACTACGAGGTGCACACGTGGAACGAGCTGGTGCCTGAGCGCCGCACCATCATGGACATTCAGAACGGCATCTCGGGCGTGGTGTCGGTGGTGTTCGTGCTGCTCATGCTGCTCGGCGTCGCCAACACGATGTTGATGAGCGTGCTCGAGCGCACCCGCGAAGTGGGCACGATGATGGCCGTCGGGGTGACGCGCCGGTCGGTCACCGCGCTCTTCCTGCTCGAAGCGCTGGTGCTCGGCGTCTTCGGGGCACTGGGCGGCTCTTTGCTCACGTTGAGCCTCACCTCGGCGCTGGCGCACAAGGGGCTCACCATCACGCCCCCCAACGCGTCGATGCCAATTCACATCTTCCCGTTCGTCACGTCGGGCTTCACGGTGGGCATCGTGCTCGTCGCGGTGGTCGGCGCAGTGCTCTTCGCGCTCTACCCCGCGATGCGCGCCAGTCGGCTGCGCCCGGTCGAAGCGCTCGCTGGTCGTTGAAAGGACCCGTCCATGCTCGTGCGACTCGCCTTCCGCAACGTGTTCCGGGCCCGCGCCCGCAGCGCCATCACCATCGGGGCGCTCTTCTTCGGCGTGGCGATGAGCAACATCTTGAGCGGCTTCGTGATGGGCGTCGGCGAATCGCTCGTCGCCGAGACCATCGAGTCGCGCGTCGGCGCGATTCAGGTGCACCGCGTCGGCTACTTCGAGAAGCGCGATCGCCAGCCGCTGGCGTTCCACATCGAGCGGACGCCGGCCCTCGAGGCGCAGTTGATCGCGGTGCCGCACGTGAAGGCCATCACGCCGCGACTCACCTTCCAGGGGCTCCTCACCAACGGCAGTCGCGGCACGGTGTCGATCATCACGGCCATCGACCCGGCGACCGTGGCGAAGGTGTTGCCGCGCGTGAACCTGTACCTCGAGGGTGACGCGCTGGCGCCGGGCGATCGCAACGGCGCGCACGTGGGCCTTGAGTTGAACCGCGCGCTCGACCTGAAGCCGGGTGTGCCGTTGATGCTGCAGGCGCAGGGGCTGGGCGGTCGAGACAACGCGCTCGATCTCGAGCCGCGCGGGGTGCTCGTGGGCCAGAACCCGATGGAATCGAAGCGGGCTGCGACGGTGCCGCTCGACTTCGCGCAGCGCCTGCTCTCGATGGAAGGCAAGGTCACCGAGTACGTCGTCGCGGTCGACGACGTGCGCTTCATGGACGAGACGGCCCACGCGCTGCAGGCCTCGCTGGGCAGCGAGTACGAGGTGCAGACGTGGGAACAGCTCCGCCCCGGCCTGCGCGACATGCGGCTCGTGCAGCGGGCAGTGCTCGGGGTGCTGAGCTTCATCTTCTTGATCATCGCGCTCTTCGGCGTGGCGAACACGCTGCTCATGAGCGTGCTCGAGCGCACGCGGGAGATTGGCACGCTGCTCGCGGTGGGCATGACGCGCGCGAAGGTCGCGTCGCTGTTCATGCTCGAGGCCCTGTTGCAGGCCGTGGTGGGCGCGAGCCTGGGGGTGGTGACGGCGCTGGTCGTCATCTCGCTCGCGCGGACTGCAGGGGGCTTTTCGATCTCGATGGGGGGAGGCGCCTTCTTCAAGGTGATGCCGACGCTGCTCCCCGCGGTGCCAGTCATCGTCGTGGTCGCGGCCTGTGTGGGCAGCGTGCTGGCGGCGCTCTCACCGGCGATGCGCGCAGCGCGCATGCGCCCCGTCGAAGCGCTCTCGTCTTCATGAAGTGAAAGGACCTGGAATCATGAACTCTCTTTTCGTAGCGATGCTGTTGCTGGCCGAGCCCCCGATGGTGAAGGACGTGCTCGCGAAGTACGACGCGGCGATGTCACCGGCGACCTTCAAGGGCACGGCGACGATGACGGCGCACCGCGATGACGGCTCGACGCGCGGCTACAAGATGACCTTCCTCAAGGGCACGGAAGACAAGTCGCGCATCTGGTTCCTCGAGCCGGCGGCGGTGCGCGGGCAGGAGATGCTGCGCAACGGCGAGAACTTCTGGCTCTACATGCCGAACCTGAAGCGGGCGATGCGGCTCGCGTCACGCGACAACTTCCAGGGCGGTGACTTCAACAACGCCGACGTGCTGCGCGCGAACTACTCGAACGACTACGACGGCACGGTGAAGGAAGACCCGGCGAAGCCCGACACGTGGCTGTTGGAGCTCAAGGCGAAGTCGGCCGACACCGCGTACGACAGCATCAAGCTGTGGGTGATGAAGAACCCGCTCGGGATTCCGGTGCGCGGTGAATACTTCACCTCGAGCGGCAAGATGTTGCGATCGGCCGACTTCAGCGCGGTGAAGGACTTCGGGAATGGCCACAAGCGGCCCTCGAAGATCACCATGCGCAACGAGATCGCCACGCAGCGGTTCAGCGAGATGGTGTGGGAAGCAGTCGACGTCGCGGCACCGATTGGTGACGCGAAGTTCGGGCTGAACGATCTCGGTCACTAAAGGCCACGTCATGTTCACGCTCGTCGCGCTCCTCACGCTTGCGCAGGTCGAACCTGCCTCCCTTCCCGACGCGGGAGAGGTGCTGGTCGAAGACGCCGGCGTCGAGGTGCTCGCGCCTGAGCCCATCTTCGAGACCGCCGCGCCCGCCGAGTCGACCGGTCCGCTGGCGACCATCACCGGTTACGTCGATTCGCGCACCACCGGAGCGTGGACGCAGTTCGACGGGGCCCCTGGTCTCACCGAGCTGCTCGAGGCGAACGCGCAGCTCAAGCTGACCCCGCACGAGCGTGTGACCTTCTACACGGACACGTCTCTCTTCTGGCAGGGCGCGTGGCTCATCAACGGCGGCGATCGCGACCTCGCCAACTACCGCCCGAGCGTCGTGCTGAGCGAGGCGTACGGCGACTTCACGCCGGTCGATCACTTCCGCGTACTCGTCGGCAAGAAGCGCATCGTGTGGGGCTCGGGGTTGTCGTTCAACCCGACCGACGTGCTGAACCCCCCGAAGGATCCCACCGACCCGACCTTTCAGCGCGCGGGCGCGTGGCTGGCCCAGGCCGAGTGGAGCTTCGAGAGGGTCGCGCTCTCGCTCGTCGGAGCGGGAAAGGTGACGCGGCAGTACGCGGGGCTGCCGACCGCGCTCATCGTGTACCCGGATCACCCGACGGCTGAGGCCGACAAGGGCATCGCTCCGGACGATCGCGACGACGAGGCGCACTTCGCGTTCACCGCGAGGCTCTACCTGCTGCTCGCCGACATCGATGTGAACGTCATCTACGCGTACACGAACCTCTACAACGACGCGTTCGCGAAGAAGTCGAAGGTGGGGCTCTCGCTCTCGCGCGTGTTCGGCAACCTCGAGGTGCACGGCGAGGCGATGCTGTACTCCGGCAGCTCGCGGCTGAAAGTGAACAGCGATTGCGTGGAGCAGCCGTTCGTGTGTGCGCTGCGTGGAGTGCCCGTGGTGAGCCGGCCCGATCTCGACGCGAGCTGGCTCAACACGCAGGCCCTGGTGGGTGCGAGGTACCAATTCGACAACGGCGCCATCGCGCTCGAGTACTACTTCAATGGCGAAGGGCTGAACCGCGCGGCGTATCGCGACCTGGCGACGCTGGTGGTGAACAACCCGACGGTGGCGCAGCAGGCGTTGGGGGCGAGCAGCGACCCCGGCACTCCGCAGAAGTTCACGCTCAACGCGTTTCGGCAGCACTACCTGGTGCTGAATGGAAATCGCTCGCAGATCTTCGACGACTGGACGGTGTCGGGCGCGCTGATTCTCGGGCTGGAGGATCTCTCGATGCAGCTGGTGCCGCAGGTGCAGTGGCAGCCGAAGGAATGGCTGCAGCTCACCCTCGCCGTCTATGTGCCGTTCCAGGGGCTCGATGCCGAGACGGTGTCGGCGGGCGACGCGACGTACGGCCAGTTCACGTTGTCACCGTTTCAAACGCGCGTGCTCTTTCAGGCGCGCGCCTTTTTCTAGAACGAGGAGCAACTCATGGCGCTGATCAGCTTGAAGGGCATCAAGAAGACGTACCGGCTCGGGGAGACCGAGGTGCCCGCGCTGCAAGGCGTCGATCTCGACGTCGAGGCGGGCGAGTTCACGGTGGTGATGGGGCCGTCGGGCAGCGGCAAGACGACGTTGCTCAACATCATCGGGCTGCTCGATCGCGCCAACGCAGGCAGCTATCTGCTCGACAAGGAAGAGCTCGCCGGGCGCGATTTCAACGAGATGGCGGCGTTGAGAAACCGGAAGATCGGTTTCATCTTTCAGAGCTTCAACCTCATCCCCGTGCTCGACGTGCGCGAGAACATCGAGTTCCCGTGCTTGTTGCGAAAAGAAGACAAGACGGCGCTGGCGAAGCGGGTCGAGCTGCTGGCCGAGGAGGTCGGGTTGACCAAGGTGCTGCACCACCGGCCCGATGAGTTGAGTGGCGGTCAGCGGCAGAGGGTCGCCATCGCCCGGGCGCTGGTGACGCAGCCGGAGATCGTGCTGGCGGACGAGCCGACAGCGAACCTCGACTCGGTGACGAGCGAGCAGATCCTCGCGCTCATGGAACGGCTCAACCAGACCCGCGGGGTCACCTTCCTCTTCTCGACGCATGATCCGCGGATCATGAAGCGCGCGAAGCGGGTGGTGCTGATGGCCGACGGCAAGCTGGTCGACGGGACGGCAGCCGCCGCCAAAGAGACCCATGGCGTGTCAGGTCTCGATCATTCTTGACGACTTGGTGGGGGTCGGGCACAAGCGCGCCCGTCTCACCCGTCGTTCGCCCAAGTAGCTCAGTTGGTAGAGCAGGGGATTGAAAATCCCCGTGTCGCTGGTTCGATTCCGGCCTTGGGCACTCAGCTGCATCGATGATTTCGGTCGCTCCACAGCGACGAAGTCCGATGTTCTGGTTGCTGGTTGACCTCAGGGTTGCTGAACCACGACACGGCAGAGAAGCGTGTTGTCCTGCTCGAGGCTCGCGGACCAGATGAGCTTCGCGGCGGAGTCCCACGTCACTTCGGTGAACCCGTCTCGAGGCTGCGCTCGTGTATTCGCTCGCCATCGGCCACGCGGAGTCATCGAAGCCATGGGCCATCTACCCAGCAGGCTCCGGGGTGATCTCCGCTGCGCAGGTTGTCTCGGGGTTGGCGTCCTTCTCACAGGCGACGTTGGTCGGCGCGCGATGCACCACGAGGCAACGCCACCCGGCGTTGGTGACCGCGATGACCCGGCCGGTGGTGGTGTCTTTGATCTGCGCGATGAAGCCGCCATCACCCATCTGCTGCTGGGGCGTGCCGCTGTACTCGAGGCCCGTGTCGTTCTTTTTGTAGTCCTTCACGACGAAGTTGAGCACCAGCGGGTAGGTGCCATCGAAGCCGAAGACTTCCTTGTTGAAGGAGCGCTCGGTCGTGATGGACACGCTGTCTTCGGCGATCGCCGTTTCCCCCAGGTGAAAGGAAAACCAGTTGTCGGCCCACACCTCGGCTCGAAATCGGCCCTGGGTGACGATGCTGTCCGCCCCGGCCGAGCACCCGACGAGAGACAGCAACAAGATGGGAGCCAGGCGCTTCATGTGTTCTCCGGGAACGACCCAATGCGTCGATGAATCAAACCTGTGTTTCCTACACGGCAGAAGTGATCACTCAGGCATCGCGGTTCTGACTGAAGTGATGGCGACCGTTAGAGTTTTCGTCGTGAACCCGACCATCGCTGGCTGTTGCTCATGCAGTGGGCCGAGGGCGAGCGGCTCGATCGACTCACGCTGAGCCTGAAGAGACGAAGACCGCCTGAGAACATCGTCGTCAGCCGCACGCCCGTCTTTCACGCCTGGGTGCTCGACCTCGGCATCGCGCGCTTCACCGATTCCACGCAGGCCGCCGCCGACTTCATGACCAGACAAGGTCAGGGCGCGGGCACTCCCGCGTTCATCTCGACCGAGCAGATTCAGGGGCAGGATCCCGACCCGCGCAGCGACGTGTACAGCTTTGGCGCGATGGCCTACCGCCTGCTCTCGGGCCGCCCGCCGTTGAGGGCCCCAATGACTTCACCGTGCTCAACAAGCACCTCACTGAGAAGCCGGCGCCGCTCAAGGTGACCGACGCGTCACTCGCTGGCGTCGAAGCGCTGGTGCTGCAGTGCCTCGAGAAGAAGCCGTCGGCGCGGCCGGCAGATGGTGCTGCGCTCTATGCCGCGCTCACCGCGCCCATCGGCCCCGCGAAGAAGCGGTGGTGGCCGTTCGGTTGACGGTAGATTGATCGCCATGGGCTTGAGTCAAGGCGGCGTGACCCGATGGCTCCGCGTGGGACTGCTCGTCATGGCGCTGGGCAGCAGCGCCGCGCTCGCGTGCCGGGGGCCCTTCCCTCCGCTCGAGAAGACCGTCGAGCGCGCCCAGGCCATCTTCGTCGGGAAGGTCATCTCGGTCTCGAAGAGTGACGGCGGGCGCGATCTCGTCATTCGCTTCGAGGTCGAAGAGGCCCTCAAGGGCTCGCTCGGGAAGACCATCGAGGTGTTCGGAGACAGCACGACCTGCGGCTTCGGGGCGTTCCTCGAGCAGGGTAAGCGCGTGCTCGTCTTCGCCAGCGGAACGCCTCTCGCGACGAGCGCCATCGAGCGAAACCGCGGCCTGTGAGACCCGAAGGAAGAGGCCGCGCTCAAGGCGCAGGTGAAGGCGCTCCTCGCGAAGGCCCCGCAGAAGTGAGCGCACCTTCGTAGTGGTCGAAAACCATTCTCCGCTCACCACCGAGCGAGATCAGATGCGCGCCGAGCGCCGCGTCGTCCTCCACCACCACGCCCGTGAAGGTCGCGCCCGGCAATGCGTCGCGATGCATGCCGCGCAGCAAAGGCACCGCGAGCTCGACTGACTTCGTCTTGAACGGGAAAGCGCCGGGGAACGAGGGAGTGAAGACGGCGAGCGCCTCGGCCTTGACCGTGAGCAGCACCCGGTGATCCGCGCGCGCCGTCGCGAGCTGACCGGGCAGCAGCGAGAACAGTGCCTCGAGCGACTTCTCTTCGTCAGGCTCGATGCGCCTCGCCTCCGGCTCTCCGGGCCGCGGCGGCGGCAGGTGCGCCCACTGGAGCCAATACGAGGCCGAGCCGTACTGGCGTCGAAAACCAAGCGACTCGTAGAGCGCGATGGCCGCGGTGTTGTGCGGCTTCACGTTGAGGGCCCACCGCGTCGCGCCCGCAGCCACGAGCCTGCGACGCACTTCGTTCATCAACGCCCGACCCACGCCCAGCCGACGCGCGTTCGGATCAACGATGAGCTGTCTCACGTACCCGGCGCCCTCGAGGAACTGCCAGGACAGAAAGCCAACCTCTTGCCCTTCGCGGGTGGCGACCAGGGTGTTGAGCGCGCGCTTCGCCCAACTCGCTCTCTCGGGAGGAGGATCGTCCACCTCCAACTCAGGCAGCAACCGTTGGTACAGCTCGAAATCGGCCTCGGTGGCAGGGCGCAGAGAGAGCATGAGTCGCACAGACGCGTGAGCAGGGAGACGGCTGACCCCGGCGCCGGTAGCCTGTCACGAATGTTCTGGCTGGCCGCAGTGGTGTTGGCCGCGAGCCCCGATGCCGGGTGCACGCCGTGCACCGTGGTGGCGTCTCCGCTCGAGGGCTTTCAGCGCGTGCTCGACGCGAAGCCGGCAGTGCTCGCGGTGGGGGAGGTGCACGAACTGAAGGGCAGCCCGAAGGTGCAGAGCGCGCTGAAGCGCTTCACGCGCGAGCTGTTGCCCGCGCTGCAGGGCCGCGTCACCTCGCTCGTGGTCGAGACGTGGATGTTGAACGGCGCGTGCGGCGAGATCGAGAAGAAGGCCAACACCGTCGTCTCGAAGGCCACCCAGCGCCCCGACAGCACCGAAGACGAGCTCACCGCGTTCCTCGATCGCACGTACGCGATGGGCGTGAAGAACCACATCTTGATCATCGACTGCGACGACTACCGCTCGATGCTCAGCGACGCGGGGGAGCTCGACGCTGAAGCGAGCCTGCTGCTGGTGAAGCGCAAGGTCGAAGAGAAGGCGCGCGAAGTCATCGATCGCGAAGAAGGCGGCACTGCTGAGCGCGTGCTGGTGCTCTACGGAGGCGCGGTGCACAACGATCTCGTGCCGCTCCCCGAGTGGGCCGCCTATTCCTTCGGCCCCTCGCTCGCGAAAGACGCGCACGTCGTGGAGCTCGATCTCCTCGTGCCCGAGTACGTCGAAGACGACGAAGACCTGAAGAAGGAACCCTGGTTCGCCGCCGCGATGACGCTCTCGAAGAAGGGGAAGACGGTGCTGATCAACCCCCACCTCGATGTGTACCTGCTGCTCTTCGCGCGAACGAAGAAACGCTGACCTTGGTGATGGCCCCCGCTCGGCGACCGGTTGAAGCTGCCGGCATGAACTGGAAAGTCCTGCTCGCCAGCGGCGCCATCGCCGGGGTTGCCTTCGCCCGCGACGTGCCCGTATCGACCGTGTCGCAACTGCAGACCGCGATCTCGAACGCGCAGCCCGGTGACGTGATTCTGCTCGCCGATGGCACGTATGCCATCACCAGCAAGCTCTCGTGCTCACGCCCCGGCTCGGCGTCGATGCCGATCGTCGTGAAGGCGATGAACCCATTGGGTGCGGTGCTGGAATCGAACACTGTCATCGCGTTCGGAGTGAGCGCGCCGTTCTGGCGCTTCGAAGACTTCACGATCCGCGGTGTCTGCGCGAGCGATGACACCTGCGAGCACGCATTTCAGGTGACCGGCGCCGCCACCGACACCGTGTTGCGGCACCTGCGCATGGTCGACTTCAACGCGCAGTTGAAGGTGAACGCGTCTCCCGCGGGCGATGGGGGGTTCGACATGCCGCACCGCGGGCTCGTCGAGCGCTGTGAGATCTATGACACGCGACCACGCAACACGGGAAACCCGGTGACCAAGCTCAACATCGACACGGGCGACGACTTCGTCGTGCGCGACAACATCATTCGCGACTTCGCCAAGAACGGCGGCAACTTCGTGAGCTACGGCAGCTTCATGAAGTCGGGCGGCGCGCGCGGCCTGTACGAGCGCAACCTCGTGCTCTGTCGCAGCGGAGGTCAGGCGATGACCGACACGCGCATCGGCCTCTCGTTCGGCGGTGGCGGCACGGCGGCCCAGTTCTGCTTCCCGGCGTTCAACGCGGGCGTTCCGTGCTCGATCGAACACGACAACGGCGTGATGCGGAACAACATCATCGCGAACTGCAGCGACGTCGGCGTGTACCTGAACCGGGCGCGGAACTCGTCGATCCTCAACAACACCCTGGTGGGGACCAATGGCATCGACTTCCGCTTCGACACGACGAGCGGGCGGGCGATCGGCAACCTGATGACCTCGATGCCGCGCATTCGCGACGCGGCGATGATGACCGCGATGCAGAACACGACGGGCGTGACGGTGGCAACCTTCGATGCTGCGTTCGTCGACCCGCTCGGGGGCAACCTCGCGTTCATGGGCAGCGTGACGCCGTGGGTGGGCCTCGTGACGCCGGTGAATGGGGTGACCGATGACTTCTGCGGTCGCGCGCGCACCCAGAGCGCGTTCTCGGCTGGCGCACTCGAGTTGGCACTCGGCACGTGTGACACCACGAACCGGCCTGATGCGGGCCCGGGCGCTGGCGGTGGCGGTGGCACAACGGGTGGTGGTGGTGGCACCACCGGTGGTGGGTTGGCGACCGGCGGCGGTGCTGCGACCGGCGGTGGCGCTGCGACGGGTGGGGGCAGCTTCGCAACGGGCGGCGGCTCCGCGACAGGCGGTGGTGCTGCGACAGGCGGTGGTGCTGCGACAGGCGGTGGTGCTGCGACGGGCGGTGGCGGAGGCAGTGCGACTGGCGGAGGGGACGGGGTCGCAAGTGGATGCTCGTGCGGCAGCTCCGATCTCACGGTCATGCTGCTCGGGGCGATCGTCGCGTTGCGACACCGTGCTCGCCCTCGAGCGAGAACGGCCATTCCAGGCGCATGAGCGCTCGCCTCCTCTCCCCGACCCTCTCCTCCACGGAGGAGAGGGAGAGAGGTGTCGCATGAGCGCTCGCCTCCACGGAGGAGAGGGAGAGAGGTGTCGCATGAGCGCTCGCCTCCTCGGAGGAGAGGCAGAGGTGTCGCAGGAGCGCCTGGAGGGGGAGATCGGTGTCGTTTCCTGCCGGTGACTTCACGGCTATGACGCGCGCGTCGGGTGGCCGCGCCCGGCAGCTCTCTGGAGTCCACACATGCGTTTCCTCGCCACCGCCGTCCTGAGCGTCTCCCTCGTCGCCTGCTTCAACCCGGTCCTCGAGGTTCAGTGCCAGCGCGACGCCGACTGTGATGCCGGCACCTGCGTCAACAACCAGTGTCAAAGCGGTCTCACTGGCGGAGGCGGCGGCAGCAACGTCGGTGGCGGCACCTCGGGTGGCGGCGTCGGCGGCGGGACGACTGGAGGCGGCACGGTCGGTGGTGGCACGGGCGGCGCGACTGGCGGTGGTACGGGCGGCGGCGCCGTCGGCGGTGGTGCGGGCGGCGGCATGGTCGGCGGTGGTGCGGGCGGCGGCATGGTCGGCGGCGGTGCGGGCGGCGGAATGGTCGGCGGTGGCACGGGTGGCGGCACCCCCGACGCGGGTGTCTGCGGCTGCATCGACCCCGCGGGGCAGTGCCGCGTGGGTGACTCCCCGTTCGCGTGCGGCGCCAACCGCGGCATGTGCCAGGCCTGCGGTTTCGGCGAGCAGTGCGTCACCGGCCGCTGCGTGATGGCGGCTTGCGGCCCGATGACCTGCAGCGGCTGCTGCGCGCAGGGCCTCTGCGTCACGCCCACGCAGCAGACGCGCTTCGCCTGCGGCACCAACGGCGGCATGTGCACCCAGTGCCCGATGGGCCAGGCGTGCACCAACGGCACCTGCGCCACGCCGGTCTGCGACGCGACGACGTGCCCCACGGGCTGCTGCCAGAACGGCATGTGCAACCCCGGCACCTCGCGCTTCGCCTGCGGTGGGCGCGGTCAGACCTGCGTGCGCTGCGGAATGAACCAGGGGTGCAACAACGGACTGTGCTCCGGCATGACGCCCACGGACGGCGGCATCCCCCCGATGGACGGCGGCATCATCACCACCGACGCGGGAACCAACGTTCCCGCGGGGAGCGCCTGCGCAGGCAACACCGCGTGTCAGCCGCCCGCCGCCGCCTTCTGCATCGCCGAGGTCGTCTTAGGTCAGCCCACCGGCTACAGCGGTGGCTACTGCACCCAGAGCTGTGGTGCGAACTCCCCCTGCACCACCGGCGCGTGCATCACCGAGACCGGCACCGCGCAGTCGGCGTGTCGCTCGACGTGCTCGGCGCCCGGCACGCAGTCGACCTGCCGCACTGGCTACGTCTGCAGCCCCTCGTCCCTCTCGTCGGTGCCCGGCTACTGCCGCCCGCGCTGCGACTCGATGGGCGTGCTGGCCTCGTGCGCCATGGGTCAGACGTGCAACACGACCACGGGTTTGTGTAACTGATGCTGTCGCTGGCCTGCGCCGTCTTCGTTGCTGCAGCTCCTCCGCTCAACGACGACGCCGCCGCAAAGCGCCTCGAAGCCGCGCAGGCCTGGCTGAAGTAGAACGCTCGCCCTCAACTCACGGCGAAGACCGCGCGCGAACTCAAAGACTGCGGCCACGAAGTCGGGCACGCCGAGCCGCCTCATACGTCTTCGTCAACGCGCGCAGCTCGTGGTGCAGGCGGCGTTTGCGCTGGTTATCCCGCGGCGCCAGCGCGTGCTCGTGCTCGAGGCGAATCAGTTCCCCGCGAACGTCACCTTGCGACAGCAACCACTCGCCGTAGACCAGCCACGTGGGCATGGGCTTCGGCACGCTGACGCTCGAGGCCCTCGAGGTTCATGCGTACTGGGCGATCTTCTCTTTCAGGCGCATCGCGAGGCCGAGGTGCGCAGCGTGCAGCGCGTCGTGAATCTGCTGCGCTTCGGCCCGGTATTTCACGCGCTTCTCCGCCGTCCAGTGCGGGGGCGCGGGCTCGAGGTTGGTGATGCGGTCGGCGAGCTTCACCATCCACACCTCGCGCGGCTGCTCACGAATGCGACTGAGGCTGTCGACCATCTGCTCGGCCTTGGGGAGCGACTCGTTCTTGGTGAGCGCCGCCACCCCGTTCGCCACCCCTTCGGAGAACTCGGCCCGCAACGTCTCGACCGTCACGCCCGCGTCTTCCATCGAGTCGTGCAGGAGCGCGCACTGCATCGCGAGGGTGACGTCGAAGCCGCCGCCGCTCGCGTGCGCGTGGAGAAGCTCGGTCGCCACTTTCACGAGGTGCACCACGTAGGGCGCGCCGGAGCCCGGCACCGTCTGCGGGCCGTGTGCCTTCGCGGCGAAGTCGAGGGCGCGCTTGAAGAGGTCCTGGTTCCAGCTCATGACTTCCCCTTCTTCCCCAGCGCGTCGTAGGTGGCGTACTTGTACGCCTCGCTCAGCGTTGGGTAGTTGAAGCACGCGTCGATGAACAACTCGGCGGTGGCGTTCGAGAGCATGGCGGTCATGCCGATGTGCACCAGCTCGGTGGCGCCCTCGCCGATGCAGTGCACCCCGACGAGCTTCATGTCTTCGCTGCGGAAGAGCAGCTTGAGCGCGCCCGTCTCACCAATCATCTGGCCGCGCGCGTTGTCGCCGAAGTGCGCCACGCCCTTCACGTACGACACCTTCGCTGAGGCGAGCGTCTGCTCGGTCTCACCGACCATCGACACTTCGGGGATGGTGTAGATGCCGTACGGAAACAGCGGGGCGACGCGGGTCTTGTATTTGAGGTCCAAGAAGTCGACGACCGCGACCCGCGCCTGCTCCATCGAGGTCGACGCCAGCGCGGGGAAGCCGATGACGTCACCCACGGCGGCGATGTGCGGAACCTTCGTGCGGAAGCGTGCGTCGACGTCGAGCTGGCCGCGCTTGCCGGCCACGAGGCCCGCCTTCTCGAGCTGCAGGCCGTCGGTGTTCGCGCTGCGGCCGGCGCAGATGAGCGCCACGTCGGCCTCGAGCTTTTCTCCGGTGGAGAGCGACATGCACACCCCCGCCCCCGCCGCGGCGCAGGTGGAGATGTTGGCGTCGAATCGAAACTGAACGCCGAGGCCGCGCATGCGCTCGGTGAGCCAGCCGACGACCTCGGTGTCGAGAAAGCCGAGGATGGTGGGCTTCGAGTCGACGACGGTCACCTTCGTGCCGAGCGCGGCGAAGAGGCACGCGTACTCGCAGCCGATGACGCCGCCGCCCACCACCACCATGCTGGTGGGCATGGCATGCACGCGAACGATCTCATCGCTGTCGTAGACGTTGGGGTGCTCGAAGGGGAACGAGTCGGGGCGGTGCGGCCGGCTGCCGGTGGCGATGAGCACGTGCGCCGCCGAGAGGCGCTGCGAGCCCACCTCGACCGTGTGCGCATCGACGAAGCGCGCCGCACCGTGGAACACCTTCACGCCATGCCGCTCGAGGTTCGACTGCATGCGCGCACGCTCGGCGTCGACCACGCGGTTGAGGCGAAAGAGGAAGTCGTCGACGTCGGCCTTGCGACCCAGCTCCATCGTCGCGCCGTGCAGCCCGCGCTGGCGAAAGCCCGAGAGGTAGAGCGCCGTCTCGCGCAGGGTCTTCGAGGGCAGCGTGCCGGTGTTGACCATCGCGCCGCCGAGGTGGGGTTCCTTCTCGACGAGCGCGACCTTCTTGCCGAAGAAGGCCGCCTGCACGGCGCCCTTTTCACCTGCGGCACCGCCACCAATCACGAGGAGATCGAAGTCAGGCATCGGAGCCGCGAGAGGTTAGCCGGTGAATCAGGGCACCGGCGCGAAACCCGACCGCGAGTGGCTCATCGACCGATGGCTTCCACGTGATCGAGCAGTTGATCGACCATGCGCCACGTCGCGCCCCACACCACGTGGCGCGCGTCGTCCCACACGAAGACGTCGCGGTCGGCCTGGTAGAGGTGCCGCTTTTCGCGCCGCAGCCGCCACAGCGGCGCATGAATCACCTCGGCGATTTCACCGGGGTTGGGCGAGAGCGGTACGTCGGCCGGCACCACGCCCACGAACGGAGTCACCCAGTACGAGGTGATGGTCGGCATCGCGCCGAGCAGCCCGAGCACGTCGACCACGTCGGGGTCGATGCCGAGCTCTTCGCGCGTCTCGCGCAGCGCGGTGTGCAACGGCGTCAGGTCGGCCGCCTCGCGCCCACCACCAGGAAACGAGATCTGCCCGGGGTGTTTTCGCAACGTCATGGGCCGCTTCGTGAGCAGCGCGTACGGCTCGTCGTTCTGCCAATAAAGCGGTGCGAGCACGGCGGCTTCTTTCAGCTCGAGGCCAGGCGCTTCGAAGGTCTTCGAGGGCTCACGCTGCAGGTGCTCGCGCAGCCGCGCGAAGAAGTCCCGCCCCTGTGTCCCCAACGGCGCCATGCGCGGTGCAACTTACTCAGGTGGCGGCGGGTTGCGGTGAAGCAGCCACGTGCGCCCGCCGTTCTTCGAGGTCAGCAGCACGTCGCCCGGACCCGCGAGGGGGGGCCAGAACCAGCTCCAGGCCCAGGGCTCCCCGACGATGATTTCGTCGTCGAGCGAGAGCCGAACGTCCCATCGGTCGCCCTTGACGGTGAAGTCCTCGAGCGAGGCGAGGTAGTTGGGCTTGGGCAGGCTCGCGACCTTCATCACGCCCGCATCGGCCTCCATCACGCGAAACACCTCGATGGAGGGTCCTGGCCCTTCGGTCTCGTTCTCGGCCGCGACCAGCACGCCGCCGGGAATGACGACGAAGTGGTGAAACGCGTTCACGTCGTCGAGCACGAGGTACGCGTCTTCCCGACGCAGCACCCCAAAGCGGAGCATCGGCACCTCGACGTCAGACCCCACGTCGAACGCCACGCCGGCTTGAAAGGGGCCCGCCGAAAACTCACCCGCGTCAGGCACCACGCGGCTCCACGCGTACGCCTCCGGCACGGCGGCCACGCTGGGCCCCCGACGAATGAAGTACCCGGCCACCCCGAAGCCGACCGCGAGGAAGACCGCGGCGAGGCCCCAGACGCGGGTCACGGCTGCAGCACGCCCGCCGAGAGCAGCCCGAGCAGTACGAGCCCCAGCACCACGCGGTACACGACGAACACCAGCATCGAGCGCGTCTTGACGAAGCGCAGCAGTCCGGAAATGGCGGCCAGCCCGGCGATGAACGACACGATGACACCGGTGGCGGTCGCGCCCAGTGACGGGCGCTCGGTCATCTCGAGCAGATCTTTGAGCTCGAGCAGGCCCGCCAGCGTCGTCGCGGGAATCGACAAGAGAAACGAGTAGCGCGCCGCGTCTTCGCGCTTGAGCCCGAGCGCGAGGCCCCCGGTGATGGTGGTGCCGCTGCGCGAGCTGCCGGGGATGAGGGCCAGCGCCTGCCACAGCCCGACCACGATGCCGTCTTTGAGCGTCATCTCGGCCAGCGTGCGCTTCTGCGAGGCCACGCGCTCGACGATGAACAACACGAGGGCGAGCACGATGAGCGAACCGGCGATGACGTACAGCGACCGCAGCTCGCTCTTGATGGCCTTCTTGAACAACAGGCCCGCCACCGAGATGGGGATGGTGCCGGTACCGACGAACCACGCAAGCCGCGAGTCTTCGGTGCCGAACGGCTGCTTCGTGCGCAGACCGACGAGGAACGCCTTCGTCAGACGAACGATGTCCGTCGAGAAGTAGACGAGCACGGCGACCACGGTGCCGAGCTGAATCACCGCCGAGTACGCCGCGCCAGGATCCTGCCAGCCGAGCAGCGCGGGGATGATGCGGAGGTGCGCGGTCGACGAGATGGGCAGGAACTCGGTCAGCCCCTGCACGATGCCCAGCACGATGGCTTCGAGGATGCTCACGCGCGCGACTGCCGGTTCGACGAGAACAGATCCCACACGTCGCCGCCGAGCTCGGCCTTCTTGAGTTCCCACGCGGCGAGCACGTCGGCGGTGTGTGCGAGGTATTCGGCGCTGGCGTCGAAGCGGTGCTCCTTCGCGTACTGCACGAGAAACTCGCGAAGCACGGGCGACAGGAAGTGCGTCGCGAGGATGACCTGGCTCCCCTCGAGGTACTCGGTGAAGCGCAAGGCGAAGCCGCTCGAGCCCGAGGTGTTGCTCTCGACGCGCACCACCTCTCCCTTCACCTTCACGGGGCGACCACGCTGCGGGAGGTCGAGCTGAATCAGGAGCTTCGTGCCCAGCTTCAAGAAGAAGCTCGACTCGAGGAACATGCCGCCCACCGAGAGGTTTACCGTCGGCAGCGACGCCTCGAAGCTGCGCGAGGGATCATCGGCGAGCGACAGCTTCGTGCGCACGTGGATCTCAGCGCGCGGGTATTGGCGTCGCACTTCACCGCGCGGCGGCGGGCTGCCCGACGGCTTGTGCGCCACGGGCACCTTCGCGGGCGCGGGCGCCGGCGAGCGCTGCAACGAGGTGAGCGCGGCGGTGCGGTTCGAGAACAACGCAGGCGCGGGTGCAGCGGGGGTCGTCGAGCGTGCCGGAAGGCTGCTCATGCGCGCCTGCGGAACCTCGACCGGGCGCGGCGGCATCGGTCGCGCAGGTGGAACGGGCGCGCCCGGCGAGCTCGACCGCAGCGCGCTCCCGATGGTGGCACGGCCCGATGACGTGGTCGCGCGGTTCGTGGGCGCGCGCTGTACGGTGGTGCCGCCCGTCGTGGGCGGCGCCCCCTTCCCGCGCGGCGAGCTCTCCACTGTCTCGCGGCTCGTCGTGCTCGGCGCGGCCTTCTCGCGCAGCGAGTTCTCCACCCTCACTCGGCGCGTCGTGCCAGGCGTCGTCTTCCCGCGCAGCGAGCTCTCCACCGTCGCACGGCTCGTCGTGGCAGGCGCAGTCTTGCCGCGCAGCGAACTCTCCACGGTCTCGCGGCTCGTCGTGCTCGGCGCAGCCTTCGCGCGGCTCGTGGTGGGCGCCCGCTGTTCGTCGGTCGAGCGGGAGGAGGTGATGGGCGCAGGCTTCGCGCGCAACGTGCTCTCGATGAACGCTCGATCAGACGCCTTCACCTCGCGCGTCGGGGCGGGCACAGGCCGCTTCTTCGTGTCGAGTTGCTTCGCGAGCGCGACCAGCGACGGCTTGTTCTTCTTCGTCGTCATCGGTGTGACCCCTCGACAGCAAACACGCTGCCCCTCCGTGAAGAAGGGCAGCGTGGATGATTCATGGAACTGACTTCAGGCTCAGGCCGCGCTCTTGCCGCGCAGGCCCGCCGCGTCACGCAGCGCGTCCTTCTTGTCGGTCTTTTCCCAGGTGAACTCGGGGCGGCCGAAGTGACCGTACGCCGCCGTCGACTGGTAGATGGGGCGGAGCAGGTTCAGGTGCTCGATGATCTCGCGCGGCTTGAGGCCGAACGTCTGGCGAACGGCGCGGGCGATGCGCTCTTCGTCGATCACCGCAGTGCCGAAGGTGTCGACCATCACGCTGACAGGCTCGGCGACGCCGATGGCGTAGCTGACCTGCACTTCGCAGCGCGTCGCGAGACCCGCGGCGACCACGTTCTTCGCGATGTAGCGGCCCATGTACGCTGCCGAGCGGTCGACCTTCGACGGGTCCTTGCCCGAGAACGCGCCGCCGCCGTGACGGCCCATGCCACCGTAGGTGTCGACGATGATCTTGCGGCCGGTGACGCCGGAGTCGCCCATGGGGCCGCCGATGACGAAGCGGCCGGTGGGGTTGATGAAGATCTTGGTCTTCTTGTCCATCAGCTTCGCGGGGAGCGCGGCCTTGATGACCTCGTCCATGATGACGTCCTTGATCTTCTTGTTGGACGCCTCTTCCGCGTGCTGGGTCGAGAGGACGACCGCGTCGATGCGCACGGGCTTGCCGTCGACGTACTCGACGGTGACCTGCGACTTGCCGTCGGGGCGCAGCCAGTCGTGCTTCTTCTTGCGAATGTCGGCGAGCTTCTTCGTCAGCGCGTGCGCGTAGTGGATCGGCGCCGGCATCAGCTCGGCGGTCTCGTTGCACGCGTAGCCGAACATCATGCCCTGGTCGCCGGCGCCCTGTTCCTTCGCGCCCTTTTCATCGACACCGCGCGCGATGTCCTGGCTCTGGCCTTCGATGGCCACCATGACGCCGCAGGTGTTGCCGTCGTAGCCCATGGCCGAGTCGGTGTAGCCAATCTTGCAGATCGTGCTGCGCACGATTTTGGGGATGTCGATCCACGCCGAGGTGGTGACCTCGCCGGCGACGATGGCGATGCCGGTCTTCACGAGGGTCTCGACGGCGATGCGGGCCCGCGGATCCTTCTCGATGAGCGCGTCGACCACGCCGTCGGAGATCTGGTCACAAATCTTGTCCGGGTGGCCTTCGGTCACGGACTCAGAAGTAAAAAGGTAGTCCTTCGGCATGGTCGTGTTCCTCGTTGAGTGCGGGCCTGCTTGAGAGGGCTGCCCCTTACCGCGCACGACACGTTGCGGCAATGAGATGTATGAATGGGTCTCCCCCCCACGTCGTCGAGGAGCCCATGCGCACCCTGATCAGTCTCGTTCTCACCGTTTCCCTCTCGGCGCTCGCGGGCCCGAAGGAAGAGCTGTCGAAGCCGCTGACCACCATCGTGAACTCGGTGCGGTACGGCAAAGACAAGGCGGCGCTCAAGCTCTTCGCCGGTGTCGATCAAGGCAAGTTCCTGGTGGCCGACAGCTGGGCCAAAGGCACCGATGCGCAGCGCAAAGAGTTCGAAGAGCTCTTCCTGCAGCTGTTCGGGAAGATCGCCTTCCCCAGGATTCGAAAGAACTTCGAGAACCTCGACACGATCCTCTACGACGAGCCCCTGGTGACCGGTGACACGGCGTCGATCGCCTCGACCATCCTCATCAACCACCCGCTCAAGAAGCAGGAACTGAAGGTGAAGTACCAGTTGGTGAAGGACGGCAAGAACTGGCGGGTGGTCGACGTGGCGGTGCTGGGCGACTCGATGCTGACGGGCATTCGCGACGACCAGGTGCAGCCCATTCTCAAGGAGTCGGGGTGGGATGGTCTGCTGAAAGCCATGCGCGACAAGAACGCCGAGCTCAAGGACATCACATTGAAGTGACAAGGGGTTCCACCTGAGTGATCGTCCGGGCTCGGGCCGGCAACTCACCCTGCAGCCGTCCTTCCTTCCTCGGAGAAACCCATGTTCAAGCGTGTCCTGATGCTCGCTGTCGGCAGTTTGGCTCTCGTTGCGTGCGGCCCTGGCGCGAAGATCGACGGCAAGCAGGGTGCTGCTGAAGCACTGCTCGCCGCGTCGCAGCCCACCAAGTCGGCCACCGACTCCGGCGCGACCCCCGTCGACCTCTCGGGTGGCGTGACCTGGAAATGTCCCGAAGGCGGCAGCGCCGAGATCAAAGGCGGCAGCCTGTCGATCGGCACCGGCGGCGTCACCGCGGGCCTGACCCTCAAGTACAACGGCTGTGGCCTCGCCAAGTCAGACGTGGGCGTCGCGGTGTTCAACGGCAGCATGACCTTCTCGCAGAACGTGATGGCCGGCAGCAGCGGCGTCGGGCTCGATCAGGCCTTCAAGGGCCGTGTCACCGTACAGGGTGCGTACGACGACTTCATCGACGCCGACGTGAAGCAGATCATCAACGTGGGAGACCTCGGCACCCCCGGCAAGGGCGTCTCGATGAGCCTCAAGGGCACCATCACCACCAGCGAAAACACATTCACCTTCGACGAGATGCTGACCGTGATGGCCGGCACCATCAGCGCGAAGGTCACCACCTCGAAGAACTGAGCGAGCGGCCCTCTCGAAGCGCCAACCCCCGGGCCGAAAGGCACCGGGGGTTTTCATTTGGCTAAGGTGTCACCCATGCGGCCTGGCGTGCTCATCAGCGGAGTGGTGCTCAGCGCGATGGCGTGCGGCACGGTGCAGATGCCGCCACCGACGTGCACGAAGCTGCGGCAGCCGTGCGGCGCGAGCGCAGAGTGCTGCGAGGGCTCGTGTGAAGGCGGGCAGTGCCTCCTTACCTGCCGGGCGAGCGGCTCGGAGTGCCTCTTCAACAGCGACTGCTGCGAGGGCCAGTGCCTCAACGGCACCTGTGGCTGCGTCGCGGGCGCAGAGCTGTGCACCACCAGCGCGGCGTGCTGCTCGAAGCAGTGCGTTTCCGGCCGTTGCGCGATGGGCGACGGGAGCTGCACCGCCCCGGGGCTCTTCTGCGCGATGACCAGCGAATGCTGCCAGGGCTCGAGCTGCGTCGGCGGGCTGTGTCGCGCAGCGGTGTGCGGCGCACCGGGGGCGAGCTGCGCCAACCCGCAGGACTGCTGCGAGGGCACGTGCAACTCGGGGCTCTGTCGCGCGGCGAGCTGCACCGCGGCGAGCGTGGCCTGCATGGAAGACTTCGAGTGCTGCGTTGGCTTCTGCAGCCCGGTCACGTTCACCTGCCGCTCTCAGTGTCGGCAACTCACCGAGTCGTGCTCGCAACCGACCGATTGCTGCATGGGCAGCACGTGTCAGCTCGGCACCTGCCGCGGAGCAGGCACGTGCAAGCAGACCAACGAGGTGTGCGCGTCATCGTCTGAGTGCTGCTCAGGCATGTGCAACGGCGGGCGGTGCGGCATGACGGCGTGCCTGATGACCAACGCGAACTGCCTCAGCGCCCAGCAGTGCTGTTCGTTTCAGTGCACGGCTGGCCGGTGCCTCTGAATTGCCTCGCGGTACAGCCGCTCCCGCTCTTTCACCACGCCGATCTTCCCCGGAAGCGCCGCGTCCCCCCCCCCTCGGTGGGCGCGCGCCGATTCTTCTGACACTCGGGGTCTTCAGGTCAGATGCGTGGCGATGATGGCCGCACAACCGGCGGCGTAGCCGAGCGGGAAGAGCCACTTCGAGCGGCGATCGATCTGCTCACTGCGCGATCTCGCCGAGCGGCGCTCTGCATCGACGACCGCGCGTTCTGACTCGGGCATCGACTGCAACGCCACCTCGAGCGCCGTCGCGTGGTCGTGCCAGCGCATCACCACCACGCACTCGAGCAGCACCAGCGTAATGATGAGGTACGAGAAGTTGAACACCTGGTCGAGCAGCACCGTGGTGCCGAGGTACGGCAGGTCATCGGTGAACGCGAGCTGCAGGAACACGATGGTCAGGAGCGCCGTGATGACCGTGCCCACCCGCGCTTCGACGTGCACCGGGCGCAGAAAGAAGATGAACCAGCAGCACATCATCACCAGCAGAATCGGCGGGAACATCGTGACGAAGAAGACGCGCTTCGGCCGCTCGAGCGTCGCGCCGAACCGCAGCCGGGTGCGCTCTCCCCCACCGGCCAACCCGAAGCCGGCCGGGTCCTTCAGCTTCACCGCTTCCTGCAACGCGCCGCCCACCAGCCAGCCTGGAACACGGAGCCCATCAGCGATCGAGCTCGACCCATCCAGCTCCAGCACCTGCTCGGCGTCGCTGCGTTGTGCGTCTTCGATCTCGAGCACCACCTGCTGCGTGTCGAGCGGGAACGAGCCCAGCTCGAACTTGTGAAAGAACCGGCCCTCTCCCGTGAAGCGCTGGTACTTGCGGCCGTCGGGGAGCGTGAGCGGCTCGTCGTAGACCGGCACCAGCGTGAGCGCCCACGCCTCGAGCAGATTGACGAAGCGCAGCGTCTTCGTCGGGTCGCGATCGCCCTGCCAGCTCGCCCAGAGCACGAAGTTCGCGTGGTACGCGTTCTCTTCGAGGTTGATGGACTCGACGTTGCGCAGGTGCAGCCCCACCGACACCCGCTCAGCAGGTGCCTGCGCGAACACCACCGCGGTGACGAGAGCGAAGAGCACCCGTGCACCAAAGCGCGCCGTCAGGCTCGAGCCAGTTTTCGGCTCACTTCGGCTCGACGACGCGCGTGAAGGTCAGCGTCTTGCTGAAGATGAACACCCGCGCGACGGCCTCGAGCCGGTCGGGCCCCTTCGTCTTCACCGTCACGTTCACCTTCTGGTCGTCATCGGGCTTCACCATCGGGCCCGCCCATTCCGCCTTCTTCTCGTCCCACGTGAGGGCGGGGAACACCGTCTTCCCCACGTCGGTGGCGTGTTTGCCGCTCACGACGGTGCCTTTCCACGTGCCGTCGGCGGCGCGCGTGAACTGCACCACCGACTCGCGGTCTCCGTCCTTCCACTGACCATCGAGGGTGGGTTCAGCAGCCAACACGAGAGCGACGAGAGCAAGAGCGGTCATGGGCTGACTCGAGCACATTGCAACATGTAGTTGCAATATGACGACGACCACCTGTGAGAAGGTGGGGGCGATGAAGAAGGCGAAGCGACCCAGGAGACGCGACGCAGGCCGGGCGCGCGGGCAGCCCATCGTCGAGGCGGTCTTGCGGGCGACGCTCGAAGAGCTCGCCACGTCGGGCCCTGAAGGGCTGAGCGTGGAGCGCGTCGCTCAGCGCGCTCAGGTGAACAAGACGAGCGTCTACCGTCGCTGGCCTACCCGCGCGGCGCTCGTCGCTGCGGCGCTCGAGCAGACCGCGAGCGAGCTCGGAGACCAGCTCGATCGCCCCGAAGCCGAGCACCCCGAGGGCCTCGTTGAAGAGCTCACCTCGTTCGTGATGCAGGTCGCCGAGCGCATGGAATCGGCGGGTGGCAAGGCCCTCCTTCGCGCGGCGATGCAGCAGGACGCGGCGCCTCCACTCAGTGCACTGAGCGAGAGCCTCGCCGCACTGGGCCAACTGCCGGGCGGCGACTTCGAACGGCGCGCGAGTTCCCGCGGCGAGTGGCGGCGCGGGCTCAAGACCGAACAGGTGCTCTTCACCCTCGTCGGAGCCCTGCTCCACCGCACGTTCCTGGAGCACGCCCCCATCACCCGCGCCTGGGCTCGCGGCCTCGTGGAGCTTCTCAACATCGGCATTCAACCCCGCCAAACGACAAGATAAACCTCACACACTTGCATTCATGCACATGGAGGCATTATCACTCGCTCCGTGTTGCCGGTCACCACCCTCCCCACGCGCCTGCCCCGAGTGGAGCTCTTCCGTCTGTTGGCGGAACCGGGCCGCCTGCAGCTGCTGTCGCTGTGTGAGGCCGAAGAGCTCTCGGTGGGCGAGCTGGCGACGCTGCTCGATGACAGTCAGCCGCAGATGAGCCGCAAGGTGGCGCCGCTGCGCGAGGCCGGTCTGCTCGACGCGCGCAAAGACGGCACGCGGCTGTTCCTGCGCACCGACCTGAAGATGGTGAACGCCGACCCGGTGTTGAGTGAGGCGCTGGCGGAAGGGCGTCGTCTGTGCCTCGCCGACGGCAGCCTCTCGCGCGTGCCCGGCATCGTCGCGGCGCGTGAAGAACAGAGCCGCTCGCACTTCGAGTCGGCGCCGATGGCTTCGGCTTCGTCGGTGCCCGCGTCTCCCGAGCACCTCGCGCACCTGTCGGCGCTGTCGCTGCTGTTGCCCGGCCGCCAGCTCGCCGTCGACGTCGGCACTGGCGACGGGCTCTCGCTCGACGTGCTGGCGCCGCTCTTCTCTCGCGTCATCGCCGTCGACCGCAGCCAGGCCCAGCTTGCGCGCGTGGCCGAGCGCGTCGCGGCGCGGGGCTTTCACCACGTGAGCCTCTTCCCCGGCAGCTACGACGACGCGTCGCTGGTGCAGCGGGTCGACTCGGCGGGCGGGGCCGATCTCGTGTTCGCCGGCCGCACACTACACCACGCGTCGCGCCCCGCGTCGGCGGTGCAGAGCTTCTCGCGCCTGCTCAAGAAGCAGGGCCACCTCGTGGTGCTCGACTACCTGCCCCACGAGAGCGACGCGCTGCGCACCGAGGCGGGCGACGTGTGGCTCGGCTTCTCGAGCGACGACGTGCGCCGCTTCATCACCGACGCCGGCCTCAAGCCGCTGGGTGAAATCGCGATCCCCAACGCGTTTCACCCCGTCGGCCCCGACGCCCAGGTCACCTGGCACGCGTGGGTGGGCCAGAAGAGTTGAAGTTTTCGCAGTTCATTCGCAGTTCAACGCAGCACCACCCAAGGAAGCAGACGAACCATGGAACACAAGACCACGTACCCCTCGTACAAGATTGCCGACGCCAAGCTCGCCGAGTGGGGCCGCAAGGAAATCTCCATCGCCGAGAAGGAAATGCCGGGCCTGATGGCGCTGCGCCAGGAATGGGCCGGCAAGCAGCCGCTCAAGGGCGCCCGCGTCGCCGGCTGCCTGCACATGACGATTCAGACCGCGGTGCTCATCGAGACGCTCACCTCGCTCGGCGCCGAAGTCACCTGGACCTCGTGCAACATCTTCTCGACGCAGGATCAGGCGGCCGCGGCCATCGCGAAGAGCGGCGTGCCGGTGTTCGCGTGGAAGGGCCAGACGCTCGAAGAGGCCGACTGGTGCCTCGAGGCGCAGCTGTTCGCGTTCAAGGACGGCAAGGCCCCCAACATGATCCTCGATGACGGTGGCGACCTGACGATGTGGGTTCACAACAAGCACCCCGAGCTCTTCGATGGCGCCGACCCGATTCGCGGCCTGTCGGAAGAGACCACCACGGGCGTGCACCGCCTGTACGAGATGATGAAGGCCGGCACGCTCAAGGTGCCCGCCATCAACGTCAACGACTCGGTCACCAAGTCGAAGTTCGACAACCTCTACGGCTGCCGTGAGTCGTTCCTCGACGGCATCAAGCGCGCCACCGACGTGATGATCGCCGGCAAGGTCGTCGTCGTCGCCGGCTACGGCGACGTGGGCAAGGGCTGCGCCGCCGCCGCCAGGGGCATGGGCGCGCGCGTGTTCGTCACCGAGGTCGACCCCATCAACGCGCTCCAGGCGTCGATGGAAGGCTTCACCGTCACCACGATGGAAGACATCGCCCCGACGGCCGACATCGTCTGCACCGCGACCGGTTGCGTCGACGTCGTCACCGGCGAGCACATGAAGGCGATGAAGGACGGCGCGATCCTCGCCAACATCGGTCACTTCGACAGCGAGATTCAGGTCAGCTGGCTCGAGAAGAACCCCGAGATCCGCGAAGAGAACGTCAAGCCGCAGGTCGACCAGTTCATCTTCCCCAACGGCAAGCGCCTCACCCTGCTCGCCCGCGGCCGTCTGGTGAACCTCGGCTGCGCGTCGGGTCACCCCTCGTTCGTGATGAGCAACTCGTTCACCAACCAGACCATGGCGCAGCTCGCGCTTTGGGGCGCCATCGACACGGGCGCCAGGTTCGAGAAGGGCAAGGTCTACGTGCTGCCCAAGAAGCTCGACGAGAAGGTCGCCGCGCTGCACCTCGGCAAGATCGGCGCGAAGCTCACCAAGCTCACCGAGACGCAGGCGAAGTACCTCGGCGTGTCCACCGACGGCCCGTTCAAGCCTGAGCACTACCGCTACTGAGTCGTGAGTCGATGCTGACGCGGCGGCCGCCCCGGTTCACCCGGGGCGGCCGTCGTCGTTTCAGAAGGGGCACAGCGGCTCACCGGGGCACAACTCGGCCGGCAAGCCTGAGTCGCAGCAACGGCCCAACGGGGTCACCATCAACAGCGGTGGCGACGCCAGCGTCAGATGGGTGTGCACCCGCGGGCGCGACCACGGGCGGCGACGGATCTCGCCGACGGGCTGCGCTGGTGCTGCAGAAATCATCAACGATCGAAGGGCGGAGGAGGAGGTCGACTGGCCAACGGGTCGACGCCAGAGGGGAGCACGTCGCCGAGGTCAGCATCACCCGGAAAACCACGCGCACTCCATTCCTGTTCGGGCGCGGGCACTTCGATGGGCTCATCGCCGACCACGGCGACTTCGGGACCGCACGAGAGGGCTTGCAAGCACAGCGCAACGAGCGCCAACCGGAGAGAAGTACGCATGTGGCTCACCGTGATCCCGTTCGGGTGTTACCACCCATGTAGGCCGGCCACACGTTCGCGCTGGTGGCGCTCGCCGGCAGGTTGATGCGGTACACCCGACCGTTGCGCCAACCAGTGACGTACAGCTCACGCACCGTGCTGCCCGGCTGCGCGTCAGCCACGGCGGCCGACGGGGCGAAGTTGGCTGTCGGGTCTTCGAACTGGGCGAGCACCGCGCGATTGCGAACGTCGAGAATGACGAGGCGCGTGCGCGAGGCGGCGATGACGTCGAGCGTGCCGTCGCCGTTGACGTCGTAGAGCACCGGCGTGAACACCGACGTGTCGCCGGCCTTGATGGTGTGCTGCCAGACCAGCGTGCTCGCGGTGGCATTGCAGCCTGCCCCGTTGGCCTTCATCACCGAGACCACCCCGTCCAACGAGCCGATGGTGATGACCGAGCGCCGACCGCTGCCGTCGACGTCGCCGATGACGGGAGAGGTGTAGACGAAGCGACCGCCTGGATCGAAGCGGTACTTGCACGTGCTCCCGGCAGGCGCAGTCACGTCGAAGGCGTAGACGTCGCTGGTGGTGCCTGAAGTGGCGACCACGATCTCCGGTCGACCATCACCGTCGAGATCACCGATGGCGGGCCCGCCGCCGTAGGCGCTGTCGCCATACAGCGTCTTGAGCGACGCGCTCTTCCACTGGGAGGTGAGATCGTTCGCGTTGAGCACGTTGACGATGCCGCGCGTGTAGCCAAAGACCACCGCCTCGAGCGTGCCGTCGCTGTCGACATCGGCCAGCGGAACGGTGCCGAAGGCGTTGTCGCCGTCAGTTGCCCAGGAGCTGTAGCTCGCCAGCACCGCGCCCGCCGACGAGAGCAGCCGCACGTTGCCGTCCCAGTCGGCGAGGAGAATCTCGACGCCGGCTGAGGCGGTCACGTTGGCCGACGAGGGCCCCATGTTCCAATAGCCGGGGAAGCCGTAGGGCAGCGACGCCCACCGCGCCGTCGAGTCGCCGTTGCGAGCGATGAGCGCCGCGTTGGCGGTGACGGGCATCGATTCCCCATACAGGTATTCGAGCGTGCCGCCCCCAGCGAGCTCCTCGGCGAGAGGGACGCCCTGCGTGTTGCGCCCCACCCCCGACTGAAACCGGCTCAGCTCAGCGCCGGTCTCGGTGTTGATCACGATGGCTGCGCCGCCGTCAGCCGAGCCGCGGGTCGGGGACACCACCAGCAGCTCACTGCCGGTCGCCGCGGTGAGGTTGCCGATGGCCAACCCGTCGGTCATGCGGCCCTGCGGCTCGGTGTAGACCCACGCGGTGGTCAGCGCCTGCGGGCCGACCACCGTCACCACCACGTTGGAGGTCGCGACGAAGTTGCGGTTGCTGGTGCGGTACGAGAGCTGCGCCGTGTGCTGCGTGGTGTTGCCCAGCGTGGGCAGGTTTACCGTCACCGAGCGCGACCCCGTGGCGTTGGGCGCGATGTTGCCGTTGATGTTCCACGTGACGACGCCGTTGGCGAACGAACCCCCGTTGGTCGCCGAGACGAAGGTGGCGCCGGGGGGCAGCGTGTACCGCAGCACGTTGTTGCTCGCGTTGCCGGTGTGGTTGTTGCGCCAGGTGAAGGTGTACGTCGCGTTGCCGCCCGTCGAGGTGGCAGGCCCGGTGGCGGTCAACGCCATGAGCGCAGTGACCGACGGCTGCGTGGGCAAGGTGCCCGGAAAGCCAATCGACGCGTTGCCCGAGGCGACGAAGCAACCGGTCGCCTGCGCAGGGCACTGGTTCGAGCAGGTGCCGCCGCTGCCGTTGGTCGCGCTGGTGGAGTTCATGTCGTAGGCCGAGATGGCGAACGCCGGGGCCGCCAGGAGTTGCCCGTTGGCGTCAAACAACGGCACCGCGAGCGTGCTCTGCGCGCCCGGCACGTGCATCGCCACGAAGTCGTCGAACACCGACGTGTCGTTCACCCACGCGATGAACGACAGGCTGCTCCCGGCCGGCACGTCGAGCTGCACGGCCGCCGTTTGATTCGCGGTCAGGGCGGGCACGAACCACGCGTTGACCCCGATGGTCAGCCCCAGCCGCTGCGCCAACACCATCGCGTTGCCGTTGTCGTCGCAACCCGCGCCACACACCGCGTCGTTCAACTTGCAGTTCGAGTTGGCGTACGCGTACGTCGCGTAGAAGGGCGAGGCAGGCTGCGGCGTGAGGCCCACGCTGATCAGCGGCGAGAGGGTGAGCAGCCCCGCGGCCCAGCGGGCAGCGCCGGTGTTGGTGATCTGAAAAGTGAGCGGTACTGCGTTGGCTGCCCCTGCGAGCAGCATGAACAGCAGAGGCGCGAGTGGGGTCATCGCGCGCAGCGGGGTTCGCATGGACCTCAAACTGTGCACCGATAACGCGCAGGGTCAACTCGAGACCGCGCGCTCGATACCGCACTGGCACCGACATGTCGCACTCAGTCTCCGCGAGCCAGGCGAACCAGCGCACGCACTGCCTTCAAGCGCTGGAGCGGCGTGGTGATGGTCGGCCAGTGTCTGAGCGCGAGCGAGAGGCCTCTGGGCCAGGGTCGCACCTGATTCCTGCGACGAAAGCCGGTGACCCGCCCCAGCGCCTCGAGCGGGAGCGGGTCGCGAACGTTGGCGGTGGAAGCGGTGGCCAGCGGGTCGAGACCGACGACGAGGTGGGCCGCGAGAATGCCGTCGGGGCGCTTGACGATTGCAACGTCACCGAGGGCGAGCTCTGTCGCGGAGACGACCCGCTGAACGCGCAGCGAGTCACCATCACGCAACAACGGCCACAGGCTCTTGCCCGCAGCCGGAATCCACATCACGGAACCGGGAGCGAGCCCCCGGAGCAAAGCTTCGTGAATCAGGCAGCCTTCTTTGAAGAGAGCGCCGTCTCGACGTACTTCACGCCGTTGGGGGTGAGCTGCGCGCCCTTCGCGGTGCGGCGCGCGTAGCCGACGTGCTCACGCAGCGCCTTGGCGACGTTCGGCGCGGCGAACGAGATGCCCTGCGTCGCCCAGAAGCGCGTGGTGGTGCCCGAGGTCACCTCGAAGGCACCCTTCGAGAGGTAGAGGGGAATGAGCGAGCGCAGGAGCTGATCTTTCTGCTTGCCGGCCTTGATCAGCGCCGCCTTCTTCGCGTTGCCATCGAGCGCCTTCAGCAGCTGCGCCGCGGGATCCGTCGGGACCGCCGTCGCGGGCTTCTTCACGTTGGCCGGCTTCTTCGGCTGGCTCTTCTTCACGGCCTTCTTCGGGCTCGCGGCGCCGCCCAGCCCGAGCGCCTTGCGCAGCTCGGCGAGCTTCTTCTCGAGGAACTCTTCGATGCCGTGAACCTCGAACAAACCGGACTTGCCCTTCGACGCCTTGAACGCCATGTCTTGCTCCTTGATCAGAAGAGGGCGCGCACCATACACGCGCACCTCGCCCGCGGGGCCGGAAAATCGGCCCTGGATTGCATTCCTCGATGGAGGCCGTGATGTGGCAGCTGGTGCTGATCAGTCTTGCCGCGGCGCCTCCGCGCTCGCCGATGGAGGCACCCGCCATCGGCCTGGTGCCTGCGCTCAGCGAGGTCGGCACGCTGTTGCCCTTCTTCGAAAAGGCCGGCACGCGCTCGGTGTTGGCGCGGCCCGAAGGGTGGAAGTTCGACGGCCACCCGCTGCTGGAGGTCGACGTCACCAACGCCGAGGCCCTCACGAAGGCGGGCATCGACGCGAAGGGGCCACTGACCCGCGCGCAGGTGGGCGACGCGACCATGGGCTGTGTGCGGCTGATCAACGTCGACGCGTACCGCAAAGGCTGTGACGCCCGGCTGGCGAGAACGGGAGACGTGTTCGAGAAGATCGAGAACGGCATCTCGATCTACGGCTCGAGAGACCCCATTGGCCGCGTGATGGTCGCGTACACGGTGAGCGGCAAAGAGAGCTGCGCGGTGAACGGCCATGGCCGCTCGGTCGAGGCGCTCTTGCCGATGCTCTCGAAGGTGACGGCGAAGCCGGCGAGCGGCCCCGTGTTCACGCTGGCGGCGAAGGCACCCGGTGCGCTGCAGGTGCTGGTGCCCGGGACGACGCGCTTCGGGGTGATGACGCTGACCGGCAGAGAGTACGAGCTCACCGTCGATGGGCGCTCGAAGGGGGCGCCGTTCGCGCAGTTCCAGGGCGGAGGACCGTCTCCGGTGGGCGTGCTGCGAAGCGAAGGCATGGCGGTGCTGCGCGGGCGCGTGAACAAGGCGCAGCTGCCCTCGCTCGTCGACGAGGTGATGCGGGTGATTCCGGGGGGTGCGGCGCTGAAACCGTTCGCCCGCGAAGTCTCGACGCTGCTCACCGGTAACACCGCGTTGATCCTGAGCCACGTGAAGGTGAGCGCCGGCCTGCGCACGCGCGAGGCCCGCTTCTTCGCGCTCAAGGGGGCGCTGCTCGCCGAGGTGAGCGATGTGCCGGCGGTCGAAGCGGTGCTCGCGCGCATCGACCCGGCGCTCCTGAAGAGTGCGCAGGGCACGCTGAGTCTGTCGGTGGAGCGCGGGGTGTTGATCATCGCCAATGACGGCGACGCGAAGGCCAGGGCGGTGAGCGCGCTGGCGAGCTCCACCGGCAAGCAGGCGCACGGGCTGGAGTTCGACGTCGACCCCAGGGCCGTCGCGGCGGGGCTGCAGAAGGTGCCCCTGCTCGAGGCCGTGCAGGCGCAGGAACTGGCCGCGTTGGTAGCGGCGAGCAGCGAGCTGGGGCCCCTGTTGCTCGCGAGCGAGCGCGTCACCGGGTGGGTCGACTCGAGCGGCGAGGGGCAGCACACCGGCAAGCTGGTGTGGAAGCTCGACGCGGCGAAGTTTCAGCCCGATGCAGGGCAGACCGACGCGGGCGTGAAGTAGCCCGACCGCTCACCCCACTTCGAGCGTGCGCTTGACGGTGGTGAGCCAGAACGCCTCACGAGGGTCGACAGAGGGCGAGCCGTCGACCACGGCGACGGCCTCGCTCCATTCGACGATGCGCTTTCGAATCGCCTGACCTGCGGGCCCCTTCGTCCAGATGCGCAGGGCCCACAGCGCGCCTTCCCGCTCGGCGGGCGAGAGCCTGCGCGACAGGAGCTTCTCGAGCCGCGCGAGGGCGTCGTCGCGCCGAACCCGCTCAGCCCCGGCCCGCTCGTTGACCTGCCGCACCAGGGTCTCGCAGTAGGCCGAGAGCATGGCGCGCTCGTTGGGCTGCACGGTCCCGTCAGCCCAGGCCATTTCCACCGCCGGCAACAGCTCGGCGAACGAGAGCTCGTCGCCGCGCAGGCCCAGGTTCGCAAACCACTTCACCGACGCGTCTCGCTCGCCGTTCATGACTGCGCCTCCAGGGTTCGCTTCATGGTCTGCAACCAGAACAGCTCGCGTGTGTCCCACACCGGGCTCCCGTCGACGGCAGCGACGGCCTCAGCCCACTCGAGCATGCCGCTGCGCATCTCTTCCCCGCTCGCCCCGGTGCCCGACCACTGCTTGAGGGCCTTGAGCGCCTTGAGTCGCTGGTCTGGCGTCAGCCGTCGCTGCGTCAAGCGTTCCAGCACCAGGAGCGTGCGGGCCAGACGGAAGAAAGGCGCTCCCGCCTGCCGGTTGAGTCGCTCGGTGAGCGCCTCGCAATACGCCTCGAGCAGGGCGCGCTCGTTCGGGGCGATGACGCCGTCGGCCCACGCCATCTCGACGACGGGGATCAATTCCGCGAGGTAGACGTCGCGGCCCTTGAAGCCAAGGCTCGCGAGGTCGTGGAGGGCGGTCTGAGTCTGTGAGTGCATGCCCCATGATGACCAGCTCGGGTCGTGTCGACCTTAACTAAATATATTCGCATCGTGTCGGGAATACGTTTACGTCACCCTCGGGCGATGCACCCCACCAGCGAGTGCGACAAGCCCACCCGCGACAGGGGTCCGACGACGCGGAGCCCCGCCTCGTCGATGAGCCGCAGCATCACCTTCGAGTGGTACATGCGGCTGTTCCCGTTGGCGATGCAGGCGAAGGAGAGCGACGTGCCGATGACGCAGAAGCGCGCGACCTCGTGCTCCTGCTGGTCCCAGAAGGGCTCGAGGATGAAGGCTCAGCCGCCCGGGCCCATCGCGGCGCGCACGCGAGACAAGGTGTGGACGATCTCCGTTTCCGAGAAGCAGTCGAGAAACTGGCTCAGCCAGTACACGTCGGCGCCCGCGGGCAGGGGGCTCGTGGGCTTCAACACATCGACCGGGTGCAGGGTGAAGCGACCGGTGAACGCAGCCAGCTGCTCGGCGGCCACTGCGAGCTGGCCGGGCAGATCGACGAGGGTCGCGTGCTCGACGCCTCGCTCGAGACACAGTCGTGAGAAGTGATCGGTGTTGGCGCCGACGTCGACCAGCGTGGACGCGCCGGAGAGTACGCGGGGCAGGCACTGCTCGAACACGCCATCGGAATAGAAGTGGTCGAAGCCGAACCAGGCCTGCTTGACCTCGGGAGCGAGCGAGCGGAGCGCCTCGTACACCGTCGCCGCACCCGTGGGGTCAATCGCTGGCAAGCCAGCAGGCCTCCCTTCGAGGAGCGCCTCGCGCAGCTTGAAGGCGCCCTCGAAGCAGACGTGGTGGTTGAAGTCGACGTTCACTTGGGTGAGCGGGTCGTGCAGCCAATACGAGCCCATCGGCGTGATGGCGAAGCGCAGCGGCCCTTCCCCGTCATCACAGGTGCACAGGCCCGAGGCCAGCCCGGCCTCGAGCATCAGCTCCGCCGCGTAGCGGGGAACCCGGGTGCGCTCGCCGGCCACTTGCGCGGTCAGGCCCCGCTCGCGCGCCACGGAGAGTTCCTCGAGGATTCCCGAGTCGCGCAAGGCGCGGCACGCCTGGAACATGAGCGGCGCAAAGCGCAAAGGCGAGGCGCTGCGCGGCGAAGCGCGCCAGGTGATTGGCAGAGTCGTCGCTCATCTCACTCCTGGGGCATGACCAGCGGGGCGCGCCCGTCGGTGATGATGACCTTCGCGTTGGGCGAGGTGGCGAGCTGCTTGAACGCCTCGATGGCGCGGGCGCGGAGCACCGGTTCGGTCAGACCATCGGCCGTAATCTTCTGTGCGTTGCGCACGCCCTCGGCCTCGATGCGTTTGCGCTCGGCCTCGAGCTTCTCGCGCGCGATGACGAACTGCATGCGCTCGGCTTCCTGCTCGGCCTGGAGCTTCACCTCGATGGCGCGCGCGAGGCCGGGCGGCAGACTGATGGCCTTCATCAACACCGCCTCGACGACGAAGCCGCGCGGCGCGAGCGCTTCGCTCATGCGTTCGCCAATCTGCTTTTCCATCGCGCCCCGCTCGGACGAGTACAGGTCACGCGCGAAGAACTTCGCGCTCACGTCTGCGGCGGCAGAGCGGAACACCGCCAGCACCAGATCCTGCTCGTAGTCGGGGCCGATGTTGCCGATGATCTCGGCCGCCTTGTCGGCCTGCACCCGGTAGAGGATCGAGATCTGCGCCTCGACGTTGAGCCCCTCTCTGGAGGGCAACGTGAAGTCGACCTTCACCGGCGTCAGCCGCGTGGGCACCTTGATCACCTCGGTGCTCACCGCCTCGTACACGATGAGGCCGGGCGGCCGCGGCGGCTCGTCGATTCGACCCCAGCGGCGAATCACGCCCACCTCGCCCTGGTTCACCACCACGCAGCCTGAGCCCAGCCCCGCGACCACGAGCAGGCTCAACACCTTCGCGACCACCTCGACGCTCGACTTCGAAGCTCCGGGAAACGACGCCACCTCGGCCCTGTTCATGTGCTCCTCCTCGATTGGGTTCGGAGCAAAGGGTAAGCACGCGGCCATTTGTCGTCTTTTACGAAATGGAGACTACACCTGTCGTCAGGACCGACATGTTTTCAGAAGGGCAGCAGCGCCCGCGCCCGGAGCCACTGCCAGGCCGCGCTCACCGCGCACTCCGGGACCGCCCCCGCGCACCGGGGCACCGAACCACCATCGGTTGCAGCGCGGGGAACTCAACGAGCTGCGCCAACACCCGCCTGAGCTTTGAAGTGAACGCCGCGAGTTTCTGCACGAGTCGAGCTTCGAGCGTCATGGGACCCCTGGGCGACCGGAACTGGAGAACTGGTCAACTTAAGGCCTGCCTTCGTGTCGACATGACCGAATTCAGAACGTAACGTGTCGCTTCCACCAACATGTCTGGAGCGCCCGATGGAATGGATCAACTACCACCACCTCCTCTACTTCTGGGTGGTCGCGCGGGAAGGCGGGCTGGTCGCAGCGGGCAAGGTGTTGCGGCTCTCGCACCCCACCCTGAGCGCGCAGGTGCACTCGCTCGAAGATCAGCTCGGGGAAAAGCTGTTCACCAAGGTGGGGCGCCGGCTGACGCTGACCGACGCAGGCAAGGTGGTCTACCGCTACGCTGATGAGATCTTCAGCCTCGGCCGCGAGATGGTCGACACCGTCAAGGGGCGCACCGGGCAGCCGCTTCGCCTCTCGGTGGGGATCGCCGACGTCGTGCCGAAGCTGGTGGTGCGGCGGTTGCTGCAGCCGGCGTACGGCCTCCCCGAGCCGGTGCGCCTGGTGTGCCACGAGGCCACCTTCGAGAACCTGCTGGCGGGGCTCGCGACCCAGACCTACGACTTCGTGATCTCCGACGCGCCGGTGCCTACCGGGAGCGCGGTGCGCGGGTATTCGTACCAGCTCGCCGAATCGGGGGTCAGCTTCTACGGCACGCGGGCGCTGGTGAAGGCCCACCGCGCCGGCTTCCCCGGCTCGTTGAACGGCGCACCCGTGCTGCTGCCGCTCGAGAACCTGACGCTGCGACGCGCGCTCAACCACTGGTTCGACCAGCACCGCATCAAGCCGCGCATCGTCGGGGAATTCGAAGACAGCGCCCTGCTCAAGGCCTTCGGCACCGAAGGGGCCGGCCTGTTTCCGGCGCCTGAGATGGTCGAGCCCGAAATGCTGTCGACCTACCGGGTCGAGCGCCTGGGGCAGGCGAGCGGGGTCACCGAGCGGTTCTATGCCATCTCGACCGAGCGGCGGTTCAAGCACCCCGCCTTCGCGGCGATCTCCGGCGCGGCCCGACGCTGAGCGCAGGCGCGAAATGGCCGGCTTTTGGTGTTAGGCCCGCGCGCGCCATGACAGACCTTCTCGATCAGGATCCCCTCCGCGCACGACTCAAGAAGCTCGAGGAACAGGCAGAGCTCGGCGGCGGCGCCGACCGCATCGCCAAGCAGCACAAAGACGGCAAGCTGACGGCGCGCGAGCGCATCGATCTCCTGCTCGACCCGGGCAGCTTCATGGAGCTCGACAAGTTCGTCACCCACCGCGCCACCGACTTCGGCATGGCCGACAAGAAGATCCCCGGTGACGGCGTGGTCACCGGCTACGGCACGGTCGACGGCCGCAAGGTCTTCGTCTTCGCGCAGGACTTCACGGTCTTCGGCGGCTCGCTCTCGGGCGCGTATGCCCAGAAGATCTGCAAGGTGATGGATCTCGCGACGCGCGTCGGGGCGCCCATCATCGGCCTCAACGATTCCGGCGGCGCGCGCATTCAGGAAGGCGTCGAGTCGCTCGCGGGCTACGCCGACATCTTCCTGCGCAACACGCTGGCGTCGGGCGTGGTGCCGCAGCTCTCGCTCATTCTCGGGCCGTGCGCGGGCGGCGCGGTCTACTCGCCGGCCATCACCGACTTCATTTTGATGACCAAGCAGAGCTCATACATGTTCATCACCGGGCCTGACGTCATCAAGACGGTGACCCACGAAGAGGTGACGAAGGACGCGCTGGGAGGCGCGACGGCGCACAACCAGAAGTCGGGCGTGGCGCACTTCGCGGCCGAGAACGAGCAGGCGGCGATCGGCCTGACGCGCGAGCTGCTCTCGTACATGCCGTCGAACAACGCCGAAGACGCGCCGGTGGGCCCGACCGATGATCCGGTCGATCGCGCCGAGACCGCGCTGGCGACCATCGTGCCCAGCAACCCCAACAAGCCGTACGACATTCGCGAGGTGATCAAGCTGGTGGTCGATCACAAGCGCTTCTTCGAGGTGCAGGAGCACTACGCGAAGAACATCGTCATCGGCTTCGCGCGCCTCAACGGCAAGTCGGTGGGCATCGTGGGCAACAACCCGGCAGTGCTCGCGGGCTGCCTCGACATCGACGCCTCGGTGAAGGCCGCGCGGTTCGTGCGCTTCTGCGACTGCTTCAACATTCCGCTCATCACCTTCGTCGACGTGCCCGGCTTCCTCCCCGGCACCACGCAGGAATGGGGCGGCATCATCAAGCACGGCGCCAAGCTGCTCTACGCGTACGCCGAGGCGACGGTGCCCAAGGTGACGCTCATCACCCGTAAGGCGTACGGCGGCGCGTACGACGTGATGGCGAGCAAGCACATCCGCGCGGACATGAACTTCGCGTACCCGACGGCCGAGATCGCCGTGATGGGCCCCGACGGCGCGGTGAACATCATCTTCCGCAAGGAAATCGAGACCGCGACGGATCAGAAGGCCGAGAAGGACCGGCTGGTCGCCGACTACCGCGAGAAGTTCGCCAACCCGTTCAAGGCGGCCGAGCTCGGGTACATCGACGAGGTCATTCGCCCCGAGCAGACGCGGCTCAAGCTGATCCGCGCGCTCGAGATGCTGAAGGACAAGCGGCAGGAAAACCTGCCCCGCAAACACGGGAACATTCCGCTCTGATGCTGGGTGCGCTGATCAGCGTGGTGTTGAGCGCAGGCCCGGCCGCGGGCACCTACATCCTCGAGGGCGGGTACGGCACGCTGGTGCTCGCGCCGAAGACGTTCAAGCTCAACTCGGTCGGCGGCAACGCGCACGTCTGTGACTTCGAGGGCACCTGGTGGGGCGACAAGGCGCTCGCGACCGGAGATCTCGGCCCGGACGATGCGTGCCGCATCAAGCTCGAGAAGACGTCCGAGGGGGTGCGCGTCACGCCGCTCGACGACGAGAAGTGCCGCGTGTGGTGCGGGGTGCGGGCGACGTTCGATGGGCACTACCTGACGCCCCCGAAAGGCTGCAGCGCAAGCGAGGTGAAGAAGGCGCGCGACGGCTTCAAGAAGGCATACGACGCGAAGAAGTACCCTGACGCCCTCGCGCTGCTGACGCCGGTGTTGAGCAGCTGCGGCAAGGTGCTCGATCGCTTCGAGGTGTTGTGGATTCGCAACGATCTCGCCATCGCGCAGCACCACGCGGGTGACGACGCGGCGTGCTTGAAGGCGCTCGAGCCGACGGGCGACCTCCGCTTCCTGAGCGACGAAGACGCGGCAGGTGGTGAGCCGGCGTACGAAGAGATTCTGAAGCGCCTCGGCAAGGCGACGCGCACCAACGCGAAGCGCTGCGGCTTCGTGGAGCCGAAGAAGTGAGTCGCCCTGCCCGCAGCCGGCTCCTGATGGCCGTGTTCGTGGTGGTGATGGTGCTCGTCACGAGGCGCCTGCCCGATGAGGTGACGTGGGCCTCGACGGCGGTGTTCGTGCCGCTGGTCGCGCTGGCGCTCTGGGTGACGCTGCCGTTTCAGCGGGCGCGCTCGTTGCTCGCGAAGCGGCAGTTCGACGACGCAGCGACCGAGTTGGCGGCGTTCGAGAAGTCACTCGTCGAGAGCGGGTGGAAGCGCGCGTTCGCCTCGCTCGCGGTCGGCTTCTACACGAGCCACCCGCTGGCCGCGGCGCGCAACACCCTGGGGGCCGTGCGGCTCGAGCAGGGTCGGGTCGACGACGCGGCGACGCACTTCTCGGCAGCGCTCGAGCATGACGCGCTCTACGCAGTGCCGTGGGCGAACCGCGCGGTGCTGGCGGCGATGAAGGGCGACAGGGCCGCTGCGGAAGAGGCGCGACAGAAGGCGGCGTCGCTCGGCTACGCGCCGAAGATTCTCGCGCGGGTCATCGCCGACAAGCTCGCAGCGGGGAAACAGCTCGCGTGAGCCCCCTCACCAGTCGCTGACCTTCGCGTTGGAGCGCCGCAGCGTGGGCCGAGCTTGTACCGGCCGGGGTCCCGGAGTGTGGTTTGGGATGATGAGTTCTCGCGGCGTGACCCCACCGGTCGACCTCGACGTGCCCCTCGAGCGTGCGCAACTGGGTCACACCCTGCGCGACGACTGCTTCATCGACACCATCCTCACCCAGGAGAACCGCGAGCCACCTCCGCCAGCGCCGCAGATGAGCTTGAGGCCCCGAACGCCTCGTCGGGCACCGACCTCGAGGTCGTGGGAGAGCTGGGCTCAGGAGGAATGGCGTGGTGCTCCTGGTGTCGCAGCGTTCGTTGGATCGCGAGGTGGCGTGCGCGAACTGGGCCTCATTGGGCTGGTGGCGATGAGCGGCACCTTCGCTTTTCACTGGAGCTTCTTGTCAGCGAGGGAGGCGTTCGGCTTTCGTCCGGCGATGCGTTTCGCACTCGGCGTGTTCCTCGCACTGGCGGCGTGTTCAGCGCCGTGCACCACGAGCACCACCGTCGACCTGGCGACCAGCGCGAGCATGAGCTGCAGCCCCGCAGATGGGGGCGTGCGCGTGCGCTACCGACCCTTCAACGCGCTCGGCGAGAGCTTCGTCGACGCCTGCACCGGCAGCATCGATGCGGGTGCGCTCTCGTTCGCGGTCACGCTGCGCACGTGCGAACCCATGAGCGCGAGCAGCCCTGCGCTCACCGAGTGCTCACTGCCGACGCTGGCCCCGGGGCGGTACGCGGTGGGAGATCGCCAGCTCGTGCTTCCCGATGACGGTGGCGTCGCGAGCTGCGAGTAGCGCCGGCTCAGGAGAACTCGAGCAGCACGCGCGGCACAGCGAGGCCTGCCCCCGTGCGGTTGAAGCGGAAGGACGTGCCAGCCGGGAACTCGCGGTGAAAGCGCACTCCGTCACGACCAGGGACGAGGAGCCAGCCCGGCACCGAAGCGCCTTCGCGACGAGCGCTCACAGTCGGGTTGAGGGAGATCGCACCGTGGCTCACCGGCAGCTCGAGCTCGTCGCCGCTCTCGAGCTTCACGCGCGGCGGGGTCGCGATGACCGCGTCGTAGCGCTCGAGCCAGCCCCAGCCGTCTCGTACGAAGTCGACCCGGAGCGGCGCGAGCAAGGTCGCGCGTTGAGGTGGCCCGTCCATCTGTTCCATCGTCCACAGCTCGAGCTGCGGAAGCAGCGGCCGCGACATCCACCGGAAGAGGCGGGCCACGAGCGAGAAGCGCCGTTTGCCCAGCGGCGTGATGCTCGCGGCGAGGCTGGTCACCAGCGCGAGCCCCCGGGTGAGGTGCGCGATGAAGAACAAGTACAGCGAGAAGAACCAGAAGAGCGGGAGCGGGAACGCGAAGACGAGCTAGACCAGCAGCCAGAGGCCGAGCTCGAGCAGTGTCGGTGCGTGACCTGTCTTCTGCCAGGGACCGACGAGCGGCCCGAGACAGCAGAGGAAGGTGAGCACCGCGCTGAGGCGACGAAGCGGCCGCAGCGAACGAACGCTGCGCGGTGAGGAGAGCGCATGACCGGCCATGAAGGCAGGCAGCGCGACCCAGCGTTCGTCGAGGGGTGCGTGCGTGAGGTCGATGCAGGGTTCAGCGCAGCGTGGACACTTCGACCAGACGCCTCGTACGAGGCAGCGGGTGCAGACGAAGTATGCGCCGAGGCTCCACGACATGCGTCACCCTGGTCCCCGAGCCCCGTCGCCCCAGAGGGTCTGGCCCCGCGGGGAAGCGCGTTTCAACGACGGCGAGGGCCGCCACTGAAGACCGACACGCCACGGGGCTTCTCGGTCGGAGCGCCGCCGCCCTGTCTCGCTTGACCACCACCACCGCCCGGCTTCTTCGCGTGGCTGCGCGCGTGACGGCCCGGCTGGGCGCCGGCGGGGCGCTGGGAGACGCCGTGGTCGGAACGACGCGGCCCGGGATCAGACTGACGGGAGCGCTCGGCTGCGAGGGCCGTCTGGTACGCCTCGTCCTCGACCGGCACCGGCTCGCGCGGAATGCGGCTGCGCACCAGCTTCTCGATGTCGCGCAGCAGGGGCACCTCATCGGGGGCGCAGAACGCCGACGCATGCCCACTCGCCGAAGCGCGCGCGGTGCGACCGACGCGGTGCACGTAGTCTTCCGGCACGTGCGGCAGGTCGAAGTTCACCACGTGCCCGATGTCGGCCACGTCGATGCCGCGCGCCGCGATGTCGGTCGCCACGAGCACGCGGTACTTGCCGCTCTTGAAGCCGTCGAGCGCGTGCTTGCGCTGCGCCTGGCTGCGGTCGGCGTGAATACGCTCGACGTGGTGGTGCGCGCGCACCAGCGCCTTGGTCAGCTTGTCAGCGCGCCGCTTGGTGCGGGTGAAGACCAGCGTGCTCTCGTCACCACGCGCGAGCAGCGAGATGAGCAGCGCCGTCTTCTCGTTCTGCCCCACCTCGAACACGCACTGCGTTGCCCGCTGCGCCATCGTGCCGCTGCGCGCGACCTCGACGCGCACCGGGTCTTTCGAGTTGGTCTTCGCGAAGTCGGCGACCTCACCAGCCATCGTCGCCGAGAAGAGCAGCGTCTGACGCTGGCGCGGCACCCTGGCGAGAATGCGCGTGAGCTGCGGCTTGAAGCCCATGTCGAGCATGCGGTCGGCTTCGTCGAGCACCAGAATCTCGACGTCGGCGAGCGAGCCCGTGCCCTGGTTCAAGTGGTCGATGAGGCGACCGGGCGTGGCGATGCAGATGTTCGCGTGACGCAGGCCATCGGTCTGCGGGCCCATGCCCACACCGCCGATGAGCACCACCGACTTGAGGCCGCGCGCGGCGCCGAAGTTGCGCGCGTGCTCTTCAATCTGCAGCGCGAGCTCACGCGTCGGCGCGAGCACCAGCGCGCGCAGCCCCTTCTTTCCAGCGAGCCGCTCGACGATGGGCAGAATGAACGCGGCCGTCTTGCCGGTACCGGTCGCGGCGCAGCCGATGACGTCACGGCCCGCGAGCCCGGGGGGAATGGTCTGGGCCTGAATCGGCGTGGGCTTCTCGTACTTCGCGCGCGCGAGCGCACTGAGCATCGACGGGGAGAGACCCAGAGAGGCGAATTCAACGGGAGCGGCGACGGCGGGTTGCGTCATTCGAAGGCCCTTACAGGGAATTCGAGCGGCGCGTCACCCCACGTGAATCGCGCTGTCCCCATAGTTGCGCCAGGACTCGGGGACGAGCGGGGTCCACCAGTGGGTCTCTGGCAACTCCACCGCGGGGTGCACGAGGAAGTTGAGGCGCAGGCGCCAGCGTTCGGTCTTGCCCTGCAGCAGCGGGTGGCGCGAGGGCGGTGTCTTCTCGAGCGCGCGTTCGACGCAGGCCAGGAGACCGGGCGGGAGCGCCGCGTTCGGCTCAGCCACCACGTACTGCAGCTGCGCGAGGCCGTTGGTCACCTCGACCAGGAGCTCGAGCTTCGTGGGAATGGCTTCAGCCCCGCGGAAGTACTCGTTGTTGCAGTGCGAGAGCCCGTTGGTCGCCTGAAAGAAGGCGTTCTGAATGACCTCGCGGCGGGGCTTGTTGAGCGACCAGCCGGATTCCGGGTCGAGGGGCACCGCGTCCCACGTGGTGCGCCAGCCTTCGGGGCGCTCGCGGCGCGGCTCGTAGTGAGCACGAACGAAGAGGCCGACCGCGATGAGCAGCACTGCGGTGAGCACACCGAGAGCTCGTGCGCGGTTCATGAAGACGTCTCCGCAAGGGTGAGCTCGAGCATCGACTTGCAGTCGAGGCACTGCACGCGCGCCGGCCAGCCCATGACGCCGTCTCGCACGGTGACGGGTTTGCTGCACTTCGGACAGGTGATCTCACCGCCACCCAGCCTCGCCTTCGGGAGGAACGCGAAGAGACCGACGAGCGGCCCGACGAACACCGCTGCCACCGCGCCGCAGAGGTGCAGCATCGGCACAAACACCAGCACCGCACCAACCCCCGAGATGACCACGAAGCGAAGGAGCCCACGGCCTACACGCGCCCCGAGGCGCAACCGCAGCACCGGGAGCGTCGCGGAGAGCTTCTCTCGCTGCGAGTCCATGATGCCGATGCGGAGCGGGGTCGGCTGCATGAAGCTTCCAATTCCACGAGCCCACCGAAGTCGCAAGGCCATGGACCATGACTCTCTTTGGAGCCAATGTGACCTTTTGTGACCTCTTGTCGACTTCATAGACCGTTCAGGGCGTCAACATGTCGCCGGGCGGGCCCGCCGAGTCGTGCGTCGGTTCTCCGCGAGAGCGGCCCGAGCATCGGTCGGGACCTCGAGGCCGAAGTGCTTTCGTGAGCTCGGCGGCGGGCGCGACGCTTGGCACGAGGAGGAGTGCACTGATTGCGACCCTCCGAAGCATTGCAAGCAACTGGAGCGCTCTCACCGCGTCGGAGGCGCTCAGGTGCCCGCGTCGACGGTGCACGTCCACGCTGGGACACCCTCTCGCAGCGTGGCGAGGCTCTTCAGGCGCTCGTCGGCGCGCGGGTCGAGCGGGTGAATGAAGCGCGTGCTCTGCACCTCGAGCAGCGACTTCGTGTCCAGGGTCACGGCGCGATCGAGCACGGCGAGGTCGCACGGCACTGGCTTCGACTTGAGTTCCTGCTCGATCGACAGGCCACGCGAGAGTCGACCGGGCACCGCATCAACGTGTGCATGGGCACCGAGGTAGGCCTCGGCCGACGCGATGAGCGTCTCGAGCGCGGTCGCCTCCACCTGCAACGGGAGGACGTTGCTCGACAGGAGCGAGTGCCGGGGCGGGACCCAGGGCGTCACCTTCGACTCGCGCTCCCGAAAGGTGACGAGCTCGGGGGCTGCGCTGGCTTCCCACGTGCACTCGCCCGCCTCGATGCGCAGCCGCCAGGCGTTGGTGAGGTGCCGCGCGGGGGCGAGCGCGTGGAGCACGTCGCGGCAGGCCTCGACCGGGGCGCGCATCGAGAGACGCAGCTCGTCACCCGACTGAAAGAGCTTCAGCTCGGGTCGTTCCAGCGCGCGGACCTGTGCGGTGAGATCGAGCCTGAGGTCGACCGCTGCGGCCTCGGCGATGGTCGCGTCGAGGGCGGGGCGGCGCGCTTCGAAGTGCTCTTTCAGGTCACGCAGGGTCTCGAGGCGCTCACGGAGTTGGGTGAGGCGCGCGTTCCACGCCTTCACCTCGGCGGTCTGTGAGCAGCCCATGGTGACGAGCACCAACGCCAGCACCGCGACGCGAGTCATGGGCGCCTCCCGAAATAGAAGGTGAGGAACTCGGGGTCGCGGCTGGCTTTGGCGCGCTCGACCGTCTTGAGCGCATCGTCGAGTGACACCTCGCCCTCGCGCAGGCCCGCCACCAGCAGACACTCGAAGCGACGACAGGCGAGCGGGCGCGACTGGTAGACGGTGCAGCGACAGCCCTCGAGCGCGGCGCAGCGTTGCGGCACGTGCCGCGCACCCGCCTCGTTGCGTTGCACGTTCAGCTTCACCTCAGGCACCTGCTCGTCGACGATGAGCGGCACGCGCGTGAAGAGCGTGCCGTCACAGCACAAGGCGCAGGCCTGACACAGCGTGCCGACGTCGGAGCTCATCGCCTCGCGATCTGCCACACGCGCGCCGGGCGATCGACCACGCTGTCCCACGCAGGGTTCGGCGTGACGTTGGCGGTGAAGACCAGCTCGAGCCGCTCGCGAGGAAGAAACGAGCGACCAGGATCTCCAATCGCGACGAGCGCGCCTCGCGCGTGCAGACGAAGCAGCCACTCGAAGAGGCGCTTCGAGGGCTCCGACTCGTAGAAGACGTCACCCACCAGCACCACGTCCCACCCGTCGTCGGTGCCGACCACGTCCCTCCCCTGCGCCTCGAGCTCGACCTCGTTCAGCGCCGCGTTCTCGGCGATGGCCGCGAGCGCCCACTCGTCCAGCTCCGTGGCGAGCACGCTCTTCGCCCCGGCACGCTTCGCCGCGACCGCGCTCACGCCACCTCCTGCAGCGAAGTCGAGGACGCGCTTTCCGCCGACGCGCGGGGGCGTCACCCACTGCGCAAGCGCGATGCCGCCAGGCCAGGCGTGCGCCCAGAAGGGCGGCGCTTCGACGCGCTTCGAGAACCGCTCCGTCGCTTCCCACACGGCGAGCGGCTCCAGCGCCCCCCACATGCGAAAGCCGCAGCCCGGGACCTCGAGCGGCTTCGTCACCTGCCGAATCACTGCGCGCCTCGCGTCCGACACCGGCGCTACGCTCTTCGACATGGCGCTCACCATCAAGCTCGTCAGGCACGGTCAATCGCGAAGCAACGTCGGCGAGGTCGTCGCCAAAGACGTGGGCGACCACACCATTGAGCTCACCGAGAGGGGCAAGGACCAGGCGCGCGCGGTGGGCCGCGCGCTCGGCGCCGACTACCTGCAGGATGCCCTCATCTACAACTCGCCCTACCAGCGCACGCGGCAGACGCTGGCCGGCATCATCGAGGGCGCGGGCGTCGGGGGCAGCGAGCTGCGGCGCTACGAGGATCCCCGCCTGCGTGAGGTCGACCCCGGCTACGAGGAATACGACGCACAGCACGAGCTCCGTCGCACCCACGGCTGGTTCTATTACCGGTTCAAGGGCGGCGAGAGCCCGTCTGACTGCTTCGATCGCACCAGCAGCTTTCTCGAGACGATGATGCGACAGGTCGAGCGCAAGGCGGCCGAGCACGTGCTCATCGTCACCCACGGCCTCACGCTGCGCTGCTTCGTGATGCGCTATCTGCACCTGACCGTCGAGCAGTTCGATCAGCTCGCCAACCCGGCCAACTGCGACATCGTCACCATCGCCGAGAAGCACACACTCGAGGCGCCGATGTTCACCACCGGGCGCTGGGGTGTGGCGGGCCTGCGACCGCGACAGCCGGGGGAGTGACGCTCAGAGTGTCGCGTCGACGACCTTCGGCGCTTCGAGTCGGCGTTGCAGGAACGCGAGCAGCGGTGACGTCATCACGGTGGTGAGGAGCGCCATCAGCACCATCATCGTGAAGATCGTCGGGCTGATGACACCGAGGTCGAGCCCGATGTTGAGGAACACCAGCTCCATCAACCCGCGGGTGTTCATGAGCACGCCGATGGTCATCGCGTCGCCCCACTGCTGACCCGAGAGCCGACCCGCGATCGACGCGCCGCCCCACTTCCCCGCGATGGCCACTACGATGAGCAGGCCACACGTCAACCACCCCGACTGCCCGTCGAGCAGCCCCAGCTGCGTGCGCAGGCCGCTGAAGGCGAAGAACAACGGCAGGAGGAGCACCACCACGAGATCTTCCAGTCGCTCGCGCAGCCCATGCGCCAGTCCGCCGTCGCGCGGCACGATGACACCGAGAAAGAACGCACCGAAGAGCGCGTGAATGCCGATGGCCTCGGTGGTGATGGCAGACGCGAGAAGCAGGACGACCGTGAAGGCGACCATGCGCTGGCTGATGCCGCGCCGGTCGGTGCGCTGCTTGACGAGCACAGCCAACAAGGGCCGAGCGACGAACCACATCGCCAGGCAGTAGGCGGCCGTCAGCACGAAGGTGAGTCCGGCACCAGCGAGCCCTTGCGAGCGCACGATGGCTGCGACGAGCGCGAGCAGACACCACGCCGTGACGTCGCCCACCGCGGCGCAGGCAATGGCGAGCGCGCCGATCCTGGTGTGAATGAGCCCTCGCTCACTCAAGATGCGCGCCAACACGGGGAAGGCCGTCACGCTCATCGCCACCCCCAGGAACAGGGAGAAGCTGGTCAGCGGCACACCCGGCAGCGACCAGTCGGGGGCGATCCACACCGCGACGCCGGCGCCGAGGGCGAAGGGCACCGCGATGCTCACGTTGCTGATCGCGAGCGCGCTCTTGCCAAGGCCTCGCAGCAACGCCGGCTCGAGCTCGAGCCCGATGATGAACATGAAGAAGACCAGCCCCACTTGCGCCAACAGGCCCAGCGACCCGAGCGAGCTCGCGGAGAAGAGTGCCGAGAAGGCGTCAGGCGCAAGCCACCCCAGCAACGACGGGCCCAGCGCGATGCCGGCGATGACCTCGGCGATGACCAGCGGCTGCCCCAGCGGGCGCAACACGAGACCCAGCACCCGGGAGACGACGATGACCAGCATCGCCTGCACGCAGAGCAACACGAGCGGGTGGCTGGAGAGAAAGGCCTGCACGCCCGGTCGGTTACCACCTCGCGTGGCTTCGATCGACCGATGCCGCTCGGGTGTTCCTGCAACGCCTGCCGCTCGGCGAAGAGTACAGTGACGTCATGACCGTTCTTCTTCGGCTGCTCCTGGTCGGTAGCGTTCTCTTGTGGGCAGGTCTCGCGAAGGCGCAGGGGTGCGAGGGGTACTGTGGAACCTGGTCGACCCAGGGCTGCTGGTGTGACGACGCATGTCGAAACTACGGGGACTGCTGCAGCGACGCGGCGGCACGGTGCTTCAGCCCGAAGATCGCTTCGGTCACCCCCGCGGTCGTTCCCGCGCTGGGGGGCGTCCCCCTGACGGTGCAGGGAACGCGATTCGGAACGTCCGGTGTGGTGGTCGCCAACGGCAGCCTGTGCGCGCCCATCAGCCGCACGGACACACTGCTGGTCTGCACGGTCGACGCGGGCGTCGGTGTGGCGCGTTCGATCTCGGTCACCAACTCGCTGAACCTCACGGGCACCCTCGCCGGTGGGTTCTCGTACGAGCCGCCACGCATCACGAGCGTCTCGCCGTCGGCGCTCACCACAGCGGGTCAGCCGCTGACCATTTCGGGCGCGAACTTCGGGCCGAGCTCGATCCCCGCGACGGTGCAGGTGGGCGGGGTGCCGGCGCCCGTGACCGCCCAGAGCGACAGCCAACTGCAGGTCGACGTGCCAGCCGGCGTGGGCACCGGGCTGTCGGTCACCGTAACGGCTGGCGGCCAGTCGACCACCGGGCCCAACGTGGCTCGCTTTGCGCCGGTGTTGTCGAGCATCAGCCCGGACCCGCTGCCCTCGGGCACCGCGTCGCTGGTGCTCAGCGGCTCCAACTTCGGCAGCACGGGGGCCAGCGTGACGGTCGATGGACGGGCCTGTGTGGTGACGTCGCAGAGCCACACGCAGTTGGTCTGCGCGTCACCCGGCGGGCTGACGGGGCCCTCCGTGCCGGTGCTGGTCACCGTCGGAGGCCAAACCAGCAACCTGCGCTTCGCGAACGTTGGCGTGCCGACCTTGAGTTCGCTCACGCCGACCACCGGCCCGACGGCCGGTGGCACCGCGCTCACCATCGTCGGCAGCGGGTTCGTGTCGGGCACGACCGCGACCGTCGACGGCGTGAGTTGTCAGGTGACCTCGATTCAACCCACCCAGCTGGTGTGCACGCTCCCGGCGGGCGCAGGCGCGAGCGCGCCCGTGGTGGTGCGCGTGCCGGGCCAGCCGCCTTCGAATGCGCTGTCGTTCTCGTACTTCCCGCCGGTGCTGTCGACGCTGGCGACGGCCACCAGACCGACGCTCGGTGGGCAGCCGATCACCCTGCTCGGCAACAATTTTGGCGCGACCCAGCAGGTCCTGGTGGGTGACCAGCAATGTCTCGTGATGAATCCAACGCTGCAGGACCGACTGGTCTGTACGACGCCGGCCGGTCAGGGCACCCGGGCGGTCTCGGTGACGGTCGGCGGCCAGCGGTCGAACGAGCTCTCGTACACGTACGACGGGCCCGTGATTGGCAGCGTGACGCCCACCGCGCCGTCGACGGCGGGCGGCCAGACCCTGACGCTGATCGGGAACAACTTCGGGTTGACCCCGCGCATCACCCTCGAAGACCGGGATTGCCCCATCCTTGTGCGCTCCCACAGCGCGATCACCTGCACGCTGCCCGAGGGGTCCGGCGGCACGGTGCCGTTGCTGCTCGAGGTCGGTGGCGCGACGGCGACGCAGAACCTGACCTTCGCCCCACCGACCGTGACGTCGCTGAGCCCGAGCTCGGGTCCCTCGAGCGGAGGCACGGTGTTGACGCTCAGCGGCAGCAACTTCGGCACGCGCGCGCCACAGGTCACCGTCGGCGCGGCGGTGTGCGAGCCGGTGTCGACGACGCACGGACGGGTGGTGTGCCTGACGCCTGAAGGCGTGGGCGCGTCGCAGCCCGTGGTGGTGCGGGTCGGACCTCAGCAGTCGAATGTGGGGCTGTTCTCGTACACACCACCGGCCATCAGCTCGGCGCTTCCAGCGGGGTTGCCGACTGGAGGTGGCACGCTCACCCTGAGCGGCACGAGCTTCGGCACCTCTGGCGGCACGGTCTCCATCGGGAGCGCCCAGGTGACGCCGACGATCCAGCGACATGGGTCGATGGTGGTGACGGTGCCGCCCAGTCCCGGAGGGACCCTGCAGCTGCGCGTGACGCGCGCCGGAGAGACCTCGGCGCCGCTGAGCTACTCGTTCGGCACGCCGAGCATCAGCCAGCTCACGCCGGCCAGCGCACCCACGGCAGGTGGCGTGCAGTTGACGGTGACGGGCAACAACTTCGGCGACACCACCCAGACCACCGTGAGCGTCGGTGGGCGAATCTGCAGCGGCGTGGCGGGCGGGCACACGACGGTGAGGTGCACGCTGCCGGCAGGCGAAGGAGTGAACCAACCCGTGGTCGTGAACGTGGCTGGCAACACGACCTCTTCGACGCTGTCTTACACAGCCCCGACGCTGACGGGTGTGACGCCGTCGACGTTGCCTGCCGGCGGGGGCACGCTCACGTTGAGCGGTAACAACTTCGGCCTGACGCCGGTCGTGACGATCGGGGCTGCCGCGTGCCCCGTGACGCAGAGCGGGCACTCGCTCGTGCTGTGCACGGCGCCCGCGGGTGCGGGCCAGCAGGCGGTTCGGCTGAACGCCGCGGGACAGCTCAGCAACACGTTGACGGTGGCCTACGACAGCGGAGCAGGCGGCGGCGGCGGCAGTGCGACGGGCGGCGGCAGTGCGACGGGCGGCGGCACTGCGACGGGCGGCGGCAGTGCGACGGGCGGCGGCACTGCGACGGGGGGCGGCACTGCGACGGGCGGCGGCAGTGCGACGGGCGGCGGCACTGCGACGGGCGGCGGCACTGCGACGGGCGGCGGCACTGCGACCGGCGGCGGCGCGGCGACGGGCGGCGGCGCAGCGACGGGCGGCGGCACTGCGACGGGCGGCGGCGCGGCGACGGGCGGCGGCACTGCAACCGGCGGCGGCACTGCGACGGGCGGCGGCGCGGCGACAGGCGGCGGAATTGCGACGGGCGGCGGCGCGGCGGCCGGTGGCGGCGCAGCGACGGGCGGCGGCGCAGCGACGGGTGGCGGCGCAGCGGCTGGTGGCGGCGCGGCGGCTGGTGGCGGCACTGCGACGGGCGGCGGTGACGGTGCAGGAGGCGGCGGCTCGGGTGAAGGCGGGTGCCAGGGCTGCTCGGGCGTCGACGGTTCCCTGGGGCTGGGCTTCTTCGCGCTGGCCCTGATGACTCGCCGGCGGCGCGCCTCCTCCCAGCGGTAGAAAGGCGCCTGCGCCTTTCAGCGGCGTCGATGCACCATCGAACGTCGCTCGCCAGACGCTGACGACTCGCTGCTGAATCGAGACGCGGAGGCTGCGGTCGCTGCTTCACGCTCGCTGCGCGTGAGACGCCAGCAGCAGCCAATCGTTGAGTTGTTGCATCACTCGACGTGACGTCGCATGGACAGGGGTGCTCGTGTTGCGAAGCCCTGCTCTTCTCGTTGGTCTCGCCGCCACCGCGCTCTATTGCGCCACGGCCGAGCGTGGCCTCACCGGTGGCGACGCGGGAGAGCTCATTCTCTCGGCGCGGCTACTCGCCGTGGCCCACCCTCCCGGTTACCCGCTCTACACGCTGCTCGGCCACGTCTTCACTGCGCTCCCTTTCGACTCGCTCGCCCTTCGGCTCAACCTCTTGTCGGCCGTCTGTGGCGGTGCCGCAATGGGAGCGCTCTGCGCTGCGCTGTTGTCGCTTGGCGTGAGGCTGCGCGTCGCGTTGGCGACCTGCGCCTGCGCGGCCACGTCATCGCTGGTGTGGCAATGGGCGACGCGCGCCGAAGTGTTCAGCCTCAACCAGGCGCTCTGCCTGGCCGCGCTGGCGTTGGCGGCTTCCACCAACCACGCGCCCCGCGCCGTGCTGCTTTGCGGTCTGACCACCGGTCTCGCGTTGTCGAACCACCACACCGCGCTGTTCTTCGCGGGCCCGGTCTTCGCCGCCGCGTGGCTCTCCGCTCCTACGCACCTGAAGCGGCCAGCGCTGCTCTTGCTCCTGACCGGACTGCTGCCCTACGCGCTGCTGCCGCTCTTTCAGAGCCACGCCCCGCGCGCGTCCTGGGGCGAGACGCACACGCTCGACGGGTTGCTCAACCACCTGTTGCGTCGCGACTATGGAACCTGGTCGCTCGCGCCTCAGTCTGGAGCCACGGCCTTCAGTCTCGCGCCGATGTGGGTGTGTCTTGGGGCCCTGGGGCGCTCGCTGGCGTGGGTCGGCGTGCCGCTCGCCATCCTCGGCGCCGCGACTGTCGTGCGGGCGCGGCGCCAGCTCGGGCTCGCAATGGTGGTGGCGGCTGTGTTGCTGGTACCCGTCTTTCACCTGCTCTCGCGCTTCCCGCTCGACACACCCCTGCTCGAGTCCGTGCTGCTGAGGTTCTCGGTGCTCCCGCTGCTGCTGCTCTTCGTCTGGCTCGGAGCAGGTCTCGAAGCGCTCGCCGGACGCCACGCGTCTGCCGGCACGCTCGGCGTGTTCGCCGCCCTCTGTCTCACGGTGTTTCAGGTGGGCGCGGTGGTAGCGCGACCGCCCGAGGTGGACCTGTTCGAGCCGTGGGCGGCCGAGGCGCTCCGCCCGTTGCCGGCAAATGCGGTGCTGCTCTCGCGCGGAGACGTCTTCACCAACACGCTCCGCTACGCACAACACACGGGGCAACGGCCCGACGTGGTGGTGCTCGACCAGGAGATGCTGACCTTCCCCTGGTACGTCGCGCGCGAGTCAGAGGTGGTGTTCCCCGGAATCGCGTGGTTCCCGCGGCGTGAGGCGCACTTCGACCTGCGCTCGTTGGTGGCGGCCAACCCCGGCCGCGACTTCTTCTCCGTTGGCGCGCTGAAGACAGGAGACGACAGCCTGGTGGGCCAGGGGC
>JBILUC010000178.1:0-3182 GCA_044371205.1 Archangium sp.
TCGACGGTGACGGCGGCGCAGGCGGAGCAGGTGGCGGAGGCATCGTCACCCTCGGGCGCAAGGCGGCATGCGGGGCGTACACTCCATGGAAGCTCGTGAGGTGCACCTTCGCCGGCGGCACCAGGGAGACCAGGCGGCGCAGCACGACGACTCATCGCGCTTGGCGGAACCGCCCCGAAGACTGGGCCTCAGCGACAGAACGAGACGAGCCGGGCGATGACCTCGGGCGCGACGTGCGATGGAACCTCGTACTCCTTCGGGCTCGGCGGCCCTTCGCCGGCGATGAAGAGGTGGTTGAGGCCGGGCAGCTCGACCAGCTCCGCGCTCTTCGCGCCGGTGAGGCCCTTCTTCCAGCCTGCGAAGTCGACGTCGATCACCTGGTAGTCACGTGAGCCGTGCAGCACGAGCACCGGAATGCCGAGTGACTTCGCGACGGCCGGCCCATCGAACGCGGCCCAGGCCTTCCAGTACGAGACCGGCGCGTTGAGCACGGAGCCCTTCGCTGTACCCGACTTCACCGCGGCGAAAGACTTCTCGACCTCGGCGAGCTGGGCCTGCGCCACGCCGAGGTACTTCATCTGCTGAGGGATGATGTCCCACGGCTTTCGCGATGAGGGCGCGAGCAGCGCGAGGCCGGCGACGCCCTTCCCCTTCTTCGCGACGGCCGGGGCGAACAGCGCACCGAGGCTGTGGCCCACCACGTAGATCTTCTTCGTGTCGACCTCCGGGCGCGTCTTGAGCACGTCGATAGCGGCGCGCGCGTCGTCGATGATCTCCTCGTCGAAGGTGATCTCCTTGCCTGCGTACTTTGCGCCGTAGGTCAGCGTGCGCTTCTCGTAGCGGATGACGACGACTCCGGCCGACGCGAGACCCTCGGCGAGGTCCTTGAACGGCTTGTTCGCTCCAAGCGTCTCGTCACGATCGTTCGGGCCAGACCCATGCACCAGCACCACCGCGGGGAACAGCCCCGAGCCCTTCGGCAGCGTGAGCGTGCCCCCGAGCACGAAGGGCGCCTTGCCAATGGTGACCTCGACTGCGCTGAATTGCTCGGGCTTCACGTACGCAGCCGGAGGTGCCGTCGGGGGGATGGGCTTGAGGAAGAAGCCCTCGATCTTCGAGCCGCCTACCGTGACCAGGACCGCGAGGTTCCCCTTCTCGAAGCTCGCGGTGAGCATCACCACCCGCTGGCCGCCCTCCTCTGACGACCTCGAGACCTCGAGCTTCGTGAACGTGCCGAGCGTCGCCGTCGCCTGGTTCCAGGCCTCGCTCAGCTGGGCAGGCGTCACCGCGGCCTTCAACTTGTCACCGAGCACTGCGCCGAACTTCTCGGTGCGCCCTTCGCGAACATCAGTGATGAAGGTCTGCGCGGTCACATCGGCAGCCGCAGCGGCGAGCACGAGAGCGAGGAGCATCCCGTGAGTCCTAGCACGGGGCCCAATGCCGGGTGATGCGCTCGGCTCTCGTCGCCGGCCTGTCTCCGGAATGAGTCATGCAGTGTGGACGCGGGATGACCCCCCTGCCCGTGAAACGCGGCCCACCTGACTCGTCTTTGCGTCTGTTCGCCATCGGCGGGCTCTCGGTCATCGCCGGAGCGCTGTGGTTTGCCCGCGCCACGTTCGTCGGGCCGCGCTTCGTCTTCTTGTGGTGGAACCTGTTCCTCGCGTGGGTGCCGTGGGCCGTCTCGGTCACCATGCGTCACGCGAAGCGCGGCTGGGTCTTCTGGCCGCTCGCGCTGACGTGGCTCGCGTTCTTTCCCAACGCGCCGTACTTGCTCACCGATCTCGTGCACTTGAAGGATCGCCCGCCCGTGCCGATGTGGTTCGACGTGCTGTTCCTCGCGACGTTCGCGTGGGCCGGGTGCCTGGTGGGTTGGGACTCGATGTGGCGCGTGCACCGGGAGCTGACGACGCGGGTCGGCGTACGGTGGGCGGCGATCGCGATGGCCATGAGCGTGATGCTCTGTGGCGTCGGCGTCTTTCTCGGTCGCTTCGAGCGCCTCAAAAGTTGGGAACTGGTGACCGACCCACTCCAGGTCGCGATCACCGCGAGCCAGTCGCTGCTCGAGCTCAAGGCCGTGCTGTTCTCGCTCGCGTTCTCAGGGGTGGTTGGGGCCGGCTATTTGTTTACGAGACCGGCGGCCAGGGGGTAGCGCTCCCCTCTCCCGGACTTCGTCCGGCCTCTCCCCGGAGGGGCGAGGCAAGAGTTACGCAGTTTGAGGAGTTCTTGCGGTGCTGAACGTGAAAAGGCCAGCCTCGGCTTCGCGGGCTGGCCTTGTACTGCGTCACCAACTGAAGCGACTCAGCGCTTCTTGAACTCGACGCGGCGGTTGGCCGCCCACGCCTCTTCGTTGCTGCCGTTCGAGAGCGGCTTGTTCTCGCCGTAGCCGACGGTGTCGAGCGCGCCGCCCGAGACGCCGAGGTCCACGAGGTACTTGCGCACCGAGGCCGCACGCTTCTGGCTCAGCACCATGTTGAACTCGTCGGTGCCGCGCTCGTCGGCGTGCCCCTCGAGCGTGAAGCGCAGGCTGCCCTTCTTGATGCAGTCCGCGTACTGCGCGAGCGCCGTCTGCACCGGGCCCGAGAGGTTGTACTCGTTGAACTCGAAGCGCACGGGCTCGAAGGCGCAGGCCGGCGTCGACGAGGTCACCGTCGCGCACTTGCCCTTGGTGCAGCCCTGGCCTGAGGGGCAATCGTCGTCAGCCGCGCACTCCTGCTTCACTTCGGCGACGGCGCACTTGCCCTGCTTGCACTTCTTGCCTTCACCACACCCCGTGTCTCCGGTGCACTCAGGCTTGGGCACGCACTTGTTGGCGTCGCACACGAAGCCCTCTTTGCAGTTCGCGTTGGTGGCGCACTCGGCGCACTGGCCCTGAACGCAGACCTCGCCCTTCTCCTTGCAGTTGTCGTCGCTCTCGCACTTCGGGTACGTCGGAGGACACGCGGTGAAAGGACAAGTCGAACAAAGCTGAAAACGTGAAGGGCGTCGAGGGGGCGTTGGGGCCCGGCGGGCTGCGGGGAAGGGTTTTCGGGGCTGCGCACGGGGAGACCGAAAGCGGAACTCCCGGTCCTGGGGGCCCCCTGGACAGACGAGTGCCTCACGGACGAGCGCGGTGGACCTGCTTGACGCTGTCCGTCAACCAGCCAGGGGCAGCGAGGGCTGGGCGGTGGTGGGCGGGAGGATGA
>JBILUC010000062.1:0-37371 GCA_044371205.1 Archangium sp.
ACATCTGGTTCACCGAAGACGTGGTGACGACCAACAGCCCGGGCGAGCTGCGGCTCAAGCTGGTCCGCCAGTCCCCCGGCGTGTGGCGCGACGGCGCCCAGGACACGGAGGTGACCGTCGAGGGCAACGAACTCTCGGTCAAGCTGGTGCGGGTCACGGGCGCGCAGCTGCAGGTGCTGACCGGGCGCTTCACCGTGTCTACCCATGACGGGGTGACCACCATCTCCGGCGACTATGGCGCTGCGCTGATGCGCTACCCGGTGCGCATCACCTACAGCGCCGATCGCGTGGACACGAAGTGGGGGTTCTACGAGCGGCACCTGCGGGTCGAGCCGGCGCCTCAACTCGCGAGCGGGTGCCGGTTCTACGCCGAGCGCGCGTCGCCCTCTCAGTACGCCGACGCCATGGAGCTGTGCGGCGCCGTGCTCAGCCCCACGCCACCCGCGGTGCAGACCGTGATGGCCTTCTTGATGGCGGGCTTCAAGCGTCTGGGGAGCGGGTTGGTCGCTGCCCCTCCACCCAAGCCGCCGAGGTTGCCTCCCGCTCACCCACGTGCGAACTGACGACCCGCCCGGCCCGGGTGCGAACCCCATCTGATGCACGACGAGAAGGCATCGCCGCGAGGAACGCGTTCTTGATTGCTCGCACGCTACACTGCACCGCTCATGACGCCGCGGGTGCTGGTGGTGGAAGACGACTCGAGCCTTCGCCTCGCGCTCTGTGACAACCTCGGCGACGAGGGCTACGCGGTGAGCAGCGCCGCCACCCTCGCCGACGCTCGCGCCGCGCTGAAGAAGCGCGAGGTCGACGTCATCGTGCTCGACCTCATGCTCCCCGATGGAGACGGCACCACGCTCTGCCGCGAGCTCCGCGCGCAGCGAGACCCGACGCGCATCTTGATGCTCACCGCGCGCACGCTCGAAGACGACCTCGTGAAGGGCTTCGAAGCCGGCGCCGACGACTACCTCGCCAAGCCGTACCGCCTCCGCGAGCTGCTCGCTCGCATCGCTGCGCTCGTGCGCCGCGCGTCGGTGCCGGTCGCCACGAAGCACACGCTCGGTGAGTGGGAAGTCGACGAGGACGCGCGCACCGTGAAGAACGGGCAGGGGGCCGTCGAGCTCACACGAAAGGAGTTCGACCTTCTCGTGTTTCTCTTGCGCGCCGGTGACAGCGTCGCCACGCGGGACGCCATCCTCGACGCGGTGTGGGGCGACGTCGTGGTCGACACGCACACCGTCGACAACTTCGTCGGCTCGCTGAAGAAGAAGTTGAAGCTCGACGTGAAGACCGTGCGCGGCGTCGGCTTTCGCCTCAATCGGGGATGACGCCGAACACCTCAATCAGCACGAAGACCATCACCAGCAACCCGAGGGGAATGATCAACCCCCACCACGAGCGCGACCCGACGTCTTTCTGCTGCGCGGGGACGGACATGACCTGACTATATAGCCCGCCATGGCACGAAACCTCGTCGTCGTCCGACACGGACACAGTGAGTGGAACGAGAAGAACCTCTTCACCGGTTGGGTCGACGTCAACCTCGCGCCGCGAGGCGTCACCGAGGCCGCCGCCGCCGGCGAGCAGATGAAGAAGGCCGGGCTGCGCTTCGACGTCGCCCACACCTCGCTGCTCACCCGCGCCGTGCGCACCGCCAACCTCGCGCTCGAGGTGATGGACATGCAGTGGCTGCCCGTCAACCGCACCTGGCGCCTCAACGAGCGGCACTACGGCTCGCTGCAGGGCAAAGACAAGGTCGAGATGGCCGCACAGTTCGGCGCTGATCAGATCAAGGTGTGGCGCCGCAGCTACGACGTGCCCCCGCCGCCCGTCACGCGCGACCACCAAGACCACCCGGCGAACGACCCGCGCTACCGCCTGCTCGCCCCCGACGCGATGCCCGCCTCGGAATGTCTGAAAGACGTCGTCGCCCGCGTGCTGCCCTGGTGGCACGACAGCGTGGTGCCGCAGCTGCGCGCCAACCTCGACGTGCTCGTCGTCGCGCACGGCAATTCCCTGCGCGCGTTGATCAAGCACCTCGAAGGCATCGGCGACAACGACATCGTCGAGCTCAACGTGCCGACCGGCATGCCGCGCCTGTACCGCTTCAAGGAAGACCTCACCTTCGCCGAAGCCCCGCGCTACCTCGACGAGGCCGCCGCGAAGGCCGGCGCCGAGGCCGTGAAGAACCAGGTGAAGTGACGCGCGGCGATACGTTTTCGGGGTTTGACGCGTTCGGGGGCGGGCCTTGCGCGGTGGCGCTCCGCCTGCATTGATGAACCACCGATTCCGCAGCCTCTCGTCTTTCCGCGCAGTTCGATTCGCCGTTCCCTCAGAAAACCGGGGTTTCACCATGAAGAAGCGTCTGTTGACCGCTGCGCTCGCTGCCTGCCTCTCGTTCGCCCCCGCCTGCGCGCCGAATGCCGCCGGAGGAGGAAGCACCGCCAGCGGCTCGCTGGGCGTGAGCAAGGACGACGCGCTGCTGTACGCCGCCGATGCCGACCTCGACACCGTCTTCGTGATGGACATCAAGAGCCAGACGGTCACCCACTCCATCAAGGTGGGGCGTCAGCCCGAGAAGGTCCTCGTGAGCCCCGACGAGACCGTCTACGTCACCAACCGCCTCGACCGCAGCGTGTCGGTCATCCGCAAGGGCGACACCACCGAGTCGGCGCGCATCACCACCGCCGTCGAGCCCGTGGGCCTCGCGCTCAGCAGCGACGGCAAGCTGCTCTACGTCGTCAACGCGACCAGCCTCACCGATTCCGACTTCGGCACCCTGATGGCGTTCGAAACGAGCACCCTCACGATGAAGTGGGAAATCCCCGTCGGCCACGAGCCGCGCGCCATCACGCTCATGGGTGACGGCAAGGCCGCCATCTCTCTCTACAAGCAAGGCGACCTGGTGATGGTCGACCTCGGCGCAGGCAAGGTCATCAAGTCGGGCACCGGGGTCTTCGAGGCCCTCAACGCCAACGCGCTCGGCATCACGAAGCCCGGCACCACCAGCAGCTTCGGCGGCGCGGTTCCCTTCCCCACTGACGTTGGCTTTGGCGGCCCGCGCACCTCGCGCCCGATGGGTCTCGAGGCGATGACCGTCTCGCCCGATGGCCAGCAGGTCTACGTCGCGTCGCTGCTCGCCACCGACACCGTGCTCAACACCACTCCCGGCGGCGGCGTGAAGGAACCCATCCCTGGCGGCGGCTCGGGCTACGGCGGCGGCTCGTGCGGCTCGACCTCGGTCGCGGCCCCGGCGCTGCTCACCTTCGACGGCGAAGGCAACGCGCAGGTCGATGACCTCAGCACCTGCGGCGGCGCCAACACCAACGAGCGGCCCCCGATGATCCTCACCAGCCCGGTGCCCGACATGCCGGTGCAGGGCGGCAAGGCCATCACCCTCGACCAGACCGGTCGCTTCCTCTTCATCGCCAACTTCGAGTCGAACAACGTCGCCGTCGTGCCCACGTCGACCGCGAAGACCAACACCTCGTTCGGTACCGCCTCACCCGAGCGGAACTTCGACGGCTTCGCCCTGCCCAGCGGCACGGTCTCGCAGCTCGTCAGCGTCGGCGCGGGCCCTACGGGCATCGTGGTCACCCACGATGGCAACTCGGCCTTCGTCTTCAACTCGTTCGACCATTCCATCTCGCGCCTCAGCTCGAGCGGCGGTCGCGTCTCGAACGTGGGCACCACGAAGCTCACCACCGAGGAACGCCTCACGCCTGAGGCCGCCGCTGGCCGTCGGCTCTTCTTCAGCGCCGTCGACCCGCGCATGAACAACCCGGGCACGGGCATCAGCTGCGGCACCTGCCACCTCGAGGGTCGCGAAGACGGTCACGTGTGGAACTTCCCCGATGGGCCGCGCCAGACGCCGTCGCTCCAGGGCCGCATGATGGCGCAGACCGCCCCCTTCCACTGGAACGGCGAGTTCCCCGACCTCCTCGCGTTCATGTCGCACACCGTCACCAACCGCATGGGTGGCAGCGGCGTCTCGCCCGCGATGGAGCTGCAGGTCGCGGCCTTCATCGAATCGATGCCTGCCGCCGACAACCCCCACAAGGACACCGCGCCCGATCTCATCGCCCGCGGTAAGACGGCGTTCGACAAGGCCGAGTGCGGCAGCTGCCACGGCGGCCCGGCCTTCACGGACAACACCTTCGCCGACGTCGGCACCTACGTGAAGAACGGGCCCGTCATCGACGACCTGAGCTTCCTGCCCAGGGGCGGCCTCAACACGCCGTCGCTGCTCGGTCTTGCCCGCTCGGCCCCCTTCCTCCACGACGGCAGCGCGCAGACGCTCAAGGCCCGCATCCTCACCGGCAAGTCGCTCGACCAGCACGGCAAGACGTCGCGCCTGTCAGACGTCGAAGTGGATGATCTCGTTGCCTATTTGAAGGCCCTCTAAGCCTTCTCGACCTTCAGGAAACCCGCGGGGGTTCTGGTACGGTGACCAACGCATGGTCTCCAGCGTCGGTCGTTCCCAAACCCCCGTCGTTCGTCCCCAAACCCAGACCCCGGTTGAGGCGCCCGCCCCGCAGGCGCCGGCGCAACAGCCTGAAGCGCAACGCTTTCGCACGGCGTACAACCGCGACGGCTTCTCCGCGAACGTCACGGGCCGGCGCGGTCAGGACTTCAGAGCGCCCGAGAGCATCTACCGTTCCGGCTCGCCGACGCCTCAGGCGCCCAGCGCAGGCCGCGGTGCCCAGACGCTTGCTGAGGGTCAGATTCGTGAACGCCGTGCCCTCCTCACGGCTGGAGACGCGGATCGCACGGGCGTCACCGTGGGCGAAGTTCGGGTTCAGGGCCAATACCAGGCGCAGGTGGGTGCCAACGGTGGGGTGGCGCAGGCCGGCGGTCGCGTCGAGGTGAACGCCGTCCGTGCCCGCGCGCAGCTGGTGCAGAACGACCGCTTCGACGCCAACGTCACCGCGCAGGCGGGCGCCGCTGCCGAGCTCGGTGGCTCGGTCGTGGTCAACCGCAACACGGTCATGGTGCAGGGGCAGCAGGGCGCGTTCGTCGGCGCCTCGGTCGGTGCGCAGGCCAACCTCCGCGGTGAAGTCGGTGCCGTCGGCGCTCGTGGTGAAGCGCTCTTCGGCCTCGGCGCTCGGGTCGGTGGTCACGCCGGCGTCGAGAACGGTCGCCTCCGGGTGGGCGTCGACGTCGGTGTCGCGGTCGGCCTCGGCATTCGCCTGCGCGGCTCGGTGGAAGTCGACCCCGCCGGTGTCGCGCGCGCGGCGGGCCGTGGCCTGAGCTCGCTCGCCGATGGTGCGGCGCGGCTGTTCACGCCTGCGCTCCCGATTCGCCCGTGAATCCACTCCAGTCGCTGGTCCGCTCGGGAGATCGCGAAGGCGCCGTCGCGCTCGCGACCTCCCGGCTCTCTGTACAACCCGACGACGCCGAAGCACGCGCGGTGCTCTGCCGCATGCAGCTGGCCAGCGGTGAGCTGGCGGCGGCTCGGGGCACGCTCGCTCAGGCGTCTCCTGCGGCCTCGTCTCACCCCGACGTGCAGCTCGCGCACGTGCTGGTGCTCCTCGCCGCTGGCCAGGCCGCCGAGGCCGTCAACCGCGGCACGTCGTTGGCGCAGCTCGCCCCGAGCCGGGCCGACGTGCAGTTCACGCTGGGCCTCGCGCTCTTCGAACGTGGAGACATCGCCACCGCGATGGGCCCGCTGCGCCGCGCGACCGAGCTCGCGCCCGACCACTTCGAGTACCACCACACGCTGGGAGAGGCCGCGTTGGAGTCGGGCTCGTTTCTGCTGTCGGCCGGGGCCTTCACCACCGCCGTGAGCCTGCAGCCCCGTTCGCTCGACTCATGGCAGGGCCTGGTCTCGGCGTATTCCGAGTTGGGGCAGCTCGAGAAGGTCGAGCCGGTCGTCGCCGCGGGCGTCGAGACGCTGAAGCGCGCGCCGGCGATGCTGCTGCTCTGGGCGCAGACGCTGTTCCCCGCGCAGGCTGAGAAGTCCGTCGCGCTGCTCGAAGAAGCGCGCGCCGCGGCGCCCGACTCGGTGGCGATTCGGGAGGAACTTGCGCGCCAGCTCCTCGGGCTCAACCGCATCGACGCGTCGCTCGCCGTGTCCAACCCGCCTGACTCGGCGCGGCTGTGCATGACCCGCGCGATGACGTTTCAGGCGGCCCAGCCGCCGCGCAACGAAGAGGCCGTCGCCGCCTACCGCCAGGCGATGGAGCTCGACCCCGACGCGTGGGCGCCGCCGACCAACCTCGGCATGCTGCTCTTCCAGATGGGTCGCGTCGACGAAGCCGTGGTCGTGCTCGAGGCGTGCTGGGTTGCGTCGGGTCAGCCGCAGCCCCTGCTCAACCTGGCCCTCATTCGCCTCGCCACCGGCCACCCCGCAGGGCCGAAGGCGCTCGCGCAGAAGGTGCTGGAGTTGACCGACGACCCGTCAATGGTCGAGCAGGCGAAGCGGCTGCTCGCCTGAACCGGCTTTTTCCGGAACAGATCGAGGAAGCAGGCTGTCCGTTCAGGGGTTCATGCCCATCGACCTTCGCGTCGCCAGCCCGTGCACCGAGTCATGGAACTCGATGGTTGGTGACGAGCGGGTGCGGCACTGCGGCAAGTGCCGGCTGAACGTCTTCAACTTCAAGGAGTTGAGTGAGCAGGAGGTTCGCGACCTGCTCGTGAAGACGCAGGGGCGGGTGTGTGCGCGGTTGTACCGGCGGGCCGATGGCACCGTGCTCACGAAGGACTGCCCAACGGGCGTGGCGGCGCTGCGCAAGAAGGTGTTCGCTGCGGTGACGATGTCGGTGGCGCTCCTCCTCGGCGTCGTCGGCTGGAGGCTCGGCAAGTCACGCGAGTGCGCGACGGGCTCGAACGAGACCTGGTTTGACCGCGTGGTGACCTCGCGCTTCATCGACGCGCGTGAAGAGCTGCGCGGCACGCGCACGTTCGGGCCGATGGTGAACGAGCTCTGGCCGCAGGACGTGGTGATGGGCGCGATGGTCGCGCTGCCGCCCCCGCCGCCCACTCCGGGAGCGCCCTGACATGGCGCTTCAGCTCCGCATCGCCTCGCCCTGCAGCGAGCCGTGGGACGCGATGGTGGGCGACGCGCGCGTGCGACGGTGTGCCGCGTGCAAGCTGAACGTCTTCAACGCGCGCGAGCTCACGGAGGTGGAGCTCGTCGCGATGCTGAAGGCGGCCAACGGCGGCCGGGTGTGCGGGCGGCTCTTTCAGCGCCGCGATGGCACCATTCTGACGAAGGACTGCCCGACCGGGGTCGCTGCGCTTCGCCGTCGGGTGGTGGCCGCGGTCACGATGTCGGTTGCCCTGGCGCTCACCGCGCTCGGCGTTCGTTTCGGTGGAACGCAGGGCGCGACGACGAGCTCCGGGAGCTGGTTCGACCGCGTGGTGACCACCCGCTTCATCGAGGCCCGCGAGGAGATGCGCGGCACGCGCTCGCTGGGCCCCGCCATCAACCGGCTCTGGCCGGAAGACGACGTCACGATGATGAGAGGCGACATCGCACCACCCACTGGACCTGGAGGCCCGTGACATGGCCCTGCGCATCGACATCGCCGCACCGTGCACTGAGACGTGGGAATCGATGAAGGGCGATGCGCGCGTGCGGCACTGCGCCTCGTGCAAGCTCAACGTGTTCAACACGACGGAGCTGACCGAGAAGGAACTGCTCGCGTTGATCAGCTCGGCGAACGGCGGGCGGGTGTGCGGCCGCGTCTTCAGGCGCGCCGATGGCACCGTGTTGACGAAGGACTGCCCGACGGGTGTGGCGAGGCTGCGCCGGCGGGTGCTGATGGCCGTCTCGCTCGCGGCGTCGTTCGTGCTGGTGCTGTTCGGGTACGGGGCGACGAATGCTCCGTCGTGCGCGGTCGACCCCAACAGCTCGTGGCTCACCCGAGTCATCCAGCCTCGCTTCGTCACGGTGCGAGAGGAGTTGCGCAAGAGCCAGTTCTTCGGGTCGACCATCAACGAGCTGTGGCCCCTGCCTCGCGCGCCGGTGTCCGGCGGGCCCGTCATGCTGGGGAAGATGAAGTACGTGCCCCCGACGCCGAAGACACCCGGCCCGGGCCCGACGAAAATCTACTGAGCCATTCTCCCTCGACCGTCGTTCCCGCACGACGCGCTGAACGCTGCCCGACTCGACCATACAACTCTCTCCCTCTCCCTCGCGGGGGTGAAGGTCGTTCCTGCACGACGCGCTGAACGCCGCCCGACTCGACCCGACAACTCTCTCCCTCTCCCTCGCGGGGGTGAAGGTCGTTCCTGCACGACGCGCTGAACGCCGCCCGACTCGACCCGACAACTCTCTCCCTCTCCCTCGCGGGGGTGAAGGTCGTTCCCGCACGACGCGCTGAACGCCGCCCGACTCGACCCGACAACTCTCTCCGTCTCCATCGCGGGGGAGAGGGGTGAAGGTCGTTCCTGCACGACGCGCTGAACGCCGCCCGACTCGACCCGACAACTCTCCCCCCCTCCCTCGCGGGGGAGAGGGGTGACGGTCGTTCCTGCACGATGCGCTGAACGCCGCCCGATTCCGTGCGAGGTTTCGCGCATGACGAGATCTCTCCTGCTCGCGCTGACGCTCTCCTTCACCTTCGGCTGCGGTGAGGCTCCCTGTCCCGCGGGAAGTCGCTGCGCGGTCGACGCCGGCACCTCGGGCGGAGGCAGTGCGACGGGCGGAGGCCAGGCAACCGGTGGAGGCGCAACGGGCGGAGGGACCGCGACCGGCGGAGGCACCGCGACAGGTGGAGGCGCGACAGGCGGAGGCGCGACAGGCGGAGGCGCGACGGGCGGAGGCGCTGCGACGGGCGGAGGCGCCGCAACCGGCGGAGGTGTCGCGACGGGCGGAGGTGCTGGCACTGTCGATGCGGGCACGCCCCCGAGCGTCACCGTCAGCGTCGGCAGCTGCGCCATGCCCACGCGCTGCGCGGGCAACCTGCAGGGCACCTGGTTCTACACGCAGGCCTGCGGAGACGACCCGCTCGCTGACTTCCGGCAGTTGTGCTCCTCGGTCACGCTCGTGAGCTCGAACTCGACGCTGGCGGGCCGCGTCGACTTCGCGGGCGCGAACGTCGCCCGTCAGGTCACCACCAGCTTCAACACCACGGTCAACCTGCCGACGGCCTGCGCCTCCATCGGCTGCAGCAGCATTCAGTCACTGTTGCGCCAGTCGGTGCCGACTGCGACGTGCACCTCGGCCGCCAGCCCTCGCACCGGCTGCGACTGCACCGTCACCGGCACCGGTTCGCTCGACGAGAGCGGCACCTTCACCAACGATGGCGGCGTGCTCACCATCGTCACGCCGAATAAGACGCGCACCTTCGACACCTGCGTCGTCGCCTCGGGAAGCGGAGCGACGATGCAGGTGCGCGAGACCACCTCGGGCCTGTCCGGTACCGAGCGCGGTACGAGCGGCCTGACGCGCCAGTAGTGCCATGTGGGATGGATTGAGCATCGCCGGTGATGCTCGCGCCATCCCACATCAACGGTTCGTGAAGTGAGTCACACGAGGTGACGTGCCGAGGGGCTGCGCGGTTCGGCCTCTGCGCCCCAATGAGTTGCGCAATGCATCGGCTCCATGCGCCTTTCCTGCACCAACTCGCGGGAGATCTTCCCCCCGAGCACGACTACGTTCCCGCGCGATGCTCGCCTCGTTCGCGCTGACCGCGCTGCTGCTGACCCGTCTCGACTCGCCCATCACCGACCGCGCCGAGGCCCTGGCGAAGGAAGTGCTCAAGCAGGGCAACGACCCACGCGGAGCGGCCCCGCTGATGCGGCTTCACGCGCTGCTCGACGACGTCGATGACCTGAACCTGCTCGCCGAGCCCTACACCGCGCTCATCTACCGGCGAAACACCGACCCGCACGTGCGCGTGCTCGCGCGGCTCTTCATGAGCGACGTCGAGCGCGCCCGCGGCCGCACCGTCAAGGCGCAGGAGCTGATCACCGAGCTGGGCTTCATTCAGGACTTCCACGTCGTCGGCAGCTTCGACAACGAAGGCAAGGCCGGCTGCGAGACCGACTTCGGCCCTGAGAGCGCGCTCGACCTGCGCGCCACGTACCCCAGCAAGTCGCGCGAGGTCGGCTGGCGCAAACCGCACGCGAAGACCGTCGATGGCTTCGTGGACCTTTCCCTCGCGTTGAAGCCCAGCTCAGAGGCCGTCGGCTACGCCGTGACGTGGCTCAACGCGGATCAAGAGACGAAGGCGGTGCTCTCGTTCGGCGTCTCGGGCGGCGTGCGCGTGTGGGTCAACGGCGTCAAGGCGCTCTCGAGCGACCGCTACAACCTTGCGCGCGTCGACCAGCACCGCGTGCAGGTGAACCTCCGCAAGGGCATGAACCGCGTGCTGGTGAAGGTCTGCCAGCTGAGCGGCCCCTTCGGCTTCTACGCTCGGGTCGAGAAGGCCGAAGGCGCGCGGGGGACCCTCGCCGTGGCGCTCCCCGAGACCGTGCCGGCGCTCGAGAAGGGCAGCGCTCCGCAGCCGACCGTGCTCCCCGCGCTCAGTGAGACGCTCGAGAAGAAGCTGAAGGCGACGCCCACCGACGCTGCGCTCCGTGCCGACTGCGCCACCGTGCTGGGGTGGACGCGCGCGTACCCCGACAGTGAGCGCGTACCCTCTGCCGAAGCCGACCGCGCCGCGCTCAACGCGCCCACCGACGTCGAGCTGCAGCTCATCGCCGCCACGTTGCAGACCGACGACCTCAACGACCGCCGCCGCTTCATCGAGCTCGCGCTGCAGCTCGACCCCAAACACCCGTTCGCCCGCCTCATGCTCGGTCAGCACGAGCTGGGCCGTGAACACCCGGAGGTCGCGTTGCGCGAGGCCGAGACGCTGCTGGCCGCGTCGCCGCTCTTTGCGCCCGCGCACACTCTCAAGATTCGTGCCCTCGAGGCGCTCGCGCAGAAGGCCACCGCGTGGCGCGCCACCGAAGACGCCTTCCGTGCGCTGCACCTCGTGCCCGCCATCACCCGCGAGGCCGTCTCGGCCAGCCGCCGCGCCGACCGCCCGCTCGAAGCGGTGGAGCGCGCCCGCGCCGTGCTCGCGCTCCGCTACGACGACACCAACACCCGCCGCGGTCTCGCCGGGATGCTCGCCGACCTCGGCAAGGTCGACGAAGCGGTCGAGCAGTACAAGAAGGTGCTCGCGCTCGACCCCTTCGACCAGGGCTCGATGCTCCGCCTCGCCGAGCTGCTCTCGGCCAACGCGCGCCTCGAAGAAGGTCGCCAGTTCTTCGAGCAGGCGCGCAGCGCGGCGCCCGACGAGCCCGAGGTCTACGAGCGCGAGGGCAAGGCGCTGCTCCACGCGAACCTCAAAGACGCCGCGCTCGCCTCGTTTCAGCGCTCACTCACGCTGCGCCCGCAGAACCCCGCGCTCAAAGAAATGCTGCGCACGCTGCGCGGTGAAGACAGCTCCACCAGCACGCCCGAGGCCTTCGCGCTCGCGGGGTTGCTCAAGGAAGCCGCCGCGCAGAAGGACTCGACCGACGACGCGCTGGTGCTCGCCGAGGTGACCCACGTGCGCGTGCAGCCCTCGGGCCTCTCGAGCCGCTTCACGCAGGCGGTGGTGAAGGTGCTCACGCAGCGCGGCGTCGACGCATGGCGCGCGTTGCCCATCACCTGGTCGCCCGACCGGCAGGAAGTGCGCGTGCTGCGCGCCCGCATCACCAAGCCCGACGGCAGCGTCGTCGACTCGTTCGGCGAAGAAGAACGCAACATCAACGAGCCGTGGACGGGCATGTATTACGACGCCCGCGCCCGCGTGCTGAGCTTCCCCGCGCTCGCCCCGGGTGACGTGCTCGAGCTGCAGTGGCGCGTCGAGGACACGTCGATGGAAAACCTCCTCAGCGACTATTGGGGCGACGTGGACATGGTGCAGGGCACCAACCGCAAGCTGCACTACCGCTACGTCGTCGACATGCCGAAGACACGGCCGCTCTCGTGGAACCAGCAGACCTTGCCGAAGTGGGTGAGCGCCAGCAGCGCCGAGCAGGGCGAGCGCACCGTGTACCGCTTCGAGGCGAACGACGTCGTCAAGCTGGTGCCCGAGCCGAACATGCCAGGCTGGGCCGAGGTCGCCACGCCGCTGCACGTCTCGACGTACCAGAACTGGGAACAGGTCGGCCGCTACTACTGGGGCCTCGTACGCGAGCAGCTGGTGCCCAACGAGGAGCTGAAGCGCGCGGTCGACGCGGCGCTGAAAGGAATCGACCGCCGCGACACGGCGAAGGTGGTCGCCGCGCTCTACGGCTTCGTGGTCACCAACACCCGCTACGTGGCGCTCGAGTTCGGCATCCACGGGTACAAGCCGTACCGGGTCGACCGCATCCTCGCGCGCAAGTTCGGCGACTGTAAGGACAAGGCCTCGCTCATTCACGCCATGCTCAAGGTGGCCGGCGTCGACTCGCGCCTGGTGCTGCTGCGCATGCGGCACCTCGGCACGCTCTCGCCCGAGGTCGCCTCGCTCGCCGCGTTCAACCACGCGATTGCCTATGTGCCGAAGCTCGACCTGTACCTCGACGGCACCGCCGAATTTCACGGCAGCCGCGAGCTCGCGAGCGCCGACCGCGTCGCCAACGTGCTCATCATCGAGCCCGAGGGGGTCAGCCGCTTCTTCACCACGCCCGAGGCCGTTCCCGACGACAACGTCACCACGCTCGCGCTCGACGTGACGCTCAAGCCTGACGGCAGCGCGAGCGCGAAGGGCACGCTCACCGCGAAGGGGCAGGGCGCCCCCGAGCTGCGCCGCCAGTACCAGACGCCCGCCACGCGCAACGCGACCTTCGAGCAGCAGTGGGCGCAGAGTTACCCCGGCGTGCAGGTGAGCGCGCTGACCGTCACCGACACCAAAGACCTCGAGACCCCGGTGACGCTCACCTTCGGGCTCGCCATGCCGCGGTATGCCGAGTCGGGCCCGGGCCTGTTGCGCTTCTTCCCCTTCGGTGCGGGCCGCGCCTTCACGCAGGCCCTCGCGCCGCTGTCGGAGCGCAGCCTCGACCTCGTCTTCCAGGGCGTGTGGAGCAACGAGCTGCAGATGACCTACACCCTCCCCGCGAACTGGACGGCGCCCGAGGTGCCGCCCGAGGTGGTCGAAGAATCGCCCTTCGGCAGCCTGCGCCTCTCGGTGAAGAAGGAAGACGCGAAGCTCAAGGTGAAGGGCACCCTGACGATGTCCCGGGCCCGCGTGACCGCGAAGGAATACCCCGAGTTCCGGGCCTGGCTGATGCGGGTCGATCAAGCCTTCGGCCGGAAACTCGTGGTTCAACAGGGCGGTCAGACCGCGATGGTGTGGTCTCAATAGGTCTAAGTCATTGAATTTACGAAGCGGATGTCAGGAGATTTTGCGCTCTCACTGACAACCCCGCCGCCTGATCCACCGAGAATCGTTCCAGGAGCTACCCAAATGACCACCCGCATCTCGAAACGACTCCCCCAGCTGCAGGTCCCCGCCGAGGTCCAGAAGTTCAAGAAGCAGAAGACCGCGGAGACCGTGAAGAACGCCGACGGCAGCGTCACCAAGCGCCGCTCGACCGCGAAGACGTCGAAGGAGCTGACGACGCGCGAAGGCAAGCTGCTCGAAAAGTCGACCGAGTACCGCCGGAGCCAGACCACGGCGCGGGGCAACCAGACCGACAGCACCTTCACCGACAAGAACGACATGCTCGGCCGCCGCTCGCTCGAGCACAGCCGGGAGAGCGTCAGCGCCACCGGCGACCGACGCGCGCAGCTCGACACCCGCGACGTATTCGGCATCGACAAGCGCCAGACCGAGCGCAACACCACGCGCGAGTCGGGCAACACCACGACCTCCAGCACCGTCACCACCTCGCGTGACTCGCGCGGCAACGCGGCGAAGTCGTCTGACGTGACCGCCGTCACCCACCAAGACAAGACGACCATCACCACCAACCGCAAAGACGCGCGCGGCACCGACCTCACCACCCGCTCGAGCACCACCTACGAAGACGGCAAGTTCCGCCTGTCTGACGGCGCCGACTGGTCGAGCAACAAGAGCATCGAGCGCAGCTTCATGCGCGAGACCGAGTTCGACTCGAAGCCCATCACCGACAAGGCCGACAAGGTCACCCCGTGGATTGGGAAAATCTTCAAGGCGCTCGGCCTCGAGCAGACCTGGGAATCGGCCGTCTCGCCCGACCGCATGCGTGAGAACACGCTGTACTCGAGCGACACCGCGCAGGTGGGCACGCGGGTCGGCATCGCCGGCGGCCAGTCGCTCACCATCGACCACGAGGGCATCCGCGGGCAGTTCAACCGCGAGGCCGTCGCCTCGGTGACCGCCGAAGCGCGTGACCACGTGTCGGGTCGCTACGGCGAGGCGGGTTACGAGGCTCGTGCGACCGCCGAAGCGCGGGCCAGCGTCGATGCGCAGGGCAAGATTGACAGCAACGGCCTCGACGCCACCGTCACGCTCCGCGCGGGTGCGAAGGTCGAAGCCGAGATGACGGCCAGCGCGCGCACCAACAGCGTCAGCATCGGCGGCGTCGAGATGAACGCCGGCGTCGAGGGCCACGCCAGGGTCGTCGCCGAGGTGGCCGCCGAAGCCACCGGCACCGTGAAGGTGACGCGCAACCCGCCCACCGCGGTCGCGCGTGGCACCGCGGGCGCCTCAGCCGTCGCCAAGGCCGAGGGTGAGGTCCGTGCCTCGGCCGGTCCCTTCTCGGTGGTGGCCTCGGGCTACGCCAGCGCCGGCGCCGAAGCGCGCGCCAGCGGCGTCATCGGGTACGAAGACGGCAAGCTCAAGCTTGGCGGCTCGGTCGGCGCGGCGCTCGGCCTGGGTCTGGGTGGTGGTGTCGAGGTCGAAGTCGACGTGGCCCAGATTGGCGAAGCCGCGAAGGGCCTTGCCGACGTCGATGGTGACGGCGAGCTCGGGCTGGGTGATGTGGTCGCTGCCGCGCGCAAGACGGTCGACGTCGCGCGCACCATCGCTCGCGCTGCCGACGTCAACGGTGACGGTCGCATCGGTCTCGATGACGCCGCCGCCGCCGCGCGCAACGTCGCCTCGCGTGCCACCACCGTCGCGCGCAACACGACTGCTGCCGTCGCGCGCACCGTGGTTCGCGCCGCCGACGTGAACGGTGACGGGCGTCTGGGGCTCGATGACGTCGGCGCCGCTGCCACGCGCACCGCCCAGCAGGCCGCGAGCGTGGTCACCCACGTCGCCAGTGGCGCGGCCAACGTCGCGCACAACACCGCCAGGCGTGTCGCCAGCTGGTTCGGCTTCTAACGCGCACGGTCTTCACGGTTTGTTTTGACGCCAACGAGGACGCGAGACCCTCGCGTCCACTCGGGAGATCCGACCCGACAGCAAATCTCGCGACTCATTGGAACAACCACGTCCCTCTATTTGCGGCGCGGGCAGATCTCTGTCTTCCTTCGACGGGGTGAGCGACGGCGCGCGACTCGAGTCGCAAGGAAAGCTCGATGAGGCCTTGAAGGCCTTTGCCGGTCACAAGGACTGGGATGGTGCCGTGCGCGTGGCGATGGCGTTGAACCGCCACCTCGAGGCTGCACAGTTCTGTCTCGAGGCGCAGCGCTACTGGGACGCGGCGGTCTGTTTCCAACGAGGCGGCGCGCTCAAAGAGTGTCTGGCCGCGCTGCTCAAGGTGCAGGCGAGCCACCCTCGCTACCGGCAGGCCTGCGTGCAGGTGGTGCGGGTCGCCAGCATGCTCAAGATGCCGCTCGACCAGCTGTCGATGTGGCTCATGCCCTTCATCGGGCACGCCCCTGCGGCGCCGGTGGAAGCCGAGGCGATGAAAGACATCGCCGACGCCTTCGCGGCGACGGGCAAGCTGCGGCTCGCGTTGTCCATCGTGCGGACCGTGGTGGGCGCGTACCCGGGCGACGTCGAGGCGCAGGAACGCCTCGCAGACCTCGTGCGCCGCGAGGCCGAGGGCACGCTCTCGAGCCCGTCGGCAGTGCAGCAGGCGCAACCGGCGGGCGTTGGGCCGGGCGAGCGGGTGGTGGGCGTGAGCTCGTCACCCACACCACGCCCTTTCACCAGCACCCCCTCGAAGCCCCCCTCCGGCGCGCATCCTTCCGAGGTGGCAACGGGTGCGCCTGGTGTTCTGGGCGCACCCTCGGCGTTCTCCCGTCCTTCTGTGGCCGACCTCAGCAGCCCGTCGGGCCTGCGCTCGACGGCGTCGAGGGGGCGTCAGAAGCGGTGGCTGGGCTCGTTGCTGGTCGAGAAGGGCCTCCTCACGCTGACGCTCCTCGAGCGACTCACGCGCGAGCAGCCTGAGTTGACGAGGAACGAGCTGTCACTCGCAGAGGCCGTCGTCGCCTCTGGTCTCGTCAAAGACGTCGACGTGCTCAAGGTGCTCAGCGAGCAGTCAGGCATTGCGCACCTCGTCGCCAATGACCTGATGGCGGCGCTCAACCCCGAAGCGGCAAAGGCGCTCACGGAAGACCAGGCGCGCAGCTGGCGCGTGGTGCCGATTCGGGTCGCCGACCGCCAACTCCACGTGGCGATGGAAGACCCGCGCGACGTGGCGCTCATCGACCGGCTCCGCTTCGCGACGCGGCTCAAAATCGTGCCCTACTTCACGACCGCTGCGGCGATTCGCCGCGCCACCGCCAGGCAGTACCAGGGCTACGACCCCGAGGAGAACGCCCCCAGCTGGCACGGGCAGCTCTTCAACCCCGGCAACCCGTCGTTCGTCGTGATGGAGCCCTTCAGCGACCGGGTGACGGGCACCCGGGAGAAGACGTTCGACACGGGCGAGTTCGCGCGACGCGAGGCGCTCGGCCAGGGCACCCCGCTCGCGAGTTCGCCTTCGCTTGCGCCCCGCACGACCCTGCCGCCGCCGCCGTTGCCGACGGCGTCGATGCCCTCGGTAGGCATGCAGTTTGGGGAGCGCTACCGGCTCGACGCGCTGCTGGGCGAAGGCGGCTCTGCCTCGGTCTTCAAGGCGCTCGACCTCGAGCTCAACGAGCCCGTGGCCATCAAGGTGTTTCACCCTTCCACCGAGCGCGAAGCCGAGACGCTCATCGCCCGCTTCAAGCTCGAGCTCTCGTTGTCGCGCTCGCTCGCGCACCCGAACATCACGCGCCTGTTCGACCTCGGCAGCGTCGGCCCGTGGCGCTACCTCACGATGGAGCTGCTCGAGGGTGGCGACCTGCTGCAGAAGCTCGATCAGGCGCGCGGGCCCCTGCCGTTTCGCGAAGGCTTCTCGTGGCTCGAACAGACGTGCCTCGGGCTGCAGGCGGCGCACGAGCGCGACGTGGTGCACCGCGACATCAAGCCGCAGAACATCTTCGTCACGCACGAGGGCGTGGTGAAGCTGATGGATTTTGGCATCGCGCGAAAGCGCACCGCGGTGGGCGTCACCATGAACGGGATGATTGGCGGCACGCCCGAGTACATGTCGCCTGAGCAGATCAACAGCTTCAGCGACGTCACCTTCGCGACCGACCTCTACGCGCTGGGCATCACGGCGTACCAGCTGTTCACCGGCAAGCTGCCCTTCGACTTTCCCGAGCTGACGCGCGTGCTGGTCGCGCAGTCGGCCGAGACGCCCGTCTCACCGCGCGTGCACAACCCGCAGATTCCCGAGCTGCTCGAGCGGCTGATTCTGCACATGGTCGAGAAGGACCCCGGGAAGCGCCCCGAGAGCGCGGCGTGGGTGGCGCAGCAGTTCCGCGCGCTGCGCACCGTCACCCGCGGCTGAGCTTCGCGCCCGCGCGCAGCACCAGCCCTGACAGCAAGAACACCGGCGCGACGAGCACCGCGAAGAACCACGCGCCCGCGTACACCAGGCCGCTCACCAACGAGGTGCCTGACGCAGGAGCGGTACCTGAGACGAATGCCATGTGTTCGCGAAAGCCCGCGAGGTGCAGCACGCCGAACGCCGTGAACGCCACGAGCGAGAGACGAATCAAGAAACTCCCTCTCCCTGCGTGAGCGGGGAGAGGGCCGGGGTGAGGGGCGGTCACGAGTGCACCTCCGCGCCGGCTCGGGCCCAGAGCGGGCCCTGCACCAGCGCGTAGAGCAACACCGCGTCGGCGAGCGTATTTCCGGCGGCGAAGTGCAGCGCCCCATCGCGCGTCACGGGGAACGCGCCGAAGCGCAGACTGGCGACGAGGCCGCGCAGGGAGCTCGTGTCACCGAACGCCGCGGCGCCGACCAGCGCGAGGCCGCTGGCGCCTGCGTTCGCGTCGAGCAGCGGCACGCTGGGGCCGGAGTCGACGTCGTCGTGGCCCTGCCAGGCGCGCGGCCATTCCGCGGCCCACGCGAAGCCGAGCAGTTCGCCCCCCAGCTCGCGGCGCGCGAGGCGGTATTGCTCACGCGCGAACTCGGGGTCGACGAGCTGGAGCATGTGCGCGGCAAGGAAGAGCGTCGACCCTTCTGGCCCGTCGCGCGGCACGCCCTGCCAGGTGAAGCTCGAGATGAGCAGCCCGGTGCGCGGGTCGATGAGCGACGTCTTCGCCTGCGCGACCCACGCCTGACGCAGCGCCGAGTGGTCGCGCCCATCGACGAGGTCGGCGAGGCTCGTCGCCGCCAGCGCGATGGTGTTGCAGAACGTCCACGCTTCGTCGGGGTAGCTCTCGGCTGAGAGCACCGGCCCGCGCTGCATCGCGGCGGTGAGGCGGTCGATGCGCGTCGTCATCGGAGCGCGGTACTGCGGTGCGGGTGCGACGAGTTGGCGGGCGGCGAGCATCAGCGCCAGCTCGCCATCGACGAAGACGCTGCGGGTCTTCGGGTCGGCGAAGGGCCTGGCGTGGAAGTACGGGAGCACGAACGCGTCGGCGCGGGCGTCGTCCATCTCCAGCGTCTCGTCGAGAATCGCGTCGACCGCAGCAAGCAACTCGGCGTCGCGAGGGCTCCTCTCAGGCGCGGTGGCGTCGCGCGGAGCGAGGCTCGCCTCGGCTTGATTCAAGAACGCGAGCACGGTGAAGGTGCGCGCCATCAGGTCCCATTCGGGGTTGCTGCGGCGCAGCTGGAAGCGGTCGGCGGTGAGCAGGTGCTTCGTGAGCGGCGCGACGAGCGAGCGAGGCTCAGCGCGAAAGAAGAACTGCAGGCTCGCGACCCACGCGAAGCCGATGACGAACACGAGGAGGAGTCGGCGCATGCAGGGATGATGGCTCGCTGCGCCCAGCGAGGTTCGCCTGCTCGCGGTGAATGGTCCGGCGCGGCGACCGAACGGTCGCACGGCCCATGTTCACCGCGACTTGAGGAACGTGTCGAGGCGCGCGAAAGCCTCGCTCAACACCTGCTCGGACGGCAGGAACACCACGCGGAAGTGCTGCGTGCCCGCCTTCTGGCCGAAGCCCTCACCGTGCACGAAGAGCACGCCCGTCTCACGCACCAGCTGCAGCACGAACTGCTCGTCACCGCCCGGCCAGGTGCGCTCGAGCGAGGGCAACGCGTAGAACGCACCCTTCGGCTCGACCACCGACACGCCCGGCATCGCGCGCAGCTTCGAGACCATCAGGTCGCGCCTCGAGCGCAGCTTCTTCATCATCGCGGGCACGTGGTCCTGCGGGCCCTCGAGCGCCGGCTTGATGGCGTACTGAAACGGGCCCGGGCCACACAGGCGCGCGTCGGCGAGGCGCTGCACTGCGGTCACCACGTCGGGCATCAGCCTGGGCGTGTTGAACACCAGCCAGCCCACACGCCAACCCGGCGCGAGGTACGCCTTGCTGAGCCCGTTGAAGGTGATGAGCGGCACGTCGTTCGCGAGCGTCGCCGTCGGCACGTGCGCGTCGTCGAACAACAACTTGTCGTAAATCTCATCGCTCAACACCACGAGGTTGTGTTTCCGGGCGATGTCGAGCACCGCCTCGAGCTGCTGCTTCGTGGCGATGGCGCCGGTCGGGTTGTTGGGGTTGCAGACCAGAATGGCCTTCGTCTTCGGCGTCACCATCTTCGCGATGGCGTCGGTGTCGATGGCCCAGCCCTTCGATTCGTCGAGCGGGTAGCTGAGCACCTTCGCGCGCAGCCGCGCCGCGATGGCGTTGTAGAGCGGGTAGCCGGGCGAGGGCAGCAGCACCTCGTCGCCTTCTTCGAGCAGCGAGGTGAGCGCGAGGTCGAGCGCCTCACTGACGCCGCTGGTGACGAACACGTCTTCCATGCGCACCGGGGGCTGCTGCGCGGCGGCGATGGCCACGCGCGCTTCCTTGAGGCCCGCCGAGGGCACGTACTGGTTGCAGTTGTCGCGCAGCGCCTTCTGCACCACCTCGATGAGGTGCGGCGGCGTCTGAAAGTCGAACTTCAGCGGGTCGCCGATGTTGCACGAGAGAATCTTCATGCCCGTGGCTTCGAGGCGGGCGGCCTCCGCGGCGATGTTGCGGATGGCGTACTTCACGTTGGCGATGTGACGGGCGGGCTGCACTCCGGAGGTGCTCATGTTGAGCTGCCCCATACCGCCGAAACCCGGGCTCAGGAAGTCGTGCGAGTGCCGCTGTGCGTCACGCAAGGTGCGCGCGCCCATGAACGACTCGAAGACCGAGCTCGCGCACTCGGTGAACGACCGCGAGCGGAGCCGAGGAAGGTCTGCGCAGGAGCGGCGAGGGGCATAGGGAGGGGCCGAACTCGGCGCAGCCACGCGAGACCTCGCACACACCTTCAGCTGATGGCACCCGCGGGCGCTCTCAAGCACCGCCAATCGAAGCCGAAGCGTACGCGCCCCATCCGCGAGCGACGAGTTCCTGAGTTTCTGCGCTCGTGTTGCTCAGAGTTCTGATTCCCAAGCCTTCCAAACGCCTTGAATGGCGACCGTTTCGAGCTGGCTTCGGTTTTGCTCATGAAGGGAGCTCCATGATCAAGCCAAGCCTTCTCCTGAAGTGGTGTCTCGTTGGAGCAGTTCTCTCAGCCATGTTTGGGTGCGGCCCAAACGATTCCGGCAACGCAACCTCCTTGCGTGACAGCGAACTGAATGGCCGCGCTGCCTGCATTAAAATCGCGGTGCAATGCCCCGACGGACAGGAGGTCGCCGACGTCGATGGAGACGGCTGCGCGCTCGAGTGTCGAGCAGCACCGATTGATGCCGGAGTGGTGTGCCCAGCCATCGCTGTCGAGTGCGCGGAGGGCCAGGAGGTCGCCGACGTCGACGGCGACGGCTGCGCGCTCGAGTGTCGAGCAGCACCGATTGATGCCGGAGTGGTGTGCCCAGCCATCGCTGTCGAGTGCGCGGAGGGCCAGGAGGTCGCCGACGTCGACGGAGACGGCTGCGCGCTCGAGTGTCGCTGACAAGCCACGGTCGCGCTCTCTGGCATCGAGAATCGAAACTGGAGCGTGTCCCGTGGTGGCGAGGAAGGAGCGGCGCGATGCTGGGTGTAGCGCTGGTGGGCGTGTCTGCGTCGCTGATCGTGTTCGGGGCAGTGTTCTGGCTCCGGCCCCTCTGGCGGACGATCCGTGACGCATGGGTGCGCTACCGCGCGATCACCAACACCCCGACGACCGTTGTTCCCGCAGAACATCGGCTCAGTGCCACCCCGCGGGATCGTTGATCTCTCGAATCAGCGCTTCATACCGGCGAAACGTCAGCCAACCACCCGCTGCACCAGTGGAGAACCCTGCCAGCCATCCCAACGGGGCCCAGACGAGCAGACCCACGAATGGGCCGACGAGCAGCGCCGTGGCGGACGCGACCAGCAGCGAGCCCAGTCCAGCGACCGCATAGCCCGTCGTGCGATTGGTGAAGGCGAGCCCCTGAAGCGGAAACGAAAGCGCAGCGAGGCCCAATGCCACGCCGAGGTTGCGGGTCGCCACGAAGGTCAGAACGCCGGTCGCGACGACGATGGCCATCGAAGGGATGGCCATGACGTCCCCACCTTCGCTGCGCAAGAGCCTCGCGAGGTTGCGCCAGAAGTCGTCCATCGTCAGAAGTCGTAGCACAGCAAGGTGTCCTTCCTCGCCTGACGCGCGAGCAGAACCTGCGCTTGGGTGTGGCTGCGCTCACCGGCCAAACGGGTCGAGGAGCGGAATCCCCAGCCCTTCGAAGTCAGCGGTGTTTCGGGTGGCGACGACGGAGCCAGTGACCTGCGCGCACGCGGCGATGATCAAATCGGCCAGCGGGCGCGGTCGACCCCGCGATTCCGCGAGCACCTTGAGCCTGCCTGCACTTCGGGCCACTGCCGCGTCGACGGGGACGATCTCCACCGCTGGCGAGGCCAGCACCGCTTCCAGCCACTTCGTGAGGCGATCTCTTTTCTCCCCCTGAGGCAGGCGCGCCAACCCGTACTCAATCTCCATGAGCGACAGGGCGCTGACCTTCACCGACGGTTGACTGAGCAGCCAGCGGCCCACCGACTCGTCGGCGTGTTGCCGGGTCGGCTCGCACAGCACGTTGGTGTCGATCAGGAACATCAGAAGGAAGGCAGCCGATCGGGCTCGAGCTCTCGGGCAGGGAGTTCCAACTCCAGCTCGCCTTCGGCCTTCAGCTGACGGGTGACCTCGAGCAGCGCCGCCATGGCTGAGGGCTTGGGCTCGACACGGAGTTGTTGGAGTCGGTCGAACTCCCGCTTGGACACCACCACCGCCACGGCCTCACCCCGATTCTCAATGACCTGAGGTGCTCGCCGGGCTCGGGAGAGCACCTCGGACAGCCTTGCTTTTGCCTCAGACACGCTCCAGCTCATGACCATATAGAAGACTAGTGATGACCATCTTGATGGTCAAGATGAGCTCTCCGGACCGATGGAAAGGTGGGGCGCCTGTCTGGGCGCTGCGCTGGGGGTCGAGCTGCGACAGGCCGAGGAGGACGTGCTCTTCGATGCAGACCGCTGACCCGCAGCGCTCGGAACTATCGGTGATGTCAGGTGCCCTGTTCCCGTTCAGACTCACCTCTCATGAGCAGGCACCAACGCTGGGCCCGTCGTCTCTCGAACGTCATCGGCTTCGATGACGCGCCGCACGTGCGCGGCTCGGAGGGGCGGGTGGGCCTCATCGGCTGCGTGTGCAGCGGCCCGCGGCTCGACATCGTGGTGCGCGACTCGGTGCAGAAAGACGGCGACGACGCGACGGCGGTGATGGCGCGCCTGGTGAAGGACAAAGACCTCACGCACGTGCGCGCGGTGTTGCTGCAGGGGATCACGTTTGCGGGCTTCAACGTGGTCGACATTCACGGGCTCGCGAAGCAGCTCGACCTGCCGGTGTTGGTGGTGGCGCGCAAGAAGCCGCGGCTCTCGCTCATCTTCGAGGCGGTGAAGCGGCTGCCGGACTGGGAACCGAAGCGCGCGTTGATGGAAGCGGCGGGCGAGCCCGAGTCGTGCGGTGACGTGTGGGTGCAGCGGGCGGGGCTGACGCTCACCGAGGCGGAACGCATGCTCGAGCGCACCACGCAGCACGGCATCATTCCCGAGCCGTTGCGGCTGGCGCACATCATTGCGGGCGGCACCACCACCGGGAAGTCGCGGGGGCGCACGTGACGCACCACACCGCGATGAACGCGCTGCGTCGGGCAGCGCCATGAGCGCGAAGGACGAACCGCGCCGGGCGCATCGGGGCGAGCGGCCGCTCGGGCACCGCGCGTACGTGAAGATTCCGCACCTGCCGGGCTCGCGCATGAATGGGACGGATCATCGCGCGCCGAGCGAGTTGGCGAGGTGGTGCACGCATGAGGCCCGCGTCGGTGACGAGGTCGTGGTGCAGGAAAAGCTCGACGGCTCGTGCGTGGCGGTGGCGCTCAAGCACGGCGCGGTGCTGGCGCTCGGTCGCGAAGGTTTCCTCGCAGCAGAGGGCGAGAACCCCGGACGACAGATGTTCGCGCGGTGGGTCGCAACGAACGAGGCGCGCTTTCGCGACGTGCTGCATGAAGGCGAGTGGCTCGTCGGGGAATGGCTCGCGCTCGCCCACTCGACCCGGTACGCGCTGACGCACGAGCCGTTGGTGGTGTTCGACCTGTGCACGCCCTCCGAGAAGGGGACGCAGAACCTCGGCGCTGCGCGCTTCACGTGTTGGAGCTCGACGGTGACCGGCGCGCGGCTCGGAGGTCGGTTCGTGCGGCCGCACGTGGTGCACTGCGGCCCGGCGGTGCGCCTCGAGGTGGTCGACGCGTTGCTGGGTGAGCACGGGTTTCACGGCGCGGTGGATCGCGTCGAGGGCGCGATGTGGCGCGTCGAGCGCGGAGACGAGCTGGTGTTGCGCGCGAAGTACGTGCGGCCCAAGAAGGTCGACGGTGCGTTGCTGCCCGAGAACTCGGGGAAGGCCGCAGTGTGGAACTGGCGCGAGTCGACCTGAGGGGGCTCGCTCCGGGGAATCGACGTTCTTCAAGCTGCTCCGTGCGCCAGGTGGCTGCCACGAACGCTTGATGGAAGTACAGAAACGGAAGGCAGCATCGGCGAATGAATTGCATGTCTTGTTTGTCATCATCGTGGGCAAACATGACGACCCTTGATCGAAGCGAGGGGCTCGCGCGCCGTTTGGCACGGCGATGTGAACTCGCGCCGACTGCCCTTCCAGGCCCTGTGCCCGAGCAAAGTCGCCTCAACCTCACCACGACGGACGGAGGAGTCGGTGGCGGTGCTGCGTCCGGCGGAGGTGCTGCGATGGGCGAGGGGCGTGCGGGGCGACTCCGAGCTGCGCGTGTCGCACCGTGCCCAACGGCTGTCAGTGCTCGCAGAGCGCGACCGGCCACCTCTCCGTGACCTGCGCCGCCCCCTGATTCGTCCCACTGCGGCGACGTGAAGCGGGTGGCGCGCCCACGCCAGCGTCGTATGACGGGCCATGCGCATCCTCCACACCATGCTCCGCGTCGGAGACCTCGAGAAGTCACTCGCCTTCTACACGGAGGTCCTCGGCATGAAGCTGCTGCGCCGCAAGGACTACCCCGACGGTCGCTTCACGCTCGCGTTCGTCGGCTACGGCCCCGAGTCTGAGCAGGCGGCCCTCGAGCTGACGCACAACTGGGACACGCCGAAGTACGAGCTCGGCACTGGCTTCGGGCACGTCGCGCTGGAGGTGCCCGACGCCTCCGCCGCGTGCGAGCAGATCAAGCGGCGCGGCGGCGTGGTGACGCGCGAAGCCGGCCCGATGAAGCACGGCACGACGGTGATTGCCTTCGTGCAGGATCCCGATGGCTACAAGGTCGAGCTCATCCAGCGATGAGCGAGGTCGACCCGAAGTTCGAGGCCGCGCTGGCCGCCGCGAGCGAGGAGGTCGGGCTCGCCACGCACTACCGCTCGTGCGTGAAGCCCATCTTCAACGCACCGCCCGAGCGGTGGCCGCGCTGCTGTGGCGGCGGCTGCGAGCCCTGCAACGAAGTGCTCTGCGAGGTCGCGCGTCGCACCCGCGCGAAGCTCGACGGGGCGGGCGAAGCACCTCACGTGGTCCGCGATGATGACGAGGCAGAGGGGGAGCGACCCCTCACACAGCTCGTCCGCGATGATGACAACAGAGAGCGGCACTGAGGCAGCCAGGGCAGTGCGAGCCCACCAGCCGACTCGGGTCACGCGGAGTTCGGCAGCGACTGGACCCAGAGCCTGACGATTCAGTCGTGGACTGATGACGGGAGCGGGAACGGCTCGTTCCCACGACGGCGTTGAGAACCGACACGCGTTGTCGTTTTTCGACCACTCGATGAAACGCCTCCGAAGCTGAGCCCGGCGGCGTGGTGGCGCATATGCTGCCGCGATGAGGCTTCGCGCGGTGGCTCTGGCGGTCTGTCTGTCGGCGTGCGGCGGCAAGGTCGCAGGCCCCGCCCTGGAGGTCGTCGTTCAAGCGCGCGCGGAGCTCGAGGCCGACTGCATCGAGGTCGTGGCGTTCAACGCGGCGGGTGAAGCCGTCGATTCCACGCGCTTTCCCCGCGACGGGAAGACGCTGTTTCGGGTCGGGGTCGTGCCCGGGGGTGCCCTCGAGGCCACGGAGGTCGCCGTCGAGGCCACCGGCTTTCGCGGCGTCGCGTGCGATGAGCCGAGTGCGCGCAGTGAGCGCAAGACGGTGATGTTCGTGCCCGGCATCAGTCGCGTCACGCTCACCCTCGAGGCGCTCCCGCCCCCTGACTTCGACGCCGGGTTCCGCGTCGATGCGGGGTCTCCCGACGGCGGCGCCGACGCCGGGCCCGAGGGTGATGCGGGCAGTCCCGATGCAGGAACGGTCGACGCCGGCCCTGACGACGCAGGAACTCCTGATGCGGGAGTCGTGGATGCGGGAGTCGTAGATGCGGGAGTCGCGGATGCGGGAGTCGCTGATGCGGGCGCCGTCGACGCGGGAGGCGCGGTCGACGCGGGAGGCGCCGATGCGGGAGTTGCCGATGCAGGCGTCGCCGACGCAGGCGTCACCGATGCAGGCGTCACCGATGCAGGCGTCGCCGATGCAGGCGTCGCAGATGCAGGCGTCGCCGATGCGGGGGTTGACGCAGGGCCCTTCGATGACGGCGGCTGCGGCCCACCGAAGGACGCAGGGGCCACGTGCGGCACCGCTGGCGTGTGCACGACGAGCGCGCAGTGCGTGCCCGCCTTCCCCTACGTGCCGAGCAACTTCATCCCCACCACGCTGACGAACGTCGCGCCGCCGGCCGACCTCACCTGCGACACCACCATCGACTCCACCAACCTCACCTTCTCGAACAACTTCTGCAGCCAGCCCCGACCGGTGCCGGTGGTGCTCGTGCAGGACGGAGGCATCGAAGTGCTCGCGCTCGTCAGCTCCGGGCTCACGCTGCGCAGCAACCGAACCCTGACGCTCATCGGCACCAGACCGGTCGTCTTCGTCGTCTTCGGCAACGCGCTCCTCTCAGGCACGGTGCTCGCCGAAGCGGGTGACGAGCAGGTGGACTGTCTCAACAGCAGGGGCGCCAATGGTCTCAACGGCTCGACCGGTTCCGGCGCGGGCGGGGGTGGCTTTGGTGACTTCGGTGGCGATGGTGGCCTTGCGACCCAGCGTGGGGGCCTCGGTGGGCTGCCGCACGGAACGCCTGAGCTCATTCCTCTGACCGGAGGGTGCTCCGGTGGCCGAGGCGGCAACGGCAGCATGAGCTCAGCGGGTGGCGCAGGAGGGACCGGTGGCGGCGCCGTTCAGTTCTCAGTGAGCGGTCAGCTCTATGTGAACGGCCGCATCGGCGCGCGCGGTGCGGGTGGTCTCCGGGGGCTCAACAACCTCAGTGGCGGCGCAGGCGGCGGCGGAGCGGGCAGTGGCGGCGCGGTGCTGCTCGAAGCGCAGACGCTGCAGGTCTTCGGCGCCGCGTTGACCGCGAACGGCGGTGGCGGTGGCGAGGGCGGTGGCACGTCGAACCTCGGCATCGACGGGCAGCCTGGAAGCATCGACACCGCGAACCCCGCTCAAGGCGGCGACCAGGACCCGCCGAACTTCCCGGGCTTCGGTGGCAACGGCGGCGCCGGAATCATCCCTGCGATGAACGGCATGAACCAGCGACAGAGCGGTGGTGGGGCCGGCGGTGGCGGCGCCTCGGTCGGTCGCATTCGCCTCAACGGCCGAGGGGTGTGTCAGCGCGATGGAGGCGTCATCAGCCCTCCGCCGACCGGGTGCCCGTGAGCGTCTGTCTGCCGCAGTGACTCGGTGAATCACCTCCCGCGCGAGCGGGTTTCTGCGCACCAACCGGCCGAAGCCAGCGCGCGATTCGGGCGGTGGGGCAGCCCTCACCTGTCGGCTCGAGCCGGCACCTGTCGGCTCGAGCCTCCAGCGGCTGCCGTGCCACAGCGCGGATTTCCGAGGCGAGCGCGCTGGCGCAGGGGTTGCTCATGGGGGCCGTGTCACCCTCACCAAGGAACCCCACTTGAAAGCTCCCTTTGGCCTTCGCGCCGCCCTCGTCGTCTCGTCGCTCCTCGCCGCCTGCGGAACCCCGCCGACGCCCGATTCAGAGGAAGTGCCTCCCAGCGTCATCGCGCTCGAGGTGGGCCCCGAAGGCGGCGAGCTCGTCGCGCCCGACGACAGCCCCCTCGCCGGGGTTCGACTGAAGGTGCCCGCAGGCGCGCTCTCGTCGCGGGTGAAGCTCAGCGTCGACGGCACGCTCGACCCCACGCCTTTGAGCGCCACCGCCGAGCGGGTCGGGCTGCAGGTGGTCGTGGGCCCGTCAGACGTCACGTTCGCCGTGCCCGTCGAGCTCACCCTGCCCATCGACACCGAGCTGGTCGAGCGGCACGACCAGAAGAGCGAAGACTGCAAGGTCTGGTACCGCACCAACGCGGACTGGCAGCGCCTCGAGCGCAAGACGGGCGCTGAAGGCAGCGTCACCGTCGACCTCGCCGCGCCTGGCGTGGCCGCGGCCGGCATCGTCTCGCAGTTCAAGCCGACGAGCTGCGTGACCAACCCGCTCAGGTGCGTCGTCGTCCCGAAGGGCCCGCAGGCCACCGGTTGCTCGGACCCGAGCGGCTACTGCCTGCAGAAGCTCCCCCAGCCGCAGCACGCGCCCCTCCAGAACGGGCCGGAGTTCGCCGTGGTGAACCGCAAGCTGTACTACGCGCACTCGCCGGGCACGGGGCGCATCAGCGTCGCGCGCTACGACCTCGAGACGGGCACCTCGGTGCTGCTGGGCACGGCGACGTTGAGCGGCAACATCGTGACGTCCGCGTCACCCATCGCGGTCGAGGCCGACGGCAGCGCGTGGCTGGGGCTGCGCGCGCAGGGCAACCTGAAGTTCAAGGAAGGCGCGCTGCCCCTCGTCTTCGACCGGGGCGTGGAAAACGGTCGCACGAAGCGCGCTGAGGGGGCGGTGGTGGTCGGCGGGACCACCCTGCGCATGTTCTCCACGGATGACCTCTATTTCACCAACGGCTCGACGACGAAGCCGGTGCCCGTGCCGAGCTTCATCCACGACCTGGTGCTGCTGCCCAGCGCCGTGAGCGGCAAGTTCATCGGGTGGGCCTCGAACGCCGTCTTTCGCATGGGCTTCGACGACGTCGCGGCGACCGAGTTGCTCGACGTGCCGGGCAGCAACTTCGCCGTCACTTCCTCTTTGAAGACCTCGGGCGTCGCGCTCGCGCAGAACGCCACCCCCGCGGAGGGCACCACGGTGTGGGAGACCGCTTCGAACGGAGTGCAGACGTTCCAGACGGGCGTGCGCATGGTGGCGCTCGATGGAGACGACAACCTCTACGGCGCGCCGGTCAACAGCGCCGAGGTTCGCTTCTTCACCGAGCAGGGCGGCGAAGGCGTGATTCCCCTCACGGCCGCGATGCCGCCGAGCGCCGACTACTACCGCATGATTCCGCGGGCGATTCTCGGCGTGAAGAACCGCCGCGAGGTCGTGCTCGTGCTCAACGGCGCGAACACCACGGTTCCTCAGGGGGTGCGCGAGTTCTGGTTGCTGCAGCAGGCCGACTGAGCGCCGGCGCGACGCGGGGCCGCGTCCTGATCATTCCAGGTGTGTCTGGTCAGGGCGCGAGCTTGATGATTTTGCGCGGGCCCGACGGCGGCAAGTGAATCACCCAGATGACGCCATTGAACGTCTACGTCAGCCCACGCTGACGCACGCTGCCACGACGGAGATGGTGGTCTTCACGGATTGAGCAATGAAGCAGCCGCGGTGGGCTCGCTCGTGGAGTGAGGCGAGCTCATCGGCCGTGGGTTGGCGCGCGGCGAAGACGATGCGTGGCGAGAGCACGACCTCTTGAATCCACCCTTCGCGCAGCTGGCCCTCGGCGTGGTCTGCGTACGACTCGACGACGAGCCCGTCGTTCGCCGCGTGGAACAAGAACGTCATCATGTGACAGCTCGAGATCGCCGCGACGAACGCCTCTTCCGGGTCGATGGCGTCAGCGCGCGTCTGCGGCAGCGGGACGACCTCCGGTGACGCCGCCGCGGGAACAGAGAGCCCGCCGTCGAACGACCACCGGTGCGCCCGCTGAAACTGCTTTCGCGCGAAGGGGCCTCCTCGCGTCCACTCCACCGTCGCTCGATGTGTCGACATGGTGATGGGTATACAGCTGTCCACCATGGGCAGCTGGGGCCGCGGGCCTTTTGAGAATGACGGAGCGGGCGATTTCGTACGTGACCTGCGCGAGAGCGGCGCACCCGCAGAGGGTGTGGCCGAGGCGCTTCATCGCGTCATCGAGGCCTCGCGCGACGAGTACCTCGACGTGGACGATGGGCACGCCTGTGTGGCCGCGTGCGAGTTGATCGCGCTGGCGAACGGCCAGGGCACTGCACCGGGGCAGGTGTCGTCTCTCCTCAGCGAGCTGGCGCCCAACGCCGGCCTGCTGCAGTTGGCCATTCGAGCGTTACCGCGGGTGCTTGACCCGAAGCACTCCGAACTGGCCGACCTCCGTCGGGATGAGCTCGAGGTGTTCGACGCGTTGTACGAGCGGCTGGTCGCGGCGCGCGGAGAGGGGGCGACGCCGCTGATCAACTTCGGCGCTCTTCTTCGCGAGCCCGCTGAAGTTGCGGCTCCGCCTGTTCCCATGCCGTGGGGAGAGAGCGCGCCACCCGACCTCGCGAAGATGTACGCGACCCCGGCGCTTCGCAGCGCGACCGTGGCGCTCGGTGCGACCTGGGTCCTGGTGGGGCAGGGCGTGCTGAACGTGTACGGCGAGCTCGACGAGGCAGGCGTGGCACAGGTGTCGAGCTTGAAGGTCGTTCAGGTGCAGTTCGGCCGACGATTCAGGGTGTCGGCGAAGACGGTGGCGCTGGTCGACCGGATCTTCGAGAAGCACCCGGCGGCCGTGCTCTCGCTCACGCTCAACGGCCATGGCGCCTTCGACGACACGTCGGTGCTCTCGCAGTTGCCGCACCTGCGTCGCGTGGTGTTGAACGGTCACGTGCAGACTGACGCGGTGGGGGTGCTGGCGAAGTACGGGCACCTCCACAGTGCGTTCGTGAACGGAACGTCAGCGGCGCGATGACGCTGATCCCACATTCACAAGCAGGGGAAGCCGCCTCGCTCCACGCGGCCTGACATCGAAGACTACGATTCGGTACTCAGTGAGGTCGGCCCGTTCGAACCGAGCCGGTCCCCCGGTCGACGCGACTTGCAGAAATGAAGGTCACCCTTCTCTGACATTCAATTCTGCAAGGCACCTCGCACCAGAGCCCAGGTGCGGACCTTCGGCCGAAGCAGCGGGGCTGTCTCGCGCTGGGCAACACGACAGACCCCTGGGGCCCCGTGGTCTTCAAGGCCGACAGGGTGGCGTGGCAGCCCAAAGCCAACCGGCGGTCAGCCCAGCCACCCTCAGCCGGTCTGGCTATCGTCCACGCCATGTCGCTGCTCTTCGTCACCCCCAACTCCTGGAACGCCGACGAGGGCCAGCGCCTGCTCGCAGGCCTCAAGGTCACCTCCTCGCGCTTCGGCCTCCCGAAGGGCGACGGCACCGACCTCGAAGACATCGCCCGCTTTCGCGCCCGCGCCGCGTGGGACCACTTTCAGCAGCCGCTCTTCGTCGAGAACACCGCGCTCGCGCTCGAGGGGCAACCGCCCCTCACCGGCAAGCGCTTCAAGCAACTGCACCGCGAGCTCGGCGACGCGACCGTGCCCGCCGGCACCGAGTCCACCCGCGAACAACGCGACGCGGCCTTCTGCGCCCGCTTCGGCGGCACGCACGGAGAGACCCGCGTGGTGGTCGCGCTCATCACCGCGGCTGAGCACCTCACCCTCTTCACGGGCCGCGGCGAAGGCCAGGTCGTCACCTCCCCGCGTGGAGAAGGCGGCTACGGCTGGGACCGCGTCTGGCAACCCGACGGCTACACGCAGACCGTGTCCGAGCTCGGCACCTCGCGCTTCCTCATCAACATGCGGCAGCGCCCATTCCTCGAACTCGCGGCGCACGTGCGCGGCGACGGCACGCCCGGCTACTTCGAGGCCCACGTCACCGTGAAGCCCTGCGACATGACCGCCTTCGCGAAGTCGTGCGAGCGGCTCGGCGTGAAGTGTCTGCACATCGTGATGCCCGAGAAGACCGCGCAGGCCGAGCAGCCGATGACCGGCAGCTACCACCTCGGCACGCTCACCCAAGCCCGCGAAGAGGTGCTCGAGCTCGCCCGCGCGCTGGTGCGCGACGGCTTCGAGGTGACGCGCATGAAGATTGAAGCCACAGGTCGCGCCTTCGGTGCACCCGAGAGCGACGACACCGCGAGCGCGCTCCCCCGCGACGTGTACTTCGAGCACCACGCCACCGTGCTGCTGCCCGACGGGTTCGACGAACAGCTGCTCCACGCGCGGTGCAACGCGCACGGCGGCTACGTGTCGAAGAACCTGCGCAAGCACACGCCCGAGCGCTTCATCACCATTCGCTCGTACCAGGTGGGCCGCGTCACCGCCGACGCGCGCTTCGAGGCGGTGCTCGACGAGCTGCGCACGCTGGGCCTCACCCTCAAGAACCGCGCGCGCGAGTTCACGGTGTTCGACTCGGCGCCGCACATCGACGCGGGGTGGATGGCGTGAGCCTCACGCTGAACGAGGTCCTGCACCACATGCACGCCTCGTCGCTGGCGCCTGCGCTCGTGCTCCGCGGCTCGCTGCTCACCGAGCTGTGGATTCCCGGCCGCCGCGCGAACGACATCGACTTCCTCATCGACGGAGAGTGGACGCCGGCGTCACTCACGCCCCGGGTGCAAGCGTTGTTCGCCTCCCTCGCGGGCGTCGAGTGCGAGGTCACCACCATCTGGGCCGAGACCAACTTTCCCGGCGTGCGCGCGTCGCTGCGGCGTGGTGACACTTCGGTGCAGGTCGACTTCGGCTGGGGCGAACAGCTCGCCACCGGGCCGCGGCCGCTCGTGGTGCGCGAGCGCGAGTGGCGCACCGTCGCGCCCGAGGTGATGTTCGGGTGGAAGACGCACTCGCTCGTCGAACACGGCCCGCGCGGGAGGTGGCACGCCAAGACCATCGCCGACCTCGTGTTGCTCAGCCGTCACGTGAAGCTCGACCCGGTCACCACGAAGCGCGCCATCGAGCTCAGCTTCGCGTCACAGCGCCTGCCGCTCTCGCTGCTCGACCCGCTCTTCGACGACGCGACGTGGGGTGGCAGCCGCGGCAGCCGCAGCAAGTGGAAGTCGTACCGCAAGAAGGCGCCGTGGGTGACGTTCGAGCTCGCCGAGGCGCTCAACGAAGTGCGCGCCGCGTTGCGACCTCTTCTCCCGGAGTGACTCCCAGCGAGTCGCCTTCGACCCAGTTGCAGCCATGCCTGCTTGCTGTCCTTGTGGGCGAAACTGCTGGGGAAGCCAAACGCGCCTGGCCGTTTTCGTGCGAGGAGCGAGCCGTGGTTGATCGAGTTCGGGTGGTGGGTGTGGGTGCGTCCGCGGGTGGCCTCGAGGCGCTGGAGCGGCCCGCAGCCGTGGCGAGCCAGCGGCTGAGCGCGCGGGTGCTGCTGGTCGATGACGACGCCCTGGTGCGCCGCGGCGCCGAGCGCTCGCTCAAGCGTCTGGGGTGTGTGGTGACGCCGGTGGCCGACGCCGAAGAGGCGCTCCAGCGGTTGGCCGAGCCGGGGCAGTTCGACGTGGTGTTCTCGGACCTCTCGATGCCCGGCCGCTCGGGGGAAGACCTGCAGCGCCTCATGCGCGAGCGGGGCGTGCCCACGCCCGTCGTCATCCTCTCGGGGATGATTGAGGAAAGCCAGGAGCGGCGGCTGCTCGCCAACGGGGTGGTCTGCGTCATTCACAAGCCGTACGCGGAAGACGACCTCCGACGCGCGCTGGAGCTGACCGGCACGGTGGCGGCGAAGGCCCAGTAGGCACGCGTGAGACCCGCGGCAACTCGGGGCTCAGCGACGTTTCACGGCGCACCGCCCGTTTGGGTGCACAGGCGTGACGCGAGGCGAGCGTACCATTGAGCCGTATCGGCTCCGGCCTGCGTGGCGAGCTGGGCTGCCTTGAGCGCCGCCTGGCACCGCACGTTTGGGGGCGCCACGGCGAAGGTGGGGTGCTCGATCCCCGACTTCAAGGCGAGCGCGGCCTCGGTGGGTTCATCTTCCAGCAAGCCGTAGATGAGAAACGAGTACCCGGCGAGCGCGTGTCGATCGACGTGGCAACTTGGATCTTCCGCCGCTTCACGCCAGACCTCCTTCTCGCTTTGCCACACCACGCTTCGGAGCGTGGTGACGCCGCCCAGCACCAGCACGCAGAGGGTGAGGAGGGCCCTCGACGGGAGGCGTGCCACCAACATCGCCAGCAGTACGCAGCTCCCCACGGTGGGGGCGTAGAGGTAGCGGTCTGAAATGACCGAGGGGAACGGCACGACGTTGAGCACCGGCAAGAGGGGAGCCAGCGCCACCACGCCCCACAGGGCCAGCGGCGAACGTCGCCGCCACGCCCGCACGAGAAGGCCAACCACCGCGACCACCGTCACCGCACCGATGATCGTTCGCCACACCCCCAGGCCCGTCGTCGGCTCGAAGCAGTAGTGAAACTTGAAAGTGAGGGGAACGAAGGACTGTTGCACGTAGCGGGCGAAGGCCCACAGCGCCAGGCTGACGTGACTCACCCAATCGCCACCGTGCGGGGCGATGATCACCTTCGCGTGTCGGGCAACGGCCAGGAAGTAGGCGAGAAAGATCGCCGCCACGGCCGCGTGGGGGGCAACGCGTTTCGCTGCTTCGAACCAGGTGCGCCGTGGCTCGAGCAGCGTCTCGAAGGCGAAGAGCCAGATTGGCAAGGTGATGGGAATGCTTTTGCTCAGCAGCCCTGCAACCAGCAGAACGAGCGACACCACGTAATCCGCCCGGCGGCCCCCAGCCCGAAACGCGAGATAGCGGTCTGCCGAGTGGATCATGAAGAGGAGGAACAGCGGATCTTTGAGCGCCGCCACCCAGGCCACCGATTCCACGTGGATCGGGTGCACGGCGAAGAGAAGCGCCGCGGCCAGCGCCACCCGGGGGGCAAGGTGCGCGCTTCGGAACAGCCGCAGAAGCGACACCGAGACCAGCCCGTGCAGGGTGATTTGTGTGACGTGAAACGGCAGGGGGTTCTCGCCAAAGAGCTGCCATTGAACCCAATAGATCGAATCTCGCAGCGGGAAGAACTCGACCAGCCTGGTCTCGAAGGGCCGCAGGGGACTCCAGAGCGCTGCCAACCCGCTCCACCCGGGCGCATGGACGGCGCTGTTGCCCAGCACGTACATGCGATCATCGAGGTGAAAGAAGGGAACCCACAACGCCGGGAGGAACACCGCCACGGCTGCGCAGAACACCAACCCCGGGGCCCACCGAGAAACGAGCGTTTCTGCCGAAGCCGGGACGCTCTGCACCGTCTGCCCAAGCATGGGCGCTTTCTACCACGAGCGTTGCGCAGCCACGGTGTTGAGGGCGAGTTCACGCTCGGGCCATGCGAACCGGGCGATGCCGATGCGCTCGAAGCCGCGAAGGCCGCGCGCTCTTCAGAACGAGGCGAGCCGCAGCCCCTCGAGCGGCATCAGCTGCACGCCCGGCGGAGGCACCACCGGCATCGGTCTGAGCTCTTCCCGTCGACGCTGGTTGAGGACCGCGTCGATCTCTTTCACGCGTTTGGCCGCCGCGTCGCGCGCAGGCCCGATGTTGAGCGCCAGCACGATGCCCACGATGACCACGATGGCCGATACGCCCATCACCACGCTGCCGACGATGATGGTGGCGAACAGCAGAATGCCGGTGCCGATGGTGAAGCCGATGGCCCCGGCGACAACCACCAGCAGCGACGGAATCAGAGACGGGCGCGAGTCGAGCACCGAGCGGCGTTCGGCTTCGAGCTCGAATGGGGTGAAGTCCGAGAGGGGCCGGGCCGGGGCTTCGACGGTGGTGTCAGCCGCGGCCAGCAACAGCCCCGACGTCGGCATGCGCTCGGCGAGCAGCCCGCCTTCGAGGCACAACAGAGTGCTCAGCATCACGAAGGTCATCGCGTACATTCATAGGCCCATGCCCAACCCCACCGCTACCTTCGAAACCTCGCTCGGCAACTTCACCGCGGAGCTCTTCCTCGACCAGATGCCGCTGACCGCCGGCAACTTCCTCAAGCTCGCGAAGAGCGGCTTCTACGATGGCCTGCACTTCCACCGCGTCATCAAGAACTTCATGGTGCAGTTCGGCTGCCCCTACTCGAAGGACCCGAAGAGCCCCGATGCGGGCACGGGCGGCCCTCCGACGGGCGACATCAAGGACGAGTTCACGGTGAAGCTCTCGAACGAGCCGCTGACGCTCTCGATGGCGAACACCGGCCGGCCCAACTCGGGCGGCAGCCAGTTCTTCATCAACACCATTCACAACGACTTCCTCGACTGGTTCACGCCCGGTCAGTCGAAGCACCCGGTGTTCGGGAAAATCATCGGCGGGCAGGACGTGGTGAAGAAGATTGAGATGTCGCCGACCGACGGCGACGACCGCCCGCGCACGCCGGTGCAGGTCATCAGGGTCACGGTCACCGGGGCCTGAGTGTCTTCCGCGCTGGTGGTGATGTTCGGACTTCCTGGCGCGGGGAAGTCGTACGTGGCGCGGCGCTTCGCGGCGCTGCACGGTGTGCACTTTCACGAGGGCGACGATGATCTCCCGGCTGACATGCGGGAGGCCATCGACCATGCGGCGAAGGTGACGCCTGACATGCGCGACCGCTTCGTCGACGCGATGGTCTCGTCGGTGAAGCGGTTGCTCGCGCAGCACGGGCGCGTGGTGCTCGCGCAGACGTTCTTGAAGGCGCAGCACCGTGCGCGGTTCCTCGCCGCGTTCCCCTCGGCGGAGTTCGTGCTCGTCGCTGCGCCTGGTGAGCTGCGCGAGTGGCGGCTGCAGCACCGGCACCACCAGCCGCTCGAGCCGGCGTACGCGCGGGCGATGACCGGGCTCTTCGATGCGCCCCCGAGTGGCGTGCGCGTCATCACCAACGACGGCGACGCCGCCGCGCTCGACGCCCAACTCCTCTCCCCGACCCTCTCCTCCGGGGAGGAGAGGGAGTAGGTGTCGCGCATGAACCACCCTCGTGTCGGCATCGGTGTCTTCGTGCTCAAGGGCAACACGCTGCTCCTTGGCCAGCGGCGCGGCTCGCACGGGGCGGGTCAGTACGCGTCTCCCGGTGGCCACCTCGAGCCGCTCGAGTCGTTCGAAGCGTGCGCGCGCCGCGAGGTGAAGGAAGAGACCGGGCTCGAGCTGGCCAACGTCCGCTTCCTGCGCGTGATGAACGTCACCAGCTACGCGCCGAAGCACTACGTCGACCTCGCCTTCGCCGCCGACTGGGTCAGCGGAGAGCCGCAGGTGCTCGAGCCCGAGAAGGTCGAGTCGTGGCAGTGGTACCCGCTCGACGCGCTGCCGCAGCCGCTCTTCGCCACGCTGCCCACGGCGCTCGAGGCGCTGCGCACCGGGCGCCCGTGCTGGGACGTGGGTTGATCAGCGCACGATGAAGCCCGCGGCCCCGGCGAGACCGGGTGCGGCGCCGCCATCGAAGCTGCACGTGCGGCGCATGTCGGCGACGTTGGCCGACACCGCGACCCGCTGCGCGCGCGTGAGATTCAAATCGAGCGACGCGAGCTGCGAGACCATGCCCGTCACCAGGGTGCCTCCGTCTTCACCGACGGCGCGCAGGCGGTAGTCGCGCGCGACCTGGC
>JBILUC010000063.1:0-37307 GCA_044371205.1 Archangium sp.
GTTCGCCCCTGGCAGCCCAACACGCGGTTCACCTCGGCGAGCGTCGTCTCGAAGAGGCGGTCAGCGGTCTCGACGTCGGCTGGGCTGACCCACTCGGGCGGAGGGGCGGGCACGCCGCCATCGCCAGCGGGCCTGCACTTGCCGTTCGACGCCCGCGTGAAGCCCAGGTTGCAGACGCAGCCCGCGGGCGTGCAGACGCCCGTCGAGGGAGACATCGTGAAGTCGCCGTCGCAGCTCGCGGCGTTGCCGACGGTGCAGGCTGCCTCGAAGTTGTTCCAATAGATCAGTGCGTCGGGGGCGTGGGCGCCGACGTGCAGCAGCAGCTCGCTCCACAGCGGCGTTTTTCCCATGGGGAGTGGGTTGGCGCGCGCCGGCGGGTCGTCGATGACGTGCCAGGGCGCAATCCACGGGGCCATGGGCACGGTGGGCCGCGCCAGCGCGCTCCCGCGGTAGGTGTTCACGCCGTAGCGGAAGCTGTTGAACTCGGTGGCGAGGTACGTTGACGCCGGCGTCGGCGGACCCAGCTCGGGGATGTTGCGAGTCGCCAGCTGGCCCATCATGCCGTAGCACTGGGGAGATTGGTGGGTGCCCACGATGGCGCCCTCGCCGAAGCGGCTCAGCACGTGCCCGTGCATGTCGAAGACAGGCAGGCTCGGCGACGTGAAGGCGTACTCGTAGTTCGACGCCCTCACCTGGGGGAAGACGGCGCGTGCCGGCTCGTAGAGGCCAGTGGTGTAATAAGCGCCGGTGCGCTCGTGCATCAGCGCGTTCCACTGCAGGTACTTCTGGCCGCCGTTGGTGACGTAGGTCACCGGACACAGGTCGACGGTCGAGAAGCCGGCGTCGGAGCGGGAGCGCCACACCTGGTCGAACGCCGGAAAGCGCGGGTCGGCGAGGGTCGCCTGCCAGCGGGCCTGGGAGCGTGCCTGGGCGGCCGGGTTCGGCGGCGCCTGCAGGGCCTCGTCGCAGGCGCCCATCGTCCAGTTCGACAAAGACCACTCGACGTCGGCGAACAGCCAGTCCACGGTGAGGCCGGCGTCGGCGAGGCCGGCCATGACGGTGCGGACGTCGGAGGCGAGGCGCTCCGCCCCGCGGTCCCACCAGATGGTCGGGCCCGCGCCGCCGTCGGGGAGGCCTCCGTCGCTGAAGTCTCGCGGGTCGAGGTGCGGCGCGCTGTCGGCGAATGTCGGAATCCAGAAGATGGCCCGGTGGCCCGGAGCGCGCTGCCGCAGCCGGCTGGTGAGCTCGGCGAAGTTCCGCGCGAACCGTGTCTGGTTCCAGTGGCAATAGGCGGCGGGGGCCGAGCAGTTGACACACTCGGGAGCGCCGTTGTCGGTGCTCCAGGTGCAGAAGAGGTTGCCGCCGCCGTGGGCCGAGATGGGCTCCCCCGCGATGAGGGTGCCGCCCGGAGGCTGCTGGCCGCCGTCCCAGTGCGCGGGCACGTACCAGCTGTAAGCGTAGAGCGGGCGCGGGGCGCTGCATACGGACCCCAGCGGCTGGCATTCGGGAGCGCCCGCGTCGCTGCGGCAGCGCTCCCAGACGACGCCCGAGTCCCGCGTGCCGGCGTCGGTGGAGCCGGCGTCGGTGGAGCCAGCGTCCGCGGTGCCGGCGTCCATGGTGCCTGCGTCCGTGATGCCTGCGTCCGTGATGCCTGCGTCCGTGATGCCTGCGTCCGTGATGCCGGCGTCTGTGATGCCAGCGTCCGTGAGGGTTGGCGGTGTCGGCCCGCAGGCCAGGACTGAGAGCGCTCCGAGAAAGACCAACGGGCGATGGACGGTTCGTCGGCTCTGTGCCCGCATGAGACCCTCGCGCAAACAAAGCAGGCTACACGAGCGTGCAGTGGCAGGTCGAGGGTTGGCGGAGCTCGTCGCGGCTCGCAGCGCCTTGTCACGTGGGTGTGGCGGGTTGGCGCCCGCCAGCTCACGCGGCAACCCCGTGAATTGTGAAGAGCGCGCAACCGCCATGTCCTCCCTCGACCTCTGATTTCGAGGAGAGGACATGCCCCCCGTCCCCCTCCAGAAGGCAGTTGGTCGCGCGAACTCACTCGAGCCGAAGCAGGCTGCGCTCAAGCTCGCCCGCACGCCCCTCGAGCTGGGGGCGCTGGCTCAAGAAGCCGCCCTCGCTCAAGGCGAGTGGTTGAAGCTCAGAGACGCAGTCACTGCGCTCAGGCAGCAACTCCCGGCGACGACGGGCCCTGCCCTCACGGCGCTGGCGAAGAAGGTCGCCTTGCTCGAGACGAAGCGCGACGGGGCGCTCGACAAGTCTTCCCGGCTCTCGGCCACCGTGAATCAATCGGTCAGAGCGCTCCGAGGGAAGGGGGGCGACTCGAAGGTCAAGGCGCAGGCTGGTCACGAGGTGCTCTCGAAGATCTCCATTGAGCTGGCGGCCACACGCGCCGAAGTCATCACGCTCAAGGCCGGGAAGCTCATGTTGGAAAACGCTCGTCCGTTCTCGCGCAGCAAGGTGCTCGAGGTGGAGGGGAAGCTCGCCAGGGCCGAAGCGAAGGTCGCCACGCTCGAGGCAGCCTCCGCTGCGATGACCCAGGACCTGCAGACGAACCAGCGCGCGGCGCTCGAAGACGCCCAGCGTTTCAAGGCATCCGACCAGCGAATGGCGGACCTCAACGACGTGGCAAGCCTCACCTGGGCAGCGCAGGTCAAGCTCGTCGGCGCGCCCGTGAGAGACGTCAGCGCAGACGAGGCGGCACGTAACGACCGCAGACTCGTGTCGATCACCGTGGGGGCCAGTCCAGAGAACGGCGCGAAGATGCTCGCGCTCCAGCTCGAGAGGTCGAGCCCGGAGCAGCAACTCAAGCTCGTTACCGCTGCCGCGAATCACATCAAGACCATCGCGCGTCAGGCCGGCGGTCAGGGAGTCGGGGCTCCGTTTCTCCAGGCAATCGCCAACGCGAAGGGCCCCGCACAAAGGCGCTTGATGGACGCGCTCATCGAGGAGCTGCCGCCCGCAAGCCTCCAGCTCGTGATGGGCCGCCTCGTCGAGCAGAAGCTCGCCCACGGCGAACACTTCGCGGTCGCGGGCGCGATGATTCAGGGTCTCCATGCGGCCGGCCACACCGGGAAAGCCGACGAGTTGGGCAAAGCCGTCGCTGCGTCCCTGAGCAAGCTGCGCGGGGAATTTCAAACCTCCAGGGCGAAGGTCGACACGCTCAACGGCAGGTTCAGCCGCGCGACGTTCGGCTTCGGTGACGCGATTCCCCCCGAAACGCTCAAGGCCTTTCGCGATCGGTACCTCAAGAAGCACGCCGAGGCGTACCAGGCGTTCGACGGCGCGAGCACGAAGTACCTCAAGGCGCTCGAGGCAGCTCACGCGCTCCAACCCGAAAAGGGCACCAAGGCGCCAAACACCCCGATGCAAGCGCTGGCCGCGAGGGCTGGCAGGCCGGTGCCTTCCCTCGAGGCTGAGCTCACCCGGCTCTCCGGCCACGCGGAGGCGCTCTTCGAGTCGAAGGCCGGCCAGAAGATGTTGACGGCGGCTTTCGAGCTTCAGCTTCAGGGTGAGCCCTCGCTGCTGGACACGTTGATGGGCGGCGTGGGCGACGCGAAGTCAGCGCTCTCGCTCACCAGGGACTCGGCTGGCGTGCTCGCCCGCACCCTGGTCGCGGTGACGGCTGGCAAGGGCATGGACGCGGTCGGCAAGCTCATCGAGCAAAACGGTGACCTGCTCGGAATTCCGCAAGACAAGGTGTGGGACTTCAAGGTGCTGGCGGCCAGGTCGAACCTCGGCCAACTCGACGACGCAGCTCAGAAGGCGGCGCTGCGCGACATCGAAGGCGGTCACTATGGGCCGTCGGTGAAGGCGCTGGGCCTGCTGCTCACCGCGCCGGGCCTCATTCAGAGCTGGTCGAACGTGGGCGGGAGTTCGAAGTTCGAGCAGACCAAACTTGCCGTCGACACGCTGGGCTTTGGCGCAGACCTGGTGAAGCTGCTGAGCAAAGGCGAGGTGCTGCAGCGCTTCGCGAGCAAGGCCGGCAACGTGGTCGGCGTGGTGGCGATTCCGCTCGAGGTGCTCTCGGGTCTGGGCGAGCTGATGGACGGGAAGATCGTCGACGGCTCGATGTCTCTGGCGTCTGCGCTCGGAGCAGGCCTGATGATGGCGCCCGGCGGTCAGCTCGTCGGCGCGGCAATCATCCTGGGGTCGGCCGTCGCGAAGAAGTTGTGGGGCGACGACCCCTCTGCGCGCGCCGAGCTGGCGGCCGAGGCCGAGGTGAAGGAGCTCCTCGAGTTCGCTGGCTTGAGTGCTGACTCCGCTTCGGTGCTCTCTGACGTGCTGGAAGAAGGGCAGCGCAGCATGGGACCCTTCATCAGTCAGATGGCCAGACACCTCAAGCTCAAGCCGGAAGTCCTCTTGAAGCACCTCAGCGGGCTGGAGAAGGGAGCGCTCCGAGAGTTGGTGATGATGGCCAAGAGCATGCCTGATGACGGCAATTGGGCGCTCCCCGCTTCGAAGACCGACGAGACGGATCGCTCGGACATGCGCCAGCGATTGGGCGGCATCTACCTCGGCCCCAAGAGCCTCGAGAGCGCAGCGGCATGGATGAAGAAGAGGAAGGGGATGCTCCCGGAAGGGGCATAGTTCTCGGCGGAAGAGCACCGCCGCAGGTGAAGACCGCCATTCAGCTCAACCCAGGTGACGCCGGGCCGTGGCGGGTGCGCCTCGGCGCCGCGTTGGACTTCGCGGTGCCAGACGTCGTGAGCGTGGCAGTGTCGTGCACGTGGACCGCGGTCTTGCGGTCAGCGCTCGATGCGGGGTGTGACGCTTCGCCCTCGACGGCGGTGGACCCCGGCACGCAGCACCACGAGCAACAGCGCGGCGGGTGAGAACGTCCAAAGGCTCCCGCACGCGCAGCCGACGGCGAGGTCTCTGCGAGGTCCGGGGGGTTGCGCGCTGTCTGGCGGCATTCCGCTGTCCGGCGGCGGTTCGCTGCTGATGACGAACGCCGAGTGCGCGCTGAGTTGACCGCTCGTCCCTTCGAACCAACCGAGCGCGACCGAGTCGCCGGGGCCGATGGTCACTTCGGGCCACGACGCATGCTGCGTGGTGATGCCGTTGAGTGCGCACGTCTCCCAGCCCGTCTGCGTGGACGCGTAGAGCGCGAGGCCCGAGCCGCCGTCGAGCGCCACCTGGGTCACCATGAGCACGTGGTCACGCGTGTCGCGAGCGAGCGTCGCGCGAATGCCAGGCACGCAGCGCCGGCTGCTCAGTCCTTTGGCGCGCTGGTGAGTCGTCTCGAGGACTGCACTGCGCCGTGAAGAGGCAGCGCGTGATGGGCACGAGCACGGTGATGCTGAGTCTGTTGCACCAACACTCGCTGTCGGGTGTTCGCTGTCGGCCTCTCGACGTCGAGGCCTTCGTCGCGGCGCACGTGAAGCGTTTCGTGAAGGCGTGGAGCTGATTACGGCGCTGTGAGCTGCAGCGAGCCCAGCCACGACTCGAGCTGCTGCCGCGCTCCGGCGTGCATCGCGACGCCCCACACCACGACGCTCGCCGTGCCGTTGAGCACCGGCACCCGCACCGTGCGCATCACCACCGAGGCCCCGAGCTCGCTCGTCGCCTGCTCCGCCCCTGCGAACGTCATCGGCGCCCACGTGAACGAGCGCGGCACCTGCACTTCGGTCGCGTCGACCTCGTTCGAAATCATCCACGCGCCTGCCGAGGTCACCGCCTGCACCTCCGCGTCGAGGCGCGAGCTCGGCTCGTCGGCGAACGTCACCTGCAACCAGACCCCGGGCGCGCGCGCCTCGAGGAGCAACTTCTCCGCGCGGGTCGAGGTCATTCCCGGCAGCCGCAGTGAAAGACCGAGCGCATCGTGTCGCCACGTCTCACCGTCCAGCTTCCCCGGCCCCACTTCTCGAAACGCCTTCGCCCGGTCTCGCGCCGACAGCTCGCCACCCAACGGCGCGCCGACGCTCTCGAGCGGCGTGCGGCTCGCCGACTTCGCCAACCGCTTCCCGTCGGCCGACGGCGCGTTCAACACCACCGCCACCACGCCAGCGCGTTGCTCGAAGGCCGGCCCCACCCGCGCGAGGTTCGCGACCTTCTCGTCGGTGTCGAGGCCCACACACCGCAACACCATCTGCGTGTAGGCCTGACCCAGCGGCCCGTGTGACGCCCACGCGGTCACCCAGGTCAACGTTCCGTTCGAGCGGCGGAAGGCGTCGTCGACGTAGTTCTCTTCGAGCCGCTCGAAGAAGCCCGGTGGCGGCGGCGGGTCGGCCCGCGAGAGACACGACTGCAACAGCCCGCGAAGCCCGAACAGCCCCAGCCGTCGCGGTGGCGTCGTCAACGGCGCGAGCCGCTGGGTGCCCTCACTGAGCCAGCGCTGCGTCGAGAAGAACGCCTCGAGCCCCATGGGAGGGCCGCGCAGCACCCGATTCACCAGCTCGAGCCCGCCCGTCGCGTAGAGGTCTGCGAAGAAGCGCGTGCCCAGCGAGTACGGCAGCTGCGCCCACTCGAGGTACAGCCCTTCACGTGGACTCTTCGCCGCTGCGCGAGCCGCCGCCAACTCCAGCGACAGCTCCGGCTCGAAGCGCGCGCGCTCGATGACTCGAGCCGGAGCGCGTCCGCTGCGCTTCGCCTGCCACAACAGCGCGCTCAAGGTCGCGTCGCCTTCGATGAGCGCACGCCAGGCCATCGGCTCTCCCGCGAACTCAGGCATGCGCGCGAAGAGGCCCTGCTGGTCTTGCAGCACGTGCCCCAGCTCGTGCGCGAGGACGAACAAGGCGTCACCTTCGGCGACCCGGCGACGCACCACGATGCGCTTGCCGAAGCGGTCGTAGAAGGCCTGCGTCACGCGCGCGAGGGTGTCGTCGGCGTCGACGGGCGGGCTCGCAGCCCCGAGGAACTCGGCCAACACCTCGTTCGAGGCGCGCGCAAAGTCGGGCGTGGGTTGTTGCGTCATCGCTTCGGCGAAGGCGGCGTCGTCGAGCTCGACCACCTCGAACGTCGCGGTCAGCTCGAGGCCCCGCGCCGCAGCCACCTCGCGCGCGAGCGCCTGCACGTCCCCGTACCAGGGCTTCGGTGCCTCCACCGGTGGAGGAGGAGACACGACGACCGCCGGTGCGTGCGCACAGCCCAACAGCGAGAACACCGCGAGCGCCGCGATCGAGCGCAGCCCCATCTCGTTCAGGACCCGACGTTCACGCCGGGCTGGGTGCCCTCTTCGATTTCGTCGATGGTCTTCTCGGGCTCGAGCGACTGACCGACCTCGAAGTACTGCCAGAGGCGTTTGGCGGTGGCGGCGCCCGCATCGACGAGCTCAGCGCGCCTGGTGGCGAACTCGAGCAGCGCCTCACCGAGCTTCACGAGGTCGCCGTCTTTCTCGACCACCACGCGAATGAAGTCGGCGTGCGCCTTCGTCTCGAGCAGGCCGCAGAACACGAGGAAGGCCCACGCCCGCTCTGCGTCATCGAAGGGGCACAGCTCCACGCAGGTCTGCAGCAGCGTCGACTCGTCAAAGGACTGCATCTGACCTCGCTAACAACTCACGCGTGACGTGTCACTCCTTCACGACGCCGAGGTCCACATAGGCCTGGTTCACCATCACCACGTACGGGCGCTCTTCGAAGCGCAGGCCTCCGTTGCCGTCGTGCTCGATGATTTCCAGCTTGCCCATGCCCGCGCCCATCGGCCCGATGGAGTAGTAGTGCGCCTGCAGCCGATACGGCGCCGCGCGCTTGCCCTTCGGCAGACGAATGGTGAAGCACTCCGGGCCGTAGCCGGTGGTGACGTCGGCGTAGAGTTCACCGCCCGAGGGCAGCACCTTCTGCGAATAGAACGCGTGCCCGCCGCGCGCGTCGCTGATGTGGAAGTCGACGTCGTTGGCGTCGGTTTCCCAGTTCAAGACGAAGCGCAGCGAGGGCGCGTTCTCGACGACGCCGCCGATGGCCTTCAACTTGTCGGCGATTTCACCCTTCCGCGAAGGCTCGGCCTTCATCCACACCGCGGCGATGAGCCCCGCGTCTTCTCGAAGAATGCGGTCGACGCCCGCGAAGCGACCGCCCGGGTACGGCTCCTTCACGCCGCGCGCGATGGCCTCGAAGGCCTTCTCGGGCTTGTTCGCGCGCACCAGCGAGAACGCGAGCAGGCGGTGCGAGGCGGGGTGGTCGGCGCGCTGCTCCACGGCCTTCGCGAAGCTGTCGATGGCGAGGTCGAGCGCGGCGGTGATGCGCTCGAGCCGCACGCCCGCGAAGCGCCGCAGGTCCGCGCGCGCGGGGAAGAGGTCGATGATGCTGCCGTACGCGCGGGCTGCGGTGCCGAGGTCGCCGCTCGCTTCGAGCGCTTCTCCCAGCGCCACCAGCGCGAGCAGGTCACCGGGCTGCTCCTCGTGCCAGCCCATCGCCAGCGCGACGGCCTTCTTCTTGTCGCTCTCGAGGGCGACCATCACCTCTTTGAACTTGCCGGTGTACGGGTCGGACCCCTTCTGCATCGCGGCGCCTCCTTGCGGCCCGGCTGGCTCGCGCTCGCGGCGCATCGCGACGCTCTCCGGTGCGGCGGAAGGCGGAGGCGGAGGCGGCGGCGCAGCGGGTTCAGCCGACGGGATGAGCTGTTCGCGAGCAGGGCGCGGTGCAGGCCGGGGCTTTGACTCCTCCTTCTCCTTCTCGTCGTCGAACTGCGCCGACGCCTCGGGCGCGCCGTCGGCTTCGGCCTCGTCGCGGTTCTCTCTCTTCTTCTCCGACGCCTTGTCGGGCGATGCGTCTTTGGGGCTCGGGTCTGCCTTCGGCGGCGGCTTCGCTACGACAGCGACCACCGCAGGCTGCTCGGCCGCGCGCTTCGTGCGCACCACCTGCCCCTTGTCGACGGTGAGGATGTCGGCGAGCGCGCGCCGGTCAATCTTGAAGCGCGCGTAGTCGGCCTCGGTCTCGAGCACGAGCAGGGCGGTGAGCGAGCAGAGCACGCGGTTCTTCGTGCTCACCTCGACCATCTGCGCCTTGAGCGCGTTGCGTTGCGGCGCGCCGTCGGCCTGGTCCAGTTGGGACTGCAACGAATCGAGCTTCGCCTTCGCCCACGCGCGCTCGAGCAGCGGCCGCTCGATGGACGCGAGCTGCGCGTTACCGACGCCCAGCGTCTTGCCTCCCACCGTCACCTTGAACGGCGCGCTCGCGGGGAGTTGCGCGTACACCAGCACCGCGTCACCCGCCTGCACGCCCGCCAGCGTCTTCGGCCACGCCGCGCTCGCGCCTTCGACCTTCACCTCGAGCTTCGACTTCGTGGCCAGCGCCAGACGACGCGCCAGCTCCGGGGGCTGCCGCGAGCCGTCGAGCACCGCGCCGTCGCGCTCGAGCGAGCCCTGCGCCAGCCGCGCCAGCGCCTGCTCATCGCGCAGCCCGCCCACCGCGATGGCGTCGAGCCGCTTCACGCCCGCCGACTTGAGCTTGAGCACCTGCGCGGTGAGGTTGGGCCCCTCGGTCGCGCCCGCAGTGAAGACGCCGTCGGCGAGCACCACCACGCGCGGCGTCGGCTTGTTCTGCACGTGCTTCAACGCGAGCTCGATGTTCGAAGCGCCGAGCGCGCGGCGGTCGCGCAGTTGCTTCGCCTGAGCGTCGGTGAAGCCCGAGGCAGGGCCCGAGTAGAGCGGCACCACTTCCTGGTCGAAGGCCACCACGTTGACGGTGGCGGTCGGCATCGCCTGCAGGAGCTTCTGCACGAGCGTCACCTGCTCCCGCCACCCGAGGGCGCGCGAGCCGCTCGAGTCGACGAGCAGGGTGAAGTTCGTCAGCGCGTCGGGCTCGGTCGCGTCGACGGGCACGATGCGGGCGGCGATGAGGTCTCCGGCGCGCACGCCGAGTTGGTTGCGTTTCGGTTGACCCGTGAAATCAGCGTTGGGCACGAAGCGCGTCTTCTTGAGCACGCCCTCGCCCTCGACGCCGCTCACCGAGACGTCGAGCTCGCCCACCTCAGGCAGCCCCTTGAGCGGCACCACGTAGGCCGCGGTGCTCTGCACCAGCTCGTGCGAGTACGAGAGCACCACCTCCTTCACGCCCTTCGCGGGGATGGGGAAGACCTTCGCGGTGAACTCGTTGCCGCCGCTCTGCTCGAGCAGCGCCGGGTCTTGCCGGCGGTGGAGGAAGTCTTCGTACGCGCGCCGCGCCGCCTGTCGCTCGATGACCTCACCTTCCTGCCAGCGGCCCTCGAGCTTCATCGCGAAGCGGCTCACCGTCGCGCCGGGCGGGAGCGTCACCTTGAACTGGCCTTCGAGCACGCGGTCGAGCGGGTTCTCGAAGGTGAGGGTGAGCTCGGTGAAGGCCAGCGGGTCGAGCACCACGCCGCGCGCCTGCAGCTTGACCAGCTTGAGGCCCGTGCCGTCGCTCGCGGTGAGCGAGACGGGCGCGTCTTCGGCAGCAAAGACAGGCAGCGCGAACAGCGCGGAGAGAAGAAGAGCTCGCATGGGGTCCTCGACGCGGGGAAGAGAGGAATCGTTCCGTGCCCGAGGGTAGTCCCAACTGCGCGGGCGGCGCGGAACTCTTGTCAGCTCGCTTGCCCGACTCTCTCTCGACCGGCGGCGTCAGTACCCGAGCGCGCGCTCAATCGCGGCGAGGTGCGCCTCGAGCTTCTTCACCGTGCCCCGCTGCACCGTACCCTCGACCAGCTCGAAGGCCTTCTTCGCGTTCGGCGCCTGTTTGCCCAGCAACTCGATGCCGCGCACGTCGGTGATGCCCCAGGTGTGGAAGACGGCGGGCAGCAGCTCGGAGATGAGCTCGCGTCGCGCGAGGTAGGCGGCCTCTCGGGGCGCCGCGGTGCTCTTCGCGGTGATGCCCTCGGGCAGCGTGTAGCCGGTGAGCGGCACGTGCTGCTTCGCTTCGCGCACCACGGCCGGCATCAACGCCACCGCCTTCGCGCCCTGCTTCGCGGAGGGCAGGTCGAGCACCTCGTGCAGGCGCTTCACCAGGGGCTTCGGCAGCGCCGCCTCGAGAGCGTGCAGCCGCGGCACCCGCCAGCCGTGGTCGATGAAGACGCGCAGACACAGCAGGCGCCAGCACGCGAGGCGCAGGAAGGTGGCGCGGTGGCGGTCGCTCCCCGCGGAGCCGCGGTCGAGGTCGAGCTCAATCTGCCGCTGCGAGGCGCGAATCACCTCGGCGCGAATGCGGCGGCGTTGGCGCTTCCACGTGGTGCGCACCTTCTCGAAGGCGCCGCTGCGGTCGTCGAGCAGCAGCAGGTCGTCGACCTCGAAGCGGCACAGGTTCTCGAAGGCGAGCGCCTCGTCGAGCGTCTGCCGCGTGAGCGTCACCGTCGCGCCCTGCACCGTCTTCAGCTCGCGGCCCGAGCGCTTGCCGAGCACCCAGAGGTCGAGGTCGCTCGCCGCCGTGGCGTTGCCGCGCGCGACCGAGCCGATGACGGCCACCGACTCGCCTGACTTCGAGAGGGAAGGGAGCAGCTCTTGCGCGAGCGCGCGCAGACGACGGGCTTCGACGGAAGGAGTCACGAGGCCGCGGAGCCTGTCACGAACGACCGCTCAGCGCGTCTCGAAACCCAGCGTGAGCATCGGCGTCACCGTGATGAGCGTGCGCGCGTTCACCACCGTCACCTCGGCGCCGTTCAAATCGACCTGCACCTCGGTCACCTTCCCGGAGGGATGGAAGAGCACCAGCGCTTCGAGGCCGAGGTTGAAGCCCTTGCGGCGGCCGGTGCGCGCGTTGGGCGCGTGGAAGCCGATGCCGGTGCGAACGTCGAAGCCCGGCTTGAAGCCGCCAGCGCTGACGCCGGTGATGGTGCCTCCGGTGGTGGCGATGCCGAGACCGCCGAGCGCCATGCCGCCCAGGCCGAAGGCGGGGCCGGCCGCGAGCCAGAAGCGGTTGGCAAAGATGACCTCGAGCAGCGCGGCCATCGTGAAGTGGCCGATGAGGGTGCCGTTCACGCTCGCCCCGAGGCCGGCCACGTTGTACCCGACGCCCACGCCGAGGTGCCCGCCGATGGCGAGGTACGCGCCGAGGAAGTTCGTCAGCTGCGAGCCGATGCGCACCTCGCTGCTGAGGCCGAAGGCGGAATACGGCGCGTGCCAGCCGATGCCTCCGCCGACGCCCCAGCGAAAGCGGCTGCCGGTGTGGCGCTCTTCGACGGGCGCGTCAGCCGCGGGGAGCGGCGCGTTGGCGATGGTGGTCGGCTGGAGGACGGCAGGTTGCTCGTCGGTCGCCGGCGCGGGCGGTGGGGTCTCCTGCGCTCGTGCGTGGGCCGCGAGGAGGAGCAGCAGCGCGAGCGTTGGTCGCATGGTGCTTGGTTGCCACCCCGGGGTCGGGCGATCCACAGAGAAGGCGTGTGACGCGCTGAGCTTTCCGACCTCGTTCGAGGCCTGTCCGCTCGCGGCCGAATGGGCTCGCGACGGCGAGGGTACCCGGAGGGACCTCAAGGAAGCGAAGCGCCTCGCCGACCACGGCTGCCTCAACAAGGAACCCAGGTCGTGTGACCTGGTCAACGTGCTCGAGTTGCTCCTCAGCCCGTAGTGCGGCGCCCTGCTTCGTCGACACCGACAGGAAGTCGCCGGTGATTTGAAAGCCGATGCCGATGAGGGGCAGCGCGGCGGGCGTGTCGGCGCCGGTGCGCCAGCGGTGCTTCACCCACCACTGCACGAGGAGGAACACCGTCGGCGTGTTGAACTTCGCGCCGTCTTCCATCTTGAACGTGTAGCCAATCAGCGGCCCCACGCGGTGCGTCGAGTTGTCGACGGTCGTGCTCGCAGCGGTGGGGTCGAGGTGCCGCGTCGAATCGTAGAGGGGCGCGGTGAAGGTGTAGCGCGCGCCCACGATGAGCTTGTTCTCGAGGCCCTGGTACAGCACGTCGAGGTCGTTGGTGAAGAACCAGCCCCGGTTCGGCGCGAGCACGTCGTAGAGCTGGTCGTAATAGACGGTGTCTCCCGGTCGCAGCGCGAGGTTGCCGTTCACGAGGCGCGCCGCGCTGCGCACCACCACCGGCCCCAGCTTGAACTGAAGGTTGGCGCCGAGCGTCAGCTCCCAGCCGTTGGTCACGAGCCGGTTGGCGGTGTTCGCCTTGATGGCCGAATCGGAGAACACCGACTGTGCGTCGGCGCGACACCAATGCCCAGGAAGTTGTCGCGCAGCGACTTCGAGTCCGACTCGTAGAGCCGCAGTCGGTACGCGAAGCGCCCGTCGTACCCGACACCCAACGGGTTGAAGCGCACGAAGGCGGTGTTCTTGTGCACGATGCGGTGCAGCGGCGGCCCCTGCTCGGACAGCATCTGCGCGTGCACGAGGGAACTGCAGACCAGGACAACGCAAGCGGTTCGCATCACGGCGCTCCTGTTTCATGCCGCGTGCCCGTTCAGCGCTGAGGCAAGTGGCGAGAACGTCGAGCCGCCAGGCCGCCTCGTGTCGACACCGTGTCGTTCGCTGCACACCGGTGTGTCGCTTGTTGCTCACAGTGTCCATGCGAAGGTCCTGCGCCATGAAGCTCGAGAACCGACGGGTGCTCATCACGGGCGCGAGCCGAGGCATCGGCGAGTCGCTGATTGCCCGCGCCCAGGGTCACGTCGTGAACGTCTCGTCGATGGCGGGCGTGGTGGCGATGCGCGTACGGCGCAGCAAAGGCCGGCCTCTCGCACTTCACGGCGTTGATGCAGGCAGACCTCACGGGCACCGGCGTCGGCACCACGCTGGTGGAGCTCGGCCACGGCAGCATCACGCGCCGTGAGCTGGAGTCCAGCTGCGTCGTGCTCAGTCCTCGGGCAGGTTGATGACCACCGACTGATCAGGCGCCGTCACCTTCACCCGGAGCGTGCGCGAACCATCCTCGTTGGTCAGCGACAGCGGCGAGGCAACCGGCGGCAGACCTGCGTCCTGGGGGGTGACCGTCTCACCGAGCACGAGACGCGAGCGCCGAGTCGAAGCGAGCCCCGCACGGCAGAGGGCCCGGAAGAACGTTCCCGGGCCCTCGAGACCTCACCGTTCCGCTTACGGCGTGAGCGTCAGCACGAACGACTTCTGCACCGAGCCGACGAGGTGGCGCGCCGCCGGGTTCTCGAGCATCGCCGCGACGCTGACGTTCACGTCACCGGTCACGCCGAGCGCGGGAATGGAGAGCGAGGTGCCGACGACGTTCTCGAAGAAGAGCGCGTTGCCCTGCGGGTCGCCCACCCACACCCGGTACGAGGTCGCGCCGCTCGACGCCCCCCACGAAATCGGGAGCGCCGCGCTCTTCGACTGCGTGGCCGGCAGCGGATCGACCGTGAAGTCACCGGGCAACGACACCGTCGCCGCCGCCGCCGGCTTGCCGTTGCCGACGACGGAGAAGCTCGCGGCCTGGCCCGGCGTCAGCGGCGCAGACTCGATGCCGAACAGGTCGTACTGCGCGTCGAAGGTGAGCGCCGCGCCGTTCAGCTCGACGGTCGCGTTGCTGGAGAGCGGGGTGATTCCATCGAACGCCGAGACCCACGCCGAGCCGTACGTCTGGCCCTCGTAGGTGATGAGCGTCGCGGTGCCCTCGAGGCGGAGGCCCGCATTCGCCGGAATCACGTCGACCCAGGTCTGCCGCTGCGTCGACACGTTCACCATCGAGCCCCCGAGCCCACGCGCCAGGTACTTCGGAGCGAACGCCACCACCTGCAGCTGGTAGTAGTCATCGGCGTCGAAGCCGCTGAGCTGCGCGCCGAGGGTGAGCTGGCCGACGTCGTTGACGAGCTCGATGCGGGAGCTGTCGTAGGGCGGCGTGATGCGGTTCGCAGCCGTCTGGTAGAAAATCGCGCCCGCAGCCCGCGTCCACGCGACGTCGAGCGTGCCGCCGACCTCCAGCCGCTTGCCTTCGGTCGGTGCCGACAGCGCGAAGTCGGCCGGCGCGTCGATCTCGTACACGCGGGCCTGCTGCCCTGGCACGTTCACCCGCACCACGTTGCGGCCCGGGGCGTTCACCGGCACCGTGCCGTACGCGGTGTAGAGCTGCTCGCTCGCGTCGTAGGGAACCGCGACGCCGTTCACTTCGACCGTCAATCCGGGAATCGATTGGGTGCCGTCGGTGATTTTGAGCGCGACGCCGCCCACACCATCACTCCGGTACACGTTGCCGATGACGCGCACGCCACCGGTGGGGGCGATGTTGCAGGGCAGGTCGTAGTCGTACGACGACGACGAGATGAACTCCTCGCACACGAAGTAGTTGAGCTCGTTGGTTTGATCGAGCGCGAGCGGCACCGGCGTGTTCGCCGCGACGACGTCGCCGTCCTGCCAGAGCTGGTACCCGGCGGAATACCCCGTCCACTCCGCGGGAGGCGTGCCGTCGACGTACGCGACGTAGATTTGCGCCGGCGCGTCGTCACCGTTGAAGCGGTCTCCCAGCGAGGTGCCGAGCACGCGGTCGATGGGCGAGCCGCCCGGCGCGATGGTGTCGAGCTGACCGTTGCCGTTCACGTCTTCGTACGCCAGCAGCACGCCCCACGACGCGCGCGTGGTCACCCCGTTGCTCGTGTAGTCGCTGAGCGCGTTGGCCGGGGGAACGCCGAAGAACGAGAAGGTGTAGGCCAGCGGGAAGCTGCCCTGGTACTGCACTTCCTGGGTCACCAGCGCGCTGGGCGCCGAGCTGCTGTTGGAGTCGGGGTACCACGCCACGGCGAGCCGAATCGGGCCCGACGGTGCGGTGCTGCCGCTGGTGAGCGCCATCTCGCCCTTCACCGAGAAGAGCGGCTCGCCCTCGTACTTCGGGCCCGTCGCGGGTGGCTGGCAGGCGGCGAGCACTGCCATCGCCGCGGTGATCAACGTGGTTCTCAAGTTCATGGCCGTCGTTCCTCTTCAGTGTGTGTTTGAAAGCGCTACGCCTTCAAGACGGACAGCCCCCGAAAAGTGGGAAGTCAGAAACGCACTCCGAGCGAAAGGTCGGCGTCGGCGCCGACGGTCCACAGCGGGCCGTCGACCACCGGCAGGACTTTGGCCCACCCGGTGACGCCCACCGCGGCGAAGAGCGGGCCCAGCACGGGCACTTCCACCCGCACGTGAGGGCCGACCGCGAAGCCCGGCGTGACGCGAACCGGGAGCGCGGGGTAGCTGCGGCGAATCTCTGCCTCGCGATCTCGAATGGATTCCTGGCGCAGCACGGAGCCTTCCACCGCCACCCCCGGCATCAACGTCACCGGCCCCAGCCAGAACCGGGGCCCTGCGATGAGGCGCGCGGTGAAGCGGTGGTCGCGCGTGGTGAGGTCGACTCCGCGGAACAGCGCGCTGCCCCAGCCGGCCGTCACCGCAGCCCAGAACTGACCCACGGTGAGCCGGTAGCCGAGGCCCACGCTCCAGCGAACGGGCGTCCCTTCGAGGGGCGGCGCGGCGATGCCCCCGAGGACCTGCAGCGCGTGCGGGTGAAAGCCGACGTCGCCGCCCTTCAACGAGACCTCGGCGAAGTCGCGCGTGACGAAGCGGCGCGGGTCCACTCGCGAGACGCCACCCCATGGGAGCTCGACGTCTTGCAGCGCGACCGAGAAGCCACGCGACTGCCGAAGCAGGTACCGGCCCGGCGGCACCGCGAGCGTCACCACGCGGCCTCGCGTCTTCGTCACCTCGGTCACCACGTCGGCGCGCGGCTGGCTCACCAGCACGAAGCGGCCTTCCATCGTCTCGTCGAGCACCACGCGCGCGCGGCCCTTGTCGAGCGCGGTCAAGACCACGTCGCTGGACCCTTCGAGCGCGAGCGCGAACTCCGGGTGCTGGCCCTGGTCGACGCTGTTGGCGACCGTGCGGCGCTCGGCGTAGGCGTACGACTCCATCAGCGAGACGCGGCCGTCGCCGTCGGTGTCGGCGTCTCCGCGCAGACCGCTGATCAAATGGTGGGTGAAGAGCGAGCCTGACAACACATCCCATTCCTGGGCGGACTCGCTCGCGCCCGAAGAGGCGATGAAGACTTCACCGCTCACCGAGGGCGGCTGCACCGTGAGCGCGTAGGCCGGGCCCTTCGCGGCGCCCTTCGAGCGCGAGGCCACCCCCGATTCGCAGGCATCGACGATGGTGATGGTGAGGTCTGCGCCGCAGCTCTTCGCGAGGGAACGGAGCGCCTCGAGTGGGAGTGACGTGCCGGTGAGGTGCAGCACGCCCCCCTTGCCGTGGCCCGACGCAAAGAGGAGCAGCTCGACGCGACGACCGGCGGCCTTCAGCTCGGCGACGCGGCCCTGCAGCTCGGCGATTCGTTCGGTCACCTTCGTCGCGGTGGCGCGCTTGAGGACCAGCGCCCGGGCCGGCTCGACGCTGCCCAGCTCGACGAAGAGGTCTCGCATGCGCTGCGCGTCTTCTTCCGCGTGCTGCAGGGGCGCTTCGTCGGGGGTGCCGAGGTCGCTCCCGATGCTCAGCAGCAGCCGCACGGGTGCTTCGGCGGCCAACGCGCTCGCCGCCCACAGCACCAGCGTCAGCAGCAGGGCTCGCATCGGCCTCACCCCGCTTCGCGCCGAGAGGGGAGGTCATGGCTTGTCAAAGGTCGACACCTCCACGGTGCAGCCGTCGCACGTCGTCACCCGCGAGAGCTCGGTCAGGTCGAACGAGCGCTCGCTGAAGACGGTGATGAAGGTGTCAGGCCCGCGCGTCTCGTCGAGCACCGCAGAGTCGGGGAACAGGTTCGACCCGGCGCGCACGGCCATCGGCTCCTTCGCGTCGAACGGAGCGACCACCGTCACCTTGCCCGTCGCGTCACGCTCGAGCACCACCGCGAAGCCGTCGGCCGGCGCCTGCACTTCGAACCGCAGGGCGTCACCCGGAGCGAGCTTCGACCCCGCGCTCAGGGTGCTCACCGTCTCCCCGCGCTTGAGCGAGATGCGCGAGAGCGAACCCTTGAGGCCCACGCCGCTGCCCTGGCGCAGCTGCGAGAAGCCGGCAACGCTCATCAACACCACCATCGCCGCCGCGGCCGCGTAGGCGAACACCGGCGTTGGCTTGCCGGGCTTCGATGCGGTGCGCCCTTCGAGCTGCTTCTGGAACCGCTCCTCGGGGCGCGCGGCGAGAAAGTCGGCCGTCATCGCCTGCAGTGACTTCACCTGCGCGGTGCACGACGCACAGGCCTCGACGTGCCCCTGCACGCCAGGCAACCAGTCACCGGCCGACGCCTGCTCGAGTTGAACTCGCGGCGGGCAGCCCGGCCCTCGCGATGGAGCCAACGGCGGGTTCATGTCGCCACCTCCGGCAGTTCGGCGCCGAACACCACGCGCAACTTCGCCTCGGCCTCGCGCAGCTTCACGCCCACCGTCTTGCGCGAGTACCCGGTCTGCTGCGCCACCTCTTCCTGCGTCAGGCCATCGAGCCAGTGCAGCAGCGCCATCTCTCGCGTCGTCTCGTCGAGCGTCACCAGGGCCGAGCCCATGCACAGCTTGTCTTCCACCGAGCCGGCGGCGCCCGAATCGAGCCCCATCATCACCTTCAGCGAGCCCAGCACCCCGCGCCGACGCCGCGAGTCGAGCTGGTCGAAGCAGATGCGGGTCGCGATGGAATAGAGCCAGGGCAGCGGTTGCATCACGTCGTCTCGCCTCGCGCGGTGGGCGCGCATGAACGTCTCCTGCAACGCGTCGTTCGCGTCGGCCTCGTTGCCCATGAGGGTGCGGCAGCGCCGATGCACGAGCGCTCCGTACTTCGAGTACCACTGGCCGAGGTCGTCATGGCTCACGGGCAAATCGCATTGTCGCCTGCATGACGGCCGAGCCCGCGAAAATGGGAAGTGCCGGCGAACCCCTCGAATTCAGGGGTGCGCCGGTGTTGCTCGGAGGATGAGCGTCACGGTGCCGATGCCTCGAGGGCCCTGGCGATGCCGCTCACCGTGAAGCCTGAGAATCCGTGTGCCTGGTCCTCCATTCAGCACCCGGCTCTCAGCTCGAGGCCGTGTGCGAGCGAGCCGAGGAAGTGGCGGGGCTCGATGGACCCGAGGCGACACGATGACGGGTCCCCGGTCTCGATGAGCTTCCACTCACCCGATTCGAGTTGACCGACGTCGACACACAACCACGGCACCCGCGTGCGCGCCGCGACCTCATGCGCGAGGGCGCGCATCTCGCGGTCTTCACGCTCGGTGAGCACGCCGAAGGGGTCTCCCCCGGGCCAGGTGAAGCCCGCGCCCACGATGTCGGCGTCGAGCACGAAGAGGCGGTACTCGCGCGCGACGGGAAACCCTTCCCACGTGCTGCCAGTGCGGCGCAGCGGGAGCAGCTCGCGCAACAACAGCGGCGGGGCGAGCGCGGCGGCGAGCGTCTTCACCTCGTCAGTGGTCTCGGCGACGCACGCCTTCCACCCCAGCGCCTTGTGCGAGGCGTTGGTGCTCTTGACGAACAGGGGGAGCGGCAGCTGCTCGAGTGCCGCGTCGAGCTCGCCCGGTGACTGCACGACGCGCGTCTTCGCGGTGAGGCCCTCGAGGCGCGCCACAGTGCGGTGCAGCTCGGTCGCGTCGAGGTGCTGCGCGAGGTCGTTGAGCAGCGTGACGTTGGCCGCGCGCGCCGCGTCGTGAATCGCCCGGTACCGCGCAGGGGCGCCCCGGTCTTGAAGGAGGACGCCCCACTGAAAGTCGCCGCGCTCGAGCCCGAGCGAGCCGTCGGCCGCCACCGCTTGAACCCGGCGACCCAGGGCGCGCGCGGCGGCGAGGAGGCCCTGTCGGTCGGCGTCGGGGGTTCCATCGACGAGCAGCAGCATGCGGTGACTCTGCTCAAGTCGTGGTCGCGACGGAACCTCAAAGGGGGCGGCGATGCTCGGACCGATGGGGTGTCGTTCAAGCTCGACGTGCCCGGCGCGCGCTTCATCGGCCTCGCGTCCGGCGACGTCGCCATCGGCGTGTCCAAAGACCTCGACCAACGGGCCGCGGTGCTGGTGGACGGCGCTCGCGTTGCGCCCACCCGAGGACCAGGGAAAGGGTCTGCTCCCCTCGCGCACCACCATTCAGGTGCTGGCCGAGGGCACCCCCGACGTGCACGACACCCCCGACTGGAAGGCCTTGCCGGGCCTTGCCAGGCGAAGAGTGAATCTCGCTTCGAAATGCGCGGGTGCGTGTCACAGTTTGGCCGCATGAGAGTTCGCTGGCTGGTGGTCGCGCTCGCGGTGGGGGCGTCAACCCAGAGCTGCAAGGAGCTGTTCGGTCGCGAGCCGCTGGTGCGACAGATGGTCGCTGGCTGTGAGTCGGCGACCCGCCTCGGCAAGTACGACTTGAAGGGCACCAACTGTGACTGCGTGGTGCGCGCCGCGACCGCCGACTTCACCACCGCCGAGCTGGGGCTGTGGGCCAGTGAGCCGACGCTCTTCGACGAGGGCGAGATGCAGACGCTGGTGGTGCGCCGCGCCACGCAATGTCTCAAGCCCATGGCCATCGCGAGCTGCGCAAAGCAGCCGGGCAGCGCGCAATGTGTGTGTCTGATGACGCGGCTGTTCAACGAGTTCGAAGGCGACGCCATCGTCGAGGTGGTCGAGCGCATTCAGCAGGGCCGCCCCCTGCCTGCGCAGTTCAACAGCATCAACCTCGAGTGTGCGCGGGGCTCGCGATGAACCGGCTGCTCACCGTCGGCGTGGTGCTCTCGAGCGGGCTGGCCTTCGCGGCGCAGCGCGAATCGGCGGGCAGCGGGTGTTGCTCGCTCATCGTCTTCGGGCTCCTCGTCTTCGTCTTCCGCTCGGGGGGCGCCGACTGGTTGCGCGCGGTGGGCGCCGCGGCCTTCCCCGGTCTCTTTGGCTGGTTCATCTGGAGAGACCGCGAGCTGGGCACGGGCGCGCGCTGGGTGGCGCTCGTGATGGCGGTGCTGCAGCTCTTTTTCATGGTGGTCGCCGTCGTGGTGGTGGCGGTGTTGACGGGCGCCCTCGCGCGCGCGCACCCCGAGACGCTGAGCCCTGGAGAAAAGGTGCAGCTCTTCCGCGAGGGCTTCGTGCGTCGCTGCGCGGCGAGCCACCCGAAGGCGGTGTGCGAGTGCATCGCCGAGAAGGCCACCGCGCGTGACGAGCGCGACCGCAAGGAGCTTGCTTTCAACCTGCAGAAGGGCGCCCTCGAAGAGTGGCTGAGCGCGACGCGCCAGGCGTGTGCGGCGGCGAACCCGGTGAGCGAGGCGGCCCCGGCGGCCGTGAAGGAAGACGACTCGCTGGGGCTGCACCCGAAGTCGCGCATCACCAGCGACCCGCCGGGCGCGACGGTGTTCGTCAACGGTGAGGAACGCGGCAAGACGCCGCTCGAGACGCCGCTCACCGCGGGGCAGAACAACGAGGTCAAGGTGGTGCTGTCGGGCTACTTCACCGAGCTCGTGAGTCGGCAGCCCAACGCGAAGGAACGCTTCGAGCTGAGGTTCACGCTCAAGGCTGCGGCGCAGCTCGACGTGAGGAGCACTCCGCCGGGCGCGAAGGTGACGGTGGGGCTCAAACCGGTGGTGGCGCGCACGCCTGGCCTCAGCGACTCGCTCGAGCCGGGCGAGAGCGAGGTCGTGGTTTCGCTCGACGGATACCAGGCGTCCTCGCAGCCGATGACGCTGGTGACGGGGCTCAACCCGCTCGAGGTGACGCTCGAGCCGGGCGTGAAGGTCTCGGTGACGTCCACCCCGTCGGAAGGAGCGGTGCTCGTCGATGGAAGGTTGGTGGGGCTGACGCCGCTCGACGTCTTCATCGCGCCGAAGGGCAAGCACACGGTCGAGGTGAAGAAGGACTCGTGGGCCCCCGCGAAGAAGGTGTTCTCGTCGCTGTCGAAGCCCGCGGTGTTCGCGGCCCGACTCACCGACACGGGGTTGATTCTCGCGCAGCGCGCGCTCGCCACGGCGCGCGCGAAGTACGAGCGGGCCGAAGCGGCGCTCGAGAAGCACCAGCAGAAGATGGAGCGCTCGTACGGCGCCCAGCTCGACAAGCTCGAGAAGGGGTTGCCGCCGCTCGAGCGCGAGATGGAGAAGGCGTCGCTGGCGCTCGAGAAGGCCGAGGCCGAGGTCAAGCGCATCGAAGAGGAGCGGGGCATCGTGCCCGCGCCGAAGAAGGGCGAGTAGCCGTCAGGTGGTGACGACGCTCACCACCGACACGAAGTGGCAGGCCGCGGCCAGCACCACGAAGGCGTGAAAAATCTCGTGGTAGCCGAACACCTTCGGCCACGGGTTGGGCCGCTTCGTCGCGTAGGCGAGCGCGCCGAGTGAATACAGAACGCCGCCCACCACCAGCCACCTCGTCGCGCTGGGGCCCATCGAGGCGCTCAACTCGGGAAGGTACGGAAAGCTCAACCACGCCAGCACCAGCGCGATGCCCGCGGCGACGGGCTTGGGTGCGGTAATCCACACCAGGGCGCGCAGCGCGCCGAGCGTGGCGCCGCACCACAGGACGATGAGGAGCGTGCGGCTCGTCTCGGTGCCGATGGAAATCGAGATGGGGGTGCCGGTGCCGGCGATGAGAATCATGATGAAGGCGTGGTCGAGCCGCCGCCACCACTGGCGCACCTCGGGGCGCTTCCAGTTCGGGCGGTGGTACAGGGCGCTCACCGCGAACTGACCGCAGAGGGCGAAGGTGTAGACCACGCAGCCCCAGCGCATCGTGCCCCCGGCCCGCGAGATGAGCCACAGCCCGGCGGCGAGCGCGATGAAGAAGGACACCTGGTGCGACACGCCGCGCAGCAGGGGTTTGGTGAGGGCGCTGGCCTCGGCAGTCGTCGACGTCGACATCAGGTGGCACCTTCTCTCGCTGCTCGTCATCGCCGTGTCACGGACTTCCTCGAGCAGCGAGCGACGAGGAGCGCGCGACCGGGCTCGGGCTGAACTTCTTCTGGGCGACACGACTGCCCTGAACTGGAGCGCCAGTTTGGCCCACTCGCTCCGTGCCGAGGCGCACGCGGCAGCTTGATTGCGCGGCTTTGCCCGTGGCACGCGGCTCGCTCTGGACCGACGCATGGCCGACCGGGACAGCAGAGAGCGCGACATCCTCGTGGCGTCGAACGAGTACGCCTACGTGCAGGACCTCACCAAGGGCGACATCGTGCTGTACGTCGGCCCGACCAAGATCTCGCTCTCGAACACCGAGCGGCTGGTCGAGCTGAAGCACGAGCGCTTTCTGCCGGTGCGCACCGAAGACGGCAGCGGCGTGCAGCCCTTCGTCACCGCCTCGAGCGCGCAGTACGTGGTGCTCGAGAATCCGGTCAAAGACGTGAGCGTGCGCCCGGTGAAGGGCAACAACTCTGCCGTCGAGTTGCTCGTCGGTCGCCGCGTGGTGGTGCCGGGGCCCGCGACGTTTCCGCTCTGGCCCGGGCAGAAGGCGCGCGTGGTCGCCGGCCACGAGCTGTCTGAAGACCAGTACCTGCGGCTGCGCGTGTACGACGCCGTCGAGGGAGAGAAGAGTGGCTCCATCGGCACCGAGCGCATCATCAAGGGCAGCGAGGTGAGCTTCTTCATTCCGCGCACCGGGCTCGAGGTGCTCGCCGACGAGAAGAGCTCGTACGTACGCAACGCCGTCACGCTGCTCGACGGGCAGTACTGCGTGCTGCGCGGGCCCAAAGGCCGTCGTCGCTACGAGCGCGGGCCGGCCGTCGTCTTCCCCGAGGCGGCGGAAGAGTTCGTCGTGAAGAACGCCACGCGCGTGTTCGCCGCCTGGCCGCTCAAGCGGGACCGCGGGCTGCACGTGCGCGTGCTGCAGGGCTTCGAGGCGCAGGAAGGCGAAGCGGTGCCGACCGGTCGCTATGAGGCGGGGCAGGAGCTCTTCGTCTCGGCGCGCGAGGGCTACTTCTTCCCTTCCGAGGCGATGGAGGTGCTGGGCGAAGTGCTCGCCGTGCAGCTCGCCGCGAAAGAAGCGGTGTACCTGCGTGATTTGCAAACCGGCGCGGTGAAGACGGTCGAGGGCCCGGCGGCGCTGCTCCCCGACCCGACGCAGGTCGAGCGCGTGAGCCGCGTCATCGACCCCGAGACTTCGAAGCGGTGGAAGTTGCCGAAGCTCGACGCCTCACGCGCTCCGACGGTGAACGTGCCCCCCGGTGAAGCGGTGCTGGTGACGGGCACGCAGACGCGCGAGGTGGTGCGCGGCCCCGCGGTGCGCGTGCTGGCCTTCGATGAGTCGCTCGAGACGCTCGAGCTGTCGACGGGCACTCCGAAGTCGACCGACGTGTTGCTCTCGACGTGCTTCCTGCGAGTGGAAGGCAACAAGGTGAGCGACCGTGTGCAGGTGCGCACCGCCGACCACGTCGAGCTCGAGGTGAAGGTGAGCTACCGCGTGTCCTTCGTGCGTCGCGAGGGCGTCGACGACGCGCGCTGGTTCTCGGTGCCGAACTACGTGGGCCTCTTGTGCGACCACCTCGGGAGCATCGTGCGCGCGGCCGTGCGCCAGGTGCCCATCGAGCGCTTTCACGCGGCGTCGGCGGAAATTCTTCGCACCGCCGTGCTGGGCGAGAAACGCGGCGACAAGCGCACCGGTCGAGAGTTCGAGGAGAACGGGCTGCTCGTGTACGACGTCGAGGTGCTCGACGTGAGCATCCTCGATGAAGCGGTCGAGACGTTGCTCACCGACGCGCAGCGCACGGCCATCACCGCCGAGGTGGCGCGCAAGCGGGAACACCTGCGGCTGCAGACCGAGGAGACGCGCGAGCAGGTGGCGCGGGCGGTTTCAGCGGCGCAGCGCGAGACGCTGGTGGCCGAGGTGGAGGTCGAGCTGGCCCGGCGCGCGCTCTCGGTGACGAAGGTGGAGGCGAAAGCAGAGGCCACCCGGCTCGAGGCGCTGGGGAAGGCGAGGGCCGAGGCCGAGGCGTTGAGCGTGACGTCGAGCGCGCAGTCGGCGGCGTTCGAGCGGCGCGTGGCGGTCGAGCGGCAGCAGCTCGAGGCGCAGGCCGCAGCGTTCAAGGAACAGATGGCTGCGCTGCACCCCGAGCTGGTCTCGACCTTGAAAACGCTCGGGCATCAGCACTTCGCTGCGTCGTTGACGGCGAACCTGTCGCCGCTCGCAATTCTCGGGGGCGAATCGGTGGCCGACGTCGCCGGGCGGCTGCTCGCGAAGCTGCCGCTCTCGTTGCCCCGAGTGCCCGAATCAGACTGAGCGCTTCCGGGGTTGCGCCGAAGCGGCCTCTTCGGTGTCTTCGCGCCTTGAACAACCCGCGTCCTGGCGCTGCGTGAGGGGCCAGCCTCGAACGCTTTGGGATGCTTCTCTGACATGAGCAAGAACAGTTTCTGGGCGTGGCTGAAGGCGAATGATCAACGGCTCCGCGAAGCCGTCGTTTCACCTCGCGACGAAGACCCGCTCTTCGACGAGGTCCTTCAGAAGCTCCACGACGAGAATGATGAGCTCTTCTTGATGGGCGGCGAATCCCGCTGAACTGGGCCCGTTGCTCAGCGGCGCGGCCTTTGCCGATGGCTGGTGCCTCGATGCGGTGCAACCGCTGGCGCACTGGGCAGGTGACGTCGCGGTCTTGCGAGCCACGTCGGGGGCCGTCGCTGCGGGCTGGCAGGTCGTCCCACGCATCGAGCGCGTCGCGGCTCGATGAGCTCCTGAAGAGTCGCCTGGCGAAGCGACCCGCACGCGGAGTGTCTCTCAGCCTTCCAGCGGCCCCCGGCGGAGCGGGCGCTCTTCTTACTGCAGTCGATACTCGTCGTCGGTGAACACACGGCTGCGAATCAAGAACCGCACGCCGCGTGAGGCCCGCCGACCCACGTTCGTGACCCGCCTGCCATGAGCGTCTCCACCCGCGCGCGACCGGGCGGGGTGTTATCAGCCCGCCGTCGTCATGGACTCGCCCCCACTTCTCGTCGCTGAGCTCGGCCCGACGAATACGGGCAAGACCTGGCGCGCCATCGAGCGGATGCTCGAGCACGAGAGCGGCATGATGGGCTTCCCCCTGCGGCTGTTGGCGCGCGAGGTCTACGACCGCGTCACCGCCCGCGTCGGCGAAGCACGCGTCGCGCTCGTCACCGGTGAAGAGAAGCGCGTGCCTGCCCACCCGGCGTATTGGGTCTGCACCGTCGAGGCGATGCCGGTCGACCAGCCCGTCGATTTCCTCGCCATCGACGAGATTCAGCTCTGCGCGCACCGCGAGCGCGGGCACGTCTTCTCGGACCGGCTGCTGCACGCGCGCGGCCGACGCGAGACCTGGTTCCTCGGCGCCGAGTCGATGCGCCCTGCGCTCCGCGCGCTGTTGCCCGACGTCACCTTTCGCCGCAGCGAGCGCCTCTCTCAACTCAAGAGCTTCGGTACGAAGTCGCTCAAGAGCCTGCCTCCCCGCTCGGCGGTGGTCGCCTTCTCGACCGAGCGCGTCTACGAGCTCGCCCAGTCGCTGCGGGAGCTGCGCGGGGGCGTCGCCGTGGTGCTCGGCGGTCTCTCTCCGCGCACGCGCAACGCCCAGGTGGCGATGTTTCAAGCCGGAGAGGTGCAGTACCTCGTCGCCACCGACGCCATCGGCATGGGCCTCAACCTCGACCTCGAGCGCGTCGCCTTCGCGGGGCTCTCGAAGTTCGACGGCTTCGAGCAGCGCGCGCTCACCGTCGACGAGCTCGGCCAAATCGCCGGGCGCGCCGGTCGCCACGTGCGCGACGGGGAATTCGGCACCCTCTCTTCCATCGCGGCGCTCGAGCCGCGCGTCGTCTCGGCCATCGAGGGCCACCGCTTCCCCGCCGTGCAGCGGCTCATCTGGCGCAGCGTCGAGCTCGACTTCGGAAGCCCCCTCGCGCTGCTCGACTCGCTCGCGGCGGCTCCGGAATCAGAGCTCTTCACCCGCGTCGAGCGCGCCGACGACTTCGACGCGTTGAAGGCGCTCTCGCACGACGTCGAGGTGGCCGCGCTCGCCACCACGACCCAGCGCGTCGAGCTGCTGTGGGACGTCTGTCGCATCCCCGATTTTCGCAAGGGGTTGCTGGGCGAGCACGTGCGCATCGTGAAAGACGTCTTCCTGCAGCTCACCGGGGGCCACGGGCGGCTGCGGGAAGACTGGCTGCAGAAGCAGGTGGCGCCGCTCGATGACCTGAAGGGCGACCTCCACACGCTCACCGCGCGCCTCGAGGCCATCCGCACGTGGACGTACATCTCGCACCGCGCGGCGTGGGTGAACGACGCGACCCAGTGGCAGCAGAAGACGCGCGCCATCGAAGACGCGCTCGGCGACGCGCTCCACCAGCGGTTGGTCGAGCGCTTCGTGCACAAGGCGGCGCAAGCGGCGCGATGGCGTCGGGCGCCGGTGGCCGCGGCGAGCGGGCCCTTCGCGCAGCTCTCGCGCCTCGTCGCGCCCGACTCGGACGCGGGGGAGTTTGTACAGCGCGTGGTCGACGCGCGCACCGCGCCGCTGGAGTCGAACCTCCAGAAAGCCCCTCCAGCTTCCGCGAGGCAGCAAGAGTCGTCGGCAGCTCCACGCGCTGCCGCTTCACCGGCTCAGGCGTCGTCGGGAACCATCGGCGGGTCGTCCGGGTCGCACGCCGCAGCGTCGGGGCGCACCGAGACGCCGGTTGATGAACGCACCGCGAGTTCGGGCGCGTCGGAGAACGTCGCGAGGGTGAGCGTGATGCCCGAGGCGGCTGGTGCAGCCGACGAACGACCCGGCGTGAGGCCTGGTGCGTCGGCTGTTCACCAACGCTCGAGACGCGATGGTGCGGCAGCGCGGGACGGCCGGCTCCATGTCGACGACCTGGGGCGCATCTCGTTCGACGGCGAGGTGCTGGGCAGGCTGGTGCGCGGCGCCGACCGCCTCACCCCGGGCGTGGCGCTGCTCGATGCCGCGGACTGGAATGGCGGTGAGCGCGCGCGGCTCGAGCGTCGCCTCTCGGCGTGCGCCCGCGACGTGGTGAGTGAAGCGATGGGCGGCTTCCCGGCCGACGTGTTGACGGCCGACGACAGACCTCCCCCGCTGCGCGCTCTCGCGTTCACCTTCGCGCGCGGGCTGGGCCTCGTGCGCACCGACGCGGGGGTGCTGGAGCAGGTGCGCCTGCTCGACGCAGACTCGCACCGCAAGCTCGACGCGCTCGGCGTGCGGCAGGGGTCGCGCTACTTCGTCATCGAGGGCGCCGCGACGCCGGCAGCCTTCGAGCGCCGCGCGATGCTGACCTCGGTCTTCGAAGACGACGTACGCCCCGCAGGAGTGCCGCACCGCGCCGTCGTGGGTCACGAGGTGATGGGCGGGCGCGACGAGGCGGCGTACGGCTACGCGTGGGTGGGCCCGGTGGCCGTGCGCGTCGACGCCCTGGAGGGGATTCTCGCGTCGCTCTCAGACCCGCGTCGCCTCGCGAGCACGTTCGAGCGGCTCGGCGTCGACGCGCCGACGGGCGCGGTGGTGGTGAAGCACCTCAAGCGAAGGCCTTGATTGAAGTGGCGCGCGTCGCACGTCAATCTGCCGTCCCATGAGCAGACTCCACCACCTCGCACTCCTCGCGCTGTTGGCCACCGGCTGCGCTTCGACTTCGACGATGGGCCTCGCGCGCACCCTCAACAAGGGCGCCGTGCAGGGCTGGGTCGCAGGCGAGGGCGGCGGCATCATCGTTCCCGCCACCACCTCGAGCCCGGGCGGCAGCGGCCCGGGCACCGGCTACCCGATGGTGGAAGGCGGCGTGCGCTTCGGCGCGAGTGACCACGTCGAGCTCGGCGCGCGGCTCGGCTTCAACGGCCTCACCCTCGAGGGCAAGTTCGCGTTGCTGCGCTCGCCCACGATGGACAGCGGCGTCAACCTCTCGCTCAACCCCATGGTGGGCTTCTTCGGGCTCACCCTCGGGAGCGCCTTCCTCGGCAACGTGGCGTTCCAGCTCCCGGTGCTCATCGGCATCGACTTTGCGGGGCACGAGCTGGTGTTCGGCCCGCGCCTCTACGACCAGCTGTACTTTGGTGGGGTGTCGACCGGCACCACCAGCGGCAGCGTCGCGCTCAACCTGCTCTCTGCGGGCGGCTCGATTGGCTTCGCCATCAAGGCGGGGCCGATTCGCATTCTCCCGGAGGTCTCGGTGCTCGTGCCCTTCCTCTCGACGGGCGCGGTGTCGGGCGGCGGGAACGCGTTGACGTCTGCCGGGGTTGGCGGCTTCATCTTCCAGGCGGGCATCGGCATCCTGTTCGGCTCTCGCGATGCATATGAGCGCGCGCAGCCGCTGCCGCCGCCGGTCGGCCCCCCGCCTCCGCCCGCGCCGACCGACGGACCGCCGCCGATGCCCGCGGCCGCGCCGAACTGATTCATGGAGCTTCTCGTCGTCGTCTTCGTGGTGGGGCTGGTCCTGATGTGGGTGGGCCGTCGGGCGCAGCACGCCGACGACTCGACGCCGCCGAAGGAAGAGACGCGCCCCCCACCGCAGGAACGACCGGGCGACGAGGCGAAGACGGTGGCACGCCACTACGTGCACCGCAGCTCGGTGATTCTCGGGCTCGACGCGTCCGTCAAAGGCGTGGCGCTCGCGCGGGTAGCGCACGAGCAGCTGCTCGAGCTGACCGACCTCGACGTGATGGTGGTGCTCGAAGACCCCACGCGCCCCGATGGCGCGCTCTTGCCCGTCACCGACGCGCTCAACGCCGAGGGCATCGCCGACCATGAGCTGCAGGCAGGGCTGCTCAGGGCGGCCGACGCCGAGCTCGCGGCGCTGCCGTTCTCGTGGGTGACGCGCGCGGCGGGCGTGGTGGCGTGCGAGTCGAGCGATGGTCGCGCGCCCGCGCGGCTGCTGCGCCTCGAGCTGTTCGTGCAGCTCCCGTTCCCGCGGGAACGCGCGGTGGTGATGGTGCCCACGCTCGACTGCCTGGTCGTCGCCGACGCCGAGCGCCCCGCTGCGCTCGAGGCGATGGTGAACGAGGCCGAGGCGCGCTTCACCGGCGCGCACTGGTTCTCGCTGACGCCGCTGCGCTGGGACGGGGCGCATTGGCGGCCGGGTTTCCCCGAGACCTCGGAGGACCTGCGTCGGCGCATGATGAAGTTGGCGGGGCGGGGCGTGCTCGTCGACTTCCGCGACGCGATGGAAGGCGCCGTCTTTCCAGCTGCGCGCACGGCGGTGGTCGGGCCCTTCGTGAACGCCACCTGGCTCGAGGGCACCTCGGTGGTGGTGCCGCAGATGCGTGGCACCGCGATGCTCAGCCTCATCGAGAACCGCGACGAGGCCGCCGAGGTCAGCCTCACGGGCGACCTCGCCGCCGCGCTCGTGGAGTGCGTCGAGCGCGAAGGCCACCCCTCCTTCCCGGTGCTCGACGAGGCGCTCTTTCCCCCGCACGAGGTGCTCGCGTTTCTCGAGACGTTCGATGACGCCGAGCGCCAGTTTCTCGAGTGGTCGCCTGACGAAGTGCTCGCGGCCCTGAAGCGCGACGGGGGCCTCGTCTTCCCGCTCGAGCAGCCGATGGTGTTGTTCGCCGACGGGCGCTCGGTGACGCTCTCGGGCGACGTCGACCTCGAGGCGCTGGTGCGCGCGATGCCCGGCCCCGAGCTGCGCGTGTGGAGCGAGCGGGTGCGAACCCATCAACTTGAGCGCGCGGGCGCTGCGGCGGCGCTCCTGAAGGCGCTGACCCTGGCGAAGAACGTGAGCGAAGACGGTGACGCCCGCGAGACGCTCGCCACGCTGGAAGCGGCGCACGCGCTGGCCCCGCTGCAGGGCCCGGTGATGGCGGCGGCCGTGGAGCTCGCGCTGAAGACCGAAGACCGTGACCTGATTCGCACCTGGGTGCGGCGCGGCGTGAAGGAGCAGCCGCTCAACCAGGCCTGGCGCGCGGCGCTGACGGCGCTGCAGTTCTCAGGCGCGCACCGCGACGAGCTCGCGGCGAAGAAGCCGTTCGACGCCGCGTCGTGGTCGACGACGCAGAGCACGAAGTTCGACGAGGCAGGGCCGCGCGCGACGTTGATGCCGGTGCTGCGGCCCCCGGGGCACACCGAGCGCACGCAGGCGCGCATGCGGGAACTGGCGCTCCGCAACGGTGCGTCGCCCGAGTCGATTCTCATTCAAGACCCGCAGCGGTGGCCCTTCGCGCGCGGGCTCGAGATTGAGCTCGTCTACGACCTGGGGCGCAAGATGCAGCCGCTCTCGACGATGGACGCGACGGGCGGGCTGGCGACCGAGCTGAAGGACGTGGCGCTGCTCAACCTCTTCGCGGCGAGCGCGGGCTCGATTCCCGAGCGTGACGGGGCGTGGTTCCCCGACTGGACCGACGGGTTCGCTGCCTCGCGGCTGCTGCTGGAATGGGACGCGCTCGACTGGATGGCCGATGAGTCGCGGCCGCTCGACGTCATCGCGTTCACCCCGGTGTACGACAGCTTCCTCGTCGCGCCGGCGAATGACGCGAAGGCGCTCGAGGCCGTGGTGCGCGAAGCCGAACAGATGGTCGAGCGCGCTGAAGCAGGCTGGCGCACGCTGCTCACCGGGCTGCCGTGGCGTTACGACCCGGGGCAGGAAAAGTGGGTCGAGCACACTTTTCCTGCCACGCATCCCCTGGCGGCTCGGGTGGCGGCGCTCGAAGAGAAGGTGGTCGCGGCGCGCACCGCGGCGTGATGAGCGCCTTCGAGAACTGCGGGGAACCGCTGAACGCCCGCGCAGAGCTTCCGCACGTCGCCTGCGTTCGCCGCGGCGAAGCGCTCGAGCACCGCAAGGTCCTTCGCGAAGAGCTCCACGCGCCCACACCCGCCGCAGGCGCGCGCTGAGAGCTTCACCGAGACCCGCTCGGTACTCGAGAGCAGGCCGGGGTTCTGCTCGTCGAGGTTGGCGACGGTGAGGGTCAGCGGCTCGGCAGAGTTCGAGTACTCGTAGTTGGGAATCAAGGCCTCCTGCACGAGGAAGCCCGTGGTCTCTCCACAGCTGGCACAGGGTCGCGAGGCGGTCATGGTGCGCCCGTCATGGTCGGTTCGCGTTGCACCGAGTCGGCGATGCCTTCGAGCTGCAGGCGCTGCTCGGCGGGAATCTCGTCACGCACGTTGCCGGCGACCATCACCCACTGCCGCCCCACGAGCAGCCACCACTGCCGCAAGAAGCGCGCGTCTTTCACATCGAGCGGCTCGACCTCGCTGAAGATGGCCTCGCGCCCCGAGGGCAACTTCACGCGCTTCGGCTCGACCTTGAAGGTGAAGCCTTCCTGTTTCTGTTGTGCGTCGAGCATCTCCTGCGCGCTGACCTCGGGGTCTTCGTCGGGCGCCAGCTCAGGCGTCACCACCACCAGCAATTGCGCGCCCTCGACGTTGATGTCGCCGTAGCTCCAGAGGTTGCTCCCCGCCTCGTGCGTGAGGGGAAAGCGGTCGGGCACGAGCACGCTCACCTTCTCGCCTTCGAGGGTGCGGCGCTCGAGCGTCCATGGGCCGTTGAGCGTCCACGGCTTGCCTGTGGTCAGCGCGATGCCCACCGAGCCGACGAGCAGCAGCGCCACCACCGCCGCCAACACGTCGGTCGGCCACGAGCGCTTCACCGGCTTGAGCTTCGGCGCACCGAGCGTCAGCAGCACTGCGAGCAGGCCACCGACGAGCCCACCGCCGAGGTGCGCGCGCATGTCGATGCCCGGCTGCAGCGAATAGAGGACGTTGATGACCACCGGCGTCCACGCGCGCTGACGCATCGAGAAGGCGAGCGACTTCGGCAAGATGCCGCGCGGCCACGTCACCAGCACCGCGCCGCCCACCATCAGGCCCCAGATGCCGCCCGACGCGCCGACGCCGATGGTCTGGTCGAAGCGCGTCAGCGAGAGCAACGAGCCGCCGAGCCCGCTCAGCACGTACAGCGCGAGGTAGCGCCCATTGCCGATGAGGCGCTCGAAGAAGGTGCCGAAGCTGAAGAGCGCCAACATGTTGAGCACCAGGTGCGGAATGTGGCCGTGCAGCACCATCACCGAGAAGAGCCGCCACCAATCGCCCGCCAGCACCTTCGTCGGCACCAGCCCGCCCATCGCCGTCGCGGGGGCCATCGGCTCACCCGCGCCCCACAGCCATTGCAGCCCGAAGAAGGCCACGCACACCGCGCCGATGGCCCACGTCACCACCGGCTTGCGCCGCGTCACCTCGTCGATGAAGGCGTCGCGCACCTGCTGTTCCGACTCGCTGGCGGCCATCGCCTGCTCGAGCGAGAGCGGCTCGTTGGAGTTCGCCAGGTCCGCCGCCTTCATCAACGGGCCCTTCACCACCAGCGTCTTGCGCGGAATCGGCGCGCGGCCGGGCACCCAGTTCCAGAAGTGGAGGTTGATTTTCGAAAGCAGCGCCTCGGGCACCTGCGCGGTGAGCAGGTGGTTGAGGTCGAAGCTCGACTCGTTGATCAACACTACCTGCACCACCACCCCGCGGGTGATGGCGTCTTCGGCGCGACTGAGTTCCTGCGCGAGGCGCAGCGGGTGCTTCGTGGCCTCGAAGAGGATGATCAACTGCCCATCACCGGCGACGTTCACGAAGGTCGCCGCCTCGTTGCGCGCGAGCACCTGGCTGCCCGGGTGCTGAACGAGGAGGGCAGTCGCGAGGCGTTCGACGGGAGAACTCATGAGCCCCTCATGCCAGATGTCGCGCGACAACCCACGGAGCCGTTGCTAGTTCGCTCACCGTGGCCACCCGGAAAAAGACCCCTCCTCCGAAGTCGAAGTCGAAGAAGTCGACGTCGAAGTCGAAGTCGAAGGTGACGGCGAAGAAACCGGCGCCGAAGAAGGCGGCGTCGAAGAAGCCCACGCCGAAGAAGCCCGCACCGAAAGGCAAGGAGAAGGTCGCCAGCGTGAAGGCGCGCATGGCCCGCTCACTCGCGAAGAGCGAGACCGCGGTGACGCAGCCCGAGCCCGGAACCACTGCGCCGCCGCCGGTGCGTGCAGTTCTTCCGGTCGCTCCTCCGCGCCCCCACCGCCGCGTCAGCATCGGCGAGGCCCTCGCGCAGTTGAACGCCGCCACGCTCGAAGGCGTCACCGCCGAGCTCACGCCCTTCGGCCTCAACCCCGACGCGCCGTTGACGCCCAGCCCTTCGCTGGCGTCGCTCCTCGGGCCTGAGCCGCGCCCCCTGAGCGCGCTGGTCGCCGCGCTCGAGCGCTGGGACGGTGAAGGCGCCGACCTGACGCTGATGAACGAGGCCCGCGCGCTGCTCGACCCGGTGCCGCGCATCGCCGAAGACCTCGAGGCCTTCCTGCGGCGGCACTGCACGATGTGATGTGAGACGCTTCGCGCATGGCGAAGAAGAAGCAGGTCGAGGTCACCCCCGGCTTGAACCTGAGCTCTCGCGACGACGGGCTCGCCATCAACCAACGCCGCTTCTTCGACGAAGGGCTGCCGCCAGAGGTGCGGCTCGACGCCTTCGAAGCCTTCGATGCGTCGGCGTACGACGCAGGCACGCTCGAGTGGGCGCGCGGCTCGTGGGAACTGCGCACGCTCGACGAGTACCGCTCGCACAGGTGGGCTTCACCGAGTTCCTGTTCGAGCTGACCGAGCTGGGCTGCGCGTTCGACACCCTCACCGCGGCGGTGCGCGTGGTGCGCGACGAGGCGCGGCACGTCGAGTTGGCGCGTCGGCTGGTGAAGGCGCTCGGCGGCACCGACTTCATCCCCGGTGAGCCGAAGTGGGTGCGGTCTGATCAACACGAGTCGCTGCGGGTGCGCGCGGTCGAGACGCTCACCGGGAGCCTCTGCATCGGAGAGACGCTCAGCACCGCGCTGCTCGCCGCGACGCGCGACGTGACCGAAGACCCGCTCGCGAAGGGCGTGGTCACCGCGCTCACCCGCGACGAGTCGTTTCACAGCCAGTTCGGGTGGACGTTGCTCAGCCAGTTCTGGCCGGTGCTCACCGCGACCGAGAAGCGCATCGTGCAGAAACGCATTCGCATGGACCTCGAGTCGGCAGAGGAAGCGGTGTTCGAGAACTGCGACGACGACGACCGCGCCGTGCCGCGCAACCCCTTCGATCATCTCAAGAACGCCGAGCGCACCCGCGTGTACGAGAAGTCACTCGAGCGCGACGTGTTGCGCCGCTTTCGCGCGCTGGGCGTTCGTCTCTGACCACCCGCTCACGACGGCAACACCCGCTCGTCGAGCATGCGGAAGAGCAGCTCGGCGTCGAAGGGCTTCTGCAGCTGCACGTTGGGCAGGCTGGCGAGGAACTTTCGCGTCGGCTCGGTGGTGGCGCCGCCCGAGATGAAGACCAGCTGTGCCGCCACCTTCGGTGAGAAGCGGCGCAGTTCCTCGTACAGGGTAAGCCCGTTCATCTCGGGCATCATCACGTCGCAGAGAATGAGGTCCCACGTGATGGGCTTGCGGAGCTCGGCGAGCCCGACGAGGCCGTTGCTCGCCACCGACACGTCGCAGCGCGCGCTGAGCAGGCGCGTGAGGCTGCGACAGAACGCCACGTCGTCGTCGATGAGCAACACCTTCGCGCGCGTGAAGACGGGGCTGGTGCGCGGCGCCGAGGCCGGCTTCGCCGCAGGCAGCTCGAGGTGAAAGGTGGTGCCCTTGCCGAGCTGCGTCTCGACGGTGAGGGCGCCGCCGTGGTCGTGCACGATGCGCTCGCACATCGCCAGGCCCAGGCCCATGCCCCCGCTCCCTTCGTGGGTGCTGAAGAACGGGTCGAAGATGTGCGGCAGCACGTCAGGCTCGATGCCAGCGCCGGTGTCGCTCACCAGCACGTTCACCTTGTCGCTCGCGAAGCGGGTGGTGATGCGAATCTCGTTCTGGTCGGGGCCGCCCGTGGTGGCGCGCGCGGCGTTGAGCAGGAGGTTGGTCAACACCTGACCCAGCCGGGTCGCGACGCCCAGCACCGGCGGCATCGGCGCGAGGTCGAGCAGCAGCTTCGCCGCAGGCTCGACGGCGGTGCGGGTCAGGCGCACGGCCTCGTCGATGACCACCTTCAGGTCGATGGGTTGCATCGTGGGCTTGTCGCTGCCATCGCGAATCCAGACCTTCATCTCCGACACCACGGCGCACATGCGGTCGGCCGCGAGGCGCGCGTCGTCGAGCAGCGGTAGCACCTTCGTGACACCGTCGAGCTCGCGCTCGATCACCGAAAGGGTGCTGAGCAGGGCGGCGAGCGGGTTCGAGAGCTCGTGCGCGACGCTCGAGGCCAGGCGACCCATGGTGGCGAGCTGGTCGCTGCGGGTGAGAAGGTTTTCCGCGACCTCGAGCTCTTCTTCGCTCTCGGTGCGATCGGACTCGGCCGCGGCGCGGTCGGCTTCGGACGCGAAGCGGTCTTTCTCGGACGCCTCGTGGTCCTTCTCGGCGGCCTCGCGGTCGCGGCTGGCGGCGGTGCGATCGCGCTCGGCGGCGTCGCGGTCTTTCTCGGCGGCGGTGCGGTCGAGCTCGGCGGCTTCGCGGTCTCGCGCCGCGGCCTCGTGGGCCTGCGCCGAGGCCTGGCGGTCGAGCTCGAGCAGCTCGTTCATCGACTCGCGGTTGAACTCGGTGATGAGCAGCCGTCGGCGCACGGCCTCGTCGCGGGTGCGCGTGGCGCCATCGCGTGCCACCGCGGCCTGGTCTCGCACGCGCGCGGCGGAGTCACGCACGCGCGCGGCGTCGTCGCGGGTGCGGGCGCCGGCATCGCGAACGAGCGCAGCGTCTGCGCGAATGCGCGAGGCGAGGGCGCGCACCTCGGCAGCCGATGCGCGGCTCTCGGCGGCGAGGTCTCGCTGATGAGCCGCAAAGCGCCGCGCCTGGAGGCGTTGCTGACGACGTTTCCAGATGGCGGCGTTGGCCGACGGCCCGGAGACCCTGGAAGCAGTGGTCACGGCAACCTCCTGACTCGCGTGTAGCCCCATTCGCGCTGGTGCATGTGAACTCATTGGCTGCACCGAACGATCCACTCACCTCACGACCCGGCGTTGGCCGACACCCATCAGAATGATGCGCCTGACCCATCGAATTGAAGCGGAGACCTTCGGTACTCGAAGAGGTCAGCGCGGGCGCGGGTGGTGCAGTGCATGCAAACGACCTCGAGCATGTCGACCACGAGCCGAGACCACCCCCCGTTCTTCGCTGCGCCGTCTCCCACCGGTGAGCTGAAGGAGGACCTCGTCGCTGCGCTCGTCGCAGGCCAGCTCGCAGGTGTGGTGATGGCGCTCTCGCTCATCATCGTGTTCTCCGCAATCTTTGGTCAGCCGTGGTTCTTCCCGGTGCAGGTCATCGGCTCGATGGTGGTGGGCCCGAGCGCGGTCGAGGGGACCTTCGTGTGGAGCGCCTTCGCCATCGGCCTCGTCCTGCACCAGATGGTGAGCGCGGTGTGGTCGCTGGCGTTCGGCGTCATCGTGAATCGACTCTCACCGACGTACTTCAACGTCGTCTTTTCCGGGCTGACGGTGGGGTTGATCAGCCAGGTGCTCGACACCCGGCTCCTGGTGCCGACGGTGATGCTGTCGGTTCACCAGGTGAACCTGTGGGCCGAGAACGTGCCGCCCCTGTGGAGCTGGGTGGCGCACCTGCTCTTCGGCTTGAGCCTCACGCTCTTCATCCCCATCTCGCGTCGAGTGAGCGAGCTCAGTCAGCGCGGGACGTAGTACCCGACGTCACCGAGCTCTCCGCCGGCTGACTCATTCCGCACCGCGCCCAATGACTTTCATGACTGCCTTCATC
>JBILUC010000179.1:0-3095 GCA_044371205.1 Archangium sp.
GCCGGCCCTCATCAGCCCCCAAACCAGCCCCCTGGCGCAAAAGCGCTCCACCGGCTCGCCCACCACCCTCCCGATTCTGGCGGTTTGTTTGTCCTCTCTTTTGCGCGATAGGGGCGAGGACTGCACCCGCGACTCGGAACTCACCCAGCAGTGCCGTCACGAGAGACCTCCCACGAAGCGGACGAAGGAGGGCAACGCCAGCGCCATGAGGTTGGGCTCAGAGGGCGAGGGCGACTCGAAGAGCGAGGTCCAGAGTCTTCATTCGCGCGGTGCTCAGTCTCCCCGTGAGGTGTTGCAGCCGGTCTTTCGACATCAGCATCAAGAAGTCGCAGCGAACCGCCGATGGGTGCTCAACCCCATCGCTCTCGTCGATCGCCACTTCGGTCTCGAGGCCCAGGTACTCGCTGTAGACCGGCGCGCAAATCACCGTCGAGACCAGGTCCGACGTCGCGACGAAGTTGCGTGAAATCACCACGTAGTAGCCAGGCTTGTTGCCGCGCAGCGGCTCCTTCTCCCTGGACCGATACACCTCTCCGCGGATCACGGCTCGGCCTGTTCGTCGAGGGCAGCGCGGGCCTGCGCGTTCAGTTTCTTGTGGTGTCTCTTGAGAATCCCCAACTCGCGATTCTCCTGATGAAGGCGCTCGAACTCGGCCACGTAGCGTTGAACGGCCTGCCGAATGAGCTCCGACCTGCTGGTCTTGATGCCCCGGCCTCGGGTTCGCAGCCGGTCGATGGCTGCCAACGAGGCTTCGTCGATCGAGATCGCGATGGTCTGCATGGGCGCGAAGTCTATGAGAAGTCTCATAGGCTCGCCAATAGCCCGTAGGTTCGGAGTCTCGCTATTCGAGCCAGCGCGCGACGTTCGCCCAAAAGTGGCGAAAGGAAGCCGAAGAGCTCGCGATCTGGTCGGTGAAGAAGTCGAGGCGCTGGTCGCCAGCATCTGCGCGCGTGCTCGAGCCGGACGTGGCCCTTCCTTCTGAGGTGAGCGGGCCTCGGGACTGCCGGTCGGCGGGCACTTCCGAAAGACTTTACGGGCAGGGCACGCTGGCGAAGCTCTCGACGAACACGTTGGTGACCGCAGCCTGTTTTCTGAGTTCGCTGCTGAGAGACGCGGCTACCGCGCAAAGTCGCACGAAAATCGTGCAGCAGCCACCGCCCACGCCCAACGCGGCACTGCCGAAGCGGGCTTCAGCTCCTGCAAAACCGAAGCGGCCCCGCCTCGACTGGGCCCAGCTTCACCAGTGCACCTTCGGCTCCGACGTGCTCTGCGGCCCCTGTGGCGGCCGGCGCAGCATCAAGCGCCTCCACTCTCGCAGGCCGAAGCCCGCCTCACGATCACGGACAGCGCAGCCCCTCGGCAGGGCCTGCGGGCGCTTGAATGACCGTGCAGGCACGCTCGAGGGCCTGCTGCCGGTCGACCGAGACCAGTCGGAATGTGCCGAGTTGCCGGGTGAGCGGTCGCAGCTGCGCGAAGCAGTGCCGGGCGACCGTCGGGCCCGATGCATACGACGTGTCGAAGAGCTGGCAGGAAGAGACGAAATCGACATTCGAGGGCTCACCCCAGAACGCCACCAGCACGTCTGCGAAGGCGTCGTAGGCGATGGCGTCGCCGAGCCGCCACGTCGGGTGCGGGAACTGGTTCACGCTCACCCAGTGAAAGTCGCGCTCGAGGGGGCCGACCGAGTCGACCGCGAGGTTCCAGCGTCGGAGCAGTTCCTCATCTGCGCCGGCGCACGGCCCGTTGGCACTTTCCTTCGACGGGGCCTCCCCCTGGGCGTCCGTTTCGCCCGGGGCCTCGGGGTCGACCAGCAGGTCAGTGCGACCACAGGCGAGGACGGTGAGGACGACGAACAGCATCGGGCCGGATGGCTTCATGGCGGACGTCGTGTGCAATCGTGCGGCCGTCCACCTGCTCCGTGATTTCGCGCGACTGGCAAGGTGCCGCGTGAAGCACCTTGCACACGTGAGCAAACCGGTTGCCTTCGTCAGCGCTCGAGCTTGATCAACCCGCGCTTCTCGCCGGTCGCGCTGTCCACCGTGTCCATCGCTTCGAAGAGCCGCGCCGTCGAGACCAGCCAGGGCTGGTAGCTGGCGTTCACGTCGAGCACGAACACCAGGTCTTCGGCTTCGAGGTACCCGCCGATGGACGAGTGGTGGCCGCCGCCCGTACCGAAGAGAGGAAGCTCGAGGAGCTGCGGCTTCTGAAACGCCCCGGGCCTCTGCCCAGTCGCCGCCACAGCTCCACCTGCCGTACTGACTGTGCCCCTCCTTGCCCCCTCGCGCATGCCTGCGCGGGCACACGTCCGCCCGAACTCGTGAATGCGCCCATCCGCCGGCCCTCATCAGCCCCCAAACCAGCCCCCTGGCGCAAAAGCGCTCCACCGGCTCGCCCACCACCCTCCCGATTCTGGCGGTTTGTTTGTCCTCTCTCTATCGAACGAGCCACGCAAGACGACGCAGAGGCCGACGGCATCCTTCTCCGCCACGTTCACTGTCTCGCGTTTTCAGAAGCACAGCTCGCGCGCATTGCGCTCGCGGCTGAGCGGCTGGAGACGAGAAAGCGCGATGCAGAGGTGTGGTTGCTGCTCTTCTTCGCGCGGTTCTCCGTCCCCGGGAGCGCCTTTGAGCGCGTGGCCGAGGACAGCCCGAGGCAGGAAGAGATGCTTCGCCTGCTCCAGCAGTGCGTTGCCAACTCGAGGGACACGCGACGATGCGAGGTCCTGCACGGCAACATCGCCTTCTTCTTCGGCCTGCCGCGTTGCTCAGCCAGGGCACTTCGACCCGACCTGCAATGGCGGGTGGGAGGTCAGCCGGCCGCCATCGGCGACAAGGTCGTGGCGGTTCGAGCGCTCCATTTCCATCCGTCGCTGGTGTTGGTGCAGCTGATGGACGGAGCCCCCGCACCAGATGAGGTCGGCTTTCGACCGCTCGCCATTCCTGGCCCGACGGACTTGGTGGTGATGCGACAGGGAAAGCAGATCGCCATGGGTGACCCGCCGCAAGCCGGGCCGTCAGCAGTCGGTCGCGCACCGCGCAGAGCAGCTCGCCCCGGCGGCAGACCATCAGGCGCCGCTCGCGCCGCAGTCGATTCTC
>JBILUC010000180.1:0-3094 GCA_044371205.1 Archangium sp.
GCTCCGAGCGCCGCTGCGGTGACGGCGACCACCACGAGCACGGTGTTCTTCTTCGCAGGCGCCGCGACGACCTCGGGCTCGGGCTCAGGCGTTGGCGCGCCGGTCTCGCGCTTCCCGACGAGCATCGTCTCGTTGCACATCGGGCAGCGCGTCGTGAAGTTCAGCATCTCGGCGCCGGGCGGCGCGTCGGGGAACGTTCGCGCGACGAGCGCCTGCACCGGCTCGAACAACGCGTCGAAGCCGCACGACTGACACACCGACGTCCACCCTGCGGCGTTGGCCTGCATCGAGGGAGACACCCACAGCGGGCCCTTCGCGCCCTTCGCGCCGCGCACCGTGACGCGCGCGCCCTGCGTCAGCGTCGGCTCGAAGTGCGACGTGTTGAGCAACGTGCCCTCGTACACGCCCTCTGACGCCACGCGGTCGAGCTGCACCCACATCTGCTCGACCTGCTTCGACGCGGGCAGAAAGAAGAGCACCTCGAGGTCGCTCGGGTACTCGGGGTGAAACCGGCCGGCGAAGAACGGGTCGCGGTCCCACGCCATCGGTTTGGGTTTGAAGAACGCCAACCACTCCGGCTCGGCGGGCAGGGCGAGTCTCTGCACTTCGTCTGCAGCGAGCGGCACCGGGCGCAACCCGGGGCCGAGGCGCACCGTGAGGCTCGGGCGGCGCACCGCGTCTTCGGCGTCGTCGCGCGACGGCTCGCCCCCACGCATCGGAGCGCCCTTCGCCGACGGGCCTGCCTGCGGGTCGACGTAACTGAAGACGAGGGCGAACTGGTCTTGCAGCCGAATGCGACCCCAGGCCATTCCAACCTCCCAACGTCAGCGCTTGAGCGTCGCGTACGCCGACGTCACCACCGGCACCCGCGAGAGCTTCACGTCGAACAGCCGGTCGGCCACCTCGGTCAGCGACTCGGCGTACATCACGTTCTTGCGCAGCCGCGCGGGAATGGCCTCGGTGCCGAGGTGCGCCCCCGCCACCGCCGCGCAGATGCCCGAGGCGACGTCGACTTCACCGCCTGCTTTGAGCACCAACTGCATCGCCGCGCGGAAATCGGTCGGCGCCTTCAAGAAGCAGTAGAGCCCCGTGAGCAGCACCGGCGTGACGTGCGCAGGTACGCCCAGCTCGAAGTCGTACTGCGAGGGCGGCACCCCGACGCGGCGAAGGGCGAGCAACGCGCGGTCTGCCTCCCATTCGAGGGCGCGCGGCAGATAGAAGAGCTCGTCGGCGAGCTCGCGGCTGTGGGGGGCGGCGGCCTGGCTGACGTGGGCGCAGAAGTCTTCGGCCGACATCGCCTCGCCCGAGAGGCCGAGCTGCACCGCGCGCGCGAACGCCGAGACACCGGCGGCGCACAGCGGGTCTTTGTGGGTCATCACCGTCAGCACCTGCGCGTCGTGCGCGAGGCGGGTCGGCATGGTCTCGCTCGAGAGCGCGAGCACGACGCCGCGAGAGAGGCTCGACGGGTCGGTGACGCCCATCGGCGCGCCCGCACTCATCCACGGGGTGCCGGCGAGCAGCGCGTTCGCCGCCTGCGTCGCCGAGGGGGGCGGCTGCAGCACGGTGCCTTCCTGCCACAGCCACGAGAGGTGCTGCGCCGCGGTGCGACCGTCGATGCGCTTCTCGCGCACCACCGCGTCGGCGACGGCCATCATCATCTGCGTGTCGTCGCTGAACTGGCCCCGCGGGAAACCACCGCGGGGGCGCGCGGCGAAGTCGTCACCCATGGGCTGCTGCCGCATCAGCGCCGGCGCGGGCAGGCCCCGCAGCGGAAAGCCCAGCGCATCGCCGATGGCGAACCCCAGAACGGAGGCGCGGAAGCGATCCTGAAGGACGGCGATGTGCAGCGGCATGGACGGAGCGTCGGGAAGATACGCCGTCCTGCGCGCGCTGAGCCATCGGGTTGTGCGTCGACCGGTCGCCATCGTGCTTCACGCCTTGTGGTACGGCTCGCCGCGCAGAATCGAGAAGGCCCGGTAGACCTGTTCCACCAGCACCAGCCGGGCGAGTCGGTGCGGCAGCGTCATCGCCGACAGACTCAACACCAGAGCGGCCCTGCCGCGCACCTCGTCAGACAAGCCTTCGTCGCCGCCGATGACGAAGGCGACGTCGCGACCAGTGTCCTGCTGACGGCCGAGCCACTTCGCGAACTCGACCGAGCCGAGCGCCTTGCCGCGTTCATCGAGCGCGACCAGCGCGTCTTTGGGGCCCAGCTTCGCCAGCAGCGCCGCGCCCTCTTCGTCTTTCGCGCGCTGACCTCCGTGCTTGCTCTCGGGCAATTCGTGCACCGTCACCTTCGCGGTGTGGCCGAGCCGTTGGACGTACTCGTTCACGCCGGGCGCAAAGAGCCCCGACCGGTCTTTGCCGACCGAGAGAAAGGTGAGCTTCATGAAGTGACCGGAGACGTCGGTTACGGCGCGACGCGGGGGGCGTCTTTCCAGAGGCCCTCGAGGTCCATCATCTCGCGCTTGTCGGGCGTGAAGAAGTGAGCGACCACGCCCACGTCGTACGTGACGCACACCCAGTCGGGCGAGGCCTCGACGGCGGCGGCGAAGGTGCCCTGCGGCTTCAAGAGCTGCTCGACGCCCTCGTGAATTGCGGTGAGCTGGCGATCAGACTCGGCGCTGGCGAGCACCACGTAGTCGTACCCCACCGACGACGAGCGAACGCGCGTGTCGATGATGAGAATGTCTTCGGCCTTCTTGTCGAGCGCGACCGAGGCGATGACCTTCGCCATCTTGAGCGCTTCAGGCGCGGCCGCGGCGACGGCCTTCGGGGCCTTCGTCACCTTCGCGCGGGCCGGGGCCTTGCGCTTGGGGGCGGGGCGCCTGCTCTTGCGAACGACGCGCTTGAGGGGCTTCTTGCCCTTCGCGGCGCGCGAGGCGGTGGCCTTCTTGCCGCTCTTTGCGGGGGCCGACTTCTTCGCGCTGCTCTTCTTCGCGACGACCTTCTTCTTCGGGGCCGTCTTCTTCTTCGACACGCTCTGCTTCTTCGCCGCCATGGGTTTGCAATAGCGCAAGCGGCGCCGGAGGGATCAATCTTTCAACACGACGGGCGGTCGCGCGAGCTGCTCATGCGTCCTCCGCTCGGGCGT
>JBILUC010000111.1:0-11322 GCA_044371205.1 Archangium sp.
GGAGCTCGTCTTGACCGGCACCGTGCGAGACGCAAAGGCCATTCTGCAGCCGCTCCCCTCGGGCGGCGTGGTGCTCACCTACTTCGTCAGCGAGTTCCCGCTGGTGGGGAAGATTTCGTTCGAAGGTGTGAAGACCGTCGGCGTCGACGTGCTGCGCGACCTCGCGTTGCGCACCGCGTACACGAGCCCGTACACACTGAAGAAGCTCACCCAGACGATGTCGGAGCTGTACCTCGAGCGCGGCTATTCCCGGGTCCGCATCACGCCGCGCGTCGCTGCACCCGAGGCGAACAAGGCCGACGTCGTCTTCGTGGTCGAAGAGGGGCCCCGCACCACGCTGGGCAGCATTCGCTTCGTCGGCAGCAAGCGCGTGCCTGAGACCGAGTTGCGCAAGGTGTTGCGCGCGACGCTCAACGGGCCGTACCTCGAGAGCGAGGCGAGCCTCGACACGTTGCAGCTCACCAACGTGTACTTCGACCGCGGCATGGTCTCGGTGAGCGTCAAGTCGGCGGTTGCCCCGGGCAAGGCGCCCGACACCCTCGAGCTCACCTTCACCATCAAGGAAGGTGACGTCTTCACGCTCGGCAAGCTCACACTCAAGGGGCACCCGCTGGGCGAAGAGAAGGCAGTGCTCAAGGGGCTCGAGGTGAAGCCGGGTACGGTGTTCTCGCGCTCCGCCCTCAAGCGCGACATCGACCGCTTGAAAGACCGCGCCGCGAAGCAGGGCGTGAAAATCGAAGTGGTGCCCATCACCAACGTCGACCCCGAGAAGAAGCGCATCGAAGTGGTGCTCGAGGTCGAGAAGCAGGCCGGCGGGTCGATTCAGTTCTGACGAGATGAAGCGGCACCGCGTCGTCAGCTCGTTCCACGGGCTCCTCACACCCTTCACGCGTGAGGTGAACGCGTGGTGCTGCTCGCGCACGCTGGAAGGTGACTTCGCAGCCATCGCCGCACGGCTGGCCCCACGCGCCGATGACGAAGGGGGCGTGCTGGAGGTCGATGCGGAGCTGCTGGAGGAGCTCCGCGCCGTCGATGCGCGCGCGGTCGCGGTGCTGCGCGAAGACCTTCGACGCCTGACGGAGCTCGGGCGCGAGCCGCAGCTCAACGTCATCACCCACTACCCACCCGACACGCGCGGGCTGCCGGTGTCGGTCGACGTGCATTCCTTTCACGTCGACCGCGCGCCCATCGAGGCCGACACGTTTCTGTGCACCTACGCGGGCGCGTGCAGCGAGGGGCTCGAGAACGAAGACGCGTCGCGGCTCGTCGATGACCCGCATGTGCGCGAGGCGTTGCGCGCGCTGCATGGGAGAGCAGAGGGCTTCGCAGACTTCCTCGTCGAGCAGAGCTTCGACCTCCACTTCGCGATGAAGCCGGGCGCGACGCCGTTCTCGTTCGGTACCGGCCACCTCTGGCGGGTGGCCACCGCCTGGCCGGGCGCCGTGGAGCTGCCGTGCATTCACCGCGCGCCCCCACACGACGGCCGACCGCGGCTGCTGCTGATTTCCTAGCGGCGACCGAGCAGGTCCCGCTCGAACAACGTATCGACGCGCGGGATGTCCAGCGTCTCGCCCACGTTCGGCAGGATCATCGTCTCGAGCAGGCCGCGCTCGGTCCACTTCACGAAGTGGAAGGCCTCGGGTGGAAGCAGCAGCGCGATGTGAATCGACGTGGGCGCGCCGCCTTCCACCGCGGTGACTCGAATCACCTGGCCTTCGAGTTGCGCAGAATCGCCCACCGCGAGCGGCCGCGTGGTCGACTCGCGAAAGTTCTGCTCGAAGATCGACTGCGTCATCTGGCCGCCCAGCGCGGTGAGCGTGAACTCGCGCTCCGACAGCCGCGTGAGCCGATGCGCGAGCGGCGCCATCGACCACACCTGCCACGAGCGGGGAACGGGCCGCTTCACTTCGAGCAACAACGGCACGCCGTAGATGGCGGGCGCGAAGTCGCTGGTGGTGACGATGATGGTGCGTTCCCCCTCCTTCACGTCGGCGGCGAGCACGGCGGCGGTAGTCTGCTCGGCGATGAAGCGGAAGGTGCCCGGCATGGTGAACCAGGTCACCAGCGGCTGCACCACGAAGGCGAAGCCGAGCCAGAAGACGCCCAGCCCGCGACGAACGCCGGCGTCTTTCCACGCCGCAGTCAGCAGCGTGCCCACCACGGCCATGAGGCCGAGCGATGGTGCAATCATGAGCCGCGTCGCGGGGAACGTGGCGAGCGGAGGGATGATGGACAACGCGGCCCCCAGCCCGAGCCACGACAGCGTGCGGCGCGCGCCCTCTTCCCGCGGCGCCCAGCGCTTCCACGCAACCGGCCACACGCCGAGCGCGATGACGCCCAGCGCGATGAGGTGCGGGCGGAACTGGGGGAGGAACAGCCAGAGGTCGGCGACGAAGCCGGTGCTCTGCCCGCCGAGGTTGGCGAGGAAGCGCGTGGGCGCGTTGGCGAGGAAGACGAGCGGCTCGGACCCGGGGTCGATGTACGTCGCCGAGCCCGACGCGCCCATGCCGAGCGCCTTGTAGAGCAGCGTGAAGGCCACCACGACGCTCACCGCCGGCACCAGCGCGAGCGCGCGGGCGCGGACCGAGTCGCGGCGACCGATGAGCTCGTACGCCACCACGTAGGCCATCGCCGCGATGCCCGTCTCTCCGGCGAGCAACGCCGTCACGTACGCCAGCCACGAGAGCGGCGCGCCGGGCTTCCACGCGTCCTCTCTCCAGCGCAGGTGCGCCCAGAGGCCGAGCCACGCGAACGCCACCGAGATGAGCGAGTTGCGGTTGGCGAGCCACACCACCGGCATGGTGTGCGAGTCATCGAGCGCGAAGAGCACTGCCGCGAGCAGGGCCACCGCGGGCACGAGGCGGCGGTACAGCGCGCGACAGAGCGCGACGAGCCCGAGGTACCAGAGCGTGGAATGCACGTGCGCGAGCCACAGCGCGTCCTTGAAGACGAGCGTGTCGAGCTGCAGCAGCGCCGAGCTCAAAGGCCGAAAGAAGCGCAGCTTGAGCTCAGGCAGCGTGAACCAGGGGAACGGCCCGCGTGAGATGAGGTCGGACATCGTCTCGGGGCGACCGTCGGCGAAGTTGAAGAGGTCCCACCAGGCGCGTTTCGCGAGTTCGCCATGCACGAGGGCGTGGTGCATCCAATCGTCGAGGGAAGCGCCGGCCGTGAGCCCGTTCGCGGCCACGAGCAGCGCGACCAGCATCGGGGCCCAGCGCTTCGCCATGCGGTGATGGTCGGTGGAATTCGCGGGCGCAGCGACAGAATTCTGAGAGCGCTCGTGTGAAACCCTTCGCTGCATCAACTGCTTGCGGGTGGACCGACCCTTGCTCACCGGCCCCCCATGCGAGCGGTGCTTCTTCTCGGGTCTCTGTGGTGGGTGGCGTGCGGCGCGCCGGTGCGTCCTGACGCGGATGGAGGCGTCGATGCAGGCGCCAGCTTCACCGATGGCGGGCTCGACTTGAACGACGTGTCGTGGCTCGTGCCGCTCCCGACTGCGGGGCAGGTGAACCCGATGCTCGGCTTCGATGCACGCGGCAGCCGCGGGCCGCTGTTGCCGCGGGGGCTCTACGACGCGCTGCCGGGCCTGGTGTCGGGGCTCGACCCGGACATGCTCTTTGGCACCTTCCGCGTGGTCTCGATTCGCGTCGACCCGTGCTTCCCGGCCTCAGCGATGGGTGGGTGTCTCCAGCAACTGCGGCTCGTCGCGCAGCCGGTGGTCGTCGACTCGATGCTGCAGAGCTCGACCGAAGACGGCGCGATTCACCTCTTCTACGAGCTCAACGGCGCTGACTTCGTCGACGTGCGCGCGACGCTGGCCGAGCTGAAGGCGCTCGCCGGCAGCGAGACCGATGGCAAGCCGCTCGACGTGCACCCGGTGATGAAGCGGCAGGGGCTCGGCGGCGCGTACGCCACGAAGCTGTTCGCGCTCGTGCTGCGGTTGTGCGGGCAGCAGAACTTGAAGCGCGTCGCGTTCATGCGCCTCGTGCAGCACGACGTCGCGTGGCGCTTCGGTGCGCTCAACGTCGAGAACGGGCAGTTGGTGGCCAACCCGATTCCGCGGCTCAACTCGGCGCTCGAGCAGGGCGTGCAGGAATTCGGCAACGACGACTTCCGCTCTGGCGAGCTGCAGCCTGAAGCCATAGGCGACCCGTTCCCGGCGTTGCTCAGCGAGTCGGAGTTCCGGCTCACCGACCAGCGCACGTTCGATCGCGCGGTGACGGCGGCGCTGCGCATCGAGCACCCCGCCCGCTCGAACCCGAAGACGATGGACTGTGGCAGCTGCCACACCGCGAGCCGCTCACTGCGCAACGCAAACAAGGAGCGGCCGTTCGACGTGAGCGCGCACGAGGACCGCTTCGTCGCCAACCCGCGCTTCAACCTCACGCGCGTCGACGCGGTGGGCGATGACCCGCGCGCGCTGCGGGCGTTCGGGTATTTCGGAGACAAGAGCGCCTTCAGCCAGCGCACCATCAACGAGAGCGCAGAGGTCGCCGAGGCGTTGTCGAAGTAGTGCCCGCTTTCGACCTCGGCTCATGTGGCCGTGGACAACGTTCTGGTGACTCCGAGAGACGAGCGGGCACTCCAACCTGCCTGAGGTGACCGGGCTCAGAGTTCGACGACGGTCGCCGGCAGCTCACCCTCGCTCGTCGTGCAGTTCACGACCCGCGTCACGCCGTGCTGCCACTCGCCGCGGTCTTCGTGAATGTGCCCGAAGAAGTGCGCCTTCGCGCCGACGCGCGGCAGGTGCCGCAGCAGATCTTCACAGCCCACGCGCTCGCCGTCCCACACTTTGTCGCCCAGGCCCATCGGCGGCCCATGGGTGATGAGCACGTCGACGCCCGCAGGAATCTTCCGCCACACCGCGTCGATGGCCGGCCCGCGCCGCACGTTGAACGCCCAGCTGTGAAACCAGGGCTGCCACGGGCTGCCGTAGAAGCGCACGCCATCGAGCGTCACCTCTTCGTCTTCGAGGTAGGTGAGGCCGTGAAACAGCGCGCGCGCTTCCTTCGGCTTCCGCTCGAACGCGAAGTCGTGGTTGCCGGCGATGACGAGCTTGTGGCGATGGGGCAACGCGCGCATCCACTCCGCGACGTCGGCGAGCTGCTCGAGGGTGCCGCGCTCGGTGAGGTCTCCCGCATGAAGAAACACGTCCCCGTCGGGGATGGTGAGGCGGCAGTGCTCTCCGTGCGTGTCGGCGACGGCGACCAGCTTCACGCGAGTTACTCCGAGGGGACGGCGTCGGTCGGTGCAGCGCTCGGCGCGCTGCCCTCGAAGGCCCACGCGTACGTCTTGCTCTCGCCGCTCTTCACCAACACCTCTTCTTCGTGCGCGTCGCCCTTGTGCGAGAGCCGCACCACGTGTTTGCCCGGCTTCACCTTCTTCACGATGGGCTTGTCGCCGCTCTTCCCCGCCGGCTTGCCGTCGAGCATCACCGCCACGCCCTCAGGCTTCACGTCGATGGTGAGCTGCGTCGGGCCAGCCGCGAGCAGGTGCGAGATGAGAGCGAGAGCCAGCATGGGATTCTCCGGTGGGGTGGAACAGCGACAAAAGAATACTCCACTCTCAACGCAACGTCGGCGGGTACCAGAAATCGGGCAGGCACCTCGCCCCGCTTCGCTCGAGCACCTGCTCCCACGACGCAGCCTCGCGCACGCCATCGCACACCAGCGCCACGGGGACGCGGAACCGGCCCGCACCGCTCGCGACGTCGTGGAACGCCGGGCGAAGCGAGGGCACCGCGGCGCGCAACGCGGCGGGCGACGTCACCTTCCACACACGCATGGTCGCCTTCTCGAGCACCACGGTCGCGCGAGGGTCGAGGGCCTTCACCTTCGCCGCGACCGCGTCGCCGGGTGACGGCTCGGCGACGAGGGAGAGGCTCTCGTACAGCTTGTAGCTGCGCTGCCCGTCGCTGAACGTGCGCGGCGTCGACACCGCGCCCACCGACTTCACGGCAGGCGCGACGACCGGGGTCTGGGCCAGCACCGACAAGAGAAGAAGGGTCTGCATGGCTCATTGCCTCCCGAAGATGCGCAGCTTCCACGACGCGAAGGTGCCGGTGTTGTTCGCGCGGCGGTCGCGCACGGAAAGCGTCCACGTGCCGTCGGCCGCCTCATCGAGGTGACGCACCGACAGGAAGACGAAGCCGTCGATGTCGCTGCACTGGCTGGTGTTGGTGTCGGGGTCGAGGCACGAGTGCGACGGGTGGAGGATGTCGGACACCGTGCCGTTCTTGCTGAGCACCAACTCCAGGTCGCCCGTGCGCGGGTGCGGGTTGACGGTCACCTCGACCTCGATGCTCTCGATGTGACCGATGCCCGAGTTGCTCACCGTGATGCTCGACGAGACGCCCGTCGCGTTGTTGTCGGGGATGGCGAGGTTCGGTGAGGCGAGCGGCGAGGCGAAGGCGAGCTCGGGACCGACGAGGGGAATGGTGCGCGCGAGCGCGACCGCCGCGTTGGCGTCGACCACGCCGAAGCCGAACTTGTGGTGCACGTGCAGACCGGCCGCGTTGTCAGCCCAGCCGGCGTTCACCGGGTCGACCTTGCGCGCCGAGAGCGCGAGCACGCGGCGCACGTCGCGGTAGCCCAGCTCAGGCCGCACCTGCAGCACCAGCGCGCCCACGCCCGCCGCCACCGGCGTCGAGCCCGAGGTGCCGCTCATCGTGGAAGAGTAGTTGGCGTTCGGGTGCTCGCTCGCGTCGTTGCCCGGGTTGTAGCCAGCAGCGCCGGTGATGTCGGTGGTGGTGAGCGCGACGAGGTCATCGCCCTCGGTCGGCGCGACGATGAGCACGTTGGCGCCACCCTCGGCGTAGCTCACGGCCTTGCCATCGTTGCCCACCCCGCCCACCGCGATGACGTAGCGGCTCGCGGCCTGCCCGTCGAAGTTCGAGTCGTCGACCGGCCCCCCGGCCGGGTCGGCACCGTTGCCCGACGCCCAGAAGTACACGACGCCCTTGCCGCCGCGCCCGGTGGTGGCGCCCTGCCGCACGCCGTTGAGCCACATCGGGTCGGCGAAGCTGAGCAGGCCCGTCTGGTCGTACGCGTCGCCCCACGAGTTGTTGCTCACCGCCACCACGTCTTTCCCGCGCGTCATCGCGTCGAACTCGTTCAACGAGGTCAGGTCCTGCAGCAGGTTGAAGCTGCGCAGGCTCACACGTGGCGCCACTCCGCGCACACCCAGACCGTTCAGGTCGCGCGCGGCGAGGAGGCCGGCCACGCAGGTGCCGTGCTCGGCGTACGACAACGGCGCGTTGCCGACGTAGTCGTAGCTCTGGCCCGTCGCGACGTTCTGCCGAAGGTCCTCGTGGCCGAGGTCGACGCCCTCATCGACCACCACCGCCTTCACGCCCTCGCCCTTCACCCCGGCCGCCCACACCGGCAGCACGTTCACGTCTTGATTCGACGAGCTGTCGAGGTGCCATTGCTCGCTGAAGTAGGGGTCGACGGCGTTGCCCCCCGCGAGGGGAACGCCGCTCACCTCGGGCGCGAGCGAGCTCTCGAGCGCGCCCGACACGGCCGACACCCGCAGGAAATACGTCTTGCCGTTGACGAGCCCGGCGATGGTGAAGGGGCTCACCACGCGGCGAAACACCACGCGGCCGGCGAGCGTGTCGATGTTGGCGCTGGTGATGCCCGCGACTTCGGCGAAGGAGATGACGCCGCTGCCGAACGCCTGTTCCCAGCTCACGGTGAGCATGCCGTCTCGCGGCGTCACCACGACGTTGGTGGGCTCGGTGATGGTGGTGGCTGGCATCACGGTGACGGTGGTGGTCGCCGTCGCGTTGGGGCCCACGCCCTTGCAGGTGAGCGTGTAGGTGGTGGTCTGCGCGACGACGAGGGTGGTGCTGCCCGTGACGTCTTCGACTGCACCCACGCCCGGCGCGATGGAGCAACTCTGGGCCGACACGGTCTCCCACGCGAGAGTCACCGGCGCGTCGGGGTACACGCTCGAGGGCGTGGCGGTGAACGAGGTGATGCTCACGTTGGGGCGCACGTTGATGAGCACGCGGGCCTTCGCGCCGTTGCACGTCAGCTCGTACGTGGTGGTGACCATCGGCTTCACCAGGGTCGCCGATTCCACCGCGACCTCGCCCACGTCAGGCGTGAGGCTGCACGCGGCGGCGTTGCTCGCCGACCAGGAGAGCTGCACGGAATCGCCGGGCACGATGTCGAGGGGGGTCGCACGGAAGTAGCCAATGGCGCCCACCGTCACCGGCCCGGGGCACCCCGTCAGCGCGACGGCTGCCATCAACGCGACCCTCGCGCGGCTCGTGTTCAGGACCATGTGCGGGGTGCTACTCGCGCGCACCCCGACGACGCAACCGGCCGTCATTCGTCCCGCGAACATGAAGAAGCGTTGGCGCGGCGCGGGGCACGAGCGTCTGCGCGTGACTGCAGATAGACGAGCGACACGATGATTCCTCCACGACCTCCGATGCACCCCGCTGTCGCCGCTGCGCAGGGCGAGTTCAACGCCGACCTCGTTCAGGAAGTGGCGCGCGCCATCGCCGAGAACAAGGTGGTGGTGGTCGGCGTCGCGGGCCTGCAACCGGGCAAGAAGGCGAAGCGGCTGCTCGAGGCGAAGCAGGTGGCGTTCAAGTACCTCGAGTATGGGAGCTACCTGTCGGGTTGGCGTCGCCGCCTCGCGCTCAAGATGTGGGTGCAGTGGCCGACGTTCCCGCTCGTCTTCGTGAACGGCACCTTCATCGGCGGCGCGAGTGACTTGAAGAAGCTGATGGACTCGGGCGAGTTCGACCAGCTGCTCGCGGGCCGCTGAGGCGGTGGTCAATACCACTCGAGCGAGACGGGCAGCTTCGTGCTCGCGCGCACCTTCTCGACGATGGCGGCGGCAGGCTCCGGCCCCAGCCACGAGTTCGGGTCGCGGTGGACGGGCCGCAACACGACGCGCTGCACGACGTCAGGCGGGAGCTCGGCGAGCGCGCTCAAGATGCGAAGGAGTTCGTTCTCAAATTCGTACAGCCCGCGCACCAGGAGCTGGCCCTGCGGCGTGAAGGGCGCTTCGAAGGAATACGTGCCCAGCACGAGTCGCTGCAGCTGCGCGAGCGCTTCGCGTTGAGACAACAACGCCGCCAGGTCTTTCGCCGCGACGTTCGCGTTGCCGAGGTTGAGGACGCGGAGCCTCGGGAGCGAAGCGACGAGGGGCTCGACCCGCACGCGCGTGTCGTTCTGACACGTGAGCTCGGTCAGCGTGGTGGGCAGGGCGCCGGGCGGAGGCATCCCCCACAGCTCCAGCGAGGTGAGCTTCGTCAGCGGGGCGAGCGCAGCCTTGAGTTCCTCGGGTGAGAACTGCCGCGCGAGGCGAAGGCGGGTGAGGTTCGGCACGTGCGCGAACAGGTCGGGCGCGGCGTTGATGACCTCGAGGGAGGTCAGCTTCGTCTGGCCCTGGAAGGCCTCCGAGTCGAGCGGAGTGCCCCACGGCTGGTGGACCTCGAGCTTCGTCGTGCGCGGAAATCGGGCCAGCTCGTGCTGCATGGGGATGAAACCCAGCGACACGCCCGGCCAGAGCAGGTCACCCTCGAGCTTTTCGAGCAGCTCGCGCGGGAGAATGCCCACGTGCTGAAGGTGTCTCGCCGTCTCGTGTTCGAGCAGCGCCTTGCCCGTCTTCTGCGCGAGCCCGCGGTTCAACCCGCCGAGCGTCTGCACGGTGCGCAATGCGGGGTTGCCGATGAGGGCCTTCGCGGTCTTCGGCTGCAGCTCGAGATGGACCGGAAAGCCACGGGAGAAGCGACAGTCGCCCCCCTGCGTGAGCGGGAAGCCCCATTCGGCCTTGTGCTTCGTCGGGCCGATGAGCTCGCGCTCGCGCCGCAACCCGGCCGGCGTCGACGTGCCGCGCGCGCGTTGAATCTGCAAAGCGATGAACTCACCGCGCACCTCTCCCCGCTCGGTGAGGGCGTCGGCGAAGACGAGGCGCGGGCCGTCGTCATCCGGTGACGCGTACACCGCGGCGAGCAGCGCATCGTCGCTCTGCTGGCTGGTCTGTTCAGCCTTCGCGGTGCGCTTCAACTGCGCGCGCTCGGTCTCGAAGAGCGCCTCGAGCTCGACGGCCTTCTTCTCCAACGCGGGAGAGAGCGGCCCGGGCTTCACCTGGTCGATGGACTCAGCGGTGCGCCTCAGCAACAGCGCGATGTCATCACCCACGCTGCTGTCGACGATGCTCTTGTAGCGGGTCGCGAGGTCGAGCAGCGCATCACGCACGCGCGGGTCGTTCGCTTCGGCGAGCACCTTCGCGCACGCGCGGAAGAATGGCAGCGCGGTGCGCGCCCGGTACGGAGGCGCCTCGAGGCAGGTGAGCACCCCGGTCACCACGCGTGGATCATCGAGCTTGGCGAGCAGCAGCAACCGCTCGGCCGCCACCTGCGAGCGCGCTCCACCGACTGCTTCGACGAGGCGAGGCACGTCGAGCACGTCGCCCTCGTCGAGCAGCTCGAGCCACGCCTCGGTGTCGGCCTTCTTCGCGCCAGCGCCGACGAGGGGTCGCGGTTCGGGCAGCGCGCGCTTCGTGGCGAACTCGGCCACCAGCGCGAACCGGGGATGGCGCGTCTTGCGCCACGCCTTGAGGGACTCGGTGAGGTTCTCGAGCGGGGTCATGCAGGTCAGAAGTCGTCGATGTCGCGGATGCGTTGGTCGAGGTCGGCCTGCAGGCTCATGTCGCGTCGGCCATGCGGCGTCTCGAGCGCTCGCTGCCACGCGCCCTTCGCGGCGTCTTTGTTTCCCTGGCCGGCGAAAGCGTCACCCAGCGCCACCAGCGCGGCGGAGTAGTTCGGGTCGAGCCGTACCGCTTCTTCGAGCGCCTTCGCCGCCTCGGCCCAGCGCTTCTCGTCGACATAGAGCCGCCCGAGCGAGAAGAAGCCCATCGGGCTGTCGGGGAACTGGCTGACCATCTGCTTGAAGGTGGCTTCGCGATCCATGGCGGTGGTCACGTAACCACAGCACGCACCAACCCCTGAGCCGTTTCAGGGAGAGCAGGGCTGACTCGGCTGGGAGTGCTAACACTGGGCGCATGCGTTTCGCGCTCGTCCTCTGTCTCGCGTTGGTGGCCTGCAAGAAGGAAAAGGAGAAGGTCCCCGAGGCGCCGAAGCTCTCGCCCAAAGAAGTCGAGGTCGAGAATGCGTACCACGCCGTCGCCTGTGGACCGGTGACGGCCATCTGGGCGGGCAACGCGGAAGCGCTGAAGGACCTGCCTCAGCCGGCGCCGAAGACGTTCGGTGTGGAGTCGCTCTCGTTTCGCTTCGCTGACGGCACCAGCAAAGGCTTCGCGCCGCGCGGGCAGGTGTTCTTCAACGACTGGCGCTTCGAC